>JARBUI010000035.1 GCA_029239755.1 Clostridia bacterium | reverse complement strand
TAACATCTAGCTGCTCCTCAGTAAGAGGTATCCGCATTATTTCAGTGTATTCCTCATCAGAATTGCTATTCTTCATATCTTTTCTTTCAATTACTAGCTCCTCACGTGTTACTGGTACTGTAATTGTCTTTTCTTCAGTAATGATTTCTTTGTGAGAGATCACATCTGCTGTTTGCACCAATTCCTTTGAAATTTCCAGCTGTTCCTTTCGCAATTGAAGTCGAGCGCTATCTCCTGCATTCTTAAACGCCTTTCTTAAAGGTTGTCTACTTTCATCATTTAGCATTTCTTTTGTTATACCGTCTCTATGTGATAAGGCAAATAATATCTCAATAACAACGCCTATTAACGCACCTAATATAACCAATGTTATCATTCCGCTAGTAGTTATTGCTGGGAACCCCAGATTGCTAAGTAAGCTTAGGGCCGAACCAATAACCCCTCCTATTAACGCACCCATAATGATTTTTCTGGTTGTACTGTTTTTTTCTTTATTTAGCTTTATCTTTCTAGACATAATTTTTCTCGGCTCCTTTACAATTAGATTCATATAATTGTTTGATTTTTAAAAAACACCCCGCAAACCTATTTGATTTGAGAGGTGTTTCTGTACTAATACGCAGCTTTATTGCTATGCTCTTCTATTTTGTTATTACCTTAGTATCACCTGTAGAGTCTACGTGTGCTTCTTCCTTTTTTATTGTCTCATCTATGTGTCTTGTTTCTTCTACTTCTTGCTTATGGGCTGATATTTCTCCTGTTAATACTGTACGCTTGTTGACATTTACATGCTCTTCACTTACAGGAATAGTAATGGTTTCACCTGAAGTAATAGGTGTATCACTTTGTTTATTATCAAATGATGTTCTCTCAATTACAACTTCTTCATGAGATACAGGGACATCAATGGATTTTTGTTCTTCAATAACATCCTTGCTTAAAGTTACTTCTCCCGCTTGGACTCTATCCTTATTTACCTCTAATTGTTCTTCACGGAGCTGAAGAGTTCCCTCATTTGTTGTATCATTTGTGTTGTTTGTGCTGCCGTTATCTTCATTGTCATCACCTTTACCAAAACCTAAAAAATTCATCATATTAATACCTCCATCAAAAAAAGATTTTGCACAAAGCTAAGATGTCCTTTAATATTTTCTCCTGTATTGCTATGCAATATCCAAGTGTTTAGGAGGAATTGTTATGAATTTAGTCCATAATTTTTTATTTTTGATCATCTTTTTTGTAGTGTTTTTACTAATCCTCTTTCTTAATGATTACCTCAACGCCTTCTATATGTCTCTTGTTTAAAATATTCTTATTCTTTCTATTCTCCTTATTATCAAAAACAATATCGAAATCATAGTTTTCTGGGTATAGTTCCTCATTGGCTATATACAGTGAAAGACGCTTATTGTTAATTTTAAGCTTCTTCTTCATAACCATTACTCCATATTCTCCTTTTGAGTTCTCCAGTTCACATATGATTCCGGTTCTGTCCATAAAGCTTACATATACACAATCCCCCAGTTTAAACTTAGGTACTAATTTCAGTTTTTCTTCCATGGCACTTTTTTCTTCTGCCCTTGCCAGCTTCTTAATCTGCTGCTGATGCGCCTCTATGGCCTCTTTAGGCTGAATAGCTGCTCCTTTTGCTTCCCATTTGAACTCTGAATAGTCCTTCTTATTCTTATATGTTACTTCATGAGCCCTTTCAATTATCTTATTGTCCATACCCAGCCTTAAGGCAATTAGAAAAGCATTGCTTTCTCCCGCTTTACCTACCTTCAACTTATACAAGGGCTTTAGTGTGTTAATATCAAATTCCATAGAACCATTTATAAAACCCTCATGTGTTTTAGCAAAGTCTTTAATTTCGCTGTAATGGGTAGTGGCTAGCATTACTGACCCCTTATCATAAATTTCCTCGAGAATGGATACTGCCAAACCCATGCCCTCTCCAGGGTCAGTTCCTGATCCAATTTCATCTATAATAACCAGGGTATGCTTATCCGCACAGCTTAAAATATTTATTATGTTTTTTATATGTGATGAGAAAGTGCTTAGGCTTTGTTCTATACTTTGGCCATCTCCTATGTCTGCCAATATATCTACGAATACAGCAAATTCACTGCCTCCTTCAACAGTCACATGAAGACCGGATTGCGCCATCATAGTAAGAAGTCCTACGGTTTTTAACGCTACAGTCTTTCCGCCTGTGTTTGGACCTGTGATAACCACTGCTCTATAGTCCTCACCAACTGAAAAATCTAATGGCACTGCCATTCTTCCGATTAGAGGGTGTTTTCCATTCTTAATGTTTATATAGTTTCTGGTATTAAAATTTACACCTCTACCATCTATGGTCTTGCTATATTTACCTTTCGCAAAAATAAAATCATAATAAACCATAGCTTCTATATTGATAGTCAATTCTCTCTCATAGCTCTCCACCATATTCGTTAAGGTAGATAATATGATATATACTTCTTTTTCCTCTTCTATTTTGCAAATATTAAGCTCATTCTGTGCCTTTTTTACCTCTGCAGGTTCAATAAATATTGTGGAACCGCTGCTGGATTTATCATGGATATCCCCATCTATATTTTTCTTGTATTCACTCTTTATCGGAATAACATATCTTCCGTTTCGCTGACTAACTACAGCATCTTGAATATAACCTTTGTACTTCTCATTCCTAAGGACACTGTCCAGCTTGCTTTTAATTTTATCCTCCAAAATGACTATCTTTTTTCTTGTCTTGGAAAGCTGCGAGCTGGCTTTATCATCTACTGCCCCGTACATTATGCACCTTTCAATTTCTTCTCTTAAATCATCAAGTTCATAAATAGACTTCGCATATTGACTTATTGTCGGTGCTGCACTTTCTTTGTTCTTCATAAATACCTTCAATTTTTGTGCGTCCCTTAAAAGTCCGGCGATAATATCTAAATCTTCTGGTGATAGAACAGAGCCTTTTCCTAGCTTCTGCTTCACGTTTTTTATCCCATTTAAGCTGTGAATAGGTATGCTAGAGGTTATATCCACGATAGCCCTTGCTTCTGTAGTTTCACTCATATACTTTTTTATAAGATTAATATCAACATAAGGCTCTAGTTTGTCAACCATCTCCTTCCCTAAGTCTGATATAGCACAGCTTTTTAGCAGTACCTTTATCTTGTCATATTCTAATAATTCAACTGTTTTATTGTTCAATTTTGATTCCTCCATTTATTATTCTTATAGTTTGCAATGTGATTGGTTATTTTGTTCAACATACTCATCCATCTAAATTACTATCTTTCTCTAAACAAAAAAAAGACTGCAGGTGAACACAGCTTCACCTACAGTCTTAAATCTCATTAATGCACCTAAAATTTTTCATTTGCCCTATGGTTCTCAATCATTACGACAAATCCCTAGAACTTACTCTAGCGCCACATAAGCACTTGGCAATTTTAGATAAAAAAATACCGCGCAAAAGCACGGGTATCATCTTGTTAATGAAAAGGATTGTATTCCGTGTTCTTATCTAAGAAATAAGTCTCCTAAAAATCCCATCAAAAATGAACCTACTCATAAAGCAGGCTTTTTAGACTCTTAAAGACTTACCTATTTAATTACTTAGTTAAGAACACACTCACTCATAAATTTTTCCTCTTCTTTGCTAATTTCAAAGTGTTTTATAAATTACATATATAGTATATCAAATGCCAAATCAAATATCCATATCTGCCATGGGAGAGTTTAATTAAAGTAAAACTAACCACCCATAATCTTAAAATTAAACATAAATTTATTCGTAGATATCATAATATTCGTCGCCCCAGTATTTCTTTATGAATTCATCTCTACCGGATATCTTTCGATCTGCCTTGTACTCAGGGGCACTTTTTTTATAGAAATCCTGATGATATTCTTCTGCATCATAAAATACCACAGCTGGTAATATCGGTGTTACAATTGGATCAGGAAATCTTCCGGACTCATCCATCGTTTTCCTTGATAGCTCTGCTGTTTGCCTTTGCTCTTCAGTGGTATAGAATATCGCTGTCCTATAAGATGGCCCTCTATCTTGAAATTGTCCTTCGTCGTCAGTGGGATCAACCTGTCTCCAATAAGCCTGCAAAAGCTTGTCATAGCTTATAACCTCAGGATCGTAGATTATTTTTATAACCTCATAATGCCCCGATGTTTGTGTCTTTACATCCTTATAGGTCGGGTTTTCTATATGTCCTCCTGTATAGCCCGACTTCACCTCGATTACGCCATCAAAGACATCAAAGGGAGAAACCATGCACCAAAAACATCCTCCTGCAAATATTGCAGCTTCATATTTATGATCTAATTTTATATCACCCATTGCAGCACCCTCCTCTAAATTACTTCATTATATAATTATTGGCTCAGCCAGTTCAGATTAGTCTTATGATACTCTTCAAATTCACTAGATTCGATTTCAATAATCTCCCCGGATAGAACCTTTTTCACATAATCAAGATTATGTATAATCAGCCTTTTATCCTCACACTCTGTATGTCCGCCTATAATAATATTGGCATCAACGTTCAAGTAATCTTCCAATGTAAGTATATACTGACTTAAATCCTTTGACATAAGATAAGGTATGGGCCGTTCAAGATTGTCACCTGCAAGTAGAACCTTATCCCCCATATCCAATACCGATATACAATCATCCGTATGTCCAGGAGTATGATAAATAAGAACTTTATCCTCCTCAAAATAGATCCTGCTGTTAAAGGTTAGATTAGGATATGTTAGCACAATATCTCCTTTTTTGTATTTGCCATATTCCTCTAGCTTCTTTAGCCCTTCCTGCTGCATATATTCCTTGCATTTTTCGTGGGCAATTATAAGAGAAGATGAATATAAGCTGTTTCCCCATACATGGTCCCAATGATTATGTGTATTTATTACAACTATGGGTTTGCTTCCATATTGCTCTGAAATATACTGGTTAATTGGCTTCATAATATCCGGTCCCAGATAAGTATCTATGATATAAACATGCTGCGTTCCATTTATGACATAG
>JARBUI010000034.1 GCA_029239755.1 Clostridia bacterium | reverse complement strand
CCTGTCGCAGCATCTGGGTGCATCATGATACAGTTGCCATTGTAGTCATTCACATAAGCTATACCCGCTCTTCCCACACCTTGGGTACGATAAGTCCAGTAATCCTCTGTTCCTGCATTATTCACATAGGATAAGATAATCTGAGGTCTTATAGTGTTGTAAGTTGAGCTTATATTTGAGGAATGAAACTCCATGTATTCAGAGGCCAGGTTGTTATGGCTTTTTAGCATCACCCCGTTGTTTTGCTGAGTTGTATGCCAGTCTTGTACAACAGAAGTAATATCCCAGGCATTGTAGTCTAATAGACTCCCGACCTGAGCATAGTCTTCGATGATGGCTTCTGTACTTGGCTGATTGGGCCATTTCATAGCAGTATCTGTCCATGCGCTTAATACGCGATGCACATCTACTTGTATGGGCTGTAGGGAATAATCTCTATTGGTTAAATACAGTTTTGCATCAATAATTTGGTCTGCTGCCATCAACTGGGGAAGTGCAAACTTGATATAGGTTCTATTCTCTCCTGATGTTGCTCCTCTTCCTACTTTTAAGCGGTCACTTAAACCAAAGTTATCGTTAGGTAAACTAGAAGATACATGGGTATCTTTAATGGCACTTGTATCTAAAGACGTACCTACTGTGGGGTCAATGATAACAGGATACTTGCGTTCTTTAGCATTTAACCATTCTTCACTTGGGGTCATTATCATACTATAGCCCCTTGGACTACTGGTTAGTGTTAACTCAACATCTCCACTTGTAACCCCTTCTGCATCTACCATATAAGGTGTAGTGATTGCAAAAACTTCTTTATTGAGGTCTTCTTGATCATAAAAAATAATGGTATTATCACCCCTTAGCTCTGGAATGACATTTTTTGTATCTAGATTAAATCTAAGCTGTAAACGATCTGTTCTATCTTTGACAATAATACTCTCTTTAAGAGACTCAGAAATGATCTCGTAGTTGAGATCTACATTCTTAAAAATCTCTTCAAAATCTACCTCAGAACTGATGTTTTGCAAAACCCTCTTTCTATCAGATTCTGAAAAAGCCTGCTGCTTCATTTGCTTTGTAGGTGCTTTATATAGGGTATTACCTGCCTGTTCTATCCCCCAGGCTATTTCATAGCCATCCTTCCTTATTGTTACTAATCTTTTGGCATTGGCTCTTTTAGCTATTCTCACTTTCAGGGCATTTTCTCTATTCCCTAATACCCTTTCATTGTCTTCACTAGTCGTTTCAATCAAGCTATTATCAATATCTTTCCACTGACCTTTTTCCCTATAATGTACGGGATAATGATAAATGTCTGCCTCATAGGTGAAATCATCTTTTAGAAAGTGTTTGACATTGCTTTCTCTGTCTTCTACGATTTCATTAAGAATAGTGGCTTCTTTTTTATCTTGACTGACTATTTGGGGTTCTACTGTATTCTCTAGCTTTATTTCATTTGCAAATATTTTAGGGGGTATAGACTGTGTCACAAACGCTGCTGTTAAAATAATAGCTGTAATTCTCTTTAACCTTCTCATACCATCTACCTTTCTTCTGCTGAGGTGTTTTATACTTTTTGTAATTTAGAAAGTTTTAACATGTTATAAGTTAGTATCCCAAGTTAGTGAGCCTCTATCATAAAAACAATTGAATACGCTGTTTGTAAATTAAGGAAATATGGCGTAACGCCAAAAAAGCCCTGATAGATAGCCATTTCTACGCTATCTATCAGGGCTCTTTTTAGTTTAATTAAAGGCATTTAAAAACTGACTTATCCTGGTATTTGCTGATTGGTTGAGCTTTTCGTAGGTACCTTGCTCGATGATTTCACCTTTGTCTATAAACACAATGTTGTCGCCCACTTCTCTAGCAAAGGACATCTTATGGGTGACGATAACAATCGTATAATTTTCTTCGGATAACTGTTTGATAAGGTTGAGCACCTCTATTTCAAGCTCTGGGTCTAGAGCACTGGTCGGTTCATCAAATAAAAGGATATCTGGCTTCATCCCTAATGCTCTTGCAATAGCAATACGCTGCTGCTGTCCTCCTGATAACTCATGGGGGTAACTATCCTTCTTATCTTCCAGTCCTACTTTTTTAAGGAGTTCCATGGCTTCTTTTATAGCCTTCTCTTTGGACTGTTTTAAAACAGTGATAGGTCCTTCTATGATATTTCCTAAAGCTGTTTTATGAGGAAATAAATTAAATCCCTGAAAGACCATGCCTGTTTTCTTTCTTAACTTAAGGATTTCTTTCTTAGTCACTTTCTCTCCATTAAAGCTGACCACTTCCCCATTTAAATCTAACGTCCCTGCATTTGGTATTTCAAGGAGATTAATACATCTCAGCAATGTCGTTTTGCCCGAACCTGACGGACCTATGATGATGGTGGTCTGATTTGGCTTAACTACTAAATCAATATTTTTAAGTATTTTGCTTTCTCCAAAGCTCTTAGATAAATTTTTAATTTCAAACACAAATCCACCCCCTATATCTTTTGTCCTATACTTAGTTTCATCTCAGCACTTTTTTGTATTTTATTTAAAACCGTACAAAACATAAGATATATAAAGGCTACCTCACAGTATAAAATCAATGGTTCATAGGTCTTTGCAGCTATCCGTTGTGTTACCATAAACATTTCTGCAACTGTGATATTAGCAGCTAATGATGTGTCTTTGACTAATCCAATAAAGGAATTAAATAAAGGCGGGATAGATACTTTGGCTGCTTGTGGTATTATAATTCTTCTGAGCACTTGAAAATAGGTCATCCCTAGAGACTCCCCTGCTTCCCACTGTCCTTTATGAATAGATAATATGGCCGCCCTTATTGTTTCAGAACTATATGCCCCCACATTCAATGAAAAAGCTATAATGGAAGCAGGCAGGGGATTCAAGGTGATCCCTGCACTGGGCAGTCCATAAAATATAATAAAAATTTGTACCAGTAAAGGCGTTCCTCTAATAATCCATACATAAAAGCTTGTAATCCCCTTTAATACCTTGAGGTTAGCTATATGGATAAGTGCTACAGCAATAGCAATAACCAGACCAATGGCAAAAGAAATAAGTGTTATGGGTATCGTATAGATCAGTCCTGGCTTTAAAATAGTCCAGAATGAATTGATGATTAAGGTGATGATACGGTCGCTAATCTCCATATAAATAAACTCCTCTTCCTTACTTAGATATATCTACTCCAAAATACTCTTCAGAAATGCGTTTAATCGTACCATCTGCTTGTAATTTCTCCATGGCTTCATTAATAGCTTTTACAAAGTCATCATTGCCTTTTCTGATAAGCACCGCACTTTTAGAAGCATCCTCTTGACTGGCCACTATCTTAATTGCAGCCTCTGGTTTTTGTTTTAAATAATCATAATAAGTTACATCATCATTAATCGTTGCATCTGCTCTTTTGCTTAAAACCAGTTCTACCGATTGATTAAAGCCATCTGTTCCAACAAGCTCGGCGCCGTACCCTTCTGCTATTCCTGCAAAGTTACTTGTCAGTGATTGGGCTGACTTCTTGCCTTTTAGATCCTCAAAGCTTGTAATGGCTTCATCCTCTGAATGCACTATTAAAACTGCTTTTGAAACGGTATAAGGTGTAGAGAAATCATATTTACTTTGCCTTTCCTCTGTAATACTCACTTGGTTAATCACCACATCATAGCGCTCTGCATCGAGTCCCGCTATCATAGCATCCCATTTTGTTTCTACAAATTCAGCTTTGACTCCCAAAGCGTCTGCAAGGGCTTTTGCTATCTCAACATCATACCCTACTAAATTATTTGCATCATCATGAAATGAAAACGGTGCATAGGTTCCTTCTGTTCCAATCTTTAAAACACCATTTTCTTTGATTGTCTCTAAAAAAGTTTTTTCCTCAACTTGTGGTTTTGCACAGCCCACTGTTCCTACTGTCAAAGCTGTTAAAACGCCTAACATGATTAATTGTTTAATCTTTTTCATAAAAGATCCCCCTGTAATTTTAATTTAATGAAAACTATTTTTTTAAGTTTATATCCTATCATTTTATTTCCTACTTTATTTATATGTTTACTACGTTTTATATAATATACTAAATGACTAGCAGTTGTCAACCTATTAGTTTATCATTTCCATCATAAAAATCAGAGTTAGAACAAATACTATTGATAAAACTATCATTAAAGGAGATATCTTATATGGCAAGTTACACTGGTATTGTAAAATGGTTTGATAATGAGCGGGGTTATGGTTTTATTTCTGCCAATGATGGCAATGATGTTTTTGTCCATCACTCACAAGTAAAAGAAAAGGGTGAAAATAAAGATCTGCATGAAGGTCAAGAAGTAAGCTTTGACATTCTGCAAGATACAGAAGGGCCTTCCGCTATAAATGTTCACAAATTTTAAGAATAGAAAGGAACAAATTCATGAATAAAGTACACTATACTGTATCCGGATTACAAAACACACAGATCAAAACACAAATCAAAAATGCCCTCAATGAGCTCACAGGTGTTCAGATGATTAATGTAGATTTGGGGAGAGGTTCTATAGAAGTAGGTTATAATGATGCTACGAGCGAAAATCAAATTAAGGAATGCATAGAACATGTAGGATGTAGAATCGAATAGTCCACCCTATTCTCTTACAAAATAACGACCTCTTTCAGTTGAGCTTTTTGAAAGAGGTCGTTATTTATTTATTTATATCATTGGCTCTATTTTGGAACTTATTACTTTCTTTGTGCGTCTTAAAAGTATCAAACATATGAAAAGGAGAACGATTATGAAACTCAAAAAACTTATTGCAGGCTTATTATCTGCCGCAATTTTATCTTTTTCGTCTATTATGACTTTTGCAGCAGACCAAGATCCTATAAAATTTATTAATATGACTACTCAGGTACAGCCAGCTGTGCCCATCAACGAAGTGATGAATCCCATTAATCAAGTTTATTTTAATAGTTTTACTGGTGTAGTCAAAGAGATATCAGATTTTTCAGGTATAAAAGGTGCTAAGTTTGTCTCGGTCCTGAGCACATCTGGTGATCCAGCAAATATCATCATTTC
>JARBUI010000026.1 GCA_029239755.1 Clostridia bacterium | reverse complement strand
CTGTCTGCAAGCAGTAACCCTTGGTCATATCCGCCTCCAGCCCCATGAATCATTAGAACAGGATCTCCTTTACCAGAGACAGCATATTCAATGGTTCCCTGCTTGGTTTCAACTACGATACTTTTGGCATTCGCTTTCTCAATCTGTTCCGACTTAACTTTTAAAAATCGCTTGTACTGAATTCCCAAAAAAACAATACCTGTGCTTATTAATGCAAAAAGGATGACCACCACTATTTTTTTTATAGTCCTCATATTCATTGTACTCATCTTCATTCTCCTTTCTTGAACATGTTCAACTGCTATAAGTATAGCTTGAAGAATGTATAAAATCAATGAATGTAAGTTCAAATCGAAACCATTGAAAAGACTACATTGTGGTGATTTGTTCAACGTATTTTAAATTCCAATCCTAACCCCTTCTCTGCGCATTTAAGATAGCTAGAATTTCTTCACCATATTTATTTACTTTTACTTCCCCAAAACCTTGTACATTTTTTAATTCTGCTAATGTAGATGGCATGTTGGTCATCAGATTGTTAAGCTCATTATTATTATAAATAAAGTACGGTTTCACTTTCTCTTCTCTACTTTTTTCTAATCTATATTTTTTTAATGCTTGATAAAGCATTGTTTCTTCAATATTTTCATTGTCTTTATAAGCACTAACAATTTCTTGTACGTCTACTAGTGGCTGCTCTACTCTAAAAGCGTCATACTTAGCTGTATAGTCCAGCTCTCCTTCTTGGTGTACATTTAAATAAGACTCTGCTCTTTTCAATAGTTCTTTATCTGAGCTCTCCTCATCCTTACACACATTATACAATTGCTTAATGTAATTCACTAGCTGGTCAGCTCGAATCACTTTGTCTTTAATCTGATTTGGCGCCTCCTTTGTATTTAACACCGTTTTAGGATTAGCAAGCACAACAATAGATTTATTCATACCATCAAAAAGTTTATCTACTGCTGCTCTCATGATGAAGTTAGTCTGCTTATCTCTTTTCATTTTCTTCATGAGCTGAAGGTGCCTTTCATTTTGAGTAATAGGTGAATAAATACCCTCACTTACTCTTTTCGTTCCAATGGTCATTGTACGAATAAAATCTCCATTGCTATTCACTTTAATATCACCATATAAATTTTTACATTCAATGACGAAGTTCATCTTTCTTGTAATCACTAAAAAATCAATCTGTGCACTTAGTTCCCCGTCTTGTAAATACAAATCTTGCAAAATATACATTGGCATATGACTATTTTTTAATTCAAAAATAATATTTTTTTCTCCTTGAATGCCATATTCAATGCACTTCATATCTATTCGAATCATTGCTTGTCCTTCTTGATTTAGAATTGGCTCTAATACACGCAGTCTCTCTAATTGCTTTAGTGCCCTATCACTTTCTTTTAAAAAACTGGTTCTGTCATTTGATCAAATAGCCCCATCCTTATTCCTCCCTGTTATCTGCTTACACAACTTTTATCTGTTATACTTTTATCTATTTCTTTTACACCTTATGCTATTTGCGTTGCTCTTAATTTCTTATCTTCTGGAATAACATTAGGAAGTTATTTTTCATCCCCACTACTATCATTCTTGTTGCACATGACATAGCCAATACCCCTGTTGCTAAATCTACTTGGGATGCTTCATCCACAATGATGTAATCATACAAATAGTTATATCTCAAACTCCCCTAGCAAAATAAAAAAATCTCTAGAATTTTTCTGTTCTAGAGATTAGTTATGCATCTTGATTATACTATATTCTGAATAAATTAACAAACACAGTTAAGGATATTAGCCCTAAGTTATCCCCAAAAACGCCAAAATCCTAGAAATACTCTCTATGTGAGAGTATTTCTAGGATTTAGTTCATGGAGGTGAGGGGAATCGAACCCCTGTCCGAAAGCCCGGATATTGTGGTCTCTACCATCATAGCCTTTTCTTTGACATTCCCTCTGCTAAGCGTCTAAAGGCGGACTCTTAGTTTCAGTAGCTTCATGTTGTTCTCGTTACCGCAAAGCTTAGGTAGGAGAATTGCCCACTAGTCGAAGCCTCGGTCTAAGCTGTGGGGTACTTAGGGAGACTGCTGCCCTTAGGCAGCGATTGCTAAATTATCTTCAGCGTTTACTTTTAATGCCAGCTTTTTACGTAGACTCCGGCGAACTACGGATGGCTGCCCCGATAGACGTGACCCCCGTCGAAACCATTGCACCCCCGAATTGTATTACGAGGCTGAAGGTTAGTTTACGTGGTCGTTACGACTATAGCGACGTTAGTAAATACAATGTTACCTTTATAACTATAAGTTCTTGATTTTAAACTCTCTTTCGTTTTGACGACGTACATCTTTTTTAGCAATATCATCCCGTTTGTCATGAAGTTTTTTACCCCGGGCAAGCCCGATTTCCATCTTGACTAAACTTCCTTTGATATAAACCTTAAGGGGTACGATAGTCATTCCTTTAAGAGTAGATTCACCAATCAATCTGTTAATTTCTCTTTTGTGAAGCAAAAGCTTGCGTGTACGAAGAGGATCTTTATTAAAGATGTTTCCCTTTTCATAAGGATTAATGTGCATGTTAAAGATATAAGCTTCTCCATCTTTGATCTTGATGAAGCTTTCTTTAACAGAACCAGCGCCTTGACGTATTGATTTAACTTCTGTGCCTGCAAGTACGATACCTGCTTCATAGGTCTCTTCAATAAAATAATCATGGTAAGCTTTTTTGTTCTGCGCTATTAATTTGTATGCATTTTTATCCTTTGGCATACCGGCTCTTCCTTCCTTTATTTGATGGTGCATAGACTATTATATCACAACTAGCTTTATTTGCAAGAGTTAAAGAGTTCCAATGTTGGAACTCTTTTGATATTAAAATGCTTATTCGTTTTCATTTTGCATGTTTTGAAGAAGTTCTTCTATTTTAGGGGTACATCTCTTTCCCCCACAGCCGCCTGATCCTGCCCCTGTTGCTTTTTGCACTTCTTCTACTGTAGCTGCTCCATTTTTAATGGCTTCTTTAATCGTTTTTCTGCTAATAGCTTTACATATACATACTTTTGTGAGTTTGTCTTTAATCGCCTCATCTAAGCCTTCACTCATATATTCCCTCCTTTTTATAAGGCCTTAAGAGCCACTGCGTTTAAGAGACTCCAAGGTTTATTAAAATGTGGCTGGAAGAAGAAGTCTGTCATAGCCAGCTCTTCTATCGTCATGTTATTTTGAATAACAACAGATAAAGTATTCATAAACTGCGTTAAATCCTGTTTAGATAGGATTTGCCCGCCAAGTATTCTTTTTGAAGCTTTATCGTATACAAGCTTAACCGTCACTGATTCATAGGTTGGCATAAACTCTGGGCGGTAGTTGTCTGTAAGCACGACAGATGCTATTTCCATCTCCGTAGTTGCCTTTGCCACCTCTTCTGTCATCCCGGTAGAAGCAATGTTGTATTCGTAAATTTTAATGCCTGATGTCCCTTGTGTTCCCATATATTTAAGAGTTGGCTCCACAAGGTTCCTTGCAACTAGTGTTCCCATTCTGACTGCATTTGTTGCAAGAGGAATGTAGCGATTATCTCCTGCTGGATTAAAACGTACAACGCAGCAATCTCCTGCTGCAAACACATCTTCCTTGCTTGTTCTCATGTATTCATCTATAATGATGGCCCCATTAGGCAAGGTATCTAACTGATCTTTTAATAAAGCAGTGTTAGGCTGGAATCCTATACATAGAACCACTAAGTCTGCATCGTAGCTGGCTTTATCTGTAACAACCTTTGTCACTCTGCCCTTTTCTCCTTCGAACTTAACGACTTTCTCACTAAGAGCAAGTTTAACTCCGTGGCTGATAAAAGCATTCTCAGCAAGATCTGTAAACTCATCATCCAGGTATTTGCTCATGATACGTTCTTCTGCATCAACAAGGGTTACTTTTTTGCCTTGCATCTCAAAGGCTTCTGCAAGCTCTACGCCTATATAGCCAGCCCCTATTACAACTACTTTATCCAGCTCCTTAGACTTTTCAATAATTGTCTGTGCATGGTGGTAATTCTTGCATAGTACAATGTTTTCGTTCTCAATTCCATCTATCTTTGGAATAATAGGCCAAGAACCAAGGGTTAGTACAAGCTTATCATAGGAGTCTTCAAAAACTTCATTTTTATTTAAATCTTTAACCCTTAAAGTTTTGTGATCAAAATCAATGGAGAGTACATCGTGCTCCATCTTAGTTGTCACCCCTAATTTAGCAAGCCCTGCTGGTGAATTGTAAAATAACTTCTGAGGGTCTTCTACAACGCCTCCTACGCTAAGGGCAATACCACAGGACAAAAAGGAGATATTATTATTTCTTTCATAAACTGTAACGTCACTTTCAGGGTGCAGTGCCTTGATATTAACTATGGCCGCTGTTCCTGCATGTGTACATCCTACAACAACTACTTTCATATACACGCCTCCAATAAATCAACTTTTTATTTATAAGTATTATTATGTACTTTTTTATATATTTTAAATATAACATATTAAATAACTTATATCAATGGAAAGCTATTATTATTTAGATTGTGTTTCGTACTATTTTCTATTAATGATAAAGCAAGCATGGACGCTTGTTGATTTAGAGCATTTTTTATGTCTAAAGTCATTCTCATAAGAAAAGAGAGCATAGGCTTTATTACACCTATCCTCTCTTTTCTTCTTAGTATGAGCTCTGAATAACACTTTTCTTAACCTCATCCTACTTCTTCAACAGTAAGGACTCCATCAAGCCCTCCTAGTACCTCTATAATGTTTTCATGCTCTTTATGCTGCGCTGTCTGAATAGTTAAAAGAGAGCCTACCCCATGGGCGTTGTAGCTGCTTGGTTCTGTCAGCTGGATACTTAATATTCTAATCCCATTAGCTTTTAAAAAATCGATAAAAGTTCTAACATGCTTGACATCTAAAAACTCCACATAAAGTTCTAATACGGGTGACTTTGCAACAATAACATTATCTATTCTTTGGACTGCTGTCATGACTGCAAAGATAAAAATACATCCGATGATTGCGGCTGAATAAAAACCAACCCCTATTGCAAGACCCATCGTGGCCGATGCCCAAAGCCCTGCTGCAGTAGTTAAACCTTTAATTTGTTGTCTCCCTGTGACAATAATAGTTCCCGCACCTAAGAAACCTATACCACTTATAACCTGAGCACCTAATCTAGCTGGATCTGATATTTGACCATACATATTATAAATATATTGATTAGTAATCATAGCCAGGGTTGCGCCAATACATACCAGTATATGAGTCTTCAATCCTGCAGGTCTTCTTTTCTTCATGCGATCAAAACCAATAATGCCTCCGCATACACATGCAAGAGTAAGTCTTATTATAATCGAAGCAGTATTTGTATCATGTAAGTACTGTATAATATTATTCAAATGGATATTCCTCATCTTTCACTTTACTGTTATAGTGTTTATCAAATGATTGTAGGTTACTATTATTATATGCCAAATTATTATTATAGTACTTTTTATAAATCCAAAGCAAGCGCTTTTCTTATTATTTTGAATCCTCTATGCTGTGTAAATTATAAATAAGATAGGAGGTATTTGCAATAATCTTAACTAGTACTTCTTAATTAAATACAACGGTTCTAAGATTTTCATCCCACAGGGTTACTACTCCTAGGGCCCGGGTTATTTCTGCCACTGGTACAAAAGTCCTTCCATTATTGATCTCCGGCGGTGCTGACATCACTTTAACAACACCATCGGTTTTCATGCTTGTACTGCCTATTTTAAGTTCAATAACCTGACTGGCTTTAACTGTTACGGTTCTAGTTGTCTCATTCCAAAGAACGTTTGCTTCGGGAATGCCCAGGGCATAAGCCACATATTTGATTGGAAGCATCGTCCTTCCGTTTTTAATATATGGAGCAGCATCCATGACTTTCTTATCTCCGCCGACGGTATAAGCTGCCTGACCGATTGTAAAGGTGACCTTCTGGCCTGTGGAAGGCGCCGCTCCATCTTTAGAAATGATCATAAAAGCTGCTTTTTTAATGGTATCTATATCACTGCTTGATGCAAGGTCTGAGAGGGCGCTTCCGCCTATTTCAGCCTGATAGGTGCCTTCTGGTACCATTTGATTGACAGTTACCAAGAAATCTTTGATTTCTATCGTAGATGGAACATTCGATCTTCTGATAATCGGAACTTCTATTCCCCCTGTAACAAGTTTAGGGGAGCCTAATCTGATATCTCCTGCAATAACTGTGGCACTTGGAGGTGCTGTAAAATCTACTTGATTTTGTTCTATTTTAATAAATAGAGCGGCATCTTGCTCTATTTCTCCCTTTGCCATCTCTGATATAACTATTTTCCCGCCTTTTTGATCCTTTATCCCTAGTTTTAGATACATAGGACTGACAGTGATGTTAACAGGGGGCACAACATCAATAAGTTTCGCTGTAAGTATGTTTAACAAGGATCTTCCTTCTGCCACCACTTTTACTTCACCTTCTGTAGCTGCCGGTACATCCAGCATGAGCTCAAACTCATACTTCATGCTTGTCCCTGGCAGCTGAGGCACTTCAAAACCTACAGCTTTGCTGTTTTGTATAATTGGATAAAAAGACATTTTAGTACCATTTAGCATAACATCTACTTTGTTATCCTGATTTAGCTTAACTCTCGTTCCATTTGTAAAAGTGAAAGAAGTGAATCTTTCTCTTATTAAAGACTGCTGTACCTTTTCTTCAAGTATGAACTTGACTGTTTTTGATTTCCCAGCTACCAAAGCTGCTGCACTAGGGGCTGTTAAATCAATACCATAATCCGTAACCTGTAGTACATTAACAGATGTACTGTGAATAAGGTCTCCCTCAGCAGTTACAGTAATCATACCTTGTTTAGGAGCGCTTTGAGCTGCTTTAAGTACAACTCCTCTTAAAATAAAACCTCCGGTATATTTTTGTCCACTGACATCCGGAAGAGTAAGTTCCAAAGTTTGTGCATCTATTTTTCTTAGATTTTGAACACCTCCTGTTAATGTATCAAAACCTTTTATGCCTATTAATTTGGGTACGCCTATTTCTGGTATATCTAATGCAAATTCATAATCATTAGAGTTAAGTATCATTTGAATCTTATTACGCTTACCGCTTCCTATTGACTTTGTGAAAGCTTGTGAATAAGGTTCTTCGATAATCAAGTCCGCCATTACTGCACTGCCTGTGGCTGTAAGAACTTCTCCGCTTTTTACTGTGCCTCTTGCATCCATCGTTTTTGCAAATATGTAAGTATCTGCAGTAACTGCTGTATTATTATTGTTAATAGTAACTGTAGCTGCTGTTCCTGTAATCTTTGTATGAAGAGGGATTTTTAGGCTTGCTCCTCTTAATATAGCTTCTGCTTTAACCCTTACCTGCAGTTCTTTGCTGTTTATTTTTTGAATCTCTAAACTTGGCATGATTTCTGCCAAAGGCATGCCTTGTATTTGACCTATGATTTCGTTGATGCCAGTTCCTACTGCCCATTCAGCCCCTTCTAGGGTGAGATAAAAAGTATCCTCTGGCTGCAGGTCATCCTTTAAATCTAAAACAATAACTGGTGCATCCTGCGGATTTAAAATATCATTTTGCCCAACCGTTACTACCTTAGTGATTCTATTATCTGAAGCCCCATAGCTCATGATGGGTATTGTGGTAAAAAGTATCGCTATAATTAATAAATAAATGCTGCTTTTATATAATGTCATCGCGCAAATTCCTCTCAGTATAGTCATTTGATGCCAAACGCTTCATAACGCCTATACTCATTATAAGGGATATAAAAACAACATGACAATACAGGGGACCCCCTTCCCTTCAATTCCCTTGTTAATAATTAGCAGCCTCGTAGTTATTTTTAACATCAGCTATAAAGGTTTCCCAATGATCTATGAGGAGTCTCGGACATGCCTTGCCGCTGAAATGCTGGTGAGTCGTCACTCTTGAGAGTGGTATGTGATAGCGTTTCATAAGATAGGCTATCAGCTTTGCTGCATTCTCTTCTGCCTGCTTATAGTCGCCTGACTCGCAGATTTCGATACCGATGCCATACTCATTGCCTTCCCCATCTCCTGCATGAAAGGCAATTTCTGTAAGTGGAACAGCCTCTATCATTTCTTTATCATCTACTGCTATATGCCAGGAAGTACTGGCCTCATTTGTTTCATTCGTTAAATAATCTCTTTCATTTCTAGCGGTACTTGCTGGGTTTGCTGTGTTATGTACCACAATATACTTGATTTTCCTATTTTCGATTGGCCTTTTATTGGATTCTGGAATGGTATCTATGTGATAAGGTATACCTATTGCTTTTTCTACCTCTCCTTCGGCAAGTGGTTTTTGCTTAGGTCTTAGAAACATTGTCCCAGCTATTAATAGTATAAGGACCATGACTATCATGATTACCCTATTATTCTTTCTTCTATGTCTTTTACTTTTTCTCTTTTTCATTTTAGCCCCCCTTACTTTCTATAAAATACTTATCTCTTGGCATTATACTACATATTTTTCAATAAATCTATTTGATACCCCTGGAAGCGACAGTAAAAAAGCTATTAAATTTTAGGTCTCCCTAGCATTTAATAGCTTTTTTAAGTCATTCTATTCTTCTTGTTTGCTTAACTCTTGTTTGTTAAACTCTTCTTCTGTTACTAATCTAAAATCAATAGCTCTTGTAGCCGTATTTGTTTTGAGCACCTGCACGTATACCTTATCTCCTAAGCGGTAGATTTGTTTGGTGCGTTCACCTATCCATCTGTGGCCTGGCTCATCATAAATATAGTAATCATCTGCCATTTCATTAACGTGAACAAGCCCTTCAACTGTATTAGGAAGCTCCACATAAACACCCCAGGAAGTCGTCCCGGTAATAACCCCTGAAAACATCTGTCCGATAAACTGTTCCATATATTCCACTTTTTTAAGTTTAATCGTTTCTCTTTCTGCTTCTTCGGCGCGTCGTTCACGAAGTGAAGACTGCTTACAAACCTCTGGCATCCGTTCAAAAAGTGTTCCCTCTTTTTTGCCCTTAAGTTCATTATGCAGATTGTATTTGATAATACGGTGAATTTGGAGGTCCGGATATCTTCTTATAGGCGATGTAAAGTGACAATAGTATCTTGCAGCAAGTCCAAAGTGGCCATTACATTCTGGTGTGTATCTTGCTTGTTTCATAGAACGAAGCAGCAAGTGACTGATAACATTTTCTTCTGGTTTACCTTCTACATCATCTAATACCTTTTGCAAGTCCTTAGGATGTATCTTTTGGGCTACCCCTTTGATATTATAGCCAAAATTGCTGATAAATTCGGTAAGCGCAAGTATCTTTTCAGGCGTCGGCTCTTCATGGCTGCGGTAAACAAAAGGCTTTTCCTGCCAATAGTAGTCTTCTGCAATGGTTTCATTACATAGCAGCATAAATTCTTCTATAATACGTGTTGCCACATTTCTGTCATAAGGTTTAATTTCAATAGGGGTTCCTTCTTTATCTAAGATAACTTTGGTTTCTTCAAAATCAAAGTCAATGGCTCCCCTTTTCATACGCTTTTTGCGAAGAATATCTGCAAGGTCTCTCATTGTTTCAAACATAGGCACAAATGCTTTATAACGTTCTTTAAGCTCTTCATCTTCATCAACTAATATCTTTTTAACATTGGTATACGTCATACGTTCATCTATCTTAATAACAGTTTCCATAATTTGATGTCCCTGAACATGGCCATTAACATCTACATCCATCATGCATGTAAGAGCCAGTCTGTCTACGCCTGCATTAAGAGAACAAATACCGTTGCTTAACTTGTGAGGAAGCATAGGAATAACTCTGTCTACTAAATAAATACTTGTTCCCCTTTCAAGTGCTTCTTCATCAAGAGGATGTTTTTCTTTTACATAGTGAGTAACATCTGCAATATGAACCCCTAATCTATACATACCATTATCTAGTTTTTCTATAGAAATAGCATCATCTAAGTCTTTTGCATCTTCACCGTCAATAGTTACCATTGGAATACTTCTTAAATCTGTTCTGCCTTTTTTGTCTTGCTCAGGGACTTCTGTAGGAATGCCTTCAACTTCATCCATAACTTCCTTTGAGAACTCTCTTGGGAGGTCATATTGATAAATGATAGATAGGATATCGACCCCTGGGTCATTCACATGACCTAATATAGAAAGGATCTGTCCATCTGGATTTCTTCTCTCTTCTGCCCAGTTTGTAATCTGTACAAGCACTTTATGGCCTGATACAGCTCCTTTGGAAAGCTTTTTAGGAATAAATACATCCCTAGAATACTTTTGATCATCAGGAACAACAAAGCCAAAGTTTTCACTTTCTTGATAAGTTCCTACTAAGCTTTCTGGCCCTCGTTTAAGAATTTCAATAACTTCTGCTTCTGCTCTTCTTTCGGAAGTAGGCTGTTTGGTTATTCTGCACATGACTCTATCTTTATGCATGGCTCCATTAACTCCAGAAGCAGGAATAAAAATGTCCTTTTCATCCTCATCTAAAATCAGAAATCCGAAGCCTTTAGGATGCCCTTGGAAAGTACCTGCTACAAGGTTAAAGGTCTGCGGCATAGCGAACTTGCCTCTTTTGGTACGAATAACTTTGCCGTCCTTAATAAGTTCTCCCAGAAGTTCTTCGAGTTCTGCCCGGTCTTCCAGAGGAACTTGCAGCATGACAGCGATTTCTTTAATCTTCATCGGCACATAGCTTGGATGTTTCATCATATTAATAAGCGTTTGCTTTCTTGTTAAAATTTTAGATTCATTATCTTCAAGATTCATAAAATCATCTCTTTTCTTTTAAGGTAAGATGGATAACTATAGTATTTATCATATTCAAGAATTTATTTATTTATATTATACCATATTATAACATTATTTGATTCATTAACTATGTGAATATTTATTATAGTTTTAGTTTGCTGTAAATAGTCTTTAGAGAGAACTTTCCTATTTCATAAAAAAATACACCTTACATCTTAAGATGTAAAGTGTATTTGTGTTAGCGCATAAGCATAAGTATTAAAGCAAGAAGTACAAATATTGCAGCTGTAATCTTTGTCCATCTTTCAAACTTACCTTCTAAACTATGTTTTTTATTTTTATCCCAATAACTATTGCTACTATTTGCACCGCCGCCTATAGAACCAAGACCTGCTGATTTACCTTCTTGAAGTAAAACAACTGTAATAATTGCAAGTGCTGCAATTAAATAGATTATAGTTATGACTATTTTTGCTATGGCCATAGTTTAAAGCCTCCTTCAAACTGAATTGTTTACACATCTTTCCTTATCTTATCATAGAGTTACAAAAAAAGCAATAAACTTTATGGATAAGCCCTAACCTCTTTACATTGGTGGCTGTATATTTTGTGCCATCATCTGTCCAACGTATGCAATCCCCATACTTACTAAGATGAAAAACACTTCAACACTTGCAACTACTGCCAAACTTTTTTTCGTACTAACTCTTGCAACAACTGAATACCCTATCACAAGTATTACAAGTGATGCAATAGATGGCAGTGTCAGTATTTGTGCAATAACCATAAGGGGTATATTTGATGCTAAAAGGTCTTCGCTTAATAAGATTGGAAGCCCTAGTACTGTCGTTGTCGTAGGTATAAAGAGTGCAATAAGTTTATCTATAGACATGAGTGCTGCAGCAACCATATTTGATAATAATGCTGTTGTAAAAAGTGATCCAAACTTTCCTTTATCTTTTGCAATCAATTTTGCAACTTGAAGAATAACAGCTGTTATTAATCCGCCTACAAATATACTAATAATGCCGCCTATAACCACTGACATTTGAGTGATTGCATATTTTTGAGCTATCATTTCTTCTGCTATACCATTCATTCTAAAGCTATCAAATACTTGCTGCTTCATAATAGGATTTGCATACGTTAACAAAAGCATAATGGCTGTAAATAAAATACTGCCTACTATCCCTATGCTTAAGCCCTTTGGCGGTTCATGATAAAAGTTTTCTTCCATCATTTTTCTGGGATCCAGAAATACATTAATAAAGTGTTTATACCAAGGTGTAACAAATCTTGTTTCTTCTTCTATAATTTTTTCTCTATCAACTACAGCAAATCCGCCGTCAAGTAAGTCTCTTTCCTGGCTGTCTGCCTGTATCTTTTCTTCATTCATTTTATTTTCCCCCTAATAATCATAATTTATTTCCCTAATCGTACTTATTATATAATAAGCTGTCTTATAAAACAATTAATAATATTTTATATATTTTGGAGGTAATAACTTCCATATTAATAGCATATTGACTAACTGGTCAACGTTATCAACTAAATAATTCCTATCCATAAAAAAAAATGAAAATGCGAGTCTAGAATTATCTCCTAAACTCGCATTTTTATTTTATTTTTTAAGATTGAAGAAAGATTTCATACCTTTATATTGAGCTATATCACCCAATTGCTCTTCGATACGAAGAAGTTGATTGTATTTTGCTGTTCTGTCCGAGCGAGCTGGCGCTCCTGTTTTGATTTGTCCTGCATTAACAGCTACTACAATGTCTGCTATAGTAGCATCCTCTGATTCCCCTGAACGATGAGATACAACTGCTGTATAGCCTGCTCTATTAGCCATTTCAATAGCATTAAATGTTTCTGTAAGTGTTCCTATTTGATTTACTTTTATAAGGATAGAATTACCTATTTGCTTTTCAATACCTTTTTGAAGAATTTCAGTATTAGTTACAAATAAATCGTCTCCAACTAATTGCACTTGTTTTCCAAGTCTCTTAGTCAGCAGTTCCCAACCTTCCCAGTCATTTTCTCCAACACCATCTTCGATAGAGATAATAGGGAATTTTTGTACTAGATTATCATAGTAATCTACCATTTCCTGAGATGTACGTACAACTTGAGTGCCCTTCATCTTGCTTTCGCCTTCGAAATAGTATTTGCCATCCATTGAGTTATAAAGCTCTGAAGCAGCTGCATCCAGTGCAATGCATACTTGTTCTCCTGGCGTAAAGCCTGCCTGCGTAATAGCTTCTACAATGAGTGTCAGCACCTCTTCTGCAGAAGAAAGGTCAGGAGCAAAACCACCTTCATCTCCTACTCCTGTTGCAAGGCCTCTACTATTAAGTACCTTTTTAAGAGTATGATAAATTTCTACACACATTTTGAGTGCCTCACTAAAAGATGCAGCACCTACAGGCATAATCATAAATTCTTGAAGATCTACTGTATTATCTGCATGTTTACCACCATTTAATATGTTCATCATAGGAACTGGAAGGACTTTTGCATTAATTCCTCCTAAATACTGATAAAGTGGTAATTTAAGTGCATTAGCAGCTGCTTTTGCTACTGCCATTGATACGCCAAGTATTGCATTTGCCCCTAACTTTGACTTATTCGGTGTACCATCTAGGTCCATAAGCATCTGATCTATAGCTGGCTGGTCAATGGCATTCATGCCGATAATGCTTTCAGCTATAATCTTGTTCACATTATCTACAGCTTTTTTAACACCTTTGCCACCAAATCTTGAAGCATCGTCATCGCGAAGTTCAATAGCTTCTCGCTCTCCCGTTGATGCTCCTGATGGTACGATGGCACTGCCTACATAATCGCCTTCCACAACAACTTCAACTTCAATAGTAGGGTTTGCTCTGGAGTCTATTACTTCTCTTGCAAATACATCTAGAATTTCTATATATCCCTTCATGATCAAAAGCCTCCCATTTCTAATTAATATTCTAAATTATTTTTACCTCATTAAAGCTAATTTATTCACAATAAATAATGTCATATTGCTACTTTTAATTTAACTTTATAAAACTTATCAGCTTTTTTATGATGAGGTTTTATACTTATATGTTGACACAACAATAAAATTATATCAAGGTATATTTTTTAAAATATCTCAATTATATAGGAATAATAGCCTTAAACTAATGATTTTCTTACTACATAATAAATGATTAATAGATAATGAAATGATTTAATCTCTTTCAGTATATGATAGGAAACAATTCGTAAATTATATCACAAAAAATAGGGTAACTAGAAAAGCTTAAGCTTTTCTAGTTACCCTATTTTCAAATACTATTTAAGCAATAAAGACTCCCCAGTCATTTCTGCTGGTTTATCCATTCCCATCATTTCTAAAAGAGTTGGTGCTATATCTGCCAGCTTACCGCCTTCTTTTAGTGATACACCCTCTTTGTAATTTACAAGGATAAAAGGAACTGGATTGATCGTATGTGCTGTAAATGGCTCATTATTTGTATAATCAACCATTTGCTCTGCATTACCATGGTCTGCACAAATAAAGGCATAACCATTTGTTTCTTCAATAGCTGTAATAACCTGTCCCACTGCTTTATCAACAGCTTCAATAGCGGCCTTAGCTGCTTCCATGATACCTGTATGTCCTACCATATCTGGGTTAGCAAAGTTAGCTATAATTACATCGTACTTTCCTGATCTAATAGCTTCTTCAAGTCCGTCGGCAACTTCAAAAACACTCATTTCTGGTTTTAGGTCATAAGTTGCTACTTTAGGAGATGGAATAAGTTTTCTTTCTTCTCCTTGGTTAGGTTCTTCTACGCCGCCATTAAAGAAGAAAGTTACGTGTGCATATTTTTCTGTTTCTGCAATACGCAGCTGTGTTTTACCGCACTCCGCCAGATATTCTCCGAAAGTATTCGTTAGCGTCTGAGGTGCAAAAGCTACTTCTTTATTTGGGATAGTAATATCATACTGCGTAAAAGTTACAAAATGTACCGGAATTCTGTCTCTTGTAAAGCCAGAAAACTCTGGATCACAAAATACTCTTGTAAGTTCACGGGCTCTGTCTGGTCTAAAGTTAAAGAAAATAACTGTATCATCTTCTGAAAGTTTAGCTACTGGAGCGCCATCTTTCATAATAACAGTTGGCAGAACGAATTCATCGTTCACATCTTTAGCATAGGAATCTGCAATAGCAGCTACTGCATCTGCAGCTTCATCGCCTTTACCATAAGCTATAGCATCGTAAGCTTTCTCTACACGATCCCATCTGTTATCACGATCCATTGCATAGTAGCGGCCAGATACTGTAGCAATTTCTCCTACACCAATTTCTTTTATTTTAGCTGTTAGTTCTTCAGCATATCCTTTTCCTGATGTAGGCGGTGTATCACGGCCGTCTAAGAATAAGTGAATATAAACTTTTGTAAGGCCAGCTTTTTTAGCCATCTCGAGAAGTCCATAAAGATGTGTAATATGACTGTGTACGCCACCGTCTGATAGAAGTCCGAACATATGAAGTGCAGAATTCTTATCTTTACAATTTTGAATACCTTCCCTTAAGGTTTTGTTTGTAAAGAAATCACCGTCTTGGATTGCTTTTGTAATACGTGTAAGTTCTTGATAAACAGTACGACCTGCTCCCATATTAAGGTGTCCTACTTCTGAGTTACCCATTTGGCCATCTGGAAGCCCTACTGCCATACCACTTGCGTAGCCTTTCACAGTAGGATACTGTTTCATAATGCGGTCAATATTAGGTTTATTAGCTTCGCAAATAGCATTTGCTTCGCATCTATCATTAATACCAAAACCATCCAGTATTAACAATAATGTTGTTTGTTTACTCATCGCTTTTCTCCTTTAAATCTTAGTAGTTTACGATAGATACGAATTCTTCTTTAAGACTTGCTCCGCCTACTAAGCCACCATCGATATTACCCATGTTAAATAGTTCATTTGCATTACCTGCGTTTACAGAACCGCCGTATTGTACTCTTACTTCATCTGCCACTTCGTTTCCGTATACTTCTCTTACTACATCTCTTATAGCTTTGCATACTTCTTCTGCTTGAGCTGAAGTAGCTGTTCTTCCTGTACCGATTGCCCAGATTGGCTCATAAGCAATAACAACTTTTTTAGCATCTTCAGCGGCAACGTCTTTAAGACCTATTTTTGTTTGAAGTCTTACAAGGTCGATTGTTATGCCTTGCTCTCTTTCTTCTAAGCTTTCACCAACGCAAAGGATTGGCACTAAGTTATGTTCAATAGCTTTTTTAACTTTTTTATTAACTGTTACATCTGTTTCAGCAAAGTATTGTCTTCTTTCTGAGTGACCGATGATAACATATTTAACGCCAAGTTCCACTAACATATTAGGAGCAACTTCTCCTGTGTAAGCGCCGCTTTCTTCAAAATACATATTTTGCGCACCGACCTCAATATTTGTTCCTTTTACAGCTTCTAATACGGCTGGAAGTGCTATATAAGGAGGGCATACAACAACATCTACGTCTGCCACATTAATTTTATCTTTTAAAGTACCGATCAGTTCTACAGCTTTTGCTGGAGTCATGTTCATTTTCCAATTGCCTGCTACGATTTTTTTACGCATGGTTATTTCTCCTTTTACGATGTTATATCTCTATAATAAACTGATAATACTCCCACCTTATAGAAGTGGGAGATATAAATGTGATTTTAACTATTTGTTGTCTGCTGCTGCTACTCCAGGAAGTTCTTTACCTTCTAAGAATTCAAGGCTTGCTCCGCCGCCTGTTGAAATGTGGCTCATTTTATCTGCAAAACCTAAACGTTTAACAGCATTTACAGAGTCCCCACCACCGATTACAGTAGTAGCTCCTTCTAAGTTAGCAAGCGCTTCAGCTACTTTTAAAGTACCTTCTGCAAAGTTAGAGAATTCAAATACACCCATTGGTCCGTTCCATACTACAGTTTTAGCGCCTTTTAAAGCGTCCATGTAAAGTGCAATTGTTTTTGGTCCAATATCAAAACCTGACCATCCAGCTTCGATTGTATCTACAGTTTTGAATTCTGTATCATTAGAGAATTCTTTTCCAATTATATGGTCAACAGGAAGTAAAAGTTTTACACCTTTAGCTTCTGCTTTTTTGATCATTTCTAATGCATAGTCCATTTTGTCTTCTTCAAGAAGTGATCCGCCTATTTCTTGTCCTTGTGCTTTAAGGAATGTATAAGCCATACCACCACCAATGATAAGAACATCTACTTTTTCAAGAAGGTTGTTGATAACATTGATTTTGTCAGAAACTTTAGCTCCACCAAGGATTGCTACGAAAGGACGAACTGGGTTTTCTACAGCTTCGCCAAGGAATTTAATTTCTTTTTCCATTAAGTAGCCTACTGCATTTTCTTTAGTGAATTTTGTTACACCAACATTTGAGCAGTGTGCACGGTGAGCAGTACCAAAAGCATCATTTACGAATACTTCGTTATCGCAAAGTGCTGCAAGTTCTTTAGCATAGTCTGCTGCTGCTTCATCTTTGCCATATTTTGTTTCTTCTGCCCTGTAGCGTGTATTTTGAAGAAGCATTACTTCCCCGTCCTGTAGATCAGCAGCCATAGCTTTTGCATTTGCTCCAACAACTTCGTTATCATCAGCAAATTTAACTGCTGTGCCTAAATGTTTAGAAAGACTTTCTGCAACAGGTGCAAGTGAAAGCTCTGGTTTAGCTTCTCCTTTTGGTTTTCCTAAGTGTGAGCAAAGGATTACTTTTGCGCCTTGTTCCATTAATTTTTTGATTGTTGGAAGAGCCCCTACGATACGGTTTTCATTTTGGATCACACCGTCTTTAAGTGGTACGTTAAAGTCACAACGTACTAATACTTTTTTGCCTGAAAGACCTTGTAAGTTTTCTACTGTTTTTTTATTTAACATCTTTTTAATCTCCTTTCAAAAATAAAATTCTATTTTTTATAAGTAAAAAGGCCCGATCCTATAGTCTAACCTACAAGACCGGACCCATGATGGATCTTTTTTAGTTAAGAAAAATTATTTGCCCAGCAAAAATTATTTGCTGTTTTCTGAGAAGAATTTGATTGTTCTAACCATTTGGCTTGTGTATGAATTTTCATTGTCATACCAAGAAACAACTTTAACTAAAGTTTTATCTCCAAGATCTGTAACTTTTGTTTGAGTTGCATCAAATAAAGAACCGTATGTGATACCAACGATATCTGAAGATACTAATTCTTCTTCTGTGTAACCAAATGAATCATTTGAAGCAGCTTTCATAGCAGCATTGATTTCATCTTTAGTTACTTTTCCATTAACAACTGCTACGAGTTCTGTGATAGAACCTGTGATAACTGGTACACGTTGAGCAGCTCCGTCTAATTTTCCAGCAAGTTCTGGAATAACAAGACCGATAGCTTTAGCAGCACCTGTTGTATTTGGAACGATGTTTGCAGCAGCAGCTCTAGCACGTCTTAAGTCGCCTTTTCCGTGTGGGCCGTCTAATGTATTTTGATCGTTTGTATAAGCGTGGATAGTTGTCATGAAACCTTTTTCTACTGCAGCTAAGTCATTAAGTGCTTTAGCCATAGGAGCTAAACAGTTTGTAGTACAAGAAGCAGCTGAAATAACTGTTTCTGAACCATCTAAAATGTCATGGTTTACATTGAATACTACAGTTTTAAGATCTCCTGTAGCTGGAGCTGAGATAACAACTTTTTTAGCGCCTGCTGTGATATGAGCTTCTGCTTTAGTTTTGTCAGCGAAGAATCCTGTACACTCAAGTACAACGTCTACTGCAAGATCTCCCCAAGGTAAGTTTTTAGGGTCTCTTTCTGCATAGATTTTGATTTCTTTGCCTTCAACTACGATAGAATTGTCAGTTGCTGTTACTTCTTTGCCATATCTGCCTTGAGCTGAGTCGTATTTTAATAAGTGTGCGAGTGTCTTAGCATTTGTTAAATCATTGATTGCTACTACTTCATATCCTTCTGCACCAAACATTTGTCTAAATGCAAGACGTCCGATACGTCCAAATCCATTAATTGCTACTTTTACAGCCATTATTGGTTCCTCCTTGAAAGTTCTTTTAAATTTATATTCAAATCGCCATTCATTAGTATGTACTCAGTATAGCGATATGATACCATGTTCATTTAAGCTTTTTAATAATCTCTCTTGCTGCACCTTCATCTAATATTAAATAACTATTTTTAAGTAAAGCTCTTGTTGCCAAAATAGCACTTGCTTTAGATGCCCCGCCTGCAACAGCGATTCTAGTAGGAATAGTCATTGCGATGTCTGGTGCTACACCAATAGACTGTGTTGCATACACAACTCGTCCTTCGGCGTCGAAGTAGTGCCTGAAAGCTTCAGCAACTGCCTTCTTTTTTGTCAGCATATTCAGTACATCCTGAGGCTCTTTTCTTCGATTTGCCATTTTCATGGCATTTCCTATTCCAAATATTATAATATCTGTTTTTGCTATTTTTTGCAATATTTTTTGTATTTGTGGCTCATTTTTAATAAGACTAATAGACTGATTGCTTAAATTATCCGGAATAGTTAAGAGTTCGTAATTAGCTCCCAGCTTTTTCGCAAGTTCGACAGCAACGGTATTCGCTTGGAACTCAACCTTTTTTCCGACACTTCCTCTAGCTGGTATAATCATAAGATTTTTAAAATGATAATCTTGTCTTGGCATAGACTCTATCATTTTAAAAATAGTCGTCCCGCCTGTTATAGCTACGGTATGATCATTTTCGAGAACAGAGCTAAGTACACTTGCACAAGCTCTTCCTAACTTGTTTTTAACCTCATCACTTGTATCCACGTCTCCTTTAACAATGACAGCTTGTCTTAACCCAAGGATCTGAGTTATTTCTTGTTCTAAGTTTGAGAATTCTTCTAAGGTCTGAAGCGGAAGATAGAGAATATCCAGCAGCTTTTCGCCTTCTTCTGAAATCACAATACCCAGATGGGTAATAATAACAAGCCCCTGCTCATTGAGCGTATCTACTTCTTTTCTAATAATTCTTTCTGAAATTCCTAACATCCCTGAAAGGCCTCTTCTGCCTATTGGTCCAGTTTCTAATATAGTTTGCAAAAGAAGGTATCTCTCTTTAAACAGCTTAATAGCTTCAGGAAGCAGTCTTTCTAATGCGGTTACTGTGTTTTGCATAGCAACACTCCTTGGGAACGCTTTTATCCCACATATTTACTTTATGTCCCATGACTTTATTTTATACAATTACTTCCTATAAATCAATCATTTTTATTTAATTTTATTAATTAAATTTAAATAAAAATAAAACACCCTTTATTAGGATGTTTTATTTCATATTTCTTATTCATGAATTGGTGGTATAACCATATCTTCTGTTGTTAATGATTTATTTTCATCTAAAATAGTCATTGCTATATTAGATGCATGGTCTGATATACGCTCTAAGTTGCTGATAACATCTAAGAATATAACGCCTACAACTGAACTGCATTTATTTTCTGCAAGGCGCTGAATATGTCTTGAACGGAGTATTTCTTCCATTTTATCTACGGTCTGCTCAAGAGGCAGTGCTTTTTTAGCAATAGTCTTATCATCAAACTCATAAGCCTGCATCGCCATTTCAATACATTTTATAGTCGTATCAGTAATTTCTTTTAATTCCTGCATAGCTGCATCTGAAAAATTCTGACTTTCTTTGATGAGAAGCTGTGCAAGTTCTGCAATGTTTTCTGCATGATCTCCCACACGCTCTATATCGCTTACAGTATGGAAAAGTCCTGTAATTGTACCATGCTCTTGTTCTGAAAGAGATGCGTTGGATAGCTTAACTAAATAATGATTAATGCCATGCTGCAATTGATTAATAATTCTTTCACGATCAAATACTTCTTGTACTCTGCCAGCATCTTTTTCATATAAAGCTGCCATGGCTGCTTTTGTATTTTCAATAGACATACTGCCCATACGCACTACTTCTTTGATTGCATTTCCTACTGCAAAAGAAGGTGTTTCTAAGATACGTTCATCAAGATGCTGAAGCTCGCCTTCTGAAGCATCTTCTTTACCAGATATAATCTTTTCAGCAAAATACACAAGTGATCCTGCAAATGGGAAAAGAATAATTGTATTAAGTACATTGAAGGTTGTATGAATAATACTGATTTGCACAACATCAATCATATCATTTCCAAACTCTGGAATAATAAACTGGAAGGCAACAAAAGCAATGATTCCAAATATGACCGTACCAATAAGGTTAAATAACAAATGGATAACCGCTGCTCTCTTTCCATTTTTGCTGGCACCTATACTTGACAGAATCGCTGTGATACATGTACCTATGTTTTGTCCTAAAATAATGTAAATAGCTGTATTCCAAGGTACTAAAGCTGCAAGTGCAAGCGCCTGAAGAATCCCTACTGAAGCTGAAGAACTTTGAATAATAGCTGTTACAATTGTTCCGGTCAAAATACCAAGTATTGGATTGCTTCCTAAAGTAATAAAGAGCTGCTTAACTTCATCTAACTTGCTAAGTGGCTTTGCAGCTGCGCTCATCATATCTAGTCCTAAAAATAATGCTCCAAACC
>JARBUI010000013.1 GCA_029239755.1 Clostridia bacterium | reverse complement strand
GATTCGAACTTCAATACTGAAGCTCTTTTGAATCGACTGGTTTTATGGTTACTATTTTATTTTCAAAGTTCATTTAAGTTTTGATTATCAAGCCCTGAGACTTTTTAATCTCTGCCGCTTATCAGTGGCGACTCGTATAATATTACACGAGTTTTCTACATAAGTCAACACCCTTTTTAAAGTTTTTTATTATTTTTCCTAATACTTTACTTAGGACTTGATAATACGTATTTCTCAAACTAAATCGTATAACTACTTTCTTACATTGCGGCATATTTTAGTCTTAAATATAAGAAGACAAGGCTTTATCTATTCTAATTCTTGTCTTTTATATAACCATACTATTAAAGAATTGTCCCCAAATATTGTTTGACGTCCTTTCTATACTAAATTCTTTTCTATGTAAGTCAATACCTTTTTATTTTTCACAGCTATAACTTATTGTTAATAAAAGCTTTTTTTAACACATAAAATTTAAGTATAGATCTTTTGCAATTCTCATACTATCCTCAAATAAGCTTGTTTTAAAAAGTAATTATTTAAAACTCTGTTTTTTAAGTATTTATTCACTATGTAACGAATAAAAAGAATAGAGAGAATAGAAATTTAGATCTAAAGCCAAGGAGGATCTAATCATGAACAATTCTAAAAAGAAATTATTGGGTTATTCAGTAAAGCAGGTAAAAGAATATTTTAATGAACTAGAAAAAAAGCATCATATGTCCTTATTACAAAAAGAGCTTGAACTGAGCGAAATAAATAAAAAGATAAATGAATTGGCCATAGAAAATAAGAATTTAACCGAAGAACTTGATGCTTTAAATAGAAAAAAGAATGATTTTATAAATCACGTTAATAGCAGAATAGATAAAATTGAGCGGTTTGTAAATAACAAGCAAGCAGAATCTACAGCTATAAAACAATCTGCTATAGAGGACCTTATGTTAAAAAGAGCTGAATTAGCTAAGGCACAAGACCGCATAAAAGAATTAAAAAAAGATTTATCTTATATCAAAAATCGTCGAAAATTAACTGATGAGTTATTAGATCTATAGTATTTTCCATCTAACTAAAACTATGGCGGAAGAGGTGAATAAAATGAAATTTTCAAGATCTTTCTTTGGTTATTCTCCCATTGAAGTTGAAAGGAAAGTTAATGAGCTGTTAGAAAAATACGCATCCGAAGAAAAAACTTTCTCTACATTATTAGAAAACGCAAACAAAGAATATACCAAGCTTACACTGCAGCATAATCTATTAAGTTCTAATTTAACCTGTCCTGGTGATAGTGCTTTATATTTATATAATAAAGAAATTTTTAATAATACCTTAGACCATACTGAACGAAGTGCTATTGTTAAAGTTGAGGAGATCGCGGAAGATCAAGAAAACTTTATTAAAACCATTAATAAAACAATCGAAGAAATTGACAGCTTATTATTAATCTTACGACAGGAATTTTCAGAAATGACTTCTGCTTTAGATAAAGTTATAGAATCAATTATGCGTTCAAAAGAAGTAGACGAGCAGGCTATTACTTCTTTTGATACTATAATCGATAATCTTTCTTATCGCGTATCAAACTATAAACCTTTTAAAGCTCTTGAATTTGATACACATTTATCTAAAATTGAAAAGTCCAGTATGCCAGAATCAAAAGAATTAAAGGAATTAAAAGACTCTAAAATTGAGGCTCTCCCCTTTGCACCTTATGTAGTTCCTGTTAAAAGCAATAATATCACCAACCTCCCTGTGCGTCCAAATCGTCCTCAAACTGTTCTTATTGCAGAAAATGACTTTGAAATCTCTTCTCTTCTTTCTTATGTATTAGAAAGAGAGGGCTTTAACATTATCTTAGCTGCGGATGCTCATATTCTTATGGATATGCTGAAAGAAAAAGATGCTCCTGATATCATCATTCTTGATACTCTGCTGCCTTATATGCAGGCTAATATGATCATTAAGGAAATTAAAGCAAGTAAAGCCTGGGATAACGTTCCTATTCTTATAACAACCTCAGAACATAATAAACAAGTAACTATTGAAGCTTTAGAATGTGGAGCTAATGATTCTATCGAAAAACCTTTTAACCCAAGAGAATTAGTCGCCAGAGTAAAACGCCTTAATCAATCTGCATCTAAAACAACGCTTAAAGTTGGTGGATAATAAAATGATTTTTTTTACAACAAATATATTTATTATTAAACTTTCTAGCTTTATAGGTTTTTTCTTCGTTCTGACTTCTATTATATTATTTATAATTATTATGATTAAACGTTTTTATTTGATAAGGAAGCAAAAGCGTGATGAGCGCCTTTTAGAAGAATGGCGCTCTATTCTTTTAAAAAACTTATACGGTGTTCCTGCTCCTTTTAAAAATATTCCTAAAAAGAATATCTCTTTGTTTTTAATCCTTTGGAATAATCTTCAAGATATTTTAAAGGGCCCTGAAAAGGAACAGCTAAGCCAATTAGCCAGGTCGCTGCATATCAATCATATCGCTCTTACAATGTTATCTTCAAGAAAGTTATCTAAGCGTCTTCTTGCCATTTCTGTTTTAGGTAACCTTAGAGAGAAAAAAGCATGGTCACGGCTTCATGAATTCGCAAAAAGTGAAAATATGACTTTAGCTATCACTGCCATACACGCTCTAGCTAAAATTGACCCAGAAAAATCTGTTACTATCGTCATTTCCTTTATGGTTCACAGACAAGACTGGCCTAACTATAGATTGGTTGTGATTCTTAGCGAGATTGGAGCTGGCAGATTTTCTAACCCCTTAGCCAATGAGATTCGTCTGCTTCCCTCTCTTAAACAGCCTCGTTTATTAAATATGATGAATTTTGGTGATGGAAAAGTAGTTCTCCCTTTAGTTAAACAACTACTTGCTGCAACTCATAATAATGAAGTCATTTCTTCTTGCTTAAATCTGCTTTCTATCTTTGGGGACCATCGCGATGTGCCAATTGTTAAGGCCTATTTAAACCATAAAGAAGCTTTTATTAGAATGTGGGGTGTAAAAACTTTAGCATCCATTGGCAATGAATCAGATCTTCTAGCTCTAGAAAGATGTTTATCTGACAGAGACTGGTGGGTAAGATATCGGGCAGCAGAAGCCATTAAATTACTTCCTACAACAACTGACGAAAAAATTTTAGAAATTAGAAGTCGCCAGTCTGATCGTTTTGCTATCGATATTTTAAACTATGTAATTTCTTAAAAATGGAGTGAATCTAATGAGCAGCATATCTCTAGTGATAATTATTTTTCAAGTTTTATACTTTTTTTATTTTATAGGCATCAGTCTGCATTATCTGATTCTTAATATTTCTGCTGCATTCGTTATTGCACATCATATGGAAGAAAAACCTTCATTTAACAGAATTAAAACTTATTCTGGTTTTGAGCTTCCTGTCAGTATTATAGTTCCTGCATATAATGAAGAAAAAACCATTATCAGTACAGTCTTTTCTCTTTTGATGCTTAAATATCCTGAATATGAAATCATTATCGTGAATGACGGTTCTTCTGATAATACCCTACAATCGCTTATTGAACGTTTTTCTTTAATTCCTTATCCCGAAGCCTATAAACGTTCTTTAGATGTAAACCCTATCCATACATTTTATCGTTCAACTACACATCCCAATATTCGTGTAATTGATAAACAAAACGGCGGAAAATCTGACGCTCTTAACGCTGGGATCAATCTTTCTAAATTCCCTTTGTTTTGTTGTATCGATGCAGATTCTTTATTATCAAGAGACAGCATGCTCCATGTTGTCAGTCAATTTTTAGACGATACAAGAACCATTGCTTGTGGTGGTACAATTCGGATCGCTAATGGCTGTAAATTTAAAGAAGGGCAGCTTTTGCAAGTTGGCTTATCTACTAATATTCTTGCACTTATTCAAACTATGGAATATTTAAGAGCTTTCTTATTCGGCAGATTAGGCTGGGTACCTGTCAATTCCTTACTTATAGTTTCTGGAAGTTTCAGCCTTTTTAAAAAACAGCCTGTCATTAATGTTGGAGGCTATAGCACAGGAACCATAGGTGAAGACATGGAGCTAGTTGTACGCTTGCACCGTTATTACCGCACACACGGCATCCCTTATAAAATTACAGCCATCCCTGAACCTATTTGCTTCACTGAAGCTCCAGAAGACTTACATTCTTTAAAAAATCAAAGGGTACGCTGGCAAAGAGGCCTAGCTGAAAGTTTATGGAAAAACATAGATCTTCTTTTGCATCCTAAAAGTGGTTTTTTAGGGTGGGTAGCTTATCCTTTAACTATACTATTTGAACTCGTAGGTCCCCTTATTGAACTGGCAGGTTATGTTTTCTTTTTGGCAGGCTACTTTTTAGGTATTATCTCCCCACAAGCTTTAGTTGCTTTTTTGATATTAGCAATTGGTTTTAGCTTATTTATATCCATTGTTACCATTGCCTTAGAAGAAATGTCTTTTCACATCTATCCTAAGCTGCAAAACATACTTCTATTATTTTTTGCAGCACTTCTAGAAAATTGTGGTTTTCGTCAGATAAATACAGTGTGGCGAGTTGCAGGCACTATGAAATGGCTTTTCCGTTTCAAAGGCAGCTGGGGGGCAATTGAGCGAAAAGGCACCTCCAGTACTATATAACTGTTAGAAGAAAGGATTGTATCCATTGAAAAATAAAGTTTTATTATTGTTATTATTTTTTATACCACTTGTACTTTTAACTGGTTGTTCCAAAGAAGAAAAAAAAATAGCCATTTCTGTTTATCAATCTCATAAAACGTCAATGAGAACCAGAACATCTGAGCGCTATTTTGAAGTGTATCAAGAAGAGCAGTGGAATAAATTTTTTATTAAAGGTATTAATATCGGAACCTCTACTCCTGGAAAATGGTATACTCAGTTTCCTGCTGATAGAGCCCTGTATCGTTCCTGGCTTGAAGATATTGCTGCTATGAATATCAATACTATAAGAATGTATACGCTTTTAGATCCTGCTTTTTATCAAGTTCTTTTGGAATTTAACGAGGACCCTTCAACACCTACCATTTGGCTCATGCAAGAAATTTGGCCGGATGATGAAGTTCCAGATCTAAATTTTAATCATACAAGCTATAAAATGTCTTATAAAAAAGAAGTTCAGCTCGTCATTGATGCCCTGCACGGCAATGCGGAAATCCCTGGCAGACCTTACCGGGCATATGGTCATTATTCCGCTGATGTAAGTCCGTATATATTAGGGATTCTTATTGGACGAGAATTTGAACCTGAAGAAGTTAAAAGCACAGATGCCAACAACCCTCCCTCTATAGAATATCTCGGTCATTACGTAACGATTAAAAATGCAACGCCTACCGAAGCTTGGCTTGCAGAATTAACTGATTTTACCATGTCATACACTCAGGAAAAATATAATTGGCAATACCCCGTAGGTTTTGTCAGCTGGCCCACTCTTGACCCTTTAAGCCATCCTACAGAACATGAAACCAGCGAAATAAGTGCCAGTCCAGCCTATAACGACCGCGAAACAGTACATCCTGATAGATTTAGAAAGGGCAAGGAAAATTTAGCCGGATTCTTTGGAGCTTATCATATTTATCCAAACTATCCTGACTTTATGAATAACGAGCCCCATTTATCAAATTATTCTGATAATCACGGCAGTTTCCGTTATCTCGGATACCTTCATCAATTTATGGAGATTCACCCGCCTTACCCTGCCGTTGTTGCAGAGTTTGGTATTTCTACTTCATTAAATACCGCACATATTAATCCCGATGGACTTAATCACGGTGGACTTTCCGAAGACAGTCAAGCGACAAAAACTATTCGTATGATGAATACTATTAAAAATGAAGGCTATGCCGGTGGTATCCTATTTGAATGGACAGATGAATGGGCAAAAAAAACATGGAACACAGAACCTTATATGGTTCCTTGGGAACGAAAGGTCCTTTGGAAAAATGCCATGGATCCGGAACAAAATTATGGTATTTTATCTGCTGAATCAGACCACATCCCTTTTGGAACTGACTCTTCACATATAGAAGATTATGATGTAAAATCTCGGACTCCTAATAAAACGATGATTAAATCATTAGAAAAAAGTGCTGATGTGTCTTTTCTATATCTGGCATTGGAATTAGAAAACATGCCTCTTTTAAGCCGCGGACAAATTGCGTGGGATGATGTAAATATTGCTATAGGTATTGATACGGCTCTTAGAGAATCAGGGGAATTTAAAATGCCCTTTAAGGGATTACCGGACCTTCCTTCTGGTATAGAGTTTTTGCTTAAAATACAATCGCCTAATGATGCTTCATTACTGGTAATCCCATCCTATAACAGAGGTCATTATAAGTTTTCTATCACCCGTTCACATACAGCAGAATTTGAACGTATTATATCCGTAGCTAACCGTGAAAGAGTTACGCTTGATAAGAGAGTTTTCCCAGAATTATTAAGTGATGAAAGCGTTCTTACATATGGCAGTTTTCATTCAGAAGATACTGAATATAATTCCCTGGCACATTGGTACGCTGATCCGGATGCTATGAAAATCTATATCCGCCTGCCGTGGATGCTGCTTGGCGTATCAGACCCTTCTTCTGCCAGCGTAATTAATGATCCAAAAGAATATCATACGCATCCTCAAAGAGATGAACTTCAAATAGAAAAATCTGATGGTTTTATTTTTTATCCTGTCATTTATAATGAAAAGATGCTGGATTTCCAGCCTCGTCTTGGTGATTCTTTTATTAAAGGCACTCCTTATTTGTGGGAACTTTGGGAAGAACCGTCTTTTCAGTATAGACTTAAAAAAAGTTATAGCATACTTGCTGTGTATTTTAAAGACCTATAATGCCCAGATAATACGAGAGGTTGTGATCTTCATGAAACGCCGGCATATATTTTCTATTCTGTTTCTTATGATTATTGTTTACTTTTCTATTTGGTTTGTTATGCCAACTCAAGTTTTACCCCTTTTAGTAGTAGATAAAACTGTGCCAGAGCCTAATTATAGGGAACATTCAGCTATTTTTTGGCTTACTAAGCACTGGCGTATGACAAATGAAAACAAAATCTTTCGCCAGTATGCTAGTGATTATATTGGCTATCACCCCAAAAAGAGTGAGAAACAATTGCTTACTAAAGATCATTTAGATGGTATAAATCTTCTCTATCTTGCCGATACTTATGGCATTTATGACTATGAAAAGGGTCAAATTGATTATGAACTCCGCTTACCTTATGAACAAATGGATATTGATCTTATTTTTGGTGGTTTTAATCCCAAAGAAACTCATGTCATTAAAGATTATGCTAAAAACAAGGATCATCTGTTAATTGGCGAACATAATATACTCGGCTATCCAACTTACCTATACCCGGAATCTTCAGAGATCATTCAGGAGGTCTTTGGGATTAAATATAATGGGTGGCTGGTGCGATATTACGAACAACTAGAGGATGTTGCTTTTTGGGTTAAGGTTGTCTATGAAAGAATTTATGGTAAGGAACTTAATCTAACCGGTCCTGGTTTAGTCCTGGTAAGAGAAGGTAACAGCCGTTACGGCTGGATTGAAGATTTAGTTGTTTTTCAAGATACAGACTTTAAAGAGCAGTATCCTACACTCGTTATAGAGAAAGAGCACCCGTTAACTAAGGGTGCTGCCAAACGTATACCTTATCTTTATTGGATTGAAATTTTAGATAACGTAGACGCTGCTGATGTGCTGGCTTACTATGAATTTCCTTTAACAGACCAAGCCGCCGAAAAACTTAAAATGCGAGGCATTAATAACAAGGTGCCTGCATTAGTTTATTATGAAGTGCCAGAACAAGGCGCCCGTATTTATTTTGGCGGAGACTTTGCTGATCAATTACCCGCCTTTCTCCCTTCATGGATGACAGGCAGTGCCAAAATCCAGCAGTTACTCAGCTATATTCCAGGCATTCCTCCTCAATATCATTTTTACTTTAGGTGGTTTGCACCAGTACTTTATAACATCACCGATTTAGTTATGCCGTAACGTCTTTACTTAGTCTTAATACTAATAGGCATGCCTGCTTCATCAAAAGCTTCGGTTACTGTTACTGTTCTGATATCACTTTTCATCAGACTTAAATAATATACTATTTTTTTAAATTCCTGGGTCCCGTAAGAGTATCTATCATTTGCGGGATCCTCAATACGATGGAACATTAATCCTAGCCACTTCTTGTTTTTAATAGCCTCATCAATCCATTCCTTCACCGTCTCAAAGGTTGTATCATTAGTGACTTCTTTATATCCTAAATTAAAGCGGTCAAAAGGCACTGAATCTACGGTCCCTCCTAAATACCTAACTGAAAGAGCGTTTTCTTTTAATATATCTAATATCTTTTCATTTGCAGAGGAAAAAGGAACTGTAAAATGATAGGCTCCTTCTGGGTCATAATCACTAATAAAGCTAAAGGCTTTTTGCACTTCATCTTTTACTTTATCATCCGATAACTCTGTTAAATAAAGATGGGAATAACTATGATTGACAATCTCCCATCCTCCTTTTCTTAACAATCCAAGTTGCTTTTTACTTAAATACCGATCTGTGTCAATTGCTGAAGGTATAATAGGTACAACCCCTCGAATACTTGGATCAATCTCTGAAGCAATACGATACGCATTAGTGTAAGCATCCTCCCATCCATCATCAAACCACAAGGTCACTATAGCGTGTCCTCCGTTGTATGTGGCAAGATTTTTAGGTGAAAGCGTAAATCTTGTGCCAGGCTTTGACTCAAAAGCAACTCTGAAATACTTAACTTTATCCCAAGTTGGCGAACCTTTTCCTGCCTGAAACTGATCTCGGTTAATAATAATATGACTCTTATTATGAATGACATCTTGACTCATATCATAATAAAAAAACTCATTTTGATCCTTATCAGTAGCGAAATAAATACTTACCCATGCAATATCTTTATTTCCCTTCGCGTCATATTCAAAGAATAAAGTATCTCCCAACTTATTAGCTCTAATTTCTGCTACATAGTCTGTAAATGCGCCGGAGCTGGTTCTAGTTGCTTCACCATCATTCCAGCTCTTTATTCCCTGATATCCATCTTTATTAGCTATCTGCTTAATAAATTCAGCATCTAAACTTTTAAATACTCCAAGAAGCTCCTGATCAGGCAGCTTAGGAATAACCTTTTCAATAAATACTGTTTGAGCAGATTCTACCCATTTCATCGAAAAGCCCATGGACTCTGTAATGAATCTTAGGGGCACCATCACACGGCCGCTTTTCAAGACTGCAGCAGTCCCCATATTGATCTGCTTCACAAATGTTCCTCTCGTTATAACTGCCTGTGGACTTCCTACTGTCAGGCGGATTTTATCCCCCTTATAATAAATAGTTATTTGGTTACTAGAAGTATCCCACTTGATGCTTCCTCCAAGCTCTTGACTAATAAATCTGATAGGAACTAAAATTTTGCCCTTACTATCTATGTAAGGGTTTTGACCAGGAAAACTAACTAATTCGTTGTTATTCATAAATATATTTAGCTGGGCTCCAAAAACCGGTTGTACATTTAGCATCATTAATATTAGTAAACAGACGATACCTGGCAAATAACACTTCTTCATTAAGACCCACTCCTTACATCTCTTATATCTACTTAAGTACATCCCCTCAGCTTAATAAAATTTAGTATCTAATCCAGTCAATTTGCAGATATGAATCGGTTTCTTTTGCAGGAATGTTTTTAAGCCAGCCTGGGTACCAAGAATTTACTATCAGATACATCTTTTCTTTTGTAAAACCCTTTCTCCAAGCTGTAATAAAAAAATTATCTATATAAAACGCCACTCGCTCAGGATAGTATTCTATTTTATAATTATGATATCCCTCAGTTAGATCAAAAGGAACCTTTCCCTCATAGAGATTCTTTTTTTTCCCATCAGCATAAGTTGTTAAAAAAATTTTACCTTTTTTTTCGTTATACACTTCTATATCAATCTCGTGATGTAAATCTGGCGATCGATATAAAAAGAATCCTGTGATAGAAGATGGTACAGTTGGAAGCTTCATGCGGATTTCATAAACTCCAAAGCCCAAGAGCTCTTTACTTTGAACTTCTCCCCCTTCTAATACGTCTGCCGGCATATGAATATGCAGTTTACCGTCTTGTACAGACACATTTTTACTGTTAAGGACTGTTCTTCCTAAAGTATGATTTGTCTTTTTCCAAAGTTCTGGATTAAAATTCTCAAATTCATCCATATGATGATAAATCATAAATCTTTCTGATGAAGTCTTTTTATCTAATAAAACTGCCTCAGATTCTTCTACCTGTCTATCCCATACTTCTGCGGAAACTTGATAGCTACCAGAAATGATATTTTCGGGAATCATCCAGTCTATTTCCTTCTTAGCCATTTCATTTGAAAGGACAGTAAAGTTCTGAGCTGGAAGTTCATATTCCTCCCCCGAAGGTCCTTTATAGCTAAGCTTTATCCATACCTCTTTTTTATTACTGCTGTTATTTTGAAGGATCATGTCTGCTGGTATTGATTCTCCCACCATAAATGTTCCTTGAGGCGGAAATAAATATCTAATTTCTAATGCTTTTTCATTCTTAGTATCAGCAGCTAACACAGCAGAAGTATCCCACTCAGCTTTTGCCTGAAGCTCTCCACTGATAAATCGTATAAGTACCATAATCTGACCATTTATATCTATGTAAGGGATCTGGTCAAAAAATTGATCTTCTTGCATCTTTTCTGCAGTCCATATTGTTTCACCAAAAATACTATTAACAAATATGTTCCATATCATTAATGCTATACTCAGCAAAAGAACTCCCTTCATCTTCATAGAACGCCTCATTTCACTATTTAAAATTTCCAAATTTCCTTTCACCGCTTAGCACGGATACTTTTACCATAAGTTTCCATATATATGTATTATACCTTATATCTTTTAGATTAAAAACACGTTGCAAGTATACATTCAAAATTAATGCTATTAATTATTTTAGGTGAATGAAATACTGCTATATCTTTCTTTTTAGGAACGGTTGTTATATGAGATAACTCGTAGTGGCAGAATAATTGTGTGTTTTTTAATGAGACTTAATCTTCCTTATCATAAGAAATGCAAAAATGAAAAATATAAATCCATACCAAAACATATATTTATAGCCTATTTTATCTAAAATGGAGCCTAAAAGAGGTGGGGATATAATATTGGCTACAGATGAAAACAAGTAATACAATCCTGTATAGGTTCCTAAATACCCTTGTGGTGCCATCTCTGCAAGCAGAGGATAAGAATTAATATTAATCATTGCCCAAAATGCACCTAATATGACGAATACGATATAAACGGGTACTATCGCTTTGCAAAAAGCTAGCAGCATGAAACTTATCATAGTGCCTATGATGCCAATTGTAATGGTCTTTTTCTTTCCAAGCTTAGTCCCTATAACGCCAGCTGGAAGAGCAAAAACTAAGAAACTTAAGGATATAAATGCCAATGCTGAGGAAGCTGCATTTACTTCTATCCCTAGATACCTTTCTCCATAAAGTGTAAAAAATGTTTCGATCCCGTTATAGCCAATAAACCAAAGACAGATTGCAAAAAGCATATACTTTACATTAGCATCCTTTAGAGCTGCCTTAAGACCCGCAATAATATCCACTTTTTCTTCTGCTTGTTCATATTCAAGTACGTCTCTTTTTTCTCTGATTCCTACAAACAAAACTGCAAACGACATGAGTATTAACACCCCTGCAAGATAGAAAGGAAGTTTAAAACTCATCCCCCATAACTTTGACCCTACGATATAAGCAGTTAGTGCGCCTATCCCTCCCATGAAGTTAATAATACTGTTAGCCTTACTTCTATGCTGCCTTTCAGTTATATCTGGCATAAGAGCAATAACAGGCGTTCTAAAAATACTCATGCTGAGATTCATTGAAATTAAAAAAATAATAAGTGTACCCATTCCTATATAATTAGGAATAAGCATATTAAACAGAGCTGCAAGCGGCATGCCTAACATTAAAAACGGCATTCTCCGTCCCCATCTTGTTCTTACCTTATCACTATAAATACCTATAGTTGGCTGCAGCACGAGTGCAAAGTAGTTATCAAATGTCATAACAAACCCAATCATAGCTGAACTTGTGATGAAGTGGCTTAAGAGCTTAGGCATAAATGCATTGTAAACGGACCAGGTAATACTAATTGCAAAAAAGCCAAATCCTAATAAGAAGGTTTTTCTAATATTTGATTGTTTCACTTACTCTCCCCCTAATGAACTCTCTATTCCTTCAATATATTCTTTAACCTATCGGGATAATTTGTAATAATCATGTCAACTCCCATTTCAATCATACTGCGCATCGCTCTCTCACTATTTACAGTATAAGGATGAACCTTAAAGCCACACTCATGCATTTCATCAACAACTTGTTTGGTTAAAACAATGTAGTTAGGGTGAATAGCATCTGCCCCTACATAAGCACAATACTTTTCTGGTTTGTAAAGTGCCTCCATATATAAAAGTCCTGTTTTTATTTCTGTGCAAAGCATTTTGCATTTTACCATTGAATAGTGATTAAAGCTTGAAAGAATAGTACGTTCCACAAAATGATATCTCTTTAGCTTTTCAATAACTTTCTCCTCTATCATTTCATACCACTGAAGCCCTACTTTAAGTTCTATGTTAAGAAGAACATTCCAGTTTTTCGCAAGAACAAGAAGCTGGTCTAAAGATGGAACTCCCATACTGCTGAGTTCCTCAAAAGTATAGTCATTTACATACCCTTTTTTATTTGTAGTTCGATCTACCGTTTCATCATGAATAAGCACTAATACGCCATCTTTTGATAAATGAACATCTGTTTCAATACCATCACAGCCCATCTCAATAGCCTTCTCAAAAGCAAGCATTGTATTTTCTGGATAGTCTCCGCTGGCACCCCTATGTGCAAAGTTCAGTATCATTATCTGCCCCTCCTAAATTATAAAGATAAATAATTTTAAAAACTTGCTCCATACTCCATAGTATTCCTAATCTAGTTGTTTCATTCGTTAACTAAAAGCTGACACATTCACGAAGCATTTGTAAATTCAAAAAAGAGTCCCTTAAAGACCCTTTTTACAACTGATACATCTTATGGACTTGCCAAGTATTATCCTGCCACTTATAAATGGTTATATTATTAAATTCACATTCAAACTGGCAAGGTCTGCTGACTGCATATTCCCAGACCTTATCAAAAACAGGCTGTATTCTTTTTGAAGCAACAGTTACATGAAAAGTCTTATCTTTTCCATCTTTTTTATCAAATGCTATATAAGGTGCCTTTCTCATTGCATCTATAAGTCTGTCATGCATCTCTTTTGCCTCAGGTGACATATTAACTTTCATATAGACTACACGGTCACCAAAATGTCCATAGCCATCTAATTCGAAGGGCTGTGCCTTTTCTCTTTTACAAAAAGCTTCTAGTATACTTTCTAGCTCATCGATAGGGTCATCGTACTCAAAGGGAGCCTTGATGGTAAAGTGTGCAGGCAATTTAGAAGACTTTGCATTAAACTTGTTCCAAACTTCTTCTCTCATCTGATTATTGAAATTTCCAGCTTCTCCTTGTACCACACATACTACAACATAGCGCATAGGTAACATCCTCTCATGTCCTCTATAGTGAGTTTCAATACTCTTAGTTATTATATTTTTCTTACTGTGGCTTACCACAACATTTCTTATACTTCTTTCCGCTGCCACAAGGACAAAGTGCGTTTCTCTCTACATCTAGCTTCCTAACTTTTGTTCCGCTTCCGATTGGAGCAATGCTGGGACTAAGTTCTTGTGGAGTATATCCTTTATTAATCCACTTTCGGGTCGTATTCATAACAGCCGTAATATGTTTAACCGTCTCGTTTGCCTCAGCAAGATCTTTAATTTCAATCCCTATTCCTGACCACTCTTCCAGCATAAGCGTAATGGTATTACTGCTCGTATTACAATCTACTCTTGCAATCATTATAACAGCAAGTACCGCTTCCTCTATAACATCTTCATCTTGAGTAAATTTCTTTTTAATATAACTTTTCAACTTTTGTACTTGCAAAGTGTTATCATAATACAGCTCATTACTGACATGTTCAATATATTCTTTAGTCGGTACATAATAAGGCTTATTTTTAGTCAGTTCTATAAAATCATAAAAGTTTTTTTCATCTACGCTGTATATAGTTTCTTCCGCAATATAGCCATATTTTACTTTACTTCTCTCTGAAACAAACCTATCCTTTTTAATAAAATCTATCAGCTGTTTTTCACTTAAGCTATGATTATGATAGCGTCTGTATAGTTCACATACCCAGCTTATTTCTGCTGCTCCATATAAATTAAGAAGTCCTAAAATATGTGTTCTTAGCTTACTATTTGCTTTTACTTGTTCTTTAATAGAAGTCTTATCTAACTTTTTATACTGTTCTTTAATACGGGCATCTACAGTTAGTGTTACGCCATTTTCTACTTCTAAAAGATTTAAAAGTCCTAGTTCCATGAGGTTATAGTAATCTAAGATTTCCTCCGAGTAATTTATCTCTTTATCCTTAGCTAAAAGACCCTCAAATAGCTGTAAATCCTTCATATCAAGCATTACTAATCCATTCTGCATGTTAGTAGGTATAAGTTCCGTAAGAGCATCAATAAGCTCTGCTTTTTTGAGTTTAGAAACGCCCTTCACGCAGTATAATCTCGCAAGTTCTTCTAGTTCTTTCTTATTATAATCTAATAACATGTTCTCCTCCTGTTTACCATAGCCCTTATACAAAAATCCCCTTAGGCTTTTTACTATGTAACATGCCTAAAGGAATACTTTTTATTCATATGCCATTTTAATAATATAATTAACATCTACAACCTTATTAGGATTGTTATTTAACTCTGCAACAATAGAGTCAAACATAAAATCTATTACTTTTTTTGAATCGTGTGCATAGACACTAACTTGTTCCCCATTGTGAGTGTCTATTACTAATGTATAAAGTGTAATATCTCCTTTTTGAGTATATTCAATATAAAGCTTTGCTGCTTTATAAAGTACTCTTTCTTTTAAGATAAGCATACTATCCCTCCTATTTAAACTATTTCTATTATAACATAGCCCCATTGACTTATCCACAGTTTTTCGTGTTTTATTGCCATTTATCCACACGTTATTCACATTTATCCCTAGTTATTCACACCTTCATCTAACTTTTTACACATAACTAGTATTTCTATAATAATATCTTTTCAACCTCCATTCATACTTATGACTTTCATCTAATATATTTGTATAGGCATAAAACGGAGGCGCATAAAACTAAAAGCATTATATTTCCTAGCTTTATATGCTATAATTAAGGAAAATTTTAGCGAAGGATTCGGGTAATCACGTTCTTTTATATCATTGTTTAAGGAGCTGATATTAAATGCATATGGCCGATGCACTCATTTCCCCTATTGTTGGAGGAACAATGCTTGCTGCAACAAGCAGTATTATAACGTATTCTATTAAAAAAATTCAAAGAGATGATTCACAAGATAAATTGCCGCTTATGAGCATACTAGGTGCATTCGTTTTTGCCTCGCAGATGGTAAACTTTACAATCCCCGGCACAGGGGCCAGCGGTCACCTAGGTGGAGGTATGCTTCTAGCTATTCTTCTTGGGCCTTATGGGGGCTTTTTATCTATGGCAGCTATTTTACTTATACAAGCGCTTTTTTTTGCCGATGGAGGACTTCTTGCTTATGGGTGTAATGTATTTAATCTGGGCTTTTATACTTGTTTCATAGCCTATCCCTTTATTTATAAACCTATTATGAACAAAGGCTTTTCTAAAAGAAGCCTTTTGGGGGCTATTATGCTCTCTTCAATAATAGGCCTTCAATTGGGATCTTTCAGCGTAGTTATAGAGACTCTCATCTCTGGTAAAACAAACATGCCTTTTAGTACCTTTTTACTTGCAATGCAGCCTATTCATCTTGCCATTGGTATTGTTGAAGGTACTATTATTTCTGCTGTGGTTAGCTTTATTTATAAAACAAATCCCTTATTAATAGATAATCATTCAACTAGAGTCCCAAAGCTTAAAATGAAAAAACTAGTTATGGTCTTTGCTGTTTGCACCTTTATAGTGGGCGTAGTTTTCTCTTTAGCAGCATCTTCAAATCCAGATGGTTTAGAATGGGCACTATTAAAAACAACAGGAACTGCCGAGGTAAGTTCTAAAGGTATCATGTATGAAAAGCTTGAATGGGTTCAAGAGCATATAGCTGTTTTGCCTGACTATGGGTTTAAGAACACAGAAGAAGAGGCTCAGGTATCTGCTGCTGCCGATGCCGCTGGAACAAGTACCTCCGGCATCGCAGGTACATTATTAACCTCTGCTTTTATTGCAATAATAGGTGCCCTATGTTATGGCCTGAAGGTTCTTAAATTAATCCCAAAAAATCACTAAATCCTAAAGAAAGGATGCCCTTAATGAGCAAAATACATACTGCAGTGAACGATATACATCTTTTAGAAACACTGTCTAAAGAGAAGTCTTTTGTTCACAGTATTCATCCTCTGGCCAAAGTTCTCGTAACACTTATTTACATTCTCTTAGTCATGTCTTTTAATAAATATGAAGTGAATTCTCTTTTAAGTTTTGTGCTCTATCCTACTGTACTATTTATCTTAACCGATATTCCTGTCCTTAGAATGCTAAAAAGAGCTGCTATTGTACTTCCCATAATTATTGGTGTAGGACTTTTTAATCCCTTAATTGACCATCATTTTTATATAGAAATAGGGACTATCACCATTTCTTCCGGTATGATTTCTCTTATTTCCTTAATCATAAGAGGGATACTTGCAGTCCTTGCTTCGTTTTTACTTATTGCTACAACAAGCATTGAGGAAATTGTTTATTCTCTTAGACGGGTGGGGCTGCCTAAATTATTTGCACTTCAGATTTTACTTACTTATCGGTATATTTATCTCTTATTAGATGAAACAGTTATTATGTATACTGCCTATAGCTTAAGGGCTCCTCGCACCAAAGGCCTAGCCTACCATGTCTGGCCCACTTTCCTAGGTCAGCTTATTTTAAAGACTTACAAGAGGGCCAACAATCTATACCACAGCATGTCGCTAAAGGGCTATAATAATCATTACACCTTGCCCCAAAGTCAAAAAATACGGATATCCGATCTTATTTATCTGATATCTTGGACTATGTTTCTTGGCTATGCCAGATATTATTCTTTGCCTATTCTATTAGAAAATTTATTTCTAAGTTATTTACATTAAGGAGTCCTATATGAGTCATCACTATATTACCTTTAAAGATGTTTGCTTTAGTTACCCAAATTCAAAGCCTGTACTAAACGGTGTTAATTGCACAATCACTCATGGCGAGTCGGTTGCTCTCATAGGTGCTAATGGGATGGGAAAATCTACCCTTCTGAGCCTTATAGTAGGTATTCATTTAAATTTTAAAGGCAGTATCGTCGTCGGAGATATTCCTGTTCAAAAAGCCGCTCTTCCCCACATAAGAGAACATATTGGTTATGTGTTTCAAGATGCAGAAGCTCAGCTTTTTATGCCTACTGTGTATGAAGATATAGCTTTTGGTCCCCGTAATTACCACTTACCAGAAGAAGAAGTACAAAAAAGAGTACAGTCCGCACTAGATACTGTAGGCATTTCTCATCTTAAGGACAGAGCATGTTATACCCTTTCCGGCGGTGAAAAACGCGCTGTTTCTATTGCAACTGTACTTGCTTTAAGTCCAGACATTCTATTACTCGACGAACCCTCTATAGCACTTGATCCATGCTCAAGACGCAATTTAATCCACTTACTAAAAACATTCCAGCATACACAAATCATTGCCACACATGATCTTGATCTAGTTATGGAAGTCTGCAGACGTACACTTATTATAAATGAAGGAACCATCGCACATGATGGCCCAACTAAAGAACTTCTCACTAACGAAAAACTCCTCCGCGAAAACGGACTTGAATTACCCCTTTGTCTTCAGCAGCCAAATTGGGCTTAATCACAGCCCAATAGCTTCATGAACTTCTCTCATCCCCAAGATGGTCTGTTCAATAATATCATCTAGTGACCGATCCAACATCTCACAGCCATTTAATATGACTTGTCTGTCTACCCCAGCAGCAAAGCTGGCTGTTTTAAATTTCTTTTTAACAGACTTTACCTCTAAGTCCATTACACTCTTAGAAGGTCTCATAAGGGCTGATGCTGCTACAAGGCCTGTAAGTTCATCAATAGTATAAAGCACTTTTTCTGCATTTGTCTCAGGTTTAATATCCACTACAATGCCATAACCATGAGAAGCCGTAGCCCTTATATAGCTTTCCGGTACATTATGCTCTTTCATAAGCTCCTGAGACTTTACACAGTGCTCCTCCGGATACATTTCATAATCCAAATCATGAAGAAGTCCAATAACACCCCATACCTCTTCATCTTCTCCATAAAGCCTTGCAAAATGTCTCATAACCCCTTCTACTGCCAACCCATGCTTTCTAAGTGCCTCACTTTTATTATAGTGAGCAAGTAATTCCCAAGCCGTATCTCTTTCCATCTTTTCACTCATCTTTTCACTCATCTTATCCATCCTCCATATACCATTATCATTTGTATTTATAAATATATTATATATCATCTTCTTAATCTGAAAAGCCAGCAGGAACGGAGACCTGCCGCTACCAAAAGAATCCATGTAAAAACTGTCCTTTAGTCTTTTCAGCCTCTATATTCCTATATCTCTATTGTCTTTGTATCTTTATTGTCTTTGTATCTTTATTGTCTTTGTATCTTTATTGTCTTTGTATCTTTATTGTCTTTGTATCTTTATTGTCTTTGTATCCTTATAGCCTTTATATCCCTTCCTAGCTTTGAGTCTTTTATCTAGCCATCTTGATGACTAGCGGCAAGGGGTGAGGGATAACTTTTGGGGCGACTCGGGTTTGGCTGTGGGAGGCGCGGAGCACCAAAAGTTATCCCTCACCCCTCGCCGTGGACCTCACAAATGCAGATACTAAAGTTCGAAAAGCCCCTGTATTTCCTCCTCCGTCATCCTAGTAATAAGCGTCTCCCCTTCTTGAAGGACACTTTCCGTAAGCCCTATCTTTCTATCTTGAAGCTCTTTGATTTTTTCCTCAATAGAATTCTTAGTAATGAGCTGGAAAACCTGCACATTATTTTTCTGTCCAATGCGGTAAGCTCTGTCTGTTGCTTGGTTTTGACTGGATAAGTTCCACCAAGGATCATAGTGAATAACTACATCCGCCCCCGTTAGGTTAAGTCCAGTTCCCCCCGCTTTAAGTGAAATTAAAAAGATAGGTACATCTGATATATTAAACTCATTAACCATTCGCATACGCTCTTCGGCTTTAGTCGAGCCTGTCAGCATAAAGTAATCTATATTTTGCCCCACAAGCTCTCTCGCTAAAATATCCAGCATTGTAGTGAACTGAGAAAAGAGCAAAATTCTATGTCCAGCTTCTATACTGTCTCTTACTATTTCCATACACTGCTCCAGCTTTCCGCTTCCTTCAGTATAGTCTTCTAAATAAAGTCCTGGATGGCAGCATAATTGTCTTAGCCTTGTAAGCAAAGATAATATTTTAATATGACTCTTGCCCATTCCTCTTGTTTGAAGCTCTTCGTCTAATTCCTGCTTTGCCTTTGCCAGATGAGCTAAATAAAGTTTCTGCTGCGTTTCTTCCATATTGTTATAAATAACGGTTTCTGTCTTATCAGGAAGCTCCTTAAGAACGTCTTTTTTAAGTCTTCTCAAAATAAAAGGTGCAACCATCTTTTTAAGCCTCTTTATAGCTATTTCATCCTGATCCTTAACAATAGGCGTTTCATACTTGTGTTTAAACTGATTGTAATTAAAAAGATATCCTGGCATGCAAAAATCAAATATACTCCAAAGCTCTGCCAGGGAATTCTCAATAGGCGTTCCGGTCAAGGCAAAATTCACTTCACTCATTACCATCTTGAGAGCTTTTGCATTTAATGTATTAGCGTTTTTAATATACTGTGCCTCATCTGCAATACAGTATCTAAATGGTATCTCTTCATACCATTCAATATCTCTCTTAAGAAGTTCATAGGAAGTAATGACAATATGGTTCTCATGCACTTCCTCTAAAAGTGCTTTTCTGCTTTCTGCATTTCCCGTTATAACTAACGCCTTAATATGAGGAGCAAAACGTTTAATTTCGCTTTCCCAGTTAAGCGTTAGCGACGTAGGACAAACAACCAAAGAGGGCTTTGGATTTTCTTCTAATAAAGCTGTATCTATCTCTGATGCAATCAAGGTGATAACTTGAAGTGTTTTTCCAAGCCCCATATCATCTGCAAGAATACCTCCAAAGCCGTAATGTGCCATAGTCTTAAGCCATCTGTAGCCTTTCTTTTGATAACTTCTTAGAACCGCCTTTATTGTTCTTGGCACCTCATAGTCCGCATCTTCCACGTTTTTCATATCTCTTATAATTTGTTTAAAGTATTTATCTCTGTCTACTTCAATTTCCTGGTTTTCTTTTAGAAGCTGATCAAGATAAAGACTGCGGTATTTCGGTAGTACTGCTTCTCCTTTTTGAAGTGCTTCATCAGTGATTCCAAGCCCTTCTATCATATTAGCCATTTCAGCTATACCGGAACCTTCTATATCTACAAAAGAGCCGTCTTTCAAACGGTAGTACCTGCTTTTTACTTTATAAGCATTAAGCACCTCCTGCATTTCATCTAATGGCATGTTGACTTCTCTTAGAACAACATGAAGCATATTATTTTCAATACGCAGCCCAATTTGACCCATAGACGGTCTTACAACGTGCATGTGCTTTAGCTTATCTGTAACATTGACTTCTGCTGTCTCAATAAGTTCATTTATACCTTGTTTGAGAAAACGGTAAACATCTTCCTCTTCCCTAAGGTAAATCTTTCCGTTATGCACTCTAAAATCATAGTTTTTTAGGATATTATTAAAGCGATACTCATTTTGCACATCACGCACTAACTGACTGATATAAATACGTTCTTCATCTGTTGGTTTCTTATAAGGATTAAATCCAAAAGTACTATAATATATTTTAACGTCTCCTATAATACTTCCTTCCACATCCATATCTAGATACACCTTGATAACAGCATGTTCTGGTGTAATTTGTTCTCTTATTTTTGTCTCAATTGTAACTGGCAGATGTTTCTCAACCTTTGATAGTGCTGAAAGCATAAATCGTTTGATAGATGCCTCTGTGAAATTAAGCTCTTTTTTCTCTTTTGACCGATTGCCTTCATACATATATACAAGGACTGGAAAAACATCTTTCCCGAACGCATCACTTAAGCGATAAAGTTTATTCTCTACAATAAGATATTTATTATTTGAGCATCGAATCGGACGATACGTTTTAAGAGAACTTGTTAACTTATAATGGTCATCCTTCTTAATAAGGTTTAAGGTAAACTTAGGATCTCCTTCAATACATTCTATCTTGTTATACACATTATCTCCTGCAAAATCAATGACCTTGCCTTTGACCAAATCAAAAAATTCGTCAAACGCTTTAGCTCCTAAAGGAATCGTCTTACGCTCACTCTTATTAAACCCTCTAAAAAGTCCTGCTTGCTCAAGTACCTCGGTGTATTCAACCGTTTTATCCATAATGAAGCTTACAAGGGGCCTAGCAGATTCTTCAAATAAGCTTATATCATGTATAAACTCCAGGTTTTTGCCATAAGCAACATTGTTCCCTTGCAGCATATGCTGTGTAAACTCATAGAGGTCTTTAACGACATAAGCTTTTTTATCTCCTACACCTATTCCTAACAAAAAAGTATTATGATAATCTTCTATAAGTTTAGGATAGATTTTAAGTGTGGGATGCTGCCCTATCTCTAGTTCTTGTTCCCGTATGATCTTGTCTTCATAGTAGGCAAGCAAGCTTTGTGAATATCTTTCTCCTTCCAAAGGCTTTACGCCTTGCGCTTTAGATTGAGACTGGCCTTCGTAATAATATTTAAGCATAAGAGCAACAGCATGTTTGCAAGCTCCTACATATTCATAATGAGCCGGACACTCACAGCTGTAGTCTATTCTATTACTCTTATCAATTTCCACATATGTTTTATAATTATCATGGCTTCCTTCTATACGAGCCTCTATTTCTATACCTTCTTTTAGCGTTTTAATTTCTAACTTTCCAACATGACCATCTTGATAATACTTTTCTCCCCGTTTATAAACTGGCTCACTGCTCGCTTGACTGCGAATATCTTGCAATGTAATAGGCATTCTATAATCTCCTTACCCCTAAGCTCAGATAGTTAAAAAGCACCCTGAGGTGCTTACTTACAGCTTATTAGCTTCACTAACTTCTGAATAGTTATCTATCTCTATTATATACCACAAATTACCTTTGTTAAACATTGTATACACTTTATAGTTTAAATACTGCCCTGCTTCCTCTTGCTATACGAGTGACTTCCAATCTTGCATCGATTCTTTCCTTCAGTTCTGGGACATGGGAGATGATGCCCACTAATCTTCCGCTCTTTTGGAGTCCAACGAGGCAGGCTATAGCACTTTCTAAAGATTCTGGGTCCAAAGTACCAAAACCTTCATCTACAAACATAGTATCAAGCTGTATCCCCCCTGCGTAAGACTGAACCACATCTGCAAGTCCTAATGCCATAGCGAGGGATGCCTTAAAGCTTTCTCCTCCTGATAAAGTCTCTACCGGTCTTGCTTTACCTGTGTAGTTATCCATAACCTCAAGGTCAAGTCCCTGCTGACTTCTTGCATCTCCTTTTTGTGTTTTGCGTAAGAGCTCAAATCTGCCGCTAGTCATTTTATTAAATCTTACATTAGAAGCTTCGACAATATCATCAAAATAGGCTGCAAGTACATACCTCTCAAAGCTTATTTTGTATTCATTATCGCCCTTCATAACTTTTGCTAACTCTCCAACCGTCTGATACCGTTGTTCCTTAATCTCTATTTTTTTGCTTAATTCTTTTGCTTCCTTTAATACTTTTTCATTATTTTGCATTTTTGCAAACAGCATCTGCTGATCTTTAACTGCTTTAGCTTTCTGCACATTAACCTGTTCAAGTTTTTCTTTAATCATTTGAATTTCTGCTGGCCTCAAGTCCTTTATCTCTTCACAGGCTTTTTCATAGACTCTCTTAGCCCCTTCAAAGTTTGCATCAAATTGCTTGATGCTCTTATCTAAAGCATCTATTGCTTCTTCAGTCATACAAAATGCTTTGTATTCCTTAAAATCTGCAAAACCTAGTGCCAGGGTCTTCTCTTTAAAAATTTCTGCAGCTTCTTCTTTTTCCTTTGAAGCTGTCTCAAGATTACTGCTGATGCTAATGAGTTTACCGTCAGCTTCACCCAAAGCTTTAGCCTCTTTATTATGATTCTCTTCTGCTGTTTGATAAGCTTTAACAAGGTCCTCAAGTATGGTCTGCTTCTTAAGCATCTCAGCTGTGATTTCAGCATAATTCTTAACTCTGCCTTCAAACTCTTCTTCGATCATTTTAAGCTGCTCATTTGCAGCACTTAACTCCCCTTGTTTAACAGCAAGTACTTCTGTTTGTCTTTTTAGCTCTTCTTTGCTGGCTGCAATTTCTTTAGTTAAAATATCTTTTGACTCAAGCAAACTAGGTTTTTGAAGAATAAGATGCCTGGCCCCATTTAGCACCTTAGTTTTGTCTGCTATACACTGCTTATTCTCTTGTATTAAAGTATTTACTTTAGTACAAGTATCTGAAAGAGGTTTAATTTCTTCTGCTCCAAGCAGCTTTAAGGCAAGGGGTTTAGCAGTCTGGCTTAAAGTTAATGTAATATTAGAATTTAGTTCTGTAAGTTTGTTAAAATACTCATCCCGAGTAGACCTAGCTGCCTCATAAGCTGCCTTTGCTCTGTCAACAGCTTCTTCATTAACCGCTTCACCTGCAAGTACTGCCGGCTGCGGATGCTCTATGGCGCCACATACTGGGCAAGGCATCGCTTCTCTTAGGGTTTGGGCTAAGAGACCAGCTTGTCCTCTTCTAAAGCTTTCCTCAATCGTTTCATATTTCACTTTAACTTCACCAAAAGCTTTGTCAAACCTATTAAACTTTTCCTTTAGGCTCTGATATTCCGCCTTTTGCTTTTGAAGACCTTCAAGTGTCGTTTTTAGTTTATCTAACTCTTGATTTTGCAAGGTTATTTCTTTAAGATAATTCTCTAGCTGAAGCTTATCCTTTTCGGCTTCTGTAACTTTTTCCATAGTCAGGTCAATGGACTTAATGGCTGCTTCATTTTTATCAATCTGCTCACTGAGTTTAGTAAGTGTTATCTTGAGTACATCTGTTTCTTTTTGAACACTTAATGCTTTCTCTTTACTGATATCATACTTTTGTGCCTTTAGCTTCAATTTTTCAGCTTCATTAAGCCATTTTTCCAGTTCTTTTCTTTCATTTTCTTTTGCTTTTTGAGCCTTTAGTTCTTCTACCCCTTTTTCATATTGTTCTTTAAGTACTATGCGCTCTTTCTGCACTGCCTCCAGTGTCCCTTTATGTGCATGATGGGCATCCCTCTTGCTCTCCCACTTTTCTTCAAATCCTCTTACAGTCAGGGCCTTCCTTGCTTTATCTAATGTATTTCTCTTTTCTAAATATACTCCCAACTGATCTTCTAATACCTTAAGTGCCTTCTCACAGCGTTCTCTATCTTCAAATTTTTTATTTATATTCTCTCCTTGAACCATTTCTTTATTAAGTACTTCAACCATTACTTCAATAGCTTTAACTTCTTCATTTAGCTGCTTGCTAAGCTCACGATCTTTTTTAATAACCTCTTCGGTTCTTGCAAATACTTCGCTTAAGTTTATGCTGCCAGATTGCAGTATTCTAAAAAGTTCTTCATCTGTCTCCTCACAGTTAAAGTCTCTCAGTCTAGCATCTCTTTCGTTTCTTTTATACTTAACTTCTTTGTCTAATTCATTAGCCTCGGCACTTACCTTGTTTTGAATTTTCTCAAAGACTGCTGTGCCAAAGATCTTTCTAAAAATCTTTTCCCGCTCCTGGCTATCTGCCGTTAAAAGCTTTTTAAATTCGCCTTGAGGAATCATAACAATTTGCCTGAACTGCTCTTGATTAATCCCTAGAATCTTTTCAACCTCTGCTGTTACTTGCGAAACACCTGTTATTACCTTCCCATCCGGAAGCATAAGCTCTGCATAGGGTTTATGTTCTTTTTCTCCTTCACCTCTTAACTTTTTCTGCATATAAGAAGGTTCTCTTTTTACATAATATTCCTTGTCACGAAGTGCAAACCAAAGTTCTACTTTTGTCTCTTCTTCGGGCGTCGCAAAGTCACTTCGAAAGGATATTTTCTTCCTATCTTCTCCGCTTGCTTCTCCATAAAGTGCATAATTAATAGCATCAAAAACGGTGGTTTTCCCTACTCCTGTATCTCCTGTTATAACAAATATATTTTTATCTTTAAGCAAAGTGAAGTCTAGATCCTGTTTTTCTAAATAAGTACCAAACCCTTGTACAACAAGTCTTAAAGGTCTCATGTCTCACCATCTCCTTTTTCCACTTCCTCAATCATTTCTTTAATCATCTCAGCTGCCTCTACAGGACATTCTCTTCCCTTCATATCTCTATAAAAATCATAAAAGAGTTCAAGTCTCGTTTTCTCTCTTAGGTTAACAGCAATGTTAACTGCTTTTTCCCTTGCCACCTTATTTTCCCTTTGGAGCTCCATAAAGTAAGGATAAGTTCCTTTAATCTTAGCAACAGGATCTATAAGCTCTCCCTCATCTGTTAAAATAACTTTAATATAATCTTCACGATTACCTATGCCATAAACTTCTTCTTTAAGCAGGTCTTCTATATTGCCTTTAAGGACTCTAAAATCTCTCTTTGGCTTAAACTCTCTAATGCGTACCTGCACACTGCCATCTGATGCTATCTCAACAATGGTTAGTCCCTTTTTTTGATTAAGCTCAGAAAAAGAATACTTAAGCAGAGACCCTGAATATCTTATTTTGTCACTTCCTACCTTCTGAGGCCCATGCAAATGCCCCAGAGCCGTATAATTAAAACGTTCAAAATACGCTGCATTAATAAGGTCTAATCCCCCTATTTCAGAGTCACTTAGTTCAAGACCGCATTCCTCTTTGCTTTTGTCACTTCTATAAGTTATATAGCCATGAGCTACTGCAACATTTCTTTCATCCTGATTTAACTCCTCATGGATTGAAGCAGTAATTACCCTCATCGCATCATCGTGGGTCTTTATAGAACTGTCTTCAAAGAGTTCTCTTACAACAGCAGGCTGTGCAAAAGGAATAAGATAAAAATTAACAGGCCCATGATCATCCTTTAAGACTACTTTTTTGCACTTTTTCTTGACTAACCCACCCATATGTAAACCACTGTTTGTTAAAAGCTCACTTGCAAATTCTAATCTTTCACTGCCATCATGGTTACCCGCTAACGCAATAACTGGTGTATTTAAGTCTTTAACAATTTTGTTTAAAGCTCTGTTAAGAAGCTCTACAGCTTCAATAGGCGGAACCGAACGATCATATAAATCACCTGCTATAATAAAGGCCTCTGGCTTTTCCTCTTCTACAATCTCAAAAACCTGTTCCATGACGAAAGCCTGATCTTCTGTCATATGAAAGCCGTTAACTTGTTTCCCTATATGCCAATCACCTGTATGAATAATTTTCATCTTGCTTCACCCCACGAATATCCATTTAATACCTTAATCATACTATTTTTACCTATATCTGTCAAAAACAAAAGCACCCAAAGGTGCTTTTATGCCAATTTAATTAATGACTATCTTAATAAAACCTTTATTTCATCAAGACTATCAAATACTCGCCTTGAACACTTGTCCATTTTCTCTAATCCCTCTTCTGCTCCCTTCATATCATTCCTGCCATATGCTATAACAGCTTGCTTAGCTATTTCGTGTAATTCAATATGAGGTTTTTCGAGGTCTGCGAAAGCTTTACTATTTTTATACTTTTCACAATCTATTCCATAATACCATTTGCCAAGCCTGCACTGCTTGTAGTCTCCTACAATATTAATATCTACTTGTTCATTTCCAAGTAGCATGTTGTACACACGCCACCTCCAGAGCAAGTGGTCTGTCTTATAGATTTCAACCATATCTGCATCAGTTAGGCAAAGCCTATTTTTTACCATTTCCATTCTTATTGAATCTATCGTTTTGCTTAAATCATATATAATCTTCCCAGTGCCTTGACAGTTATTATCTATATATCCAGCTTGCTGTGATAAGTCCATTATACTTCCTGCAAAAGATTCGGTTACAGCTGTCTGTTCTTCGGTATTGGCCGCAACCTGCATAATGGCATTATTAACCGATTCTATTGAATCATTAATCACGTTAATAGAGTCTAAGGCGTCGTCAACAAGCTGTGTACCTGTCTCTAATTGCAGAGAGGTACTGCTTATTGTCTGAACCGACAAATCTATATTGCTTTGCAATTCAGCTATATTTCTTTGTATATCTAAAACAGAACTCTTGGTATGATCAGCAAGTTTCTTAACTTCATCTGCGACAACTGCAAAGCCTCTTCCTTGTTCTCCTGCTCTCGCTGCTTCAATGGCTGCATTTAAAGCAAGCAGATTAGTTTGATCAGCAATCCCTTTTACAATATCAATGATTTGATTAATAACCTGTGTCTTTTCTTTAACTTCGTGCATCTGATTATTGATTATACTAATATCCCCAAATGCTTTTCTTACAAATCCAATCGAATCAGATATCTTCTTCACTCCTGTTTCAGTGACTTGTCTAGCCTCATTTGAACTTTCTGATACCTGCTGCGACATATTAGCAACATCTTCAATAGACGCCGACAACTCTTCGCTGCTTGCTGACATGGAATTAAGTGCCTCAGTTTGTTTATTTACACTTTTTATCATGTCCCGAACCGAATCCATTTTCGTTACTGTTCTTAGTAAATCATTTACCTGCATAATTGTGTTCTTTCTGCTGTCACATAAAGTGCTAATCATTTCGTTCCATTTCTCGATTAAGTCCTTACATTCTGTATCCGCAGTAGTCAGCCTTGTTGTTTTGCCTTCTGTAGCATCTGAAATGACTCTAAGGAGTATGTCCTTGTGTATGTAGTCCGAGTTGACAGTGGCAGTTGTTTGTCTTCTTAATTTTCTTAGAAACCTCATAATAAACTATCCCTCCATTCTTTATATTTTTTGTGAATCACTTCAATGAGTTCCTTTTTTAATGGGAACTTCATCTCATTTTCTACTATATTATAGTATTTTTCTCTATTATATCTTAATATTTGATAATCATTTGTCGTAATGTGACGATTATACTTAATGTAAATAAAAAAGATAGCTATTATAAAAAAAGACAGCAGGTCTTATTGAAATAAGAACGGCTATCTTTTAAATATTATTTAAATTGTTCTGCTATTTTTACAAACCAATTGTCCAAACAATCTATTACTTTAACGAGTTGTCTTCTAGAAGTTACAAAAGCACTATCATATCTTGTCCCTGTTGCCCACTCAGTAATGACCACATCATAATCCTGTAAGAGTTCAGGTATATCTACTTGAAGGCTCAGACACTTGTCAACCAGTACCCCTATTTTGTGAGTATGTGGATATTGCTCCCCTTGCATCTCTATTTGAAATTTAAGCATCTTCTCAGCCGCCTGTTGTACATGATATGCTATATAGTTTAAATAAACTTCATCTTGTTCATCTTCTAATAGCTTTAAATTATTTTGCGCCATCTGCAAATCAGTTCGTGCCAGTACATAAAGCCCTTTCATAAATTAATAGCCCCTCCCTATTCACAACATCACAAATACTATTTCTCACTTCTGCATTTTCATCAAATTCTTTTTTAGTCTTAATAATTAAATCTATTTCACTATCCAGCGTTTTAAATACCGTACTAAAAGCTTTATATAAGCTTTCACTCTTTTCTGCAACAACTAAGAGATCAATATCACTTTCCTCTCCACAGTGCAGTGTTAAACTACTTCCAAATACATATACTTTTTCTACTTCTTGAGGAAGTTGATTTAGGAATTTCATCATATCTCTTTGCTTTGATGGATAGATGTGTTCAATTTTATATTCCGTATCAAAAAGTTTATTAAACGTATATCGTTTGCCCATCTCTACCATACCTTGCTCACTTCCTTTAATTAATTAATGGATGTATTAAGATTTTTTCAGCAGCTATTTTTATTATATTATATACCATAAACAAGATTTATTAAACAATTGTTATAGGTCTACTATTTACTCTCTTACTAAGCGCAAGCAATCTCTACCCTGTTTCGTCCATTATTCTTAGCTTCATAAAGTGCAGCATCTGCTCTTTTTATGATAGATTCTTCCATGTCTCCCTCTACAAAGCCTGCTACACCTAAACTAACTGTCATTTTTTCGATTCCTTTTATCTTGTGATTTTCTACTGCCTCCCGGATTCTTTCTGCAACTTCTTTTGCATTTCGAATATCTGTTTCCGGAAGGACCACAATGAATTCCTCTCCACCAAATCTGGCAAACACATCATATTTTCTAATATTTTTTTGAACTGTCCTAACTAATTCCTGCAAAGCATAGTCTCCTTGATTATGTCCATAGGTGTCATTTATATTTTTAAAGTGATCAATGTCTATCATAACAAGCGCTAAGTTTCTAGAGTGTCTGCTCACTCTTTCTATTTCATGTTCCATATACTCATTTAAATAGTTTCTATTAAAAATTTTTGTGAGAGGATCGTGGATTGCCATAATTTCAATTTTATCTTGAACATATCTTTTCACAAAGATAATAATGGATACAATAAGCAGCAGGTTGATTATTGCTGTAAATATAAACAACTTATAATACTTTACCTTCATTTCTGAAATAACCTGTGCCTCCAATACCAGATTATTTGAAACATGCCAAATCTCTTCACTTTTTTCTAGAAACTCTCTCTTATTTTCATCTGTTGGATTCTTTCGATAGTTATAAATGATTCCCTTAAACTCATTCCAAGACTCATGAAATTTTCCAAATGACCTATTAAACTTTTTGCTGGTAAAACTTCTAGATGCGTTTTCTGGTGAAAACTCTTGGATTTGCTCCTCTATAAAGTTAAGAAGATCATCCCTTTGAGTATTATTTGTTTCATTCTTAACAACCCGTTGAATCGAACCTCTAATAATGCCAAGATTATTAATCACCAAAGCATCTTTTGAAAAACTCTCAGTCATATAAATCCTTGCACTAATATCAATGGCTATTAAAAGTACTGCACAGCCTAAGATTATTAATATTCCAGAAGACTTCTTATTCATCTTCCCTATCCCCTTTTGTCTCAACTTTTGATATGATTCTCCATATAGTATACCTAATATAACAAAAATAGACTAGTGTTTAACTAGCCTATTTATTAACATTCGTAAACTATGTTTACTTATTCAAATAATGGTCTGGTTGGTTCATAATAAACGGCCTTTGCCTTAACATCAATGATTTCTTTTTCTGGATACCTTAGAGCTGTCAGTTTCCCCCCAAATACACAGCCTGTATCAATATTAGCTGTATTATTAATAATCTTCACTCGCAGCTGAGGGGTATGTCCATAAACAACAAATGCTTTGCCATGGTATCCTTTTGCCCAATTGAGTCTTATGGGTAATCCCAGTTTATCTATTTTCCCTGTTGTTTCTCCAAACATAGCTAAATTGCGAATACTTCTCGATCCTCTGCCATGAAGCTTCTCTTTAAGTCCTGCATGGGCAACCACTAGCTTCCCATCGTCAAAAACATAATGACTGATACGTCCATCTAAAAACAGCTTAACTTCTTCTACAAACTGATCTGTCTCATGAGACATCTGCTCTAATGTCTCTTCAAGCCCATGGGCAACTTTAACATTTGCCCCTTTTAGTTTACGCTGCAGCTTACCGTCATGGTTACCTAGTGTACAATATGCTGCCCCAGCCTTTACCATAGACATCACAAGTTTTAAGACCTCCATACTTTTAGGTCCCCTATCAACAAGATCTCCTGTAAATACTGCTTTTCTTGCTTCTGGCGGATAGGCTGAGTATTTCTCTCTTTCGACTTTATAACCTAGCTTTTCTAGGAGCTCACATAATTCATCATAACATCCGTGAATATCCCCAATGATATCAAAAGGCCCGTGAATATCTCTTTTATTGTTGTATAGTTTGGTACGCACCACTGCCGCATCACTAACTTCTTGATCGCTGTTTAATAGATAAACATACCTAAATCCTTCTTTTTCTAAACGGGTAACTTCAAGCTTTTTCTCCTCCATTGATTCGGACACATTAAAAACAATGGCTACAGGAAAACAATGATGTTTTTTTGCTAATGCTACAATGTTTTTTCTGTCCTTTTCCTGCATACTATCAGCATCAATAACAGTTAATTTGGCTAATTCAAGTCTTTTGCCAGCGGTATCATATAATGCCTTAAATACATCTTCTTTATCTATCTGGCCATCCTCATCAGCAATTAATTCCTTAGAATAATCAAAAGATAAAATTTCTTCTGCTTTAAAATATTTTTTAACAAAAGCAGACTTGCTGCTCTTAGCTGTTCCTATTAGCGCTACTAATGATAACTCTGGTATATCTATTTGCACGTTCCAAACACTCCTATCCCACAGATGTCCTAAATCCATCTTGAATTTCTTACTTTATTGTTTCTCCAGAAAGAAGTATTTTATACTTTACGTTACTTTTAGTACCTATGGGATAGAATAATTTCCTCAATAAATTTCCGTACTTCTTCTTCTTCTGTAGCCCATGAAGTCACAAGACGAATAGCTGTATGAAAATCATCAATCTTTTCCCAACTATGAAAGGCATATTTCTCCTGCAGCTTTTGAATAAGGTCATTCGGGAAAATTGGAAATATTTGATTAGATGGTGAATGTGTTAAAAACTTATATCCAGCCTTGCTGATCTCAGCCTGCAGCAGCTGTGCCATCTTGTTAGCGTGCTCAGCAAGTTCAAAGTATAGATTATCCCTAAAGAGCTCTGTGAACTGTATGCCCAGCATTCTTCCCTTTGCAAGCAAAGCCCCTTTTTGCTTAATATGAAATCTAAAATCCTCTTTAAGAGAGTCTAAACAAATTACAAGTGCTTCACCCATTAAGGCTCCATTCTTAGTTCCTCCTATGTAAAAGGCATCTGTTAAACTCCCTAGATCAGCAAGTGTCATATCATTTTCTTTTGAACTTAAGGCTGAGCCTATCCTTGCTCCATCTAGATATAAAAGAAGGTTATTCTCTCTGCAAAACTGGCTTAATGCTGCGAGTTCACTTTTCTTATAGATAGAACCAACCTCTGTAGAATTTGAAATATAAACCATTTTCGGTTTCACCATGTGTTCATCGGTATGTGAATCTAGTACAGATTGGACATGCTCCGGACTTAGTTTCCCATCCTTTACTTCTACTGCAATTACCTTATGCCCTGTTGCCTCAATAGCCCCAGTCTCATGGGTAAATATATGTCCAGAATGAGCAGCAATAACTGCCTGGTGGGGTCTTAAAAAAGCTGAGATAGCTGTTAAATTCGTCTGAGTCCCCCCCGTTAACAGGTGAATATCAATATCCTTACGGCCTATTTTTTCTTTTAATAGGTCAGCTGCATTCTTTGAATAATGATCCTCACCATATCCTTCTGTCTGCTCTAAATTTGATGCTGCCAGAGCATTTAATATCCTCGGATGCATTCCTTCGCTGTAATCATTTTTAAAACTGTACACCCTTATCGCCTCCATTTTATGTTGTTTACTAACTTAGATTATATCTTAAAACAACATATTATGCACATCTCTTAATAGATAAACAGCATTTATACTTTTTTATTGGTAATATGTTTTAATTTAGAGTAACTATCATTTCCTTTTGAGAAGGGACATACTTTTACACATATACTACAACCGAGAGTTTTATTGAACTGTGGATAACACTTGATTCGATCAATACATGTCCTCGTTTGACCAATACCAGGGACGTCCTTGATCCTAGGTTGTTTTTCAGTATAAATCGCTTGCATAGGACAAGCTCTTTCACACTTTCTGCATGTCTTACAAAACTTTTCAATCCAAACATGATCATTATTATCTGTGAACTCAAACAACAAATCTTCAATAAAAATAGGTGCTATTCTATGTCTCTGACCATATTGCGGTGTTATTAGCAATCCATTATGCCCCTGCCACCCCATTCCAGCTTTAGCTGCTAGCGGTGATGTACTTACAAGTCCACCTAAAGGATGATTAGCTTGGCATCTCACATTGTACTTTTGGCGTAGCCACTGTGCAATGTCGTTAACCGCTATACCCAGGCTGGAATATATTCTTTGTACTTCTTCCCCTGCTGCGATGTCTGGCGCTAAATCGATTTTTTCCTTATCCATCTCCTGAATACAGACAATAGCATATTTAAATAGTATTGCTTTTCCTTTAAAGATTAACTGGCTTGGCACCTCTGTAAATCCAATATTTATTTTCCATTTGTCCCAAGCATACTCTGATAATTCTTTCCAAAGTTCATTATTTGGACATGTTTTAAGTAGGCTATTTTTATGATTTGATAAATGACCCGTTTTTTCAAGTTCAAGAACATAGTCTTCAATATCTTTGAAGCCCTTGTCTCTCCCACTCATTATAGGTTTTATATATTTAGAAAATATTCTAATCATCCTAATCATATTTTTAAAACTCATTGAAAGGAACTTATCCTTTATCATCGAACCATTTGGAGAATATCTTTTAGCAAATGCATCAGATTCAAAATATGAGAAACCTTCCTCATCAGAATCTTCTTCTGCCATAACCACTAGATTTGGAAATCTCTTTATTCTATTTAGATAGTGTACTTCACTTTTTGGTGACGCTACAGAAATTCTATTTCCCACTCTAATCCCTCCTTTACCTATCTAAAAAGTCTAAGTCCGATAAAACAAAGTTGTTTTCTGATGAAGAAGTATTAATTAAAATGCGTTCCAAAAAATTTTTTAAGAGAGCAACCTCTGATTCTGTAAATCCTTTTATCATATCTTTGTTAATGTCTCTATAGGTTGTCTTGAATCTCTCTGCTACCTGCTTACCTTTCTCCGTTGGATAAACAATCTTATTTCTTAGATCTACATCATCGTTCTTTCTTTCAATCAAGTTATTTCCCAGCAAGTGCCTCACAGCTTTAGATGCACTAGCTTTATTAACATTTGTTTTATGAGCAAGCTCATTTTGATTGATACCATTATGTGCACTAATCACAAGCAAGTACTGAATATAACTGGTGTCAAAACCATCTTCTGATATTTTCTTATTAAACATTGTCTCTACATTTTTATGAATTGCAGCCATTAACCGCCCAAGCTTCATCTCCAACATTAGTCCTTAGCCCCCTTAGTTTCCTGTGAAACTATTCTAGCATAAAATAGTTTCTTGCGCAACTTTAAATTGATAAATAACTAGATATTACTTTATGTAACCTGCCTACTTTTCAACTTACTTAGATTCTTTTATCCTTTAACTAAAATTTCTACTAATCCTACAAATGAGCATTTCTCATACGCATTTTATATGCTTTCTACAGTATTATAGAAGAGCTGCTCAAACTTACTGTCTTCATTTTTAAGCCTTCCTCGTCTTTTTCGCCTTTCTTCTTTATACTCCTCCGAATAACTATACTTATCTTTAAGCTCTGTTATAGGCAAAATGATCTCCCCTTCACCAGGATCTCCAATAAAGCTGACTTCCCTCTTAAAAGTAAGATAAGCCGTATAGGCTGCTGCTAACGCATCAAGCTTATCCCCTCTTACATTCTTTGCTCCCGTGACCCATAACTCTACTTCTTTAATCCCTTTATTTCTAAGCAGCTGGACTCTCTCTATGAGCCCTCTATCCGTATTTTTAGCACTAGGAATGTACCCTAGCATTGTTGTAAAGCATGCATGGGGAAATACTTCTTCAAATCCTTTAAGCGGAGTATCTTTTCTTTTACTGTTAATGAGCTCATATCCCATATCTTCTATCTGATTATAGAGCTTAAATCCTGCCCACATCCAAGCGTTCCATCCCACAAGCTTAGAAATGTGTCCTGGAGTCGAAAAAGGCTGAATGTTTCTCCTTGATAGTTCGTACTCACTAACTTTCTTATTATAATGTCCCTTTAAATCCTCCTGAAGCTTTCGTCTGTATGACTCATTATTCATTAACCCTTGATTGAGTTTATAAGGGGCATCTATTCCTATAATCCTAGGCTTCGCCTCTTTTATAAGCTCTGCTGCCTGCTCGATTTCAAAAGAAGCTAACTGACAAATATTTAACTCTTCATCTAATACGGCTACCATTAAATCTTTTAAATGCACATCGATACCTATAAACATTTTTTCACCTTATATTCTTTAGACGTTATATTCTACTTCTATAGTAATACAATTTTTATCTTTTATAAATTATTTTAAAAAATTAATTTATAAAGGCTATACCTCTATTTTACCGAGATACAGCCTTGTTATATTTTAGTTATCTGATGTTCAATGCTTTATTTGATTTTAAACTTCTGTACTACTATACTCAGCTTTTGTGCCATTTCCGCCTGCATTTGAGCTGTTCCTGAAATTTGTTCCATACCAACTGATGCTTCGTTTACTCCTGATTTTATACTTTCAGAGTTATAGGCCGATTTTTGCGCCTCTTCAGACATCTCTTGTACAGCCATGGTTACTTCTTCTACAGCTGTCGTAATTTCCTTCGACATGGAAGCTATATTTTCTGAAACTTCGGCATAATAGTCTGCATTATTATAGTACTCATTTCCTACTTCAATAAACTTCAAAAACTGCTCTCTCATATCTTCATCTATAAATCTGAGTACTTCATTGCTATTCTCTTTAAGATCTGCAAACGCACCCACCACTTCTTTTATTGTCTCCTGAATATTCTCTGCTGCTTTTGAGGATTCTTCTGCAAGACCTCGCACCTCATCAGCTACAACCGCAAATCCTCTGCCCTGCTCACCTGCTCTTGCTGCTTCTATAGCTGCATTAAGTGCAAGGAGATTGGTCTGTCTTGATATCCCTGATATCGTATCTGCCATAACTTTAATGTGCTCTACTACTTGTGCCTTTTTAAGCGCATGGCGTATCTTCTTTTTCTTTTCCTCAGCTATTTCATCTATGTATCTAGAAGAGGCTTCACTGTCATTTTTAACTTCAATTGCTTTATTTTTAATACCATCTGCCTTCTGACTTCCTTTAGACGCCTGGTCCGTAAGCATTTGAATACTTCCATTAACTTCTTCAGCAGCTGCTGAAACTTCTTCTACTCCTGCACTTGTGTCCTGCATACTAAGTGCTATTTCTTCTGCTCCGCTGTTAATATGTTCAAGTTTCGCTGTCATTTCTTGTACTGTTGCAGATAATTCCTCACTTCCTGAACTTAAATCCTGTACAGTGTTTAATACTTCCCGAATAAGACTGCTTACCTCATTTTGTGCCTCATCAAGTGCTCGGCCCGTTTGACCAAATTCATCTTTTCTTGTAAATGAAATAGAGGTTGTAAAATCAGAATCTCTCATTCTTTGTGCAAAAGCTTTGATTCTGTTAAGTGCTTCTACGATATTCTTTGTAATAATAATTGTTATGACAGCTCCTAAAAGAATGGCTGCAGCAACTATAACGATAAATATTATAGTGGCTTTACTATACTCCTTATTACTTTTTGCAAGGACTGCCTCTGCATCTTTTATAACGTCGTTAGCTAACTCTATAAGATTGTTCTGAGCTTCATCTGCAAGAGCTTCAATAAGTGAGTATTGTGCTATGGCTTCTTTTTGTCTTCCATCTAAAGCCAGCTGGATGACCTCTTTTCTTGACTCTCTATATTTTGCCACATTGCTTTCAAGACGAGGGATAATTTCTAGTTCAGCTTCATCAAGCTCCAAGGTTTTATACTTTTCAAAATTGGCATTATATAGCTCAACCCGCTTTTCTATATCCTGAAGTTTTTTATTTTGGATTTCCTCTTCGCCTGCATGCAGCATGATATAGTAAAGATCTGCCTCAATAGCGCGGTTATGTGCTCTGTTATCATTTAAATACTGTATTTTAAGTAAATTGTTTTCATAAAAAGACTGCATTTCTTTATGGGATGCAGAAATGTTTTTATAACCTACTCCTGCGATAATAAGGATTAAGCTGAGCATGGCCATTGCCAATATAAGTAGTTTTGTTCTAACTTTAAGATTTTTCAACATATAATACCCCTCCTCTGTATTCATTCTAAGATTTCAAGCTAATAGTATGGCTTATATAGTTTTTTGCAATCTTTATAAGACTATCATAACACTTTCACGAAATAATTCCATACCATTTCCATAACTTTACTAGGGTTTGACTTGAAATTTTAGTTTTATCTATCTGCAGCAGCAAGCTAAAGGATATAATTGACAATTCGGCGCTCAATAGTATACTATTTAAAGTAGCTATATTTTCATTACATAATTATACTAAATAAACTAATTTTCCTTGGAGGCCGTAAATGTCAATTGAAAATAAGAATGATTGTCCGCCAAGTGTTGAATGCTCCATTGAAAAAGCTTTAGATGTACTTGAGGGCAAGTGGACTTTTTTAATTCTAAGAGATTTATTTGAAGGAAAAAAAAGATTTGGAGAACTTCGAAAATCCCTTGATGGGATCAGCCCTAAAACGTTAACAGAGAGACTTAAACAGTTGGAAAGCAAAGGCATTTTAGTCAGAGAGGCTCATGCAACGATCCCTCCTACTGTAGAATACTCGCTTACTGAAAAAGGTCAGAGTATTAAACCTATCGTTAAAGCGATGAAGCTTTGGGGTGCTGCCTGGGGCGAATAAATGTATCCAAGTAAAACATTGCGCGTGGGTTAGTCAATAGCCAGACAAAAGCAGGTTCTCACAAGAGAACCTGCTTTTGTTATACTTTAAAGGCTTTATCTAGCCGCCTTATAAATATCCGCAATTTCTGCCTTATCAAGAATAACAAGCCCACCAATTGTACGAGTGCCAAAGAATGTGCATTTTTCAGTAAGTTCTGCAATAACCTCATCAGATATTTCCTTACCAACAAGCTCAGTGATTGTTATTGGCATGCCAATGGATGTGAAATACTCCTCTGTTACACGGATAGCTTCAAGAGCTGTTTCCTCAGGATTCTCATAATTCATAGGGAGGCCCCACACATTCATACCATAACGCACAAAACGCATAATATCTGCTTTATAAACATAACGAGCCCATGCCCCCCAAACTGCAGCAAGCCCTGCCCCATGGGCAACATCAAAGTACCCACTTAGCTCATGCTCAAGCTGATGAGGTGCCCAGTCCCCAGCTCTGCCAAGTCCTGTAAGGTCATTATGTGAAAGACTGCCTGCCCACATAATTTCAGAACGGGCATCATAGCTTACTGGATTCTTCATAGCGATTCTGCCGAACTGGATGACTGTCTTAAGAACATCCTCAGCAATACGATCTGTCATTTCATTACAGCCGCCAGGTGAAAAATAGCGATCCAATGTATGCATCATAATATCGACTATTCCGCAGGCAGTCTGATATGCTGGGAGTGTATAGGTAAGTTCAGGGTTCATCATTGTAAATTTAGGGCGGCACAGCGTATGTCCGTAACCCTTTTTGATCCATCCATTCTCGTTAGTGATAACTGTATGCTCACTTGTTTCACTTCCGGCTGCGGCCAGTGTCAGAATATTTGCTGTAGGAAGGGCTGCTTTTGGCTCTGCAAGGCCATCATAGAAGTCCCATACATCTCCGTCATATTTCACACCTAATGCAATAGCCTTAGCAGAGTCTATTACACTGCCCCCGCCTACAGCGAGAATAAAATCAACACCTTCGCTGCGGCATAATGCGATTCCTTCATTAACTAGTGCAAGCCGAGGATTTGGTACAACGCCGCCTAGCAGCACATAGTCAATTCCAGCTGCCCTAAGCGAAGCCTCTGCTGTCTCAAGCAGTCCACTTGTTTTTGCACTTGATCCGCCGAAGTGTACGAGAACTTTAGTTCCTCCCCATGCCTTAACCTCAGCACCTACATTGTTTTCCACATTCTTGCCAAATATAACCTTTGTAGGAGAATAGAATTCAAAATTATTCATAATCGCACCTCTTTCTTACTTATAATGCTTACTACTAAAATTATAGCATTTCAAATATACTATTTAAAGTAGTTACATTTGTGTTATATAGTTACATTAAATATACTATTAGACCACAAAAATCTTTATGCCACCTTTATATCGTGTTATATTATGATTGGATAGTTTAAGAAAAGAGGGTAAAAAAATGATTAGAAGGTTAAAAACAATAGACAAAGGCATGTTGATTTACTTATGCATTCTTGCCTTAACAGCTTTAGGCCTTGGCCTCAGCAACGATGTCATCTCTAACTATTTTAAAGACGCTTATAATGCTACAGCGTTTGAGAGAGGATTCATTGAGTTCCCAAGAGAGCTCCCTGGTGTATTAGTTATTTTTGTTGTAGCAGGGCTTTCTTTTTTGCCAGATATTCGCCTTTCAATGATCGCACAACTTTTAAGCATTATTGGTATTGCAACTTTGGGGTTTTTCACACCAAGCTTTTCAGTAATGCTTATTTTTATTTTTATTAATTCTATGGGGATGCATTTATTTATGCCTCTTCAGGACAGTATCGGTATGTCTTTAATTGAAGAGGGCCATTTAGGCAAAAGAATGGGACAGTTCAAAGGCGTAACTACGATGTTTGCAATGTTAGGCAGCCTTGTTACATTCATTGGTTTTAGAGTAGGGTTTTTTAGTTTTACGACAAAAACAAAATGGATCTTTATTATTTCCGCTCTGCTTCTTTTCATTGTGTTCCTTCTTATGTTCGCACTAGAACGCAATGTCCACGAAAATATAAGAAGCAATAAGAAAGTTAAGTTTATTTTTAGAAAAGAATATAAGTATTATTACATATTAGTTGTTATGTTTGGGGTACAAAAACAGATGATGATTGTCTACGGTCCTTGGGTTCTCATTGAATTAATGGGTAAAGGTGCAGACACTTTGGCTATTCTTGGAATGATAGGTTCTTTTGTAGGTATTTTCTTTATTCCAGCCATCGGCAGGTGGCTAGACCGCTTTGGGATAAAAGCCATTTTGTATGCAGATGCACTCTCCTTTATTGGTGTATATTTGGTTTATGGACTCTTAAGTGCAGGATTCTTTTCAGGTAAATTAGCTGTTGTCGGTCTTCCAGTGTTTTTCGCCTATGCCCTATTTATCCTGGATAGAATGTCCACTCAGTTAGGAATGGTAAGAAGTATTTATCTGCGCACGATCGCTGTAGATCCTTCCGACGTAACCCCAACGCTGTCTCTAGGCCTCAGTATTGACCATGTGGTTTCAATCACCTGTGCTTTTTTAGGAGGTATTGTTTGGACGTACTGGGGACCTCAGTACATATTCTTCTTAGCAGCCGCTTTATCCTTTGTTAATCTCTATGTGGCATTTAAGGTGCAAAATATTTAAATACATAACTATCAGCAAATAGTTTCTATAAATCAATCCTATAGATTTGAAGGTGAGAATAAAAAAAGCCCTCTATGCTTATCGTTAAATTCTATAAGCATAGAGGGTTCAACTTATATTTATTTCTTGTAAAGAATACCTAGGTACTCTATAGTCCTTAGTCAACTAGCCTTACGTCCTCAACTCTTCTTTTTTCTAACTCTAATTGTTCAAATACCACCCGACATCCTTGTCCAATAGGACTTTGAGAAACGACACCAGCTTTTATTGCTCCAGCTGCATTCATCTTAAAATATCTCACCATTTCCCATGTCATGCCATCTAGAGAATAATGAAAGCCAAAACAATTACCTGCCCTTTGAATCTTTAGATAGGGTTTACTAGAACCAACTTTAGAAGAGATACAATCATCAGAGGTATCTTTCGTAACTACGCTCACAATAGTTGGTATGCCTTTTATATATTCATAGCATACCTTTGCCCAATGCATTTCATCCTGCATCACCATCAAACAACCTGAATCATACTCTGCAATCATTTCAACATCTACTTTGGCTGTTAGAACGAAATCCCCTTCAATGACTGCATATAAATAAGGCGCAGTATCTTTAATAACCTTACCAGCTGGGTCTCTAAAAAAATCTGATGCGGGCGGTGTATTAACTGTAAGCCTGTCCTCATCAAAACTATAATCTAAAGGCTCATTAATCCATGCAAACTCTTGTGGTATTGTCTTGTTATAACCGTTACTTAAAATATTCATTTATAAATCCCCTCCATTTAAACTTATCTCCCAAACATACAAAATCATATCATGCATTCAGCTCATTATTCTGTATCAGCTCAAGCAAGGCCTCTACAATACGTGCATCAAGTTGTTTGCCTTTACTGTTTATGAGTTCTTCTACAATCTTTTGACTTGTCAAGACGTCTGACTTATAAATACGGAAGCTGGACATGGCATCATAAGTATCCGCTACAGCTAATATCTTAGCCTCAATACGTATTTGATGATCCGTTAAATGATAGGGATATCCCTTGCCGTCAATACGCTCATGATGCTGCAGTAAAATTTCAGCCGATTCCTTTAAAAACTCAATTTCCTTTATCATATCATAACCAATCACAGGGTGCTCTTTAATGAGTTCATATTCCTCAGCAGTTAATCTGTCAGGCTTATTTAAAACGGCTTCTGGAATGCCAATCTTGCCAATATCATGCAGAATACAAGCAAATTCTAACTGAGCTCTTTGCTTTTCCGGTAAACCTAGCTTGTCCATTAACTTTTTGGAGATTGTCCCCACACGGTCGCAATGGCCTCTGGTGTATTCATCAGAGGCTTCAATAGCATTTGCAAGCGCCTTTACCGTTTTGATATAGTTCTCATCCCTCTCCTTCATTAACTGATTGATCTGATCCAGCATATTATTAAAGCTCTTAGACAGAGCTGAAAATTCGTCATTGGAATTTATTACTGAACGAGTATTTAAATTCCCTTTTGCGACCTCCTCAGTGATAGCAATCAATCGATTGAGTGGCTTAAGTAAGTTTTTAGAACCTAAAAAAGCAAATAAAACGCTTAATAGACTTGTCCCTAAAACTATCAAGGTAATTCTTGTTTTCATCACAAGTAAATCTGCTTCAAAAGCTGTTTTTGTAATAGCTATAAGCTTCCAATGATTAATACTCAGCGGTGTCCATGAAACAATATACTTATCTCTACTTACTGCTTTAATCTCAGTGAATAAACTTTGATTTATATTTTGAATAAAGTTCTGAGTAAAAAATTGAACATTATCGGAATTATGTGCAATAACTTCATTGTTTTGATTAACTAAAAAGATATTGGCGTCTTTTGCAAAGCTTAAGTTGTTGATGATTTCTGTGAACTTTTCAAGCTCAATATCAAGACCAATGACACCCTTTAAGATTCCTCTCTCATAAACAGCTTTAGAAACAGTCTGAAGAATCTTTCCTGAGTCTCCTGAATCTAAGTAAGGCTCGGTCCAGAAAATTTTACCCGCCTGCTTAACAGTCCCCTGATACCATTCTTTGGTCCTTGCATCATAATCCTCCGGCATACTTTCATCAATAGGTGCTATATAAATAGACCCGTCTGACTCCAGTGCATAGTAAAGCCACGTGATATCATGCATAGAGTGTGTCAGCCCCAGCCACTCATTATGAATCAAATTAAAATCTTCCGGTATGTAATTGACTATTTTGGGGGCAGATGCAGATTTGTTATATCCAATAATATTCGGTGAATTGGACCAGTAGTTTACAATATATTCCATATCAAATATTAGTTTATTAAAGTAATATTCACTGATGTTCATGAGCTCTTCTTCATTCTTCTTCTTGATGATATCAATGGCAAGACTTTCAGAATCTCTATAGTTTAAATAGCCTAAAAAAACATTTGAGGCAAGTATGGCAAAGACAATTAGAAAAATAATTTTGGTTTTTACACTGATTTTAATCATCCCATACGCCCCTTAAGAAAATTTTGCATTCGTTTTTTCTATTACATTAACAAAGAGTTCCACAATCTCTGGGTCAAACTGCGTTCCAGCATTCTTTTTTAACTCTTCTATAGCAGCCACGCTACTCATTCCCTTTCTATAGGACCTGTCTGCTGTCATTGCCTCGTAAGCATCTGCAATGGTTATAATTCTTGCAATGAGAGGTATATCTTTCCCGCTTAATCCCCGAGGGTATCCTAGCCCATCCCATCTTTCATGATGGCTAAGTACATACTCAGCTAGAGATGAATATCTATCTACTGATTTTAATATTTGATAGCCGCTTTCTGGGTGCTTTTTAATTTCATTATATTCTATCTCTGTTAATTGTCCTGGTTTGTTTAGCAAACTTTCATTAATCGCAATTTTACCAATGTCATGCATTAACCCTGCTATCTCAATTTCCTTAATCATTTCATAGTCTAAATTCATAGCTACTCCAATTTGCTTACAGAGAATGCTGACTTTCTCAGAATGAATTCTCTCTCTCTCATTCTTTTCGTTTAGTGTTTTAGTGATGATTTTAATCGTTTCATTTCGTACACTTTGGGTTTCAGTCAACTTTTTTCGATACATGTGTTCTTCAGACTTTATAATAATATCTTTTATAGACTGATCCATTGTATATCTAGTTTCCCAACCAATAGATACAGAAATCAGAATCTGCCCGATACTTTTATTTCTTACAGCTTCATAAATGCGTTTCATAATTTTCTCTGTTTCTTCATGAGCTGTTTTTGGCAGTACGATGATAAATTCATCCCCGCCGCTTCTCACTATCACATCCTCGGTTCGACATTCTTTAGTTAAGATTTCAGCTACCTTTTTTAATAACTCATCTCCCGCTATGTGGCCAAAAGCATCATTTGTCAGCTTTAATCCATTAACATCAACCATTGCCATTGTAAACGGAAGATGCTGCTCTTCTTCAAGCTTCCTCAACAATCCTTCTAAAAATCTCCTATTATAAAGACCAGTAAGCTGATCATGGTAACTAAGGTATTCTATATGGAGCAAATTCTTTTTTTGTTCTGTGATATTTCTGGTTATTGCAATTACTTCATTTTCTTTAACTTTAACTATCCGCATCTCAAAATGATTTATTTCACCTTGAAGCTCTAGGCTATATTCAAAAACCTGCAGCTGATCTTTTTTTAATGCTTGCAGAATATAATCCATGCCCATAACTGCAATAGGCTCTGGCATAATCTCACTTAAGTATTTCCCCAAAAAGTCTTCTTTCCTAAATAGAAGCTGCATTTCATCACTGGCTTGACAGTCTAAGAACCGCCCTTCTTCGTTCAGTCTAAAAATAATGTCCGGTAATGCATTCACAATAGCTTTATTCTTCTCTTCACTTTCCCTAAGCTCTATTTCAATAGCTATCAACTGCTGCAGAGCCGCTGAAAGTTCTTCATTTGAAGCCATATACTCCTCTTGGCTTTCTACAAGCTGTCTAAAATAATCTTGAGTTTTTTCAAGCATAGCATTAATAGATTCCCTTAAAATAATAAAAGGATCTTTTTTTTCAAGCGGAAGACGATAACTGATATTTTTCCCAGGTGAAATTAATTTGATATCTTTATCAAATGCAACTATAGGACCTATAATATGTTTTCTCTGATCTGTCACTAAAACAGCAAAAATCAAGAAAGCACATACTATTGTTATCAAAAAAATGATTAAAAGTTGTTTTTCGGTATCTATATACTCGTTCATTGGGATAAAGCTTCCAATAATCCAACTGGTACCCTCAATAGGCTGATAAGCTGCATAGCCATCCAGTCCCTCCAGCTTAATGGGCATTATCCCTGCTTTATTTTGAAGCATTGATATGGCAAGCGTGTGAGAAATATCTCTAATATTAATAGGTCCATCAAATGCTTCATATTTTAAATGAGGATGGGCTAATATATTTCCCTTGCCATCTATTAAAAATGAATAGCCATAATGAGATATTTTTTGATCTTCTACCAATTCAAGTATCCCTTGGATAGAAATATCTCCTGCAGCCACTCCTAAAAGCTGACTATTGGAATCATAGACAGGCTGAGCTATAGTTATGATATATTGATCTTCTGATGCATCTAAGAATGCTTCGGTGTAAATGCGTTTATTTTCCTGCAAAGCTTTTTTATACCACGGGCGTCTTCTTAAATCATAGGTTTGTGGTGGTATCCAATCCCCTCCATTAATCATCTTATTTTCAGGCGTTCCAAAATAGATAGGTGAAAATGTCGGATTGTTTTTCATAAGTTCTTTAAAGAATAAAAGTATCTTTTCGTCTTCTCTTTCAATAGCAGCATAAGCAGCAGCAGCAGTTATCACCTGCCCTTTTTGAGCCAGCCTGCTGCTAATCACACTTGCAATATGCTCTCCTTTTAATGAAATATTTGTTTGAAGTTCCTCTTTAATTATTTTTTCAAAAAAACTGTATTCTATAAACATACCAAGTGCTATTGTAATCACAACAACCAATCCAACAATATAAAATCTTTTAATTATATGATTCATTCACATACCCTCTTAGTCTAAGTCGTTAATAATGTATAGTTTTAAGTAATAAATTCATAACCTCTGCTCAAATATTCTAATAATAAAAAAATTGTCACTTTAAGGAAAACTTAGTCTTATGAGTATTATAACAAATAGCCTTTAAAATGAATATGCTTTTTTATCTAGCAAGTTGCCTATTTACTATTTTATATTATAACGAACTTAAAGAAAGTCTTAGTGCTGCACTAAGACTTTCTTTATATTTTATATTTGAGTTATGAATAGCCCCTCGGACTACTTAAAGATTAGAACGGTTATTTTGTAAGGGTGAGAGGCTATTACTGTATAAGCAGCCCATATGTATCTGGTCTTCTTTCACTAAGCATCGTATAGTAGTGGCCTCGGACATAAGACATCCTCTCAAAATCAAGATCTGCTGCGAGAACATCCTCTGTTTCATCATCTTGCTTAGTAAGCACACCTCCCAGTGGGTCAAGTATTCGACTATGTCCAAAGAAGGATAAATCTTTATCCCTTCCGATCCTGTTACAGCAGATAAGAAAGGTAGTATTTTCAAAAGCTCTGGCCTGCATAACAAGCTCCATATCAATGAAGGTAGGGTGTTCCCAGTTCGTGCTGTTAATTAAAATATCTGCTCCTTTAAGCGCCAGTATCCTGGCGGCTTCCGGAAAAGAAGCATCATAGCAGATAAAGAGTCCCAGCTTTCCTATACAAGTATCAAACACCTTATAAGTCTCTCCTGGTGTAAACCATTTCTTTTCCGAATCAAATAAATGTACTTTTTGATAGGTTCCTGCAATCTGTCCCTCATCATCAATAAGTATTTGAGAATTGTAAATGATGTCATTCTTTATGGAATCCCTTTCTGGAAAACCATAAACAATATGCACATGATATTTATAGGCATAAGACCTTAAAATCTTGATCGAATAGCTTTCAGGATCCTGGATATCTTCTGCCAGCTCCTTAAAATTTTCGCCGCATTCATACCCCGTTGTGGCAAGTTCCGGGAAAACTATCAGCTGAGTGCCTGGATATTTAGACATCGTCTTATCAATCCAATCACACATTTTCTGGACATTAACCTCTTTATTGCATAGCAGCGGAGCTGTTTGGATACAGGCAACTTTTACAGGCATCTTTAGTCCCTCCTATTTGTTAATATGTCCTTGATCGTGTTTATAATAAACCCTGGCTTCATATGGTTTTAAAACAATATTGGCGTTATCATCTTCAACTGGATAGTTAGATATAAGAATCTCCGCGTCTTCTAGATCGTATCCATCTAAAGCATAAGGTACTTCTTGTTCTTTGAAACTACAGATAATGATAAGCGTCTCTTCTTTATAAGTTCGTTTATAAACATATAAATCTACATTGTCTGGATCTAGGAGTTCATACTGTCCATAGACTATAACCGGATATTTTTTTCTTAGCTCAATTAGTCTTTTATAGTAATTGAATACAGAATCAGGGTCTTCCATCTGCTTACTTGCATTAATGGTTTTATGGTTCGGATTAACTGCTATCCATGGCTCTCCTGTTGTAAATCCAGCATGTTCACTGTCATCCCACTGCATCGGTGTACGTGCATTGTCACGGCTTTTCTTATAAATATAACGCATCATTTCATCATGAGGCATTCCTTCGACTTCCACAAACTGATGGTAACTGTTAAGGGTATCAATATCCTTATAATCTGTTAACTTTTCAAACTTTATATTAGTCATCCCAAGTTCTTCGCCTTGGTAGATGTATGGCGTTCCCTGCATAAAGTGCAGGCAGGTCCCAAGCATTTTGGCGCTGACCTCACGGTAAGCTGTATCATTGCCGAAACGAGAGACAACTCTTGGCTGGTCATGATTATTCCAGTACAGACTATTCCAGCCTTCATTATAAAGCCCAGTCTGCCACTTTGTCATAACGGCCTTCAAATCAGGCAAATACATCTTTCTATCGCACCATCTGCCATGTTCCCCAGTGTCTACCCCCATATGTTCAAAGTGAAAAACCATATTCAGCTCATTTTCTGCCTCTGAGGTATACTTTCTGGCATGCTCAACAGTTACCATAGGCATTTCTCCTACAGTCATAATATCATATTTTGATAAAACTTCCTTGTTCATTTCCTTTAAATAATTATGTATTTTGGGGCCATTGGCAACAATAGGGTAAAAGTCCCCGTATTCATGACCGCCCTTTGCTGCATCCGGAAAATGTTCGTCTTTAGAAATTAAATTAATGACATCCATCCTAAAACCATCTATTCCTTTATCAAGCCACCATCTCATCATGTCGTAAACACCATGTCTAACCTTAGGATTATCCCAGTTTAAATCAGGCTGTTTAACTGAATACAGATGCAAGTAATACATGCCCGTTTCTGCATCATACTCCCAAGCAGGTCCGCCAAAGGATGATCCCCAGTTATTCGGTGCCTTCCCGTCTTCCCCGCTTTTCCAGATATAATAGTCTCTGTATGGATTATCTACAGATTTTCTGCTTTCGGCAAACCAGACATGTTCATCCGATGTATGATTAACAACCAAATCAAGCAGGATCTTAATCCCTTTTGCATGGGCTTCATGAAGCAAGGCATCAAAGTCAGCCATTGAGCCAAACTCTTCCATGATATCCTGATAATCACTGATGTCATAGCCGTTATCATCATTTGGTGACTTATAAATAGGTGACAGCCATATCACATCAATACCTAATTCTTTGAGATAATCTATTTTTTGAATAATACCTCTTAAGTCTCCAATGCCATCCCCATTACTATCCTTAAAGCTTCTAGGATAAATCTGATAGACAACACTCTCTTTCCACCACATCTTATAGTTCATCATAACGCCTCTTTTCAAGTTTATTTAATCGCACCATCTGTGATGCTCTTTACAATGTGTTTTTGACAGATTAGGTAAAAGATGATAACTGGCAGTATAACCATAATGAGCCCTGCCGTTGCCAAATCCCAACGTTTTGAGAATTGCCCGAAGAACAGATAAGTTTTAAGCGGAAGCGTCTGCCAGCCTGGTTTGTTGATCATAAGTGAAGGCAGCAGGAAGTCATTCCATATCCACATTGTATTTAAGATAGCTACAGTAACTGCAATAGGCTTTAATAACGGTAATATAATCATAGAGTAGATTTGGAAAGGACGGGCACCGTCAATAGAAGCCGCTTCATCCAGTTCCTCTGGTATATTTTTAATAAAGCCATGAAATAGCAGCAAGGACATACTTCCCCCGAATCCAATGTACATAAATACAAGCCCTGGTCTATTCATGAAACTTAGTTTATCCATGAATCTAACAAGAGGCAGCATCACGCACTGAAATGGAATAAGAAGCGCACTTGTAAAAAACATAAATAACATTGTGCTCGTCTTAGTTTTATAGCGAACCATAACCCATGCCGCCATAGAACTTATCACAATTAATAAAATAACCGCAGCAACCGTAATAGCAAGGGAATTCATAAATGATTCAGTATAATTAAGCTTTTCTAAGGCAGTTGTATAATTGACAAAACCCATCTTAGACGGCAGTGCCAAAACATTTAAGTATATTTCTTTTAAACTCTTAAACGAGTTATTAACAAGTATGAACATTGGCGAAAGGTAAAATAGTGAAAGCGCACACCCTAAAACAAAGAGAAGTATATGAACTATTTTTGACTTATTCATCACATTTCTACCTCCTTCTTCTTGCCAAAGTATAGCTGAATGGAACTGATGATAACTACAATGATTAAGAATATAACAGCTTTCGCCTGAGCTTCTCCAAACCTATCAAAATCAAATGCAGTATTATAAATATTAAGTGCTAGCATTTCTGTACTGCCATAAGGGTCCCCGTCTGTCAGCGTTAAGTTCTGATCATACAGCTTGAATGTATGGGATAAAGTTAGAAAAATACCAATTGTAAATGCAGGCCGCATCAGCGGCAAAGTGATACTCATAAGCCTTCTTAAAGCAGATGCCCCATCAATTTGTGCTGCCTCTGTAAGTGACTGAGGAATACTTTGCAGCTGAGCCACGTATATAAGCATCATATAGCCCGAAAGCTGCCATACTACTACAATCACAAGTCCAATAGACGCTGTTTTTGTATCCGAAAGCCATCCTGAGAAACCACTTATACCCGTGAGCTTGCCTATTGCTTCAAACCCTTGAATGAAAATGAACTGCCAGATAAAGCCCAAAAGCACACCGCCTATGAGGTTAGGAACGAAAAAAGCTCCACGCATAAATGTTACCCCTTTAAGCTTTTGAGTAACTAGTAAAGCCAGACAGAATCCCATCAAGTTAATGATGACAATACAAACTGCTGAGAAAATGGCAGTAAACCTAAAAGCTGAAAAAAAGCCAGCATCACTTGTCAAAATCTTGACATAATTACTAAGCCCTATAAAGTTGGCATCTTTTCCAATCCCGTTCCAATCGGTTAATGAATAGTAGATCCCATTGACAGCGGGCCATATGACAACCATAAGGAACGGTATTAAAAGCGGTAAAACAAATAACCAAAAAGTAAGCTTTGACTTTTTCATTCCCTGTCTCCTTTTATGTAATAGATAATACTGTATCTTGAATAACTCATAGGCTAGGGGTTTTACCCTAGCCTAAAAGAGTTACCTATGTCACGATTACTATTTCTTTTTCAAATCAGACCACTGTACTTTTGCATCTGCTATAATATCATCCCAAGATGCTTTCCCTGCCAGGTATTGTTGTATGCTGGTTCCCATTACGCCGTCACTCCATCCTGCTGGAAAAGCTGATGTAATCCATCCAATGGTATTCCCTTCAGCAGAATATTTTTGAATCGCTTTGCCAAGAGGGTCAGAAACAGTTAGATTATCATAACCTTTCATGACTGGAATAAAGGATAACTTATTAACAACAATATCTTTACCTTCTTCTGAAGTATAAAGCCAATTTAAGAAATCTTTTGCTGCTGCTTTGTCAGCATCTGAAGACTTTGCATTAACCGCCCAGTTTGTTGGTACACCAACTGGTAATTTGCCTTCTGCAGCCCCTGTAACTGGCATGCCTATCATACCAAGTTTATCAAGGAATGCAGGGTCCATAGCCATAACTTCTGCAGTTATCCAGTTACCTTGTTGAATAACAGCAACTCTTTCGATCAAAAGCCCGCCGCCAACTTGCTGACCATAATCAACAGTATTTAGTTTGTCTAAGCTATCTGCACTTGGAGAATATTTAGCCTGCAAGTCAATAAGATCTTTAAATGCCTTTGCATATTTAAATTCGATGCCTGGTGCCTCAAAGGCTTCCATTGCACTTCCAAACTCACATGAAAGCACTAAGTTTGCAGTATGTAATCCACCTACCCATTTTTCTCCTGCTGGGAACTCAGTAACAGCTTCAAGCACAGGAAACTCCTCTGCGAGCTCTCCGCTGTCAATTTTCTTCTTTAATTCCGCAAAAGCTTTATCAACTTCCTCATAAGTTTTTGCAGCTTCTAAATCAATCCCTGCTGCTTCAAAGATGGCTTTATTATAGATAAATCCATAACCTTCGATGGTCATTGGCAGCCCCCAAATACCTTTATCATTTGTCACCGCGCCTAGCAGACCATCATTTACCTCTTTAACCCATGGCTGATCAGATAAGTTCTCTAACTGATCACCCCAGTTAAGGATATGTTCGGGTCCATCAATACAGAATATTTCTGGTTGATCTGTTCCTGACATTTTGGCACGAAGATCTGATTGATAAGAGCTTGAAGACTCAATATTGATCGTAACATTTTTATGAGATTCCATATACAGTTTTGCAGCATTTTCTAGTTCTTCTGCAATTTCTACTTTAAACTGCAGAATGTCAACAGTTGCAGGCTCCGCATCTTTCGCTGGTTCTGCAGCTTCTGCCACAGCTTCTTTTGGTACTGCTGCTGTTTGAGCATCCTCAGCAGCTTTGGGCTGACAACCCATAAGCAGTGATACACATAATACGGTGATTCCTACAGTATTTACTATTCTCTTTTTCATTTTTTTACCTCTCCCATTTTTTTATTTTGTTCCCCCACATGCTTAAGTTCTGGATTAATACCCCATGATGTGTTTATTGTGTCTGTACTTCTTTAATCCAGCCTTCACTGTCGCAGTTAACTTCAAATACAAACTTCCACTGACCGTCTACTTTTTTTAGATGCATGAGACTTAGATTTAAACAATTGTCTCCCAAGCTTTTTCCTGTTGGAGGACCATATTTACTGTATCCTGAATTTGTCCCTTTGTATCTTAGACGTCTAAAGACCTTGTAAAATGTATCGTCTACTTTATAAACAATAACATTTTCGATATCTGTTTTAAGGTCCGGGAATTCAGCGCACATATCCAAAACGTTATGAACAAGGTCTACAACACCATGAATACGTCTGCGGTTTTGTTTATGGTACTCTACGTCTTCAAGATAAAAATCATAGAGTTTGCCCATCATTTTATAATCATAAACCAATTTGGTTAGATTACACACAAAGCTTCTGACTTCTTCTTTATCCTCAAATTTGCAGTTATCAACTGCTTCCATTAACTCATCAATTGTATCCATATATAAATCTGAAATCATTATTCTCGCCTCTCTCCCTATTTTTCTGCTGCATTCTGGCTGCAATCAGCAGCAGCTTCAACTATCTCTTCCTTATCTTTTGTCATTGTTTCTATAATCGCTTCCTGACTGTCTACAACCCATTCCTCTACAACGCGCCATCTGCCTTTAACTTTCTTTAGATGACATTCGCAAATGGAATGACACCATTCCCCATCCCGTGACAGAGACTTGCCTGTAGGTTCCCCATAACGGCTCCAGCCAGTATTGGAAGCAATAAAGCGAGTTGCCTGACCGAAGTGATAACCATCTTCTTCATTTCCTTCAACAAAAATATCAACAAAGTGAACGCGCCTGTCAGGGAATGCACGCAGATGAGCAATGGTACCTGCAAGGACAGCTTCGGAACCAATGCACTTTTTACCCCCTTCACCATGACAGATGGTTTCATCAGAATAAAACTTATGTATCATCCCCGGGCACTGATACTGCCAAATAACTCTCGTATAGGATTCAAAAAGTTCCGCCACTTCCTCCGGAAGCTCCAGCCTGCAATCCCTAATAAAGGCTTCCATCTGTTTTCTTGCCTCAACTTCTTCCTTAATGGATTCATTTCCATAACCTGTTTCATTTCTCTTCTCAATAAGGTCAGAAATATGCATTGAAATATTCACGTTTATCATCTCCTGTCACTTTAAGTTTTCTCTAGGGTCAAACTGCAGGGTCTCATTAATAGCCTCAGCACTCTCAATAACCCATTCTTCAATAATACGCCATCTGCCCTCAACTTTTTTTACTCTGCATTCACAAATAGAATGACAGTATTCACCGTCTCTTTGCAGGCTCTTGCCAGTTGGAGGTCCAAACTTGCTGTATCCTGTATTGACTGCATTAAATCTAGTCGCTTGCCCAAAGCTGTACCCTTCTTCTTCATTCCCTTCAGCAAAAATGTCAACAAAGTCACAAATACGTTCTGGAAATGATCTCATGAAGCCTAGTGTCCCCGCGACAATCTCATCAGTCCCAATCGTCTTACGGCCGCCTTCTCCATAACATACGGTTTCATCACAATAGAACTTGTGAATCTTTCCTGGACACTTATGCTGCCAGATAACTCTGGTATAATTTTCAAATAACTGCGCTACTTCTTCTGGGAATTCTAATTTGCACTTCGTCACGAAATCATCTAATGCCTTTCTAGAACTTACCTGAGTGTGTATGTTAACTTGGTTCATTCCAACCCCTCCTTCGATAGGTTACTTTAGTTCAGCTCCCTAGCTAAAATTTTCTCTAATTGCAAAAATACTTTGTACATTAATCACTTATTTTGATATTCATTTGCTTTTGATTTATTGTAAATTTAACAAAGTCCCCTATTGTTGTCAACCGACAAATGAATCACACAACTTTTTAAACATTATAAAAAAAACAGAGATACAACCCTGAGTCAATACCGCACTTTGTTCGATATATTTGTGTTTTATTGATTTATCCTACTGCATATTTATACTCTTCCTTTGTTTTATTCTCTAAATGATGCCTCAAAACCTTATCTGACAGCTTTCCTCCTATGGGGCTATTTGTATGAAACATACAACTTCCCAATCATTAAATTGTTGTTTTTAATCAATTAAATATTTTATACCTATCCTTACCTGCTATAGCCCTAAACCTCCTGCACAGCTTACAAAGAGCAGCCTTCTCTTCTTTATTATTTGTTTTCCTTTTAATGGGTTTATGCTATACTCAAAGGGTCTAGATTAACACTGATTAGCAGGAGGCTTTAAGCGTGATCAATTGCAGAAAATTATTGAAACTCACCCAACAGCTTAACTTGAGGCCGGTTGCTGGAAAGACTGGCTTAAACCGAATCATTTCTTGGTTTCACTATATGGAAAATCCTGAATACATGGACTGGTTAAAAGGAAATGAACTCATTTTAACTACTGGCATGTTTATGGATAAAAATAACCAAAAGCTGCTTAGTTTTATTGAAAACCTTTATGAACAGGATGCTGCCGGACTGATCATTAATTTAAGCCCTTACATAAAGAAAATACCAGATGAGGTGATTCGGCTTGGAGATTTCTTAGGTTTTCCTATTTTTGAAATGGCCCCTGAGATCCGAATCATCGATGTTAGTGAAGCCATCTGTACAGCAATCATTGAGTCAGGGGCCAAACAAAACATGACTGAGCACTTTCTCTTTAGTCTTATCTATGATAAAGTTACCATAACCGATAAGGTCCTGCGTAAAGCTGTAAGCTGCGGCTATATTCCAGATCAGGTATATCAAACAATCATCTTTTCAGTTACCTCCCATAATACTTCGAATGAGGATGAGGTCTCAATTGATGATGATGTTAACGCAAAACTAATTAAGACATTAGAGTCACAGCTTAAAATACTCTATAATGATACATCCCAAGACTTTTTATTCTTTTCCCATAATAATCAAATTACACTGTTGTATCCAGTTACTCCTGAAGACCCCATTCTTCAAAAAATTGAACAGTTTATTGCTGCTTTTGAAAAAAGATATAAAAAATACCGTCTTCATGCAGGGGTTAGTTCCAGGTGGCAGCAGCTTACAGATTTTCGCAGTCACTATGATAAGGCGCAAAATGCCCTTAAGTTTATCGGCCTTACAGGCAAAGACTCAAAAGTTATTCAATATGATGACTTAGACATCTTCTGCCTGCTGCTTTCAATCAGTAAGCCTAGTGAACTTTCCGCCTTATATAGGCGGACGCTTGAAAAGTTAATGACTTATGATCAAACGGCTCATTCAGATTTAATCTTAACTTTAGAAAAGTTTATTGAAGAAAACGGTAATCTGTCGAGTACGGCTAATCTGCTTTTTATACATGTTAATACACTGCGTTATCGTCTTAAAAAGATTGAGCAGTTACTATCTTGTGACTTAAAAAACGCAGATACTATTTTTCAGCTCAATTTATCTTTAAAGATTAAGAAGTATGTAGAATATATAGAGGCATAGTCTAAATCCGTTATAGCTTACATAACAAATTTACCTTCCCTTTTTGTATCCTTGATACAATACGAAAGCGTTAGTTATTATTTAAATCCCCTTTTATAGCGTGCTGCACATTCACTGCACCCTTTATAAAATGGGATTTTTTTATTTTTATCCGCTTTTTTACGGTTTTACGCTGCCTCATTTGCTCTTTACTACTTAGTTTCTTCTTGTTTGACAGCCTTCAAACGGACACCTATACTCTTTTGTAGCAGCCTTTTTGCTGCAGCCACATGAGTGGTATTACATACTCAGCAAAGGAGTCTAGTCAATATGAAACAATACCTTACGCCGAATTCCAAAGTGCTCTATGATGAATTAAAAAAATATCTCTTAGATGGCGTTGCTAGTTCATTCCACAAAGCGAGCTATGAAGATTATCCTATTGGGATGGCTTATGGAAAGGGGCCGCGGCTCTATGATGTCGATGGCAATGAATATATTGACTATATTCAAGGTCTTGGACCAATGATTTTAGGTTATAGCCCTGAAGCATTAAACCATGTAGTCATAGACCAGATTAACAAAGGATCTCACTTTTCAACCCCTACACAAGATTTGTTAAGCCTTTCAAAGAAGTTAACAGAAATTATTCCTTGTGCCGAAATGGTAAGCTACCAAAACACGGGAACAGAGGCAAATCTTTTTGCCTTTCGAATGGCAAGAGCCTACACGGGCAAGGATAAAATTATTAAATTCGAAGGTCAGTATCACGGATGGGCTGATGAACAAAAACTCAGCATTGATGCCGAACATCTTTCGCAGCTTGGCGCGCGCAACCGCCCAAACAAAATTATACACTCTCATGGTCAGCTGCCCATTACTTCAAATGACATCATTGTCCTCCCATGGAACGATACTGAGCTTCTCGCAACTACTATAGAAAGACATAAGCATGAAATTGCTGCTGTCATTATGGAGCCCTTTATGTGTGATTCGGGCCCTATATTACCTAAGCCTGGTTATTTGCAGTCAGTGCGTGAACTAACTAAAACAAACGATATTCTTCTCATATTTGATGAAGTTATCACAGGCTTTCGTGTTGCACTAGGCGGCGCCCAAGCTCATTATGGCGTGGTACCTGACTTAGCTGTCTTTGCAAAAGCTATTGCCGGCGGGTATCCTTTATCCATTATTGCAGGCAAAAAAGAAATAATGACCTGCGGTGCCCATGCCTCTGGGACCTTTAATGCCAACCCTATTTCGGTTGCTGCGGCACTTGCAACCATTAATGAGTTAGAAAAACCTGATACATATGATCATCTTAATGAAATGAGCCAGATGCTTGTAAATGGCATTAAAGAACTTGGCAAAAAGTACAACCTTTGTTTATTTACAGATTATGTCGGTTCAATTTGCATCTTAGAGTTTGGAATAGATCGTCCTCTTATAGATTTTCGGGACTGTCTGATGCATATCGACTATGAAACTTATGATAAAGTGGTTCAAATGGCTAAATCATATGGTGTTAGATTAACACCCAAAAGAGGTAGATTGTACATTTCTAAAACACATACAGCTTCGGATATTCAAAAGACCCTTGATGTCTTTGATCACGTTTTTGCTAATCTTTAGACCAGAGAAAAGAGGCCCCATATGAATCAAACAAAAGCAGTTTACAGACCAGCTCTATCCAGCTATGCCTATTACTCGAGCACTATATTTTTCTTTTACTTTTCCATGGGAGTCTTCATCTCGATCTTATCCCTATTTTTAGTTGGAAAAGGCATCCGCACCACTGATATAGCCTTCATTATATCTGCAACTGCAATCTTTACCATTGCAGTGCAGCCTCTTGTCGGTATACTTTCGGATCGCATTAAAAAAACCAAAATAATCATAGCTGCTTCAATGTGTATCTCATTATTAACAGGCGTGCTCTTTATCTTTATCGATAATGTACTGCTTCTATTCATACTGAACGGTATTACGCAATCACTCATCATCAGTATTATGCCTTTTTATGATACTCTGGCAGAAAAGTCTGATTACACTTATGGTTCCATTAGAATTTGGGGCTCCATCGGCTTTGCAGTTTCTGTGCAAGTTACAGGCCTCGTCTATGATTATGTTTCTCATAATGCAGTCTTTATGATGTTTGGTTTATCTACACTGCTTTGTATTTTAACCCTAAGCCCTTTGAAAGAAGTGGCCTCTACAAAGAAAAAGCCAGCCAGCTCCAACTCCTTAGACACGCTGAAAATACTTGTAAAAAACAAAGCATTTATTTTGTTTCTTCTTCTGTCATTTGTCATCTTAGGGATGCATTATTGTAACATTGCCTATATGCCAATCCTTGTTAAATCCATGGGGGGAACAGCAACAAATGTTGGGATGATCTTGCTGTTTCAAACCTTGTTTGAAATCCCGGTACTTCTTGCCACAGATAAAATCTTTAAAAAGCTATCGTTTAAAACCTGCCTTATTATGATTCTTACTGTTATGGCAATCCGCTTCTTATGGTACAGCTTTTTACCTGGTACCCAGTGGATAACAGCAGCATTTTTCTTCCAGGCACTCTCTACTAATCTATTTTTTGTACTCTCAATAAAAGTAGTGCTTTATATGATTGATGAGTCCCTTGTCTACACAGCTCTCGCGCTTGGAAGCATGTTAGGCAAAGGCGTTGGCGCCCTCACCTTTCAGCTTATAGGCGGTCAGCTTTTAGACCGATATGGCGTTAGCTTTCTCTATCAATTCCTTGGAGCTATTGCAATAATAGGTATTTTCTTATCCTTAATGTTTAACCCTGCAAAAAAGCCATCTGAATGTTAACAAAAAATAAACTACTCTAGTCTGCCGAGTAGTTTATTTTTTCTATAAAGATACTATATAAATACCGATTAAATGTATTCATTATCTATATAGCTACTTTATTCTAGAAATACTAGCTATAATGTGCTCAATATCTTTCTTTCCATGGTATCTTACATAAATCACTTTGTTTTCCCAACATGCAAAAATCTGCTTTGTAAGATCTTCTTCAATAATATACAGCTCGTCGAATGAGCTATTTTCAACTTTACTCGGTCTGCTATCTGGGTTATATAGGTACCGCTTCATAAGATCATGCAGGAGTCCATCTGTCATTTTGTTAAAAGCTAACTGATAAAACTGAGTATGTATACTTGGTGAATAGATTCCGCTGTTATCTTCCCACATCTCATTATCTACAATACCCTGTTCATCAACCTCCAGCTGAATAGGCGCCAAAAGACTCCAATCATAGCTCACACGATTTCCCCAATCTACGCCCCTGCTATTATAGCCGGACTCCCGCTTAAGGAGAGGATTTTCTTCTACTTCTGACAGCCTTATAACAGGTAGGTCTGTTTTGGCCTCTGATAATGTATAACTCTCACTTCTTATGATCTGAAGGATCGGGATAAAAACTGTAAATACTGCAATGCTTAAAAACAAAGTACTAACAGCCCTATTTAGCAAACGATGATTTTTCCAGTTTGCTTTGCCCCCTAGCGGCTTATTTTCTAAAAGTGATTTTTTAAGTCTGCGTGCCCAAATAAAGCTTCGTATTACCGTATAGAACACATATAACTCTACCCCAACCAGCAGGATCTGCTGAACAAACGCTCCCCTAACCATTGATAGGAAAGGTTCATTATTAAGAACTAATACACTGGACATCGCCACCAAAAATATCAGCATTGCAACTAATATCAATACAAGGCTTTTTCTATGCTGCCTTTCTAGGTTACATGCTGCTTCTTCCTGCTTTTTAGTATCTATATAAAATGTAAGTGCATTGTCTGACTGCTCGGATGCAAAAAAGTAAAACTTCCCTCTATTTGCTGCCAAGCGCCAGCCGCCACCTCTGCAGCACATAATTTCTTGCTGGGAAGGCATTTCATCTAATAAAACTGCTTCATATCTCGTTTGACTAGGGACTCCTTTTTCAAAAACAGCCCATAATCGCCCTAAACTTTTTAAATGAAGGCCCTTTGCCGCCATATCAGAAAACCACCTTACATTTTGACCTATCTGCCAGCTATCCTCAAACAATATCTTCTTAACTATCTTACTCATACCCCCACTCCTTTTTACCTAAGAACAAATCTATTATTTCTCTTTCTGCATTTTGTATTGTCTAATCTATACCCTAACTTCTTTTTTCTTAAATGACAACAGTATTTTTAATATTCTTGTATTTCCTTCTAATGTCATATAAATATGCACATAGTCCTTTCCATATTGTCCCAAATTTAAAATTATAGTCTTAATATATGGCCTTAAAAAGTTTAAGATGGTACACTATATAAGTATTTCCTAATATAAAACTTCTTTTATAACTTCTGAATGCAGCTTTCAAAAGCAGCATAGCTCTTTATTATGACTAAAATATAATGTGAGGTGAGGTAAGCCATGAAAAATAATTTACATAGTATTACATCCCATAACTATAGAAAGGTTCCACTTATTCTAATCAGCCTTATTGTAGGCTTTGCAGCAGGAAGCGTAGTCGTACTGTACCGCATTGTACTTGGATTTGCAGAACACTTTGCATTTGTGATGTATGATTTCTTTAAAGCCCATCTGACTTGGACACCCCTAATGTTTATGGGACTTACCCTTGTTGGGTACATTGTATCCTATCTTGTCTCAAAAAATAAGATGATCAGCGGAAGCGGCATCCCTCAGTTAAAAGGTATTATCTTAGGGTATTTGAAGCAAAATTGGCTGCATACCTTGGTGATGAAGTTTATCGGAGGAGCCTTAGCAATTGCTGGTGGGCTTTCCTTGGGACGAGAAGGTCCATCCATTCAACTAGGAGCGAATGTTGCAGAAGGCATTGGCAAAAAAATGGGAAGAAGCCGGATAGAACGTAAAATATTGATAGCAAGTGGTGCGAGTGCCGGTCTTGCCGCAGCATTCAATGCCCCCTTGGCTGGTGTAATGTTTGCCCTCGAAGAGATCTTTAAGTATTTTTCCCCGCTCATCCTGCTCTCTACTATGTCAGCAGCGGTTGTTGCAGATTTTGTATCAAAACAAGTTTTTGGATTTCAGCCTATCTTTCATTTTGAGGTAGTCAAGAGCATTCCGCTCGAAGGCTATTGGATTATCGTTGTTTTGGGCGGCCTTTTGGGACTACTTGGGGCATTCTACAATCAAGCACTTCTGTTCACGCAATCTCTCTACAAGAAAATAAGTTTTCTTACAGAACGTACTAGAATCATTCTTCCATTTCTGATGGCTGGTATATTAGGGCTTGTTTTCCCAATTGTTCTTGGCGGCGGGCACCAAATTGTGGAGCAGCTGAGCCTTTCAAACGGATTTAAGCTGCTGCTCATCATCTTTGTTGTGAAGTTTATATTTTCTATGGTTAGCTTTGGCTCTGGGGCCCCTGGCGGTATTTTTCTCCCCTTACTAGTTTTGGGTGCTACCATCGGCGGCATATTTGCAACGGTGGCTATTCGCTACTTGGGATACGATCAGGAACTTTTCTATAATTTTGTTATTTTGGCAATGGCGGGATACTTTTCTGCAATTGTCAGGGCCCCTATCACAGGGATTGTGCTGATTACGGAGATGACCGGAACACTTAATCATCTTCTTGCACTGACAATTGTCTCAATGACAGCCTATATCGTGGCTGATCTTGTAAAGAGTTTACCTATCTATGAAGCTTTACTTGAAAGACTGGTTTCTGAACATCATGTTCACGATGAAGAAGAGCATAGCCACAAGGTTATCGTGGAAATGGTTGTTCAACATGGTTCAGAGATGGAGGACCAGGCTGTTAAGAAAATTGAGTGGCCAAGTAAATGTCTTTTGGTAAGTATTAAGCGCGGTGAAAAGGAACTATTGCCCCGTGGCAGCACAGTCCTAAAAGCCGGAGACTATATTTTTGTCTTAACAGATGTTAACAGTGAATGGCTCACCCGTAAAAGACTGGAAGAATTAAATACCTTTTAGTCTTATCTAAAATAGCTGACAGCATAATATCAAATCCTTGTACACGATTATGATGGATGTCACAACTTAAAAAGGTACTCCTTAAGACTTAGATACTACAAATAAATGCTAGAAGAATGACTATCATTCTATCTAGCATTTAATATTTATTATATATTTGTCCTCTGTTTCCTATATCAATGAGAATTATTCTATACTCTTCGCCATTCTTTTCTAATATAACTCTAATATCCCCTACTCTTAACCTAAACAAACCTGCATATCCCTTAAGCTTCTTTATGTCCCCTGCAGGCAATTCAAATATAGCATGTGCAATTCGCTTTTGGGTAGCCTTATCCTGTTTCCTAATGAACTTTTCTACCTGTTTTGTTGTAATAATCTTATACTGACTATTCATCAATTCCTAGCTCCTGGACTAATGAATGAAAATCTACAAATTCGTGTTCTTCATCTTTATAACGATTACATATCCCTATTTCTTCAGGTGTAGCTTCATCCTCTTCAATACTATCCCATAACCTATTTGTATGTTTATGTTTTTTATGCTTTATATACTCATAAAAATCTAGTACCTCTGATAATAATTCTGTATCCTGCTCTTTTGCTAAAGTTTCTATTACCTGCTGTGCTATTGGACTCATACATTCACCGCCTTTTAAAATATCTTTAATAATATTATATATTATTCCCTTCTATAATGCTAACCATTCCTTTAGTAACTTCAGGCGCATCCTTTACTTATATTCATTGCAAAATTATTTGCTCTTAGATTATATTGCAAAAACTGCATAAATGATTGAAAAGAGTCGTAAAAAGTGATACGCTTATGAACGGTAAATCTTTAAAAAATAACGTTACTTTATAATAATGAATTGCAAAACTGCGATTGGGAAGATTATATATAAAAGAGCTTATTTTAAGGCTCTTTTTTAAATGACTATAATCTCTTAAGAAGAGATAGGAGAAAAGAATAATATGATAAAAGTGGATAACTTATCCTACTCATTTCCACAAAAAGATCTGTATCATAAGATTTCATTTACATTAGAAGAGGGTCAGCACTGCGCTTTTATAGGAACAAGCGGCAGTGGAAAAAGTACGCTGATAGATATCATTATGAATCCAGAAGGATATCTGTTCGAGGGTACTCTAGAGATAGACCCAAATTGCAGAATGGGTTATGTAAGTCAGTTCTTGGAGTTAGATAAAACAAAAGAAACTACTGTTTTTAACTATATATCGGAAGCATTTATTAGGCTGCAAAATGAAATATCCTCTATTTGCACCCAGATGGAAACCTCCTCAGATATGTTTTCATCTGCAGATATGTTTTCATCTGTAGATATGGATACTTTACTAGAAAAATACCAACAAGCTTTAGATGCGTATGAGGCAATAGGCGGGGATGATTTTGAAAGCATCATTAATAAGAAACTTAATCTTGCGAACCTCATGAGGCATAAAGATCTCATGATATCCCAGCTTAGCGGCGGAGAATTCAAGCTTGTTCAAGTCATTAAAGAAATGCTTAGCCGCCCTGATCTACTCATTATGGATGAACCAGATGTGTTTTTAGACTTTGAAAACCTGAATGCCCTCAAAGACCTCATTAATTCACACAAAGAAACTCTGTTAGTTATTACACATAACAGATATCTCTTAAACCACTCCTTCAACAAAATTCTTCACCTTGAAAACATGGATATTCAAGAGTTTGATGGCAGCTATATTGATTACAACTTCTCACTGCTACAAACTAAAATCGAGCTTCTAGAGCTTGCTGTTAAAGATGATGAAGAAATTAAGAGAAACGAAGCCATCATTAATAAGCTAAGGTTCATCGCAACGAACAACGCGGAAGCTGCTAATGGTAAAACTCTAAAAGCCAGAGTTAAAATTCAAGAAAGATTAGAAGCACGCAGAATCAAGGCTCCCTTTGTGGCTATTAAAGAACCAAATATCCTTCTAACTACCGATAAGGAAATCGAAGAAACCACTGCTCTAAAAGTGACCGATTACAGCGCTGCCTTTGACGAGGTCCTTTTAGAAAATGTTAACTTTGAGATTAAATCTACTGACAAAGCAGCTCTTATTGGTGCAAATGGTACCGGAAAGACGACTCTGCTCCGCGATATCTTTCAAAACGACTGCCCTACCATCCAAATAAATCCTGACACCAGCGTGGCTTATTTATCTCAGCTGCAAGGTGAAACTCTAGATGAGTCTCATACAATAGTTCAAGAGTTTTTGGATATGGGATTTAAAAATGCCGGGGAGATTGGTGCCTATCTTTTAGACTATGATTTTGACGAAGAATCCCTTTATCAAAAAATAGGCTCTTTATCTGGCGGCGAAAAAAATATGCTTCAACTAGCTAAAGTTGCTGCCAGCAGGGCAAATATACTGCTTCTAGATGAACCAACAAGTCATTTAGACACCTACTCACAAATAGCACTCGAAAAAGCTATGGCAAGCTACAATGGCGCAATCTTGATGATTTCTCATGATTATTACTCTATCATTAACTGTATGGATTATGTGTTAATCATTGAAAATAAGACGATCAGAAAAATAAGCATGCGAAAGTTCAGAAAGATGATTTATGCAAATTACTTTAATAAAGACTATTTAGAAATTGAACAAAAGAAAAAAGCAGTTGAAACAAAAATAGAACTCGCTTTAAAAGATACCGATTTTGAGCTTGCAAAAAAGTTATCTGAAGAACTAGAAGCGCTGATTAAGTTACTTTAAATCGTGTATTCCTTACAAGAATAAGCTGCCTTATTTCGCTTTGCAGCTTATTCTTGTATGTCACTAAATATATCTAAAACTGTTTGCAGCGGTACATAGCTTGTTCCATTTGCCAGATAGGCTGGAACTGGTAAGATCACTTGTTCGTTATTATGTAGTGCTTCTTTTTCATTAAGTGTAAGTACTAGCGTTTGGTCTGCCTTACTTATTGTCACTGTTTTGGTTATTACATCATAGCTATAGCTTAAATCCATGATTTGACTGACTTCTCTTACAGGAACTACCCCACTTTCAAATAGCATTTCGCCTCTAATAGTTTGGTCATTTACAGTTGTTTCCCAAGGATGCGTATTCCTCTTTATCATTTCAGCACCTAGCTGTAAGAGAACGTTTTTATTTTTTTTCCATATTTCTTGATACTCGCCCCATTTTAATGGCTTTTGGTTCACTGTCTTGCCAATTTCTACTGTAAAGCTAGGCCTATCAAATTCTTGTATAAACCAGTCTGTAAACCCAAGTCCCCCTGTAGATTGACTAGGAGGTACCAAAGCATACCCGGTCATCTGAGAGAGTATGCCAGCGAGCTCTGCTGATTTACCATAAGCCTCTCCTGTTTGATGATACCACCAATAAATAACTTGCCCTGCACTATGATAGGCGATTGCCGCCTCGAAATCCTTCTCATAACATAAATCTCTAAGTGCTTGTGTTTCCGTCTCCGAAAAAGGAGCTGTCCCTTTATAACCTTCAGCGCTAGGTGCTTTGCTTAGTTTTACAGTTGCATATAAAGTAGGATAGTTTCTATTGAGATCCACCCCTCTTCCATTCGCTTTCCAGCTCGGTAATGTACTCATAGCGAGTTCCGCTCCATCTGGATTGAGTAATGGTACAAACCATATTGAAACCGTATTTAAAAGAGCCCTTATACTATACCCATTAATCGTCTCATTATTAGTATAAGCTTCTGCAAGATAATCTAGCTGGTCTAAAGCTAAAATAGTGGTTAAAGCTTCCCTCCCATGATGCCCACTATTAATAAGTATATTTTTGTCCCCTTTTCCTAGTCTTATAGCTTTGATTTCTGTCCCTTCTTTAGCAGACTTTCCTATTGTGATTAATTCTGTAATATCACTATATGTAGTATTTATTTTTTGCATCGCGCGGTTTGTTTTTTCACTTATCCCTGCCGTATAAATCGGTTTTAAATCCAAAACCTTTGCTTGCAATAACCCTGGGGGCACTACTATGGATAGCACTATCATTAATGCATAATACTTCTTTAAATTCATTCCTTTCCTCCCTATTGTTACGACAACTTTATAAATATCTTATTTAAATTCAATAGGATCTTTCTCAAAAAAGGTCCAAGGGTTTAAAAATGTACCATCTTTCCATATAGCAAAATGAAGATGTGGTCCTGTTGAGTAACCTGTTGATCCCATTTTGCCAATAACATCTCCTTTTTTAACGAAATCTTTTTCTTTCACTAAAATTTTACTCAGATGAAAAGATGAGGTAAAAACACCCAATCCATGATCTATGACTATGGTATTGCCAGTGATAATAAGTTTTTTTGCTAATACCACCTTTCCATTGTTAGAAGCCATTATTGGCGTTCCAGTATTATTTGCAATATCAATAGCAAGATGTCTGCTAGGCGTAGGATTGTCATTTGTGTACCGTGTAGCACAATAATCAGTTGTAATTCTCCCCTTAGCAGGTTGAATAAATGTGCCTTCCCATAACTTTTCCTGAATAGGATTAGCTCTTGCAGCATCAAAATACACTTGATCTTTTTCAGAATTATTAGTTGTGTTAATGGCTGCGGTAGATTTTGATACTTTAAGATATTGGACATCAAAAGTTTTGGGTAAGATTTTAACATCTAAAGTGGTCAGCAGTTTTGTTTGTATGTCAGAAACCTGAATTTGATATTTACCTGGGGTAGACCAAGCGTAAACTGGTATCAAACCAACAAATCCATCTTCGTACGCATAGAATCGAGTTGGCTCATTGTAAAAGGGTGCAGTCACAGAAAAGTTTTCAGCCAAATCCGTATTGGAAACAAAAACAGCAAAGCTATCCCCAGGATAAACACTTGTTTTACTCAGTCTAACCTCCAATGCCTTTACAATACCGCAGTTTTCTTTATGATACTGCTCGGCATAATTAACCCATGCTGTATTTGGATATTCTTCGTCTTTTTCAGAATACCCATCTAGCTTATCCGTATTGAAAATTACACTTAATGCAAGTTTTAATGCTTCTGCTCTTGTTACAAGTTCATCATATCTTGCGCTTTGATTATCATACATTTTATCAAAACCGCAAATTTCATTCCCATAGGTGATACTAGATAAAGAGAACCCTAAAGTCAGAACAAGTAACACGTTTAAGATTTCTTTCAATAAAATTTTAATTTTTGTTTTCACTTTAATCTCCCCTACATAACTTTGTTTAAGCTTATTAGTTAAACATATACTTCCTCTGTGTGATCTATGCCCTTATAATAAATGAAAAGTTTTACTATATTTCATTATCTGCATGAAATGTCATTTTTACGTCATGAAATATAGATCACAATTCCTATTGCTTATTTTATAATGAATTTAAAAAAGCCTTAGTGCGCTGACACTAAGACTCCCTGAATGTTTTATATATAACTATTACTATCTTAACATTTTTAAATTTCCCGTTATTTTATTTACCATTTTCTTTGGTCCATAAATGCATATTCCTAAAATGCTCACCTCATCATGCGGTATTAGTGCCAGTTTCTCTTCATAATCATCATAGCTAAGAGATTTTTGAGCTACATCACTAAATGCAATGACCTTCAATTCATCATTTTGTCTTTCCAAAAGATCGTCGTATTTCTGTTTTATCTCGTCCTTATTGAGTGCCAATATTGGAATTGGAATATTAGTTACACCTTCATATGATTTGCCATCTCTATCCCATAGTTTCTTTCCTGTTAATCCTTTTATTTGGCTGGCTAGACTTATTCCTAACGCTGCAGCTGTGTTGATCTGAATTCCAACCGCTAACTCAGAGTCAATAATCATAACACACTTCATATTTATCACCTCAACTAGATGATACGACAAGCATAAGAATAATTATTGTAAAATATTGATTTCCTCTCACATATTTATATATTGCCTTGGTGTAATACCATAAGCTTTTTTAAATTCTTTTGTAAAATGTGCTTGGTCATAAAAACCCGCCTTCAATGCCGCTTCTACCAGCCCTTCACCTCTACTAATCAGATGTTTTGCATAATTTACCTTCAATTGTAATTGATATGCTCTAGGCGAGACGTTATATTTATTTTTAAAGCTCCTAATAATCCTAAATTTATTAAAACCAAAATACTTCTCCAAATCATCAAGCTTCAGTTGTTCTAAGAAATTCATTTCAATATATTCTCTTATTTCTTGAAGCCCTTCATCTTTTACTATTTCAATATCTATATCACAACGAATAAAAATTTCCGCCAGTGTTTCTACAATGGTTTCTTCCTTTTCTGCTAAACCTTGATTACTTTTTATTGTACTAATCATCTGCTTTACTTTTTTATACTCTTGATCTTCAAGTTTTCTAATACCTAAAAAATGTTTCTCATTCAAGTCATTGAGTATACCATGATAGAAATTTTCATTTATATAGATCATAGTGAATTCCCAGTTTTTCAAATCAACAGGCTGACATTTATGTGATACAAAAGGGTAAATAACTATAGCCTCTTTTTCTTTTATATAATAGTTTGTTCCATTAACACTAACATTAGTCGCGCCCCTCTCGATGAAACCAATTGAAAGTTCTTCATGCAAATGAGCTTTATAAGCATGTAATTCCTCCTGACATATTTTAACTTCTAGTAAATTTGACGTTCCAATTTTAAAATAATGTAGGCTCATTATAACACCTCTTTTCTCAGATGTAGGCTATACATTTACGATTAATTTAGTTAAACTCATATAATTATTATGACTGTATCCTCAATTTTTTACAAGATTACTTAAAACTTATTGAATCACGCGTCACACTTAAAGAACTGACTGAAGGCTTACCAAATCCTACCTTTGCGAAAGCCGTCAATCTAAGGCATTTCCCCGAGTTGTGCAAGGACAAACAGGATCAGCCATTGTTTCATCATCTTGTACAGTTAAAATTCATCCACACGTTCTGGTCTCACATCTTTGGTTATCCACATTTCTTCTAATTTAATCCCCTCATTTGCAAATAACTGTACAGCTTTTTCTTCTGCTAGATCATGAAAATAGCGGCCATTTCGTTCACCTTCATAAGTTCCGTACTTAAAAGATGCACATGCCCATATGCCGTCAAAGCATTTTAAGAAACTTAGCTTTTCTATACTTATTGCATTTATATGAGGTTCGCTTCGGCAGAGAGGGACGTCTTTCAGAGCTCCACGCCTCCCACAGCCAAACCCGAGTCGTTCTGAAAGACGCCCCTCTCAACCTCGCTAGTATCGTACAAATTAGCTATTCAATTAATCACGCAAGCTAATTTCTCATGTTTTTAGTACATCAAGCCCGTTAAAGAGGCTGGTGTACTCTCATATTCAATTTTTCCTGTTGTTCTAGTACTGCAGCAAACCTTTTGTTCTTTTATACCAATATGTCTTAAAGCCCTGTATGTTAAAAGATTTCTTTTATACGATCAACACATTGGTCCACAAACTTCTCAAAATTCGCAGCATCAAATAAATTAAAATACGCCTCATTAAACACCTTAAAGTCTAGAGCCATATCTACATAGTCAACAGGTAGGAACTCCCAGTATGCCCACCAGTTATCAACTTCTGGTTCAAACTTTGGAATATGACGCTTAATTTCATCTTCACTGAGCTGTTGTTTGGCTGGTTTGCCATGCAGAGGTACACAGAATCCTGCAAATAGCTTCCAGTCTATCTCAACTCTAAACCAGATATCAACCCCCTTTTTAACATCCTTTTTATACGGATAACTAATCCCTGGGAAAGTTGAGTTTTTACGTTCATAATAGTTGTTAATTTTTTCTCCGTTATTATACTCATAATCAAATTCATTAATAATTTTTTCTTTTCCTAAGCGTTCTTCAATGGCTCTTAGAACTTTATACATCATCTCTATTTTACAGACCTTTAGACTTTTTTCAATTTCTATGGCACTTATCATATTTTCTTTGGATGCTGTAATAATATTTTGTATCTCCATTTCTTTCCCTTCCTCTAACTGATTAGTGAGTTTTCGAATAACTGATATTAGCTGTAAAACAACCTCTCTAATCGGTGCAATTTTAATCGTTTCTTTATGCTCCAGACATTTTGTAAGCCATAGTAATATTTCATTTTTAAAAGAAATGGTAGTTACTTCTTTGTATCCATCCCCAGACTTTGTAAGTCCTGCAGCACTGTACTCCGATGGTGGATTACCCTCTAATGTCAGGTAATAGACATTGGCATTTTTCGCCCTTTGATAATAGTCATAACACTGCTTTTCTTGATCTCCAGCATAGATTTTCACCTCAATTGGGATGAAATAATCTTTGTTCTCAATAACAAGATCTATTCGCCGGCTATTAGGAAGTATGTATTCTCGGTAGACTTTTAATGTTTCATACGCTCCACTAGATAAATCCACCTGGAGTACATATTCTATAAAGAGCCTCAAATAAGCATCTTTCTGATAATGGGTACCTTTTGGATTTAATAGCTCATACAGTACTCTGCAAATCCGAACTTCATCAGCAGCAATATCTGTAATATTGAATATATTAAAATGCCCTCCAGTTTTTTGACTAATAAGATCATATTTATTTGAAATACCCGCTATTTCTTTTAATAGGAGTTCTACGCCCATTTTCTATCCCCCTAACTTTATTTTCTATTTGTATTAGTATGGTAACACCAAGATTCCCTGAATGTTTATATTCGTGGCTATAAATCAAAATTTCACCTAAATCTCTTCGGCAGTAATTTTTCTTATATTAATTGTAATGATATTCAGCCAAAATTCATCCACGCGTTCCAGTCTTACATCCTTGGTTATCCACATTTCTTCTACTTTAAGCCCTTCCGCCACAAATAATTTCTCGGCTTTTTCTTCTGTCAGATCATGAAAATATCGGCCATTTCGTTCCCCTTCAAAAGTTCCGTACTTAAAAGATGCAAATAAAATACCTTCTGGTTTTAGAGCCTTTGCCAACTTGCCAATTACATTTCTCAGTTCTGTGCTTGGGACATGTAAGAGAGATGCACATGCCCATATACCGTCAAAATGGTTTTCAAATGTTATATTCTGAAATCTTAACTTTAATACTTCTTGTCCTATATAGGTCCTTGCAAGTTTACAAAGTTCATCTGAAGCATCTATAGCTGTTACCTGGTATCCAAGCTTTTTAAAGTTTAAGCTGTCTCGTCCTGATCCACATCCAGCATCCAGTATATGTGCGCCTTGTGGGAGTTTTTCTAGAAAGGCTGTGTAATGTTCATTCATATTGGCGTCAACTGTTCCATCAAAGAACTCTTTGGCATTATTGTTATAATAGTTATCCATGTACTATCTCCTCATTTTAAAGAAAGAGTAAGAAACTTAGCTTTTATATATTTATTGTATTTATATGAGGTTCGCTTCGGCAGAGAGGGGCATCTTTCAGAACTCCACGCCTCCCACAGCCAAACCCGAGTCGTTCTGAAAGATGCCCCTCTCTCCCTTGCTAGCAATCATAATCTTAAAGTACTACATTAACATTACTTTATCCTAATCCTCCTTCTATAATGAGTTAAAGTTCTAAAGATCATTTAATCTATATAATTAATAGAAATACAATTAATCTTCTATTCTTAAGGGGACTATAAAGTTAAATGCGTTAGAATAACCCTTACCGCTTTTTGATACTCTTCAAATCATATTTAAGATATTCTTCTTCTGCTACAATACATCCTTTCTGTTCTATATCTATATTATAGATATAATTTCTGCTATCAATTTCATAATCCCTATGCCTCCATATACTATAGCCTTGGTTATACGCAATTTGATAAAGTGGTGTTATTGTATTAGAAAGAGCCTTTTTAAACTCTCCTTCTTGGATATTTATTAATGCTCTTTTGTTATCTAGTTTAAATGGTATATTAATACTTAAATAATCTTCAAGTAGTGATTTCATTCCCACATAACTTCTCATAAAGTTAAAAGCACTATATTGAACTTGGCAAAATTCATCAAAATAAGCATCCATATCAGGCAGTCGATTACTTTTTGAGCTATTAATATTTTTGAAACTTGGAATTAGATTCCACATTTCATCATGTAACACAAAGCTCCAAGGAATAAAATGATCAATACTCATCTGTCCATATCGCGCTATATTATCTTTATTAAAGCTTTTATCGATATAAATATCCTTCAATAAAATGACTCTATTAAAGGCTTTCCACATCTTTTCAGCCTTGCTTAAGTCCCTTTTATGAGGTGGCTTAATTTTTAGTGGAATAGCCGGCACATTAGGGTTCTTTTTCTGTAAGAAAAAAGTAAGGTTATAGTTAATCCATCCATAAATAATGTTTTGATTCTCTACCAAATACTTATACCAATTGTCTCCTATTACAATCATCTTTTCCTTAGGATAAATCTTATAAAATGCACTTTCATCTTCTAATGCAAGTTCTGTAATTTTTTTGTTCTTCTCTTTTTCAGCTGTTCCTCTAAGTAATTCTTGATAAAAAGGAGATAACATCCTATAAGGTACAAACTGATAAAGTCCTTCTATATATTTAATTATCTCCCTATCTTGGAGTTCAAAAATCAGTTTATAGAGCACGTGCTCCTTTTCGTCTGCTGCTATTTCATATTTACCTTTTATGTACTCTACAATATCTCCAAGTTTATCTGACTTACCAAAACTAAGCTTATATTGGACAATAGGATACCATGCACTACTTATCATATGACATACAAGTTCTTTGAATCCTATTTCTTTCTTCCCATTTATAACTTCTTTTAGAACCCCACTTAACCAAAAAGGTTTATAGCTCGCACTTAATATCTTATAATCTAAAAGTGTACTAAATACCCTGACATCTACATCTCCGGCTTTAGGTAAATCAATCATTTTTTCACCTACTTAACTTATTATTCTTTATTTACTACTGTCTCTGATGCTAGCTGTTTCCATCAGTTAAGAACTTGAATACGCAATACCTTCATTTTCAAGTATTTCATGAATTTCATCCTGAAACATTTTATCAATTTTAATCATCTCTTCAAATTCTTTCTTTAACTGTTCTCTATCTTCTGTTGAAATACGTAGGCGTGTTAAAATATCTATTTGCTTATCTATTTTATAAGAAAATAACTTATTAAGAACCTTAAATTCAGCTATTACTTCATTATTATATAGCGAAGAAAGACTCTCTATATAGCTTGCATCTACTTTTTGAGTGGTGCTATATTCTTCTATTCCTTGATTAAAGTATTCAGTTGCTGTGTTGTATAGATCAATACATACTTTAATTTTTTCTGCTATATTATTTCTACTACTTGTACTATAATTCATTACCTGAATATCTTTAAAATTAACAGGGCCTTTACCATTAAGAATATTCTGTTTTAAAATGCTAGGGGCTAAATAATATACAACTAGCATTATAAATGCTATACCAAATGTTATAATACCTCCTGATAGTTTTTCTTTCCTTATTAATCTATTTCTTCTTTGACTATATAACATATTCTGATACTGTTCTTTTTCTGATAAACTCAGTATCCCTAACTTAGCTTTTATTTTGAGTAGCTTTTCATAGTTTCTTCTCTCTTTTATGAATTGTTTCCTTTGATTATTCATGGCATCCCCTATTTTATGACTCTATAAATTTTTATTAGATTGTATGAACTAAATTTCTAATATTTTATAATTAACTTCATGAAAGCCAAAACAAGTTATATAAGCTGGTATCACTGCATCATGTATTTTTCTTCTTTATAGATTCCTTTTAATTACAATTATAGACTATATTTCTATTATTTTCTATATTTTTAAAACATTTCTGATAAAAACATACAACTTCAATACTGTAAAAACTATCGTTAAGTTTTTATAAGAGAATAGCCTTACCATCCTTTATTTTTTGCCTTATATTTATTTTGAAAACCTAGCGAGGAGATGTTAGGGGAACTTTTATTTTGACTTGAAAGCCCAAGGGCGGAAAAATAAAAGTTTCACTGGCAGCTTCTTGCGACCCTTAGAAAATTACCTCCAAATCTCAAATCCCCTCTTCTCTTTGCTCTTGCTCCACTAACTTAATTTCTCGTATAATAAAAGACCACCCCTTATACTCTCATAAAGAAGCAGTCTCAACATCTCCACCCTATCTCTTATTCTCTCTCAAAAACTTAACAGCCTGTGTCCCTGCCATAGCACCCTCATAAACAGCCTTAGCTATTTGCAGCATGCCTCCTGTGCAGTCCCCAGCAGCATAAATCCCCGGAATATTAGTCGCCATATTCTCATCTACCACAATTTTAGTCCCTTTGGTCAAGATCCCAAGCTTTCTAGCAAGATCACTGCTTCCAGCTACTCCAACCGCTATAAACACTCCTGATACCTCAATCTCCGTGCCGTCTTCAAAAAGTACGCGGCTTAGAACACCATTGTCACCTACCAAAGCTTCAATAGGTTTTGTATTAACCTTAATCTCCTTTGGTATATTCTCTATAGGTTCTTTCCCATTTGTAATAAGTGTAACGGAACGAGCAATAGGCAAAAGCTCCATCGCTTCACTAAGGGCATAGTCACAGCAACCAAGCACAGCTACATCCTTATCCTTGTAAAAAAAGGCATCACACACTGCGCAGTAGCTTACCCCCTTGCCTTCATATTCACTAAGCCCTTCTATCTTTGGTACAGCCCTTGATGAACCTGTTGCAATGATAAGACTATCTGTTTTATATTTATTCTCCTTCGTTTTGACCACAAGCCTATCCTCGTACCCAATACCTACTACTTCATCAGATATGATTTCTGCTCCAATTCTTCTTGCCTGTGCAATTCCTTGCCTTACAAGCTCTTTCCCTGATAAAGGCATTTCAAATCCATAATAGTTTTCTATCTTTTCAGCTTTTGATAAAGCCCCATAATCTTTTCCAATGATTGTTGTTTTTATTCCTGCACGGGCTGTATAAAGCGCTGCACTGATCCCAGCAGGGCCATTACCTATTATAAGCACTTCTGACATTTTCATCTCTTCCCATCTTTTTTATATCGTTCTAATTCTATACTATGCAGTATATGAATTTTTTTCTGTGACTTTATTACATATAACGTTTATACTGTAAACTATAATAAGGAAGTAACTTAAGTAAGGAGGAATATACTTTGACCCAGATTTTTTATCTTCTATCTATCACTGCACTTATTGTATCCTTTTTTAAAAGCAAGGAAAAGACTATGCTTGCATTAAAAAAGGCTTGGAAATCCTTTGAGAATATTATGCCTCAGTTTTTAGCTATCATTTTTATCATAGGGATTATGCTTTCTATCTTAACCCCTGATCAAATCTCTCAGTTTTTAGGCTCTGAATCGGGCTGGATAGGCGTGATCATTGCTGCGGTCATTGGTTCTATCACCTTAATACCAGGTTTTGTTGCCTTTCCGCTTGCTGCTGCACTGCTTAAAAGCGGAGCGGGGTATATGCAGATCGCTGCTTTTGTCTCAACATTAATGATGGTAGGTATCGTTACGATTCCTGTTGAAATCAAATATTTCGGCAAGCGGGCAACCATTATCCGAAATGTACTGGCATTTATCTTTTCGCTTATTGTAGCTGCTTTAATGGGGGTGCTTATTTAATGGAAAAGTTAAAAATACTCATCAAAAGATATAGATTATTTATCGTCATGCTTATAATCAATAGTGTTATTTTAATGATCAATCCATCTCTTGGCGCTAAGTCTTTTTCAATTACCTGGCAAAACACTTTGGAAATGCTTGCAGTCATTCCACCTATTTTCATTCTTCTCGGTCTTTTAGATGTTTGGGTTAAAAGGGAAGTCATGATTAAATATATGGGAGATGATTCCGGTTTGATAGGCATCCTTATTGCCTTTTTCCTTGGCTCTGCTGCTGCCGGCCCTCTCTATGCGGCCTTTCCTGTTGCCGGAGTCCTTCTAAAGAAGGGAAGCAGGCTCTCTAATGTGTTTATTTTCTTAGGCGCTTGGTCAACCACTAAGATTCCTCTCCTTTTATTTGAAGCCTCTGCTATGGGAACGCGCTTTATGCTGATCAGATTGATACTCGATTTATTTGGTATATTAATCATTGCTTATGCAACGGAAAAGCTCTTGTCACAGAGCCAAAAAGAAGAAATCTATCTCGCGGCACAAGAACAAATATAGTTTGAGTTGGCCGTTCCTTTTATGCTGCTATCAATCTTCATTTCTGTATGGTATAGGATTAGCATAGATATAAGCAAGGTATTCTTTGGAATCCGAACGTTTTTATTGACATCAAGAAAAACATTCGGTATATTATAAGTGAAGTTTAACATTCATATACTATATTTCGTATAATTTTGACAATATGGGTCAAGAGTTTCTACCTGCAGACCGTAAATTTGCAGACTACGAGGTTGATAATAAAGTTTTATAAAACTCCTCGTTTATTATAGTATTTTGAAATGAGTATATGAATAATATCATTTGAGGAGTGGATATAGGTGGAAAAAGGAAGTATTTATGAGCTTGATGGAAGAGTACCGTTAAAGCAAGCTATCCCTTTGGGCTTACAGCATGTGCTTGCCATGTTTGTAGGAAATGTATCACCATTAATTATTGTTGCTGGATTATTAAAAATGCCCCCAGCAGAAAAGACAATGCTTATTCAAAACGCTATGTTTATAGCGGGTCTTGTAACTCTGATTCAACTCTATCCAATTGGGAGAGTCGGCTCTAGGCTGCCAATAGTTATGGGAACAAGCTCTGGGTTTTTGCCAACAATAAAAGCCGCAGCTGGCGTATATGGATACGGAGCAGTTTTAGGTGCAAGTTTAATAGGTGGATTGTTTGAGAGTCTACTCGGGTTCTTTATTAAACCCCTAAGAAAGATTTTTCCGCCAGTTGTAACAGGGACAGTTGTTATTTCAATTGGACTTTCACTTATCCCCATAGGGGTGGCGTACTTTGCCGGAGGTTTTGGGGCCGAAGATTTTGGTTCAGTAAGTAACTTATTCTTAGGATCCCTTGTTATTGTTGTTATATTATTTTTCATGCAGTTTACAAAAGGCTTTTTCAAGGTTTCAGCTGTATTAACAGGCATCGTTATCGGCTACATAGCTGCTGTACTTATGGGAAAAGTAGACTTTGCTCCTGTAGCGGCGGCTGGTTGGTTCAGCCTTCCTAAAGTTTTCACATATCAAATGGAATTTAAAATCGGAGCGATTATACCTATGTGTATTATGTATATAGCGACTACCGTTGAAACCATTGGAGATATCTCTGCAGTAACTGCTGGGGGATTAAAAAGGGAAGCTACTGATAAAGAACTTTCAGGCGGTGTACTCGCAGATGGTGTCGGGAGTATCATTGCAGCATTCTTTGGTGTATTACCAAACACATCCTTTAGCCAAAATGTTGGTCTCATCGGTATGACAAAAGTAGTTAATAGATTTTCAATTATGACAGGTGCAGCCTTTTTAATCTTAGCCGGACTTTTCCCTAAACTAGGTGCTGTCATTTCTGCTATGCCTCAATCAGTACTTGGAGGCGCGACGATTATTATGTTTTCAATGATTGCAATAAGTGGCATGCAATTAATATTTAAACAAAATATGCACGGAAGAAATGCGGTCATTGTTGCAGTTGCTTTAGGGTTAGGCTTAGGGCTTGGTTCTGTGCCTGATGCACTTCAGCATTTACCTGAATGGGCAAAACTTATTTTTGCACAAAATGGTATTGTCGTTGCATTTATTGTAGCAGTTACATTAAACCTCATATTGCCGCAAGATAAAGAAGAAAAGGCTGAACAAGAATTGCCTTCCATTGAGTTTTAACTCATGGAAGGCTTTTTATAAGGAAGGAGAATAGATGTGTTTTCATTAAAAGAATACATTACCCCAAGTAGTCTAGAGGAAGCTTATGAACTACTTAATAAAAATAAGAATAATGTTATATTAGGCGGCCTCTTATGGCTGAAGATGGGAAACAAGAACTATAATATGGGTATAGATTTATCTAAGCTCGGTCTTGATACCATCATAGAGACCGAACCTCAAATTGAGGTTGGATGTATGACTACTCTGAGACAAATTGAGACAAGCAGCGTACTGAATACATGTTTTGATGGGATAGTGTCTGCGTCGGTTAAAAATATTGTTGGGGTGCAGTTTAGAAACTGTGCAACAGTTGGTGGAAGCGTCTATTCAAGATTTGGGTTTTCTGATCTATTAACTGCCTTACTAGCACTAGATTGTTATGTTCATATGCATAAGGGAGGGATTATTCCTCTTGAGAAATTTATAAAGATGCCTTATGAAAAAGATATCTTAATCAAAATAATCATTAAAAAAGATGGGTCCAGGGCGAGTTATAAAAGCTGCAGAATGACTGCTACGGATTTTCCAATATTAGCAGTTGCTTTAAGCAGATGTAACAGCAGCTGGAAAATAGCTGTTGGTGCAAGGCCTAATAAGGCTGCTTTAGCTGCCAAGGCCTCTAAGCTCCTGCCGGAAAATCCAACAAAAGAGGACATAGCATCTGCATGCGAAACAGTGACCAGCGAACTTCATTTTGGGACAAACCTAAGGGGGTCAGCTGAGTATAGAAAAGAGCTCGCTAAAGTTCTCGTTAAGAGAGGGGTTGAAGAAATTTGCAGATAAAATGTTATATCAACAATAGATTATTTAATGAAGTTATTGAACCGGATATGCTTCTTATAGATTTTTTACGCCACACCGGATTCACGAGTGTTAAACGCGGCTGTGATACGGCAAACTGTGGTTTGTGTACAGTTTGGGTTAATGAAAAAACAGTGCTGTCATGTTCTGTTTTGGCAGCAAGTGTTAATGGCAAACATATCACCACTCTTGAGGGCGTAGAAGATGAAGCTATAGCGTTTGGTAAGTTTGTTGCAGATGAAGGGGCAGAACAATGTGGTTATTGCAGCCCAGGGTTTATCATGAGTGTACTTTCTATGAAAAGAGAGCTTAACGACCCGACAGAAGAGGAAATTAAGCACTACCTCTCAGGCAATTTGTGCCGCTGCACAGGCTATATGGGTCAACTAAGAGCTATTAAGAAATTTTTACAACAAGGAAAGGATGGTGCATAAATGAAAGTCGTAAGTCAAAGTATTGATAAATTAGATGCTATGGCCCTAGTTACAGGTAAACCAGTCTATACCAATGATATTGCACCTCAAAATTGTCTAATTGTAAAAGTACTTAGAAGTCCCCATGCCTATGCCAAAATATTAAGTATCAAAACAGATACAGCACTTAAGGTGCCAGGAATCGCATGTATTTTAACTTATAAAGATGTCCCAAACAAGCGGTTTACAATGGCAGGGCAATCCTACCCTGAACCAAGCCCCTATGACAGGCTAATACTTGATCAATATGTAAGATATGTGGGCGACCCCGTGGCAATCGTTGCCGGCGACAGTGAAAAAGCTGTCCAAAAGGCATTAAAGCTCATTAAAGCAGAGTATGAGGTGTTTAAGCCCATATTAGATCCCGAAGAAGCTATAGATAACAACACGGTCATTCATACAGAAGAGGATTATCATGTCAACTTTGATATAGGTAATGATGTGAAAAGAAATATATGCTGTTCCGGTGGTTTTGAAAGCGGCAATGTAGATGAAGCATTTGAAAAATGTGATGTGATTGTAGATGAAGTCTATCATACAAAGGCTAATAATCAAGCCATGATGGAAACTTTTATTACCTATACCCACATGGATTATAACGGCAGACTAAATATTGTAAGCTCTACTCAAATACCTTTCCATGTAAGAAGAATTGCTGCGAGAGCACTGGATATCCCTAAGGCAAAAGTCCGCGTTATTAAACCAAGAATAGGGGGAGGCTTTGGGGCCAAACAGACAGTGGTCAGTGAGCTTTTCCCTGCTATTGTAACACTCAAAACAGGTAAGCCTGCCAAAATGATATTTGATAGGTATGAAACCTTTGCAGCATCAACCAGCAGGCATGAAATGAAGATAAGGGCTAAAGTGGGTTCAGATAAAGACGGAAATATTAAGGCCATCCATATAACTACTCTGTCAAACACAGGAGCCTACGGTGAACATGGCCCTACTACAGTTGGTTTATCTGGGCATAAAACGATGCCTTTATACAATAAAGCTGGTGCCTTTAAGTTTGAATTTCAAGTTGTTTATACCAATACGATGTCCGCAGGTGCATTTCGTGGTTATGGCGCAACGCAAGGTGCATTTGCCCTAGAGTCAGCTATTAATGAACTGGCAGCTAAATTAAATATGGACCCCACTATCCTCAGGCAAAAAAACCTGCTTGAAGAAGGAGAAGTTCTAACAGCCTATCACGGGGAAACTTTAAGGAGCTGCACCCTTAACAGCTGCATCAACAAGGGTAAGGAGCTTATTAAATGGGATGAAAAATACCCTTATAAAAGAATAAGTGACCATAAAGTGAGAGCCGTTGGCACTGCAATAACCATGCAAGGCTCTGGTATAGCCGGTATTGATATTGCATCCGTTCAAATAAGATTAAATGATGATGGCTATTACACACTGCTTGTTGGCGCTACCGATATGGGTACCGGCTGTGATACCATACTTGGACAAATGGCAGCGGAGTGTCTGGAATGTGATATGGATAAAATCGTTGTAAATGGTGTTGATACGGATCAGTCCCCTTATGATACAGGTTCTTACGCTTCAAGCACCACCTATGTAACAGGTATGTCCGTTATTAAAGCCTGTAAAAAGCTAAGGGACCAAATGCTGACTGAAGCCTCAAAGATTTTGAAGGTTGAAAAGGATACCTTAGAGTTTGATGGACAGAAAATATATAATGAAGAGAAAAGCATTACACTAGATAAGCTCGCACAGGAACTCGTTGTTGGTGATGGTAATTATTTAATGGCAAGTGCATCCCACTCAAGTCCGTACTCACCTCCTCCATTTATGGCAGGGTTTGTTGAAATTGAATTAGATACAGAAACTGGCCAAATAACTGTCATAGATTATTTCGGTATTGTAGACTGCGGTACCCCTATTAATCCAAAGCTTGCCAGAATACAGGTGGAAGGCGGCATCGCCCAGGGTATTGGTATGGCCTTATGTGAAGATATTACTTATACGGAGTTAGGTAAAATGAAGAATAATTCATTTATGCAATATAAAATACCATCTAGACGCGATGTAGGGAACATTAAAGTAGCATTTGAAAGCAGCTATGAACCTACAGGACCTTTCGGAGCGAAATCTATTGGAGAGGTTGTTATTAATACCCCACCACCAGCCGTTGCCCATGCAGTCTATAATGCCGCAGGCGTAAACATACGAAGTTTACCTATTACTTCAGAAAAGATATTAAAAGGTATAATGGCAAAACGCTAAAAGAAAACGATTGTTTTAATGGCAGGGAAGAAGGTACAATATTATGGTCAGCGCTATCATCATGGCATCGGGTTATTCTAATCGCATGGGGAAGGACAAACTGCTTTTAGAGTATAGAGGAAAAACACTGCTCCAGCAAACCCTTGATACGGTTTTGAAGTGTGACTTTTACCAGGTTATTTTAGTTATCAGACAAAAGGAAATGTTACAATTAAAAAATAGCAATACATTAAAAGTAATAGAAAATAAAAAGGCCTATAGAGGAATGAGCGAATCCATTAAGCTCGGATTAAAATATGCTGATGCGTGTGATGGCTATATGTTTTTAACCATAGACCAGCCTCTACTTGGCAGCACTATGGTTAATAAGCTATTACAATCATTTGATGAAGATAAAAATGATATCATTGTCCCTCGTCATATGGGTAAAAAAGGCAGTCCTGTTATATTTCCTTCAAGGTTCAAACAGGAGTTAATGAGCCTTGAAGGAGATATAGGGGGAAAAATAATAATAAATAAGTATTTGAAGCAAGTTCGGTTTGTAGAAATTGATGATGAGAAAAGTTTATTTGATGTAGACTCGCAGGAAGATTATCAAAAAATTCTACAGTGGGATGGTGTAGAATATGACTCTTAATAAGTTTAAACTTACTCTTTCTGATTACCTGTAATATGTCTTAATATAAGTAACCCCTGCATCATCGTAGGAAATCCACATGTTGGTGCCACAAGGAGTATAGCGTGTTCTATCTCCTCTTTGCTGCAGCCACTTTTTAGAGCCTTTAGAATATGTGTCCTTAAAGCATATTGATACTGGCTGCTTGTAGATAAAGCTATTTTAATAAGCCATCTAGTTTTTTCATCTATGGGACCACCTTTTTCATGAACTAATTCTCCGAATTTTTCATAGGCCTCATAGATTTCACCATGATTTTCAGTTAAGTATTTAAGATTCTTTTCAATAACATCTAGATTATCGAAATAATCATTCATTGTATCTCCACCTTATATTTTAATATTATAGAACATATTATAGCCAAAAAGTTTTCTTGTTAGACTACCTATGTTATCAAATAATTGTTAAATAGAAATAAGGCATATTATCGTCAATATTTTAGTATAAATTAGTATAGATGAGAGATTTAGAACTATTTAGAAATGTATTTGGCTGAACAATCTATACTAGGAACAGAAATAGTAAAATCATAGTAAATAGAAAGGAAGATAAAAATGAAAAATAATAATAAGTTATTAATTAACGTATTATTTTGGGGAGGTCTTTGGGGATTTGCAGAAGCCACTTTAGGCTACTTACTCAATTTAAGTCCTCTTGGAATCAGCGGATCCATTATGTTCCCTATAGGATTTTATATTTTACAAAAAGCATTTAAAGAAAGTAATCATTTATCAGTCATTTTTTATTCTGGTTTAGTTGCAGGAGCCATAAAACTTATCAACTTGTTTTTACCTTTTTCACATCCGGTAAAAGTAATCAATCCAGCTTTTGCAATTGTTCTTGAAGGATTAAGTGTAATGGCTCTTATAGGGTGGTCAGTTAAGAAGGATAAAAAAATTGGCTTTGTAAGTACCTTTTTAGCAACATTATCCTGGAGATTTATTTATTTTATTGATGCTGTTATTTTATATTTCATCGGTATTCCTTCTAGAATGATAGAAAAAGGCCCTAATGAGTATTTATGGAACTTTTTAATTCTAAATAGTTTGGTTAATGCAATCATTATTATGATCATGGCTAAAGCTGAAAAAAGTGGTAAAACAATTAAGATGCCAATGTTAAAAATTCAGCCTGTAACCGCAGTATGTTCATTACTTATAGCGATCGGCTCGCAATTATTTTTCTCATTAATATAGGAAGAAACATGGTACATATAGTAACAGGGAATAAGAACTCAGGAAAAACAACTAAAATAAAAGAGATATATGCAGCGCATGGCGGCGATGGTTTTATATCCAATAAAATCATCCAGAATGGTGTTTTTTACGGCTATCAATTAACGAGATTATCTTCTGGAGAAAGTATGAATTTTATTTATGAAAACAAGTACGCCCCAGCTCACTTAAAAGATACTATAAAGAACATCCGTTTTACATTTTATAAGCCAGCATTTGATACTGCCTGTGCCTGGATTAATGAGATCATACATAATGAAGATTTTCCTATATATATTGATGAAGCAGGCAAACTAGAATTAAATAAAAAGGGATTTTATGAAATGATAAAAGACATTGTAAACAGAAATATAAATAAAGATATATATATTACTGTTAGAGCCTCATATTTAACTCAATTTTTAGAGGCTTTCAATATCACTGAATACGATATGATTAAGGTACCTTCCAAACTCTAAAGTCTGCCTAAGGTCCTCTTGCTAATCTTTGTGGTGTAAATAAAAAATTCTGTTATAAAGCAACTCCTTATCGCTGTACAAATATAGTCAAAGTTTCTATAGATCTAGAAGAAAAAATGGTATTTTAAAATTAAGATTAGAACGGTCACTCTGGAAAGGTGTGTCGTTCTTTTTTTGTTAACTATAATCGGAAACTGTTTCTATAGCATTTGCAATCCCACTCATTGCATGAGAAGAGTTTTCCATAGTACAGGATATATTGTTAGCATATTCATTTATTTCACCTGAGCTTATACGAAGTTTACTGCCTATCCCCCGTGTAATGTCCCGTTATGAGGGACTTCTTGGTAATTGTCTCTTTGATGTTGCATTATGTTTTGTAATAATATATAATAAGTTTGTAACAACTTGTTAACAAATATGCAACAACTAACAGGAGGATAACTCACATGAAAATGAATAAAAATATATCTAAATTAACTATATCATTAATGGCTTCATTTGCAATTTTAGTAGGTTCAACAAGTGCATTTGCTGCTTCTACATCTACTTGCACACCAACTGCGAAAACAAAAGCTACAGTATGCAAAATGAAAAACGGCAAATGTACTACCCCTGCAGCATGCAAAAAACAAGCTGCTTGTAAAACATCAACTGCTTGTAAATCAGCAAAAGCTTGCAAAACTGCAAAGGCTTGCAAAGCATCTGCTGTAAAAGCTCCAGTTGCTGCTAAGGCTCCAGCTGCTACTAAAGCCCCAACAACAACCACTAAAACTCCAGCTGCAACACCTTCAGCACCAACTACAACTACAAATAGTTCAGTTAGTGCATATGAAAACAAAGTATTAGAACTTGTTAATGTTGAGCGTCAAAAAGCTGGCCTTGCAGCATTAAAGATGGATGCAGCTCTTAGCAATGTTGCCAGAATGAAATCTGCTGATATGCAGGCTAAAAAATACTTTGATCATACGAGCCCAACTTACGGTTCACCATTTGATATGATGAAAAAGTTCGGTATCACTTACAAAACAGCAGGTGAAAACATTGCTATGGGTCAAAGAACACCTGAAGAAGTAGTAAAAGCTTGGATGAACAGTCCAGGTCATAGAGCAAACATCCTAAAAGCATCATTTACTCATATTGGAGTAGGGTATGTAGCAAACGGTAACTATTGGACACAAATGTTCGTGGGAAGATAGTCTATTATGAAAAGAAAATCATTTATAATCAGTTATCAAATCTCATACTAGATGATTTTTGGTAGTTTCCACAAATAATACCTTATCTAAAGTAATCGTATCATTACTTGCTTCATTCGCTGTTTTAGTAGGTTCATCTAGTGCATTTGCAGCTTCGATGCGACACTACTGGTAAGATGAAATGTAAGACAAATTAAGCCTACTTGATTTTAATCAAGTAGGCTTAATTGAGTATCTATACTTTTATTTCATCGCCACTTACACTTGCATGTGGCTTATATTCCATGAGTAATTTAAGTAATATACAATTGCAGACTGCTAAACTATCAGATTTAACTAAATTCAGCTAAACCTTCGATTGCATAGACACGGACTGGGCATGAGTCAAGGCCTTTGATTGGCAGTGGAGTATAAGAAATAAAGAATGTATCGGAAGTAAGCTGATCAAGATTCTTTAACACTTCTAAGAATATAATATCTACTTCCATAAGTATATCATGAAACGCGCATACATCTTCATAATTGTTTTCAATGGATACACCATCTCCAAAGCCTACGCATTTTACTTTCTTTTCTTTAAACCACTCAGCTGCTTCTTTGCAGATAAAAAGGCGTTTATCTTCTGGCGTATTGGTCAGTGGTGTAAATGGCGGAATACGATAAGGCGAGTCTAAGATGACTACATCCCCTTCTTTGATTCTGTCTCCGCAAGCTTTTTCTAAGTCTTCTGGCATAATATGACTATTTTCGGCTAAATGCTCAATGTTTACATAAATACCTCTTCCCATAAAGGCCGTAAGTGGTAAACCTTGTACATCTGTCCATTCGTCATGATGATGATATGGGCACTCTACGTGAGTCCCTAAATGGCTGGTTATGTCCATAATAGTATGGAAATCTGGAATTGGACCCCCTGTGTTAAAACGCCATAAGCTGCATCTTCTTGACTCTGTTGCTGGGTCTAATACTTTTGTCAAATCAACTACTTTTAATTTGCCTAAATGATATGTGCTCATAACAACCTCCTAATTATTTGTCTTCTAATGCATGTACAAGTTCTACGATAAATTCATGGCTAGGTGCTGGCACACCATTTCGCCTAGATGCCCTCACAACATACCCGCTGATAGTATCTACTTCTGTTTTTCGTTTGTCTCTAAGGTCCGCATAAATAGAGGTGTATCCTTCATGGGCATTGATGAGAACTTGTTTTACTTTTTCAAGAACTTCTTGTTCATCAAAATCCATACCGTCTCCATTAGCAACTGCTACTGCTTCTTTTACCAATCGCTCTACTAAAAAGAGTCCATGACTATTGTCAATCAGATAACCTAATTTCACTTGAAGTACTCCAGTAAGTACGCTTGCAGATACGTTTGTAAAAAGTTTATCCCATATAAGCTTTTCAATATCTTCACTAATATGCATATCAAATCCACAGCTTTCAAAGCTGTCTTTAATAGAATCTAATACATTATTTTGAGCTGCAAGCAGCCCTATATTGGTGCATCCTCTGCCTCCGTGATTGATACAGCCTCTTTCAGTAATAGAAGCATTATGCTGAGTAGTCCCTATAATAATCCTATCTCTGCGGACAAACTGTTTTAGTATATCTTCATGTCCTGACCCATTTTGCAAGGTTAAAACGTAAGTGTCTTCTCCTATAACCGATTTACTTTTTTCTAGTGCTTGTTTTGAAAATAAAGCTTTTACAAACAAAATCAGCAGGTCTGCTTTTCCAACTTGAGAAGCGTCTAAGAAAGCTTTTGGGAAAAATGTCTTTTGCTCTTCTTTTCCTATAATTGTGATGCCTTCTTTATTTATCTTATCTACTTTTTCAGCGTCTGTATCAATGAGACATACCTCATTGTTTTGAGACAGATATCCTCCAAACAGTGCTCCCATGGCCCCTGCTCCAATCACAACAATCTTCATATGTCACCTCCTTATATGTACTAGCTAAAACAACGCGGGGAATAAAAATGCCGTAATCGCCAATACCGTATCTGAAAATAAAACCATTAATATCAGGACTGCAACTGAGGATAAAAAGTAAGGAAGAGTTCCTTTAAAAGCGTCTTCAATTGTAGTTCCACTAATAGATGAGGCAATCAGTAAACATAGTCCGTATGGTGGTGTTACAAGCCCTAGTGCCAGCGTTACAATAATAATTAACCCAAGAACAATTGGACTAATGCCCAGTGTGGTAGCAGATGGCAAAATAATTGGGACAAACAAAATCATAGCAGGTACAGAATCCATAAACGTTCCAATAAACATAAAAAATAACACAATAACCAACAAGAAAATGATTTTTCCACCTGAAATAGAAGTAAAGAATTTTTCTACATAGACATTTAGTCGATAATAGCTTAGGAGTTCACCAAGGGCATTTGCCGTTGCTAATGCAAAGAGAGAAAGAGAGGATAACTTTAAGGTTTCTTTCAAAATGCCAGGCAATGCGCTTAGTTTAATAGTTTTGTAGAAAAAGATTCCTACGATTAAGGCATATACACAGGCAAAGGCTGCAGATTCGGTAGGTGTGAAAATCCCTGTTACAATGCCTCCAATCAAAATAATCGGTGTGAGTAAAGCAGGCAAGGACACAAAGGTAAGCCTTAACGTTTCTTTAAAAGGTACTTTTTCACACTTTGGAAAATTCTTTTTCTTAGAGTAGTATTTAACTACTCCCATCATTCCAAGACCTAGTAAAATTCCCGGTAAAATACCTGTTACAAACAGTGCTCCAGTAGCTACATTTGCAATCCCTGCATACACTACCATTGTAATACTTGGTGGAATAATAGACCCTAAAGTTGAAGATGCTGCCGTTACCCCAACAGCCGTTCCTTTGTCATAGCCTTGCTCCTCCATAGAGGGAATAAAGATTTTGCCAACTCCTGCGGTATCTGCTTGTGAAGATCCAGAAATCCCTGCAAAAATCATAGATACCAGTACGTTAGAATAGGCAAGCCCTCCTCTAAAGTGCCCCACCATAGAGTTGCAGGATTTGATAAGCTTTTCAGTAATAGCCCCTTCATTCATCAGGTTGGCTGCAAGAATAAAGAGGGGTACTGCTAGTAAGGTAAAGCTGTTCATCCCATTAAACATTTTCGTAAATACAACCGCATTTGGGATTTGCGGCAAGAGGCCAATGCCTGCAAAAGACACGATTCCTAGTGCGAAGGAGATGGGTACTCCAATGACAACACACCCTATAAATAAAACAACTAAAAGTAGTCCCATTATCTAGCATCTCCTTTCAATATATTTTTAAAGTCTTCAATCATTAACTGGATAAGATAAATGAAACTTGTTACTCCGCAAATGGGTAAGCACATCCATGTAATCCCTCTTGTCAGACTCGGAATGCTGATCCATTTGTAATTCCAAAACTGTTTAGTAACTTGAACACCGTATTGAACCATCAATACAGCGAAAATAAGCATGATTATAGAAATGACAATAGATATTATACTTTTTAAGCTTTCACTCTTTAAGTTTTCACTTAAAGAGGTAAAAGCAAAATGTCTTTTTTCATAAACCATGGCTGAGGCTCCCATAAATACTGCCCAGATGAAGGCGTACATAGCTACCTCTTCTGTCCAAACCGTTGCAAATCCCAAATATCTAGAGGATACCTGTAGTACTACTGTTATTAAAAAGATAGCAAGGAATAGGGTACCTACAGCTAGCTGCAACTTTTGTAAAAGATCTACGGCTTTTTTCATAGCGACGCTCCTTTTGCTCTATTCACACTTTATTTGATTCCACGAATCATTTCTAAATATTTTTTCATATTATTATCTGTCACGAATTTTTCTTGAATTGGTGCTGCAAGAGCTCTAAAAGCTTCTATATCCATATCTTCATGCTCTATTACTGTTGCTCCATCTGCGATTACTTTTGCTTTAGATTCATCTGCCATCTTGTAAACTGTCTCTCTCTCTGCTTGTGTGGCAGCAACTGAAGCTTGTTCAATCCATTCTTTTTGCTCGTCAGTTAACTTGTTGTAGAAGTTTCCATCCATTAAGAATAGTCTTGTTGTATAGTCATGTTGTGTTTCACTAATGAATTTCCCATTGGCTGTTTTGTGATGTTCTTTTAACATAAAGCTTGTATAGTCATTTTCTGCTGAGTCCACTACCCCTTGTTGCAGTGCTTGATATAACTCACCCCAAGCTACAGATGTAGGAACTGCTCCTGCATTTTTCCAAAACTCTTGTTGAACAGCAGAAGACTGTGTACGAATAGTTAAGCCTTTTGCATCTGCTGGTGTTAAAATGGATTTCTTGCCATAAAAGTTACGTACCCCAGATGACCAATATCCCATTACTTTGAACTGGTTATTTGTTTTTTCAGTGATAACGTCTTTCATTTCTTCTCCAAATTGACCATCTACTGCTTTTTCCCAGTGGTCAAAGCTATCAAATAAGTATAAGAGAGAGAACATATCTACCTCTGGAACACCAATCCCTGTCATAAGCGCTGGAGATGCTACAATCATAGATGCTGCACCCATTGTCAATTTTTCTACAAGTTCTGGCTCACTTTCACCTAGGGTTCCATGATGAAGGACTACAGAAATTTTTCCTCCAGATACTTCTTCTGCTACTTCTTTAAATTTCATAGTCCCAATTGTATAAGGGTTTTCTAATGAAGTTTGATTATGTGCTACAATAAGTTCTAGCTCTGGTTTTACCACCTCAGGAGCAGGACTCGCACTTTCCCCTTGTTTACTGATATTTGTTTGCGTGCTACTACTTCCCCCACAACCTGCTAGAGATCCTACCATTAATAATCCTGTTAGTAACACTGCCATTGTTTTTTTCATATTCTAATTCCTCCTAGTTTTTAATATATCTTCTTCAAAGTATGAAAACTTTCTATAATAATTCTAAACTTACCTTTAAAACAACTTTACGAACCTTTGTGCAGTCTCCTAGAAGAATCGATGGTCTATGTACATCCGTTGGAAAGAATACACAGTAACATCCTTCTGTAGCTGTAATATAGCCTTCATTTTCTACTGATTTGTAAAAAACCAAGTCTCTTTCATCGATTCTCTCGTCTACTTCAAACTTGCCAAGGTCCAGGCAAAAACCCATTTGTTCTTTTCCAGAGGCTATGAATTGAACATCAATATACTTTTCATGTACTTCTGATCTGAGTTCTTCTTTTGGCTTTGGTATGGCATCAAAAACTTGCGCATACATCTTTTTGCCTTCTATTTCGTATACCCCTGGCTCCATTTGATTAAAATCATTTTCTTTTAAATACTGAATAGCTCTTTGAATAGCCTGTGGGTATTTTGAGCAATCTTCTGGAGCATCAATGGATGAAAATATCATGTCATTCCTCTTTTCATATTTTAATTGTTACATCTCTAAAATGGATTGCCATATTTCTTCTATAACCGGAATCCCTTTTTCTATGTTTTCTTTCCTCGTTTTAAAGGAAGATTCTCCTGGATACAAAATCACACCATCTTCCTTTACAGGCTCAGACCCTTTTACATAATCAAGAATCTTATCCACCGTATAGTCTATCTCGCTAATACTACTTAATTTTGTTGGATCAATGGCCACAAACACTTGAGAAAGACCTACTTCTTCGCCTATCTTTTGTCCAATGTCTCCTACCGAATTGCCTCCTGATAAAATGGCGGCTACCATGTCTAGTACAATGGATAACCCGCTTCCTTTCCAGAAACCAATAGGAAGTACTCTCCATGTTTTTTCAATTTCACCAGCATCTGTTGTAACTTCTCCATTTGAGTCATATCCACCATACACAGGTAAGTTTTTCCCTTTTAATTTATACTCTTCAATTTTTCCATAAGAAAATTGCGACAGGGCACAGTCTATTACAACATGCTCGCCACTACTTCTCGGAACAGCAATAATGAGAGGATTATTTCCTATTCTTCTGTCTTTGGCTCCATATACAGGCATGTTAGGCATGGTGTTTGTAAAACAAATAACAATACACCCCTTATCTGCCGCCTGCCAACCAAAGGCTCCTCCTCGCATCCAGTGATTTGTATTGCGAAGCGCTACTACTCCTACTCCATTTTCCTTTGCCAATTCACATGCTCTGTCTGTAGCTTTTGCGGCGTTAGTATTACCCAAGGCTAAATTCCCGTTCCATCTTTCTATAACCCCACATTGCATTTCACATAAAGGCTTAGCCTTTGGATCAATAACCCCACGATCTATATATGAAATAACTCTAGGAAACCGATTAATGCCGTGAGAGTATACACCATCCAAACTGGTTTGTGCAAAATTGGCAGCTGCCTCATAAGCTGTTTTTTCATCTAATCCTTTTTTAAGTAATACACGTTCAAATTCCTTTAACATCACTTCATAGGGAATCCTCATAAGATACCTCCATACTTTTCGCAATCGATTGTTATAAACATAATATCACAATCGATTGCGAAAATCAATATCCGTAAACTATTCCAATTAACAAATAAAAAGGCTATAAATTTGTGCATTTTATACAAATTTATAGCCTTTTTATTCTATTTGATTTTCATATCACTATTTCTAATCATTCATTTTTGCATTCGATTTCTATAATACTTATTATGTGCTTTCTCTTTCTATAATCTCAGAAAATAGCATTACTTTTTGAGCATTATTTTCTCCATTTAAATAATTCATTAATATTTGAGCTGCCATCAAACCCGTATCTATCATCTTGTTATCTAGTGTTGTAATACTAGGAAAGGTAATCTCTCCTAATATAGAATTATTCATTCCTGTTACAGCTATTTGCTGTGGTATTTTTATACCTAATTCATTAAGATAGCGAATAACACCTACTGCCATCAAGTCCTCTACACAAATAACACTATCAACATCAGGGTGCTCACTTAATAATTGCTTTACTCCTCTATACCCTGACTCTTTCTCTATTCCCGAAACCTGAAAGAGTATTTTATTTTCTGTTAATCCGTATTTTTCCATCCCCTCCTCATAGCCATAAAATTTTTCTTGATTACTTGGGGTGTTTAAATTTCCCATAAAAGCAATATGTCGTTTACCTTTTGAGTACAATAAGTCAACTAGTCGTTTGGTCCCATTTCTTTCATCTATCAAAATCCCATGTACATTGGCCAAATCCAAATACCCATTAGCTAATACAATCGGCGCATGAGTCATTCTTTGTCTCAACTCTTTTTCTACCCTATCATTCTGAAAGGCAGATCCTACTAGAATAATCCCATCTACTTTTCTTTGCTCTAAAATTTGTATGCTTTCAGCCATCGTTTTATGCTCGTAGCCTGCATTTAAAATAATACTGCAATAGCCTTGTTCTCTTAACTTTTTCTCTACTACGTAGGCAAGATCTGAATGGTGATTATTTCTAATATCTGGTATAAGAATACCTATAAGCTTAGTGGCTTTGTTCACTAAACCTCTGGCATTTTCATCTGGCGTATAGTTGTATTCTTTTAATAACTTTTGTATTTTTTCTCTTGTCTCGGCTTTAATACCAGGCTTATTATTAATGACTCTGGATACCGTACTAGCAGATACTCCAGCCTTTTCTGCAATATCATAAATAGTCATAAATAGTCTCCTTTCTTTATTTTTTTATATTTAAAAATAATATATATCTTATATTAAAACAAGCATCCCTGTAATTAAAAATAGACTAACCAAAATACACAAGGAGTTAATGGTACTAGATACCCCTACGTTACCTCCCAACTTCTGCGTAAATATAGGACTGATTGCGGAAACAGGACTAAAAACAACTAAAGCCACTGCTTTACGAATTGTTAAATCAAAGGGTAAAAATTGGTAGCAAAGAATAGCAAGAACAAGGGCAATCACATATCTCATGACAATGATTTTGGCACCTTGCACCACTTCATTCTTCCTTAACCTGAACTCAAACCCAATACCAATCATAAGCATAGCTAAAAAAGCATTGGCATTTCCCATAAGCTCCATAAGATCTAATACAGGCGATGGCAGCTTTTGATTAAGTAAGGCAAGCACTACCATCACTATATAACATACTAAAGGCGGTGATTGCATAAGCCTTTTGATAATGGCACCCAATCTAAAAGATTCTCCTTCTCTTTTATCTAAGGAAGTTGCCAGCGCATAGGTTCCCCCCGTAGCCATGACTGCGTTCCCCGCATCAAAAAGACAAATAGCTACAGTACCCGCTGGGCCTAAAAAAGCTTGAGCAAAAGGAAGAGTAAAACACCCGATATTATATCCTGTTAAATTAATCATATTAAACCCTTTCTCCTCATTGCTTTTACCCTGCCCCATCAAATAACCAATAGCAACAGATACAATGGTACACAAAAAACCAATCCCAACGATCATTATCAGACTTTTCTCTAACACCAAATTAGAAAAATTTATGATAATAGCACTTGGTAATGTTAAATATAACACAATTTTAGAAACTACGCCAAAATCTTCTTTTCTAAAAATACCTGCTTGTTTCATTGCATATCCAATAATAATAATGCTTACAAAGAGCATTGCTCTAATAAATATATCTCCCATCTTTCACCCCTTTGAAATATTATGCAATCGATTTCCATTATAGTATATCTCTTCTTAATTTTCGTTGTCAACCGCTTGGAAAAATATACTTTTACAAGCCCAACTTCAGGTTCACCATTTGATATGATGAACCTGAAGTTGGCATCACTTACAAAACAGCCTTTACTCATATTGGCGTAGGTTATGTTGCAAACGGCAGTCTCTCTATTTTAAGAGAAACTGCCGTTTTTTTAAATCTCTAAATGCTCTCTGCTTACCTGGCAAGGTGAAGCGAAGATACTGCTTTCTATTTCTTCTCTTAGCATAGGCCTATAATAATAGTATCCCTGAACTTCATTGCAACCTTCTCTGGTTAAAAAGTCAAGCTGCACTTTAGTTTCTACACCTTCTGCAATAACCTTAAGACCTAAGCTTCTCGCCAAATGAATAATAACGGAAATAATGGATTCATCTTTGCTATTTAGGCCTATTCCTTGTATAAACTGCATATCCATTTTGAGTTTATCTACTGGCAAATTCTTTAATCGGCTCAGCGAAGAGTATTCTACTCCAAAATCATCGATGGCAATTGCAACTCCCAAAGTTTTCAGTTCATGAAGGGCCTTAATCATGTAGCTAGATTCTTCCATTGCAATACTTTCAGTAATTTCAAGTTCCAAATAGTGAGGACCTAGTCCAGTTTCTTTAAGACACTTTTTGACCATATGTACTAGATTACCGCTGCGAAGCTGCTCAACTGATATGTTTACTGCCATCCTAACAGGTTTAAAACCTAAATCCTGCCATGCTTTATTCTGCCTGCATGCTGCCTGTAATACCCATTCTCCAATTGGATTAATAAGGCCATTTTGCTCAGCGATAGGTATAAATGCACTTGGCGGTATTCGCCCTAGTTCTGGATGATTCCATCTTATTAACGCTTCTATCCCTATGATTTCTTTAGTTTTAATACATACCTGAGGCTGATAGTTAAGCTCAAGCTCATTTTTTTCCAGTGCCCTATACAAATTGTTGGTAAGAGTCATTTTTTTCAGCACGTCTTCTTTCATTCCCAAAGAACAAACAGCATACTGACTCTTGCCATTATTTTTTGCCGCATACATTGCTAAGTCTGCGTTTTTTATGAGTACATTTGCTTCTTCTCCATCTACTGGAAACACTGCAATACCGCCACTTGCTGTAATAAAAAACTCTTGCCCATTAACAAAAATTGTTTGTTCAAAAACACCCATAATCCGCCTCGCGACTTCCTCAATATCTTTTAGATGTGAGACCTCTGGAATCATGATAAGATACTCATCTCCACCAAACCTGGCAACAGTATCATATTCTCTGATACAACTAGACAGCCTGTCTGATACTTGCTTTAATAAATAATCTCCCCAGTCGTGACCCAGTGTATCATTAACTGCTTTAAATCCATCTAAATCGATAAACATCACGCCTACCAGCTTTTCGCTTCTCCTAGCTAAGTTGATAGCTTGCTCCAGCCGATTATTAAAAAGGCTTCTATTAGGCAATCCCGTCAAACGATCATAGTAAGCTAGTTGATTGATGTTTTTTTCCACTTCTACTTTTGCTATGGCCTCTGCCAAGATGTTTGCCAGTACTTTAAGTAAATCATGGTCCTCAATCCCCCATATTTTTTGTGCTTTAACTTGATCAAAGCCAATGAATCCTATGACTTTTTCTTTATTTAATATAGGAATGTAAAGAAGTGATTTGATTTCTCGTGATAACATCATTTCTTTTTCTGGTTTTGCCTCTGCTGGCAATGTATTCACTGTGGGGACAAAAATAATCTCGTTTTTTAACATTTTACTCTTCGCCCAAGAATACTGATCAACTTGAAGTCCTTCTAGGTTTTCTATAACAGGCTTAACCCCATCTCTAATCCATTCATGTGTAAAGCAGATCATTTGAAGGTCTTCATTAAATAGTCCTAAGTAACTTCGATCAGCCTGAGTATAGTGTGCACATGTCTCCAGTAAAGCTTTGATTTTATCATCCAGGTTATTACTTGTTGCCGTCACAAAATCTGTAGAAATGGTTGAAATCATTTTTTGAAACCGCATTTGTTTTTCATTTTCGTTCAATCTTAAAATATATATCTTATTGATATAGCTTGTCAGCATAATCGCTACGCCATAAAATGCAATTCTAAGTACATGATCAAACGGCCCCACCAGAATCACTAACTCAGGACTTGTAACCCATGATACTATTCCAGTCAATAAGCTTATACCTGCAATAATCCATGACATTGTTCTGCTATTAAATATAATGGTTACCATCATAAGAAACAAAGGCACTGGCCACAGTATGTTCCTTACAGACTGATTATAATTTGAAAATAAAACAAGTGGTATAAGGATTGCCATCAGAATCATTAGTACATTTTCTTGAACCTTTGATGATTTTGAAACAGAAGGTATAACAAAAATCACTGCTCCGCCAACTACCATCACAGTACTTAAAAAAAAGCCGGATGACCATTTTACCGAGTAAAAAATGCAAATGAGCAGATTTAAAATACTTCCGATTAAAAAAACTATTGCAATATACTTAAATAAACTCGCGCGTTTATCATCACTTAGGATAACGCCTTCAGCTATAGATCTCTTATCCCTCTTAGGCTGCATAAGTCCATGCCTATGGATGAAGTAAAAAATGGTGGTAATAGGAATCAAGATAATAATAGGTGCTAATGAAGGTATTTTAAATTCCAGATAACGATTAACCAGGGCATCGGTTGAGATCCCTAGCAATAATGAAATACTTAGGGATATCATCAAGTATTTTGCATATTTTTTCTTAATCAAGCTTCTGGTTTTTTGATGCCAGCTCATGAGAAGAATAAATGTGATAAGCGAGAATAATAAATAGTAGCAATTAAAGTATATATCAACTATATTTTTAACGGGTATATTCGCCCAGCCAGCTGCAGTATGTACTAAATGATACTGATTTTCTGCCATTTTGCTGCTAAGACAAAAAATGATCACATTCGTAACAGCTGGCAAATAAAGTACAGCGTAGACCCACTTTGTTTTTAAAGCACGCTTGGCTCCCATTAAAACAAGAGTAAAATGAACAATAATACTGTATGCTACTCCCCAGCCAAGGGAAGATATACGGCGCCACATTAATGCCTCTTCATAGCTGCTGGCTGAATTTCCAACAGCAAAAGAAAATGCCCATATTGAAATTGAAAGACAAAGGAATAAAAACACCCGGTTAAGATGTTCGTTCATATTGAGAGCTATAGCATAAACGCCAAGTAAAAAATAGATGATAAACCCTAAGTAAAATATGAATGAAATTACTATTTGCCACATCATGTAGCCTCCCCTTTGAAACGAAATGAACCTTTCAATCTGTCTCTCAATTCCCAGTAACTACCTCTCATTCAATGATATACTCAAAACCTCTAAAACTCAACACTATTTGCTATACAAACTTAAGTACGCACATACCTTAGGCATACCATTAAACCCTGCCTAAATACCGCTTGGATAAATAGCCCAGACTATAGAGCAAACATTCTCGCATTATCCCATGGCACAATATGTTTATAAGTGCTATACTATGCTTACATTCAAACAACGGGTTATTTCAACTTATTTTATGTGCTTTAGAAATAAAAAAACATACAAGGAGGACTCATTATGAAAAAGACTAGTACGCTTACTTTTAAGATTGCAGTCATTCTAATACCATCTTTTCTAATTGGCCTAGTTATTTTTAACTACTTAATTCATTCTGCTTTTGGGGATACCATTAGCGCCTTAGTAACTTCTCGCACCGAAAATACAAAACAAGAAATAGAAGCAACTTTGCAGGCTTCAGGAGGGCTTTCTAATCTATTAGCAGAAACAGTTGAAAATGCAGATTCCTCCCTTACGCAAGAACAATACCAAGCCATTTTAGAAAGCTATGTTGCTATGAATGATACCATCTCCGGCTCTGGTGTATGGTATGAACCTTACAAATATGATAAAAATAGAAAGTTTTTTGGGCCTTATGTCTATAGAGACGGCGATCAGTTTGCATTGACACTAGAATATGAGGCAGATGATTATAATTATCCTGAACAAGATTGGTATAAAAAAATAGTTGCTGCAGATGGCAAGGTCGCATGGACATCACCCTATTATGATGAAGCAACCGGCGGTATTTTTATCACAACAGGCAGAGTAATAAAAAATGAAGCAGGCGAATTGCTAGGCGTTATAACTGTAGATTTAGATATCGCAGCTCTTGGAGCCAAAGTAAATGATTGGGTTATCGGCGAAAAAGGAAAGACCTTTTTATTATCCCAAGAAAATCAATATATTGCCAACAGCAGCAGCGACCAAATTATGACGAGTATCGTAGATGATAGTGATAAAATCCTTGCCACTGCTGGCGGAATTATTAGTAACAATCAAGAAGTAAACTATCATGATAATAATTTTCATGGATACATATTTGATGTAATAAGAATAGAGGGCGTCGATTGGAAAATAGGGAGTTTGGTGTCCAGAAATGAATTTTTTGGTATTGTGACAACTACAATCATCGGTATAAGCCTTCTTATGTTTGTCTTATTAATAGTGGTATTTGCAATCATTGGTTCTATTATTAAAATGGTTAAAAGCATTTTAGTAGCTACAGAAGAAATTCAGCAAGGCAATCTAACCTTAGGCTTTTCTTCTAGAAGAAATGATGAATTTGGTCTGTTAACAACGGGATTAAATAAAATGATAACCTCTTTTAGAGAAATAGTAACAAATATTGTCTCTTTATCTAATGAAGTCAAAAACAAATCTGGGCATACCATGCAGTATTCTATTGATATGCAAAATATAGCCAAGTCTCAGGCCGACGCCCTAGGCGAAATAACTGTTACAATGAATGAAATGACCTCTGCAATAGGCGAAGTTGTTGGAAGTGCCAACGAATTAGCCCTTATCATGGATAGCAGCTTAAAAAATGGAGAAATTGCAAAAGCAAATGCCCAAGAAGCAGTTAATATTTCTGAAAAAGGAAAAAAAGATATGGATAAAATTACTGCTGAAATGGCAATCATCAGAGAATCTGTTAGTGCCATGTCAAATTCTGTATTGGATGCAGGAAATTCAGCAGAAGAAATTAGGAACATTATAAAGTTTATAGAGAATGTAGCAACTCAAACGAATTTACTTGCATTAAATGCAGCGATTGAGGCAGCAAGAGCTGGGGAGGCTGGCAGGGGCTTTTCGGTTGTTGCAGATGAAATCAGAAAACTTGCTGAATCGACAACTACCTCAACGAAACAAATTTCTGATTTAGTTGAAAAGGTAATAAATGTAACACACATTGCCGTTAACGAAACAAATAAAAATGTACACGATATAAATAGCAGCGCAACACTCATTAATGACACAGGTATCATGTTTGAAAACATACTGAGCTCCACAAAAAACACCTATAAAACAATACAAACAATGATAGATGATGTAGACAAAATCAATTTAGTTGCACAAGACTTAGTCAGCACCACCGAAGAACAATCAGCTGGTACGGAAGAAATACTTGCCACAGTAGAGAATGTTAATGGTATGTCCAGCAATTTATTATTAAATACCGAAAAGGTAGTTGACAATGCCAAAGAACTGCATACCGTAGCCAATACGCTGGAATGTATTGTTTCAACATTTAAAATAACATCTTAATAGTTTAACAACTACTAATAGTTTGGGTCATAGAGCTAATATCTTAAAAACATCATTTACTCATATTGGATTAGGTTATTTAGCAAACGATAACTACTGGACATAAATGTTAATTGGTAAATAACCTTCATTGCATTTTCAAGCTGTAAAAGGGCTGTCTCTCTTTAAAATAGAGAAACTGCCCTTTTATAATTGTTTATACTTTATATTTTAATCCATTTCAATAAAGCTAAATTCTTTCTTCCTATAGTACCATTTCACAAATGCAAATCCAATAATAATGATTATCGTTACGACGAGACCTCCCTCGGGACCAAATTCTCCGCCGTTCATGATAGTGTTCCTGCTAAGCCGAGTAGTAATAATCCCTTGTCCCCCAATCCCGCTGACCGGGAAGCCATAGACATTGCCTTGAAAGTAATTCCAAGTAATATGGTAGCCTATAGGCATCCATATGTTCCCTGACTTTAGATACATATAAGCAAATAACACCCCTACCAAAAAGATATTAACCAGCGGAAGTATATTAACTGATGGATTAGCCATATGCAGCAGCGAAAATATGACTGCTGATACAATCACTATTAAAGGAACATTCTTTGTCTGACGCAGTACGGACATGATATAGCCCCTGCCTAAAACCTCTTCTCCAAAACCAACCATGATATATATAAACAAATAAATAATAGTATCAGCTGAAAATACAGGAATCCATGATCTTACCTCGGCATTTCCAACAAATAAAAGCAGTACAAAAACCAAGGTAATAGATAAAGCCCCAAAGGCTAGACCAGCTGCAAGCTCTCTTTTATGACTTTTAATAGGGCTAAGGCCCATATCCATCAGTGGCCGCTTAATCCTACTCTTCCAAATCCAAATAGGTACAGCAATCATAATAATGTTCTGTATTATAATGAGAGGCTTAAACCACAAATTATATAGTTCACTCCACTTTTGATCTATCATCACCTGCGTATCAGCAGCGGCTTTTACAAACGCATAACTTAGTCTATGAAAAGCAAAAAAAACAACCCATAGCGCAACGTATATCCCAGCCACAGCCATCAGGACCTTCCATCCTGATCTTACTTTTCCCTCTTTATTAATAAACATCTACCTATAGCTCCCCTCAATTTAACTTTATCATCCTATCTGTGTATCTAAAGTCACTTATATAAAATTATAGCAGTATTTCTTAAAAAATATACTGCCATCTGAAAACAGGTAACCCCTTAAGGTATTCATTGGCAATTCTTTTTTATGTGTTGCATTATTCTTTTTTATAGGATATAATAACTTTTGTAACAATTGCTTAACATTTGTGTAACAAAATAAAGCATTTGCGTAATATATTTACGTAATGACTATTAGGAGGATAACAACCATGAAAATAAATAAAAACTTATCTAAAACAACTATTTCAGTGCTTGCTTCATTTGCTATTTTAGTAGGTTCAACCAGCGTATTTGCTGCACCTGTTTCTACTTGCACACAAACTGTAAAAGCAAATAG
>JARBUI010000025.1 GCA_029239755.1 Clostridia bacterium | reverse complement strand
ATTTTTGCATTCCTAAGTATATTGCATCACAACCATTAGAAATTGCAGCTTTTAAAGCTTCCATATTTCCTGCTGGAGCTAATAATTCAGTCATTTTTTTCTCCTTATCACCCATAAATTATAAAAAGTTTGTAGCTACTTATGGTACCTCCTCATTCCTCAATCGAATAAGTAACTATAGTTAAATCCTATAACTACACGCCTTCCTCGTACTACCCCTAGGCTCTCCATTAACTTAATTTATCTTTTCACTCTGAAAATCACGAAATCAATACAAGACTTTCATCATATAAACCTCTTTCAATCTCTTTTTTATAATACTGCAGATGATTATTTACTTGTTCATTATAACAGTGATTTTCTTCTAAATCCATATCGTTTTCATATCCTCTAACTACTCTTTATAATCCTCTTTCGACCGATTTCAAAACTTTCAAGTTACTCCAAGACTTCTCTTTAACGATGGCTAGCAAGTAATTTCAGTATTCGGAAGCTGCCTGTGGAGTGCAACTCTTCTTCGAAGAGACGTTAAAAAAATCTTACTGGTTTTTTAAAAAGTGCTTCCTTTACGTCGCCTATTTGACGTCGTAAAGACGACCACTACTTAAAAACAGGTGGTATTACTTATACCTATTTGAAATTACTGTACCATTCAATATAAAGCGAAAAACCTTACACCTCCTTGAAAAACAAGAAATTGTAAGACTTTATTCATATGCACCAATGATGATCCGAACATCTGAAGCGCTGTTTACGAACCCGTTGTTCTTTATAATTTTGTCTATAGCTTTTTGAAATATCTTTTTATTATTATGAATTTCGAATGATAGTTTACCATGGCAGGACTAGTATTCAGCCATGCTCGAGGTTGGCTATGATAGAATATCCTAAACCTCAATATTCTTAAATAGTAATTGCTTTATAAAAATCAAAGTCTTAATAACTTATGCCTAACATATTGATTTCTGGGCTTAACTTATAGGCTAAACTGACAGTAAATGGGCTGCTCTACAATGCTTTTACATAGCTTTATCTTTATTATAGCAGATTTATCTATTATCACTTGATTTTTGAGTTTTTTGCCCAAAAGGTTAGAAGCCTGCCGCTACGGTTTAATAGAAAAGAGGCTAATCAAAAGTTGCATTAACTTTTGACTAGCCTCTTAAATCCTCTTATATTCTTTTATTCTTATGCCTCATAAAACTCCCCGTACTTCCTAAATCTCTCATATCTTTCCTCAACAAGCTTATCACAGTCTTTCTTACTAAGCTCATCAAGCATAGATACAATATATTCTTTAAGCGTACAAGCCGCCTGTGCTGCATCTTTATGAGCACCGCCTACTGGTTCTTCTACAATATCATCAATAATACCGTACTCCAGCAAATCTCTTGCTGTAATCTTCATAATGCCAGCAGCTTCTTTAGCTCTGTTACTGTCTTTCCAAAGAATACTCGCAAATCCCTCTGGTGAAAGTATTGAATAAGTGGTGTTTTCCTGCATAAACACTTTATCAGCTACGCCAAGTGCCAGTGCACCTCCGCTGCCGCCTTCTCCAATAATCCCTGATATAACAGGCACTCTTAGTCTTGCCATTTCCATAAGGTTTCTTGCTATAGCTTCCCCTTGGCCTCGTTCTTCTGCTCCGATACCACAATAAGCTCCTGGGGTATCAATAAGACATACAACAGGTCTGTTAAACTTCTCAGCTTGCTTCATAAGCCTTAGGGCCTTTCTATATCCCTCCGGATGAGGCATACCAAAATTCCTGTCTATATTTTCTTTTGCAGTATTGCCTTTGTTTTGTGCAATAATAGTAACTGTATGCCCTCCAATTTGACCAATACCTCCAATAATTGCTTTGTCATCTCTAAAAGCCCGGTCTCCATGAAGCTCAATGAAATCTGTTACAATACTATCTATATAAAACTGAGCTCTCGGTCTTTCAATTTTTCTTGCAATTTTAACTTTATCCCAAGGATCATACAGAGTTCCTGCCTTTTTTTCCAGTTTATAAACAACTGCTTTAAGCCTTGTTACTTCACTTGCAATCTCTGGTGTTTGTTCTAATTGGCTTAATTGATTGATAGCCTCACTTAATGCATCAATACGCTCTCTTATATTTTCCATTTATTTTTCCTCCTTTTGGTGGAGTTTTAATAAACGTGCAAGGTTTTCTTTCATTTCTTCTCTTTTAACAATAGCATCAATCATCCCATGTTCGAGTAAAAATTCTGCTCTTTGAAAACCTTCTGGAAGCTTTTGCTTGATAGTTTGCTCAATAACTCTAGGACCTGCAAATCCAACTAATGCTCCTGGTTCTGCCAGTATAATATCTCCTAACATAGCAAAGCTTGCTGTTACACCACCTGTAGTTGGATCTGTAAGTATACTTATATATAAAAGTCCATTATCATCATGTCTAGCTAGAGCTGCACTTGTTTTTGCCATCTGCATTAAAGAAAAAATCCCCTCTTGCATTCTTGCTCCGCCTGATGCTGTAAAAATAATAATAGGGAGTTTATGCTGTGTTGCATATTCTATGGCTCTAGTTAGCTTTTCGCCAACTACTGACCCCATGCTTCCCATCATAAACCTCGAATCCATAATGCCAATTACTGTTTTTTGGCCAACTATTTCAGCTACTCCTGTTATAACAGCTTCATTTTGATCTGTTTTACTCATATAGCCTTCAAGCTTTTTATCATAGTCTTTAAAATCTAGTGGGTTAGCACTTATAAGTTGCTTATCCAGCTCAGTAAAAGTCCCTTTATCTGTTATCATAGCTATTCTGGCTTTAGGAGAAAGCGGATAATAATGTGAACAAGTAGGACATACCCCTAGCTGAGTCTTGAGGTCAACTTTATAGATGCTTTTTTTACAGCTAGGGCACTGAATATACATGCCCTCTGGAATATTTGTTTTTTTAGGAAGAGGCACTGTGGTAGCGTATTTCTTTGACTTTTTAATGAGATTATTCAGCATCGGTACCCACTCCCTGTTCTAATATCTCTTCTAAATTTTTTTCAATAAATGAAGTGTCAAAGCTGCCTTCTTTAAATGCTTTAGTATTAAGCAGCTGATATTGAAAATAGATATTCGTATCTAACCCTTCAATTACAAGTTCACCTAATGCTCTATCCATAATAGCAAGAGCTTCTTCTCTGGTGTCTCCATAGGTAATTATTTTAGCTAACATAGAATCATAAGTAGGCGGTACCTTATACCCCTCATACAAACCAGTCTCTATTCTAACGCCTCTGCCCCCTGGAAGATGCAGCTGCGAAACTGTTCCTGCACAAGGTCTAAAATTCTTATGTGGGTTTTCTGCATTAATACGGCATTCTATAGCATGACCTTTTAGCTTAATAGAGTCCATTGTAAGAGTTAGTTTTTCTCCTGATGCTATATTTAACTGCTGCTTGATAAGGTCAATTCCAGTTACCATTTCTGTAATAGGATGTTCTACCTGTATACGTGTGTTCATTTCTATAAAATAAAAGTTACCTTTGGCATCCACAATAAACTCAATGGTACCTGCATTTTCATAGTTTACGGCCTTTGCTGCATTAATAGCAGCTTCTCCCATGCTCTCTCTAAGTGCCTGAGTTAAGAATGGAGATGGCGCTTCTTCTATAACCTTTTGATGTCTTCTTTGAAGAGAGCAATCTCTCTCTCCTAGATGAACAATATTTCCATAAGCATCGCCTAATATTTGAAACTCAATATGACGTGGATTTTGTACATATTTTTCAAGATACATGCTGCCATCACCAAAAGCATTGCTTGCTTCACTGCTTGCTGATAAGAAAGCTTTTTCAAGTTCACTCTCTTCCCATACAATACGCATGCCACGGCCGCCCCCGCCTGCTGATGCTTTAAGCATAACAGGATAACCTATTTTTTTAGCTGTTTCTTTAGCAGCCACAACATCTGCTATTTTGCCTTCTGATCCTGGTACAACAGGTACGTCTGCTGCAATCATCATTTCTCTGGCCTTAGCTTTGTCACCCATCATACGAATCATCTCAGCTGTAGGCCCTATAAATTTGATATCACACTGACTGCATATCTCTGCAAACTTAGCATTCTCAGACAGAAAACCAAAACCAGGATGAATGGCATCTGCTCCTGTTAGGATTGCTGAACTAATAATATTTTCTATGTTAAGATAACTATCCTTAGGAAGGTGGCTCCCTATACAAACGGCTTCATCTGCGAGTTTAACATGCAGAGCTTCTTTGTCTGCTGTAGAATACACGGCTACAGTTGCTATACCCATTTCTTGGCAAGCTCTTATAATACGAATAGCTATTTCACCTCTATTAGCAATAAGCACTTTCTGAATCACAACGTGTCACCTCCTCTTATCCTATAGCAAACATAATCTCTGCTTCACAAACCTTTTTACCATTTACAGTTGCTAAAGCTTTTCCAATACCCATAGGCCCTTTTTGTTTAATAATAGAACACTCTAGTTTTAAGGTATCTCCTGGAACCACTTTATCTCTGAACTTTGCTTCTTTAATTGAGGCAAGGTAGGCAACTTTTCCCTTATTACCTTCTTGCGATAAGATAGCAATAGCTCCTACTTGTGCTAATGCTTCTACAATAAGTACGCCAGGCATAACAGGGAGTCCTGGGAAATGTCCTTGAAAAAACGGCTCATTCATTGTTACATTTTTGTAGCCTATAACGCCTGCTCCATCTTCTAGAATTTCAGCCTTATCTACAAGTAAGAAGGGATATCTATGAGGTAAAATCTCCATAATTTCATTAATATTTAACATGACTTCACTCCCTTACATTATTTAATCACAAATAATGGCTGAGCATACTCTACCATCTCTTCGTTATGCACTAATACTTCTGCTATTTCGCCATCTACTTCTGCTTCTACTTCATTCATAAGCTTCATAGCTTCTATAATACAAATGACATCACCTTTTTTCACTTTTGACCCTACACTTACAAAAGGTGTTCCACCTGGTGTGCTTGAGGCATAGAAAGTTCCCACCATAGGAGAAGTAATATGTTTTTTCTCTGTGACAGACTCTTTTTTAACAACAATATTATCACTTTCGTTATTGATTGCAATGGTTGGGTAATTAAATGCCGGCGCAGATGCTCCTGGACTAGCTATTGAAACAATTTCTTTTTCTTTTTCAAGTACGAGCTCAAACTGTTCACATTTAAGAGATAATTTGGTAAGCTCTGCTTCTTTAAATTCACTTACTAATTCCTTAATCATCTTAATATCCATTTACAGTTACTCCTCCCATTTCTTAACAATAATACTTGCATTATGTCCGCCAAATCCTAAAGAATTACTCATAGCATATTTAACTTTTTGTGATCTTCCTTTATTAGGAACATAATCTAAGTCACATTCTTCATCTGCCACTTGATAGCCTATTGTAGGCGGAATGAAGTCTTCTTCTACAGCTTTAGTTATCGCAACTGCCTCTATACCTCCTGCAGCACCTAAAAGATGGCCTGTCATAGATTTAGTTGAACTAATTGCTACTTTGGTATTTTCTCCAAATACTTTCTTAATAGCTGCAGTTTCTATCTTATCATTGTAAGGTGTGCTTGTGCCATGCGCATTGATATAATCAACTTCATCCGGGCTAATACCAGCTTCATTAATAGCCTCCTGCATTGCCTTAGTCGCCCCTTCACCATCTGGTCTAGGTGAAGTAATATGGTAAGCATCACCTGTTGCGCCGTATCCTACTATTTCAGCTAAGATGTGAGCGCCTCTTGCCTTAGCATGTTCTAAGGTCTCAAGTACAACAACCCCTGCCCCTTCTCCTATAACAAACCCATCTCGCTCTTTATCAAATGGGATAGATGCTCTGTTTGGATCACTTGATGTACTTAGGGCTGTAAGTGCATTAAACCCAGCAATACCAAGAGGAGTAATACTTGCTTCTGTTCCTCCTGCAATAATAACATCATTCATTCCTAGTTTAAGTGCTCTAAAGGCTTCACCTATTGAATGTGTTCCTGAGGAACAAGCTGTTACTACTGTTGAGCAAATACCTCTTGCTCCTGTGTAAATAGAAACATTCCCTGCTGCCATATTTGCAATAGCCATAGGTACAAAAAGTGGTGAAACTCTTTTAGGTCCTTTTTCCCTTAGCTTCTTTGCCTCTTCTTCTATAACACCAAGTCCGCCTATACCGCTTCCTATGATAACGCCTACTCTAGTAGCATCTTCCTTAGTCATATCGATTTCTGCTTGCTTAAGTGCTTCTTTACTGGCATATATAGCAAATTGAGAAAACTTTGCAAGTCTTCTTTGTTCTTTTTTATCTATATATTTCTCTGGCTGAAAATCAGTAACTTCTCCAGCTACTCTTACATCTATTTCTTCTAAAAGGTTACCTTCTGAAATAGGCTTAATACCACATACGCCTTCTTTCAAATTATTCCAATAAGTATCTATATCATTACCTATAGGCGATACCACTCCCATACCAGTTATAACAACTCTATTACTCATTCTTTCACCTCCTAATAATTGCAGCGCTTCATAAAACGCTACATAGCCATTCCGCCATCTACTTTAATGACTTCTCCTGTAATATATGTTGCGAGGTCACTTCCTAAAAAGAGTGCAGTGTTTGCTACATCTCTCATGCTTCCAAAACGTTTCATAGGAATATTCCCTGTTACGCTTTCCTTGATGCTGTCAGATAATTTATCAGTCATATCTGATACAATAAAGCCTGGAGCTATGGCATTGACACGGACATTTTTTTGTCCAAATTCTCTTGCAACTGATTTAGTAAATCCTATTACGCCCGCTTTTGATGCTGCATAATTTGCTTGCCCTACATTGCCTGCAATACCAACAACTGATGCCATATTAATAATGCTTCCGCCGCTCTTTAACATTGCTCTTGACGCATGCTTGGTACAGTTAAATACGCCTTTTAAGTTAACTGAAATAACTTTATCAAATTCTTCTTCTGTCATCCTTAAAAGAAGCATATCTTTTGTAATGCCTGCATTATTTACTAAAATATCTAACTTGCCATATGTGCTTATTGTTTTATCTATAAGTGCTTTTGATTCTTCAAAGCTTGAGACATCAGCGCAAACAGCTATTGCTGTGCCACCTTTTGACTCGATCTCTAAAACTACATCTTTAGCTTCTTGACCCATGCTGTGCATTGGGTAATTAATGACAACCTTTGCTCCATTTTCTGCATATAGCATAGCAATTTCTTTTCCTATTCCTCTTACACTTCCTGTAACAATTGCAACCTTATCTTTTAACATACTTTGCCTCCCATAATCTCTATTACATTTTCAAGTGTGTTGTTATCTTCTACATTCATAACCTGAACATCATTTGATATCTTCTTTACTAAATTACAAAGTGTACGTTTAGGCCCTACTTCTATAAACGTATCAAAGCCTTCATTTATTAGATGTAAAATGCTCTCTCTAAATCTAACACCTTTTACAACCTGCAAAGGAATATTAGTAATGATTCCATTTTTATTCATAGCTCCTGCTGTTACATTACTAATAATAGGTATGTTTGTCTCATTAAAATGAATAGACTTAAGCTCAGCTTCCAATGCATTTGCAGCATCCTGCATAAGTGAGCTGTGAAATGCTCCGCTTACTCGAAGAGGCAGCACTCTTTTAGCTCCAGCTTCTTTAAGATAAGGCGCTGCTGCATCTAATGCTTCTTTTATGCCGGATAAGGTAACTTGACCCGGGCAATTATCATTTGCAATTTCTATAGGTCCTATTTCTTTTGTGACCTTCTTGCATATTTCATCTATTTTATCTATTTCAAGTCCTAGAACGGCTACCATACCACCTGGATTCGTTTTAGCACATTCTTCCATATAGCCTGCTCTTTTTTCCACTAATTTTAATGTTTCTTCAAATGTCAGTGCCCCACTCGCTGTAATGGCACTATATTCTCCTAAGCTAAATCCAAGTACTGCTTCACCTGTAATTCCTCTAGCTCTAAGAGCTTCATACGCAGCAATATTTGTGGTAAAAAGTGCAGCTTGTGTATAACGAGTTTGATTAATAATTCCTTTTGAATCTTCAAAGCAAACTTCTCTGACATCCCAATCTAGAATGTTAGCTGCTATATCGAATATTCTTTTACTTTCAGTATAATGTTCATATAAGTCCTTACCCATGCCTACGCCTTGAGCGCCTTGCCCGGGAAATAATATCGCTGTTTTCACTTTTACCACTACCTGCTTTCTTTATTATTTATAAAGTTCTTCGTTAATCTGTCTTACTCTTGCTTCCATAACTTCTTTTAAATCCAGCATAAGTTCATCTACTATCTCTTGTGCGGTCTGTCTTTTTGTAATAAGTCCTGCAATTTGTCCCGCCATCACAGCACCATTTATAACATTGCCTTCTACTACTGCCTTATAAAGAGCTCCTGCACCTAATTGTTCAAGCTTATTTAAATCGGCTCCGTCTTTTTCCATCTGCAAGTAGCTTCTAGTAAGCTGATTTCTAAGTCCTCTGACTGGATGCCCTGTTGATCTTCCTGTTACGACTGTATCAATATCTGTAGCTTTTAAAACTCGTTCTTTATAAGCTTCATGTATTTTACATTCCTCAGCTACTAAAAATCTAGTTCCTATTTGCACAGCCTCTGCACCTAACATCATCGCTGCTGCAAAACCTCTGCCATCCGCTATACCTCCTGCTGCTATAACAGGAATACTTACAGCATCTACAACTTGTGGTACAAGTACCATTGTTGTAAGTTCACCAATGTGCCCTCCAGATTCGCCGCCTTCAGCAATGACTGCGTCAGCTCCGCCTTTTTCCATTCTTTTAGCGATAGCGACTGATGGTACAACTGGTATTACTTTCATCCCTTTTTCTTTCCATAAATCCATATATTTCCCTGGGTTTCCAGCTCCAGTTGTGACAACCTTTACACCTTCTTCTGCCACAACTTTTGCTACTTCATCAGCATAGGGACTAAGGAGCATAACATTCACTCCAAAAGGTTTATTGGTTATCTTTTTACAGGCCCTAATTTCTTCTCTAAGCCAATCAGCTGGTGCATTACCAGCTGCAATAATACCAAGTCCCCCTGCCTCTGATACAGCAGCAGCTATGGCATGATTAGCTACCCATGCCATGCCGCCTTGAAATATAGGATATTTAATGCCGAGCATATCACATATACTATTCATAGCATTCAAACTCCTTTTTAAATAATTTATTGTCTTTCTGTGATGTAGTTTACTGCATCTCCTGCTGTTTGAATTTGTTCTACATCTTCATTTGAAATAGAAACACCAAATTCTTCTTCAAGTGCCATAACGATCTCAAAAAGATCCAGTGAATCTGCACCTAAATCATCACGGAATGTTGATTCTAATTTAACTTCTGACTCTTCAATACCTAATTTGTCTGCTACTATTGCTTGTAATTTTTCAAATACCATTTTTACTTCCTCCTAAAATTAATATTTATCCTTAAATGGCTTTTTTGCCTATTGGATACTACTCAGTATAATTTTATTTGTCCTAAGGGATACTATTTACCCCTTATGCTGTTTACCTTGTGAGTGTTATTTAATCCCATATGATAAACATACTGCCCCATGTGAGTCCTGCTCCAAATCCTGAAAGGATAAGTTTGTCTCCTCTTTTGAGATAAGGTTTAGCATCAACTAATGCCATAGGGATACTAGCTGCTGAGGTGTTGCCATAATCCTGCAGATTCTTAAAAAATCTTTCCTTATCTACCTCTAACTTTTTAGCCACACTATCCATAATTCTTGAGTTAGCTTGATGTAAAATAAATAAATCTATATCTTCCGGCGTATAGCCAGTACCATTTAGCACATCCTGTATATTTTGAGGAACAGCAGTTGTAGCAAATTTATAAACTTCTTTCCCATTCATCTCCATATATTTACTAGACATTTCCGTTTGATTAAACCGATTAGCACGTGTTAAAGTTGGAAGAGTAATATGATCACTGCCACCTCCATCACTTGCCGTTAAAATATTAACAATTTTATTTTCACTGCTTCGTGTATAAACAGCCGCTCCTGCCCCGTCTGCAAAAAGTACGCAGGTACTCCTGTCGTCCCAGTCCACTGCTCTGCTTAGAACTTCTGCCCCTATAACGAGCGCATTTTTATAATTACCTTGCTTAATAAAGCTAACTGCTATTTCTGATGCATAAATAAATCCACTGCAAGCTGCTGATATGTCAAAGCAGGTAGCATTTTTTATTCCTGCTTTTTTTGCTACCAGACATGCTGTGCTTGGCATTGTACTATCAGGAGTAACTGTTGCAACAATGACTAAATCTATACTGCCAGCGTCGATATCTCCATCCTTAAGTGCATGCATAGCAGCCATAACTGCTAAATCAGTTGTTGTTTCTCCTGTTGAAATATGCCTGGATTTTATACCTGTTCTAGACTCAATCCACTCATCTGAGGTATCAATAAATTCAGCTATATCCTGATTAGATAATTCTAATTCTGGCACCGCTCTGCCTATACCATTTATTTTTACTCCATACATGTCTTTTATCTCCTATATGGTTATTTTTTAATATCATATTGCTCTCTAAAAAATTCAGTTAATCTCTTAAGTGATTCAATGAGTACAGTATTATCTTCTTCTGACATACCATCTACTATGCTTTTTACCATGGTAGCATGAAAACTTTCATGTAATCTATGAGCTAGTTTACCTTTATGAGTCAGTGTAATTTCTACAAATCTTCTGTCATTTTGAGCATGATTTCTTAGAACATATTCTTTTTTAAGAAGTCTGTTAATAGTCGTTGTAAGTGTCCCTACAGTAATACCTAGCTGACCAGCCACCTGTGTCATTGTTCTTGGAGTAAGTCCTATAGCCTCTATAACGTGTAATTCTGTCATGGTCAAGTCATTAAAAGGGCCACTTTCAAGAGCTGCTTTTTCAATGGTAAGTATATCATTAAATAAATTTACAAGCAGTTCATTAACTGCCTCTATAGAATTCTGCAAGCCCATCTCCTCCAACCGTACACTTTGAATATCGATTATTTTGTATATCAAACTATTTAACAATCAAAGTATATCCCACTCATATCATCTTGTCAAGTTTCATCTAACAACTATTTTATTATTGACATTCCTTTGTCACAATAATATACTTTGATTATCAAACAAATTATTTTGATTTTCAAAGTATATAATAGAGGTGAATAACTATGTCTTTTAAAAAATTAACTATTGGACATCTAACGCCGTCTTTTCCTGTAATACAAGGAGGTATGGGGATTGGTATTTCGCTCCACTCTCTTGCAGGTCATGTTGCTGCTTGTGGCGGTATTGGTATTCTTTCCGGCGTACAAATGGGCTTTAAAGAATCTGATTTTATAGCAAATACTCTTGGTGCTAACTTAAGAGTACTTGAACAGGAAATTGCAAAAGCACGTACTATTGCACCAAATGGCATAATAGGAATTAATTTAATGGTAGCTATGAAAAATTATGCTGAGCTTGTCAAAAAGGCTGTAAGCTGTAAAATTGACCTTATCATATCTGGTGCTGGGCTTCCTCTAGAGCTTCCCGCATTTGTAAAAGGTAGCTCGACTCAAATTGCACCTATTGTATCATCCGGCAAAGCAGCAAGTGTTATTTGCCGTATGTGGGATAAAAGATATCAATATGCCCCTGACTGCATTGTCGTTGAAGGACCACTGGCAGGCGGACATTTAGGTTTCTCAGCAGATGATGTTGTAAAGGAAGAAAATGTACTTGATATTGTACAAGATGTCAGAAAAGTAGCCTTAGAATACGAGGCTAAATATAATAAATCTATTCCGATTATTGCTGCTGGAGGTATCTACACAGGTAAGGATGTAGCCTATGCTTTAGCTCATGGCGCTGATGGCGTTCAAATGGGTACACGCTTTGTTACGACTTACGAATGTGATGCCCCCCTTGTTTATAAAGAAACCTATATTAACAGCACAAAGGAAGAAATAGGTATTATTAAAAGTCCCGTAGGGATGCCTGGACGTGCTATTCTTAATTCTTTTATTACAAATCCCCCAGGAAACGACTGCTGCTTATATGACTGTATTCATAAGTGCAGTGTAACTGATATTCCTTATTGCATATCTCAGGCACTTATTGCTGCTGCTACCGGTGATACAGATAATGCACTTCTCTTTTGCGGAAGTAATGCCTACAGAGCAGCTAAGCTTGAACATGTAGCGGATATTTTTGAAGAAATTGAAAAAGAGCTATGCTTATCTTAATAAGCATGCTCTTTTTTTATTTCTTTATTCTACTGTAATGAATTAATCATTTTTTGATAACACACTAAATCGAGCCATCTGTCGAATTTATAACCTACCTCTTTATAATGTGCGCACTTCTTGTAGCCATGTTTTTCAAATAAGGCAATGCTTGCTGTGTTTTCTCCGCAAATAAGCCCGATAAGTGTATGGAGGTCTTTGGTCCTCGCCCTATCTTCAATAAATCCAAGTGCTTTATTTCCAATACCACGACCTTCCTGACCACTTTTTAAATATATAGTTACCTCTGCTGTATGATCAAATGCTTCTCTTGGTTTATACTGAGTAAGCACTACATAACCGCATATTTCGTCATTATACTTAATGACATACCCTTCATATTTAGGATTGCTAAATATCAACAAATTTCTCATTTCATCCTTTGATATTTCTCTTTTGTGGAATGTCGCTGTCGAATAATTGACATAATGAATATAAATATTCCTAAGTGTATCTATATGTTCTTCTCTTATAACTTCAAATGTGCATTTTTCCATATTATTTTCCTCACCCCTGAAACTTAAGAGACTACTCTGGCATTCTTACACTACTATCTATTTAATTTATCTTTGCATATTTGCAAACTTAGTGTATTGACCAAGCCAAATAAGTTCTACAGTTCCCGTTGGACCATTTCTTTGCTTTGCAATAATGACTTCGCCTACATTTTTTTTATCTGTATCAGGATGATAGTATTCATCTCGATAAAGGAACATAACTACATCCGCATCCTGTTCTATAGCTCCTGACTCCCTAAGGTCTGATAGCATAGGCCTATGATCTGCCCTTGCCTCACAAGCACGAGAAAGCTGCGAGAGTGCAATGACAGGCGCGCCCATTTCTCTAGCAAGTGCTTTAAGCGACCTAGAAATTTCAGAGATTTCTTGCTGTCTTGAATCATTCTTCCCATGACCGCTCATAAGCTGAAGGTAGTCGATCATAATAAGGTCTAAACCTTTTTCTAATTTTAGTCTCCTGCACTTTGCTCTCATCTCCATAACATTGATACCCGCGGTATCATCTATAAAAATATTAGAAGAGGCAATATTAGGGATGCATCTTGCAAGCCTGTCCCAATCATCTTTTTCTAGTGCACCAGTACGTGCTTTTTGCGAGTCTACCATCGCTTCTGCACAAAGCATACGACTTACAAGCTGATCTTTTGACATTTCAAGACTAAATACTGCAACACTTTTCTTATGTTTAATCCCTGCTGTTTGAATAATGTTAAGAGCAAAAGCAGTTTTACCCATTGAAGGTCTTGCCGCAACAAGAATAAGATCTGAAGGCTGAAGTCCCGCGGTTTTATAATCTAAATCTATAAACCCTGTTGGCACCCCTGTAACTCCACCTTTTGTTTGATGGGCTTGCTCAATTTTATCTATCGAATCGATAACAACTTGGTTAATATGTGAAAAGTCCTCTGTATGTTTATTTTGAATGATATCAAAAATCTGCTTTTCTGCAAAGCCCATAATATCATCAATTTTGTCTTCTCCCTCATAGCTTTTAGCTGTAATATCATTACTTGCTTTAATAAGCCTTCTGAGTACTGCTTTTTCTTCTACTATTTTTGAATACTGTTTAATATGGGCCGAAGTAGGAACCGTATTTGCCAGTTCTGCTATATAGCTAAGCCCCCCTACTTGTTCTAATATGCCCCTTTGAACTAACTTATCCTGAATAGTTATAAGATCAATAGGATTACTGCTAGTATAAAGCTCCAAAATAGCAGCAAATATTTGCGCATGATCTGGTCTATAAAAATCTTCAGGCCTCAGCATTTCACTGGCTACTACTACAGCTTCATGATCCATAATAATAGCCCCTAAAACAGATTGTTCAGCTTCTATACTATGTGGAGGAATCCTCATGTTTTGCATCTCTTCCATAGACTATTCCTCTCCCTTTACGCTTAAGTCTTTTATTTCTATGCTTCAATAATTAAAATCTTTATCTCTGCTGTTACCTGTGGATGAACTTTAATAGCCAAATTTTGTGCCCCTAATGTTTTAATGGCATCTTTTAACTGGATTTTCTTTTTATCAATTTCAATACCCAGCTCTTTTTTTATGGTTTCAGCAATCTCTTTTGAAGTTACTGAACCAAAAACTCTGCCGCCTTCACCTGTTTTCATAGGAATCTTGATCTCTTTATCCTTTAATTTCATTTCTATTTCTTTTGCAGCATCGAGTTCATTTTGTTTTCTTTTATCTTCTGCTTTTTGCTCTAGCTTTCTTTGATTAAGCGCAACTGCATTAGCTTCTACAGCGAGTCCTTTTGGTAGGAGAGCATTGCGTGCATACCCATCTTTAACTTCCAAAACATCTCCTTTTTTACCTACTTTTTTTACATCCTGTGTTAAAATAATTTTCATTTTACTTCACCTTCCTCAAAGTATTTATCAATAGCATCTTTCAACTTTCGTTTAGCTTCTGCTGGTGTCATATCTTTAAGCTGCGCTCCTGCTACACTTAAGTGACCTCCGCCTCCTAGAAGCTCCATAACTCTCTGAACATTGACATCATATAATGATCTTGCACTAATCATCACATAATCATCTTTACTTGTGATAACAAAAGAGGCTTCAATACCTTTAATATTAAGAAGTTCATCTGCTACTTGTGCCGCTACAATAGGAGCATGAGGGACCTTACTGTCAACCTCTGATACGGCTATATTATTACGCCACATCTCTGCTTCTTTAATAGCTGCAGCTCTTGCTTTATAAAATGCCATGTCATTTTGAAATAACATACGTACCCTGCTGCTATCCGCACCATTTCTTCTTAAAAATGCTGCTGCTTCAAATGTCCTTACGCCTGCCTTAAATACAAAGTTCTTTGTATCTATTGTGATACCTGCAAGAAGTGCATCTGCTTCAATCTGAGTAAGTTTAATCTTATCACTAAGGTAATTAAGAATTTCCGCAATCATTTCACAGGTTGAAGATATAAAGGGTTCTAAATAAGTGAGTACAGCATCTTCTATAAAATCAGTACTTCTTCTATGATGATCGAATACTACAACCTTTTCTGCCATCTTTAAAATCTCCGGTGCTTCTAAATAACTAGTTCTATGCACATCTACAATCACTAAAAGAGTATCTTTTTTTATATCAGCCTGTGCCATCTCGTGTGTTATAAATAGATCTTTATAATCATTCGATTCTACAATTCTATCATACAAGGCTCTTATTGCAAAGGCAGGTTCATTAAGTATAATATGAGCTTTTTTTCCCATAATAGCAGCTGCCCTATAGACGCCCATAGCGGCCCCTAGACAGTCCATATCAATGCCCTTATGTCCCATAATATATACTTTATCAGCTTCATGTAAAAGCTCTTTAAAGGCATATGCTTTTATTCTTACTTTAACTCTTGTACTTTTTTCTACTTCCTTTGTCTTGCCTCCATAGAATGTATATTTATCATTATTTTTAATAATGGCTTGATCTCCGCCTCGCCCCTGGGCTAAGTCAAAGGCCGCTCTTGCATCCTCTCTGGAAGCTGTTAAGGAGGTGAGGTTATATCCAACCCCTATGCTAATAGTAACAGGCAATTCATTTCCTACTTGTATGTGCCTTAATTCATCTAGGATATCAAATTTTCTTTCCTGCATGCTTTCTAATTCTTTTCTATTAAATATCATAAGATACTTATCTCTTTCAAATTTCGTAACAACAACTTCTCTTTCTTTAAACCACAGGTTGATTTTTCTGTCTATAATAGCCATAAGCATTGGCCTTCTTACTTCTTCTATGCTATGCATAATTTCTTCAAAACTATCTATACATAAGTATCCTATCATACATCTCTGATCTTTAATCTTTTTCTTTAAAAGGTTAATCTCGGTGTTATCCATAAAATACAAAACAAACATGCTAGCTTTCTCATCTGCCATCTTACTAAACTGTTCAGCAAGCATATTATATTCTTTATCTTTTACTTTAATATTCTTCTCATAAGTTGTTTGAGTTAATATAAACTCACTAGGTTTAATATCTTGAACAATATTTTTTATATTCTTTCCTATGAGTTCATTGTTTTGGCATACAGTTAAAAAAGCTTGATTTGCCCACCTTATAGTCCCTGAATATTCAATAATAGCTACAGGAATTTTTGCATTAGAAAACATTGAGTTTTTTATTGTAGAAAGCTGCTCAGCTTCTTCAATAATTTGATCTTTTAGTACATTTTCTAATCTCTTCTCAAAAAACAGACTGCCTGCTAAGAGTACTATAAATAAAATTAAGCTTATAGCTGCAGCAGCTCTATTCGCTATAGATAGACCTGCTGCTGCTATACCAACAATCATAAAAACCTGGGAAATTCTTAGTATTTTCATAGTATACGAAAAACTACTTTTTTTCTTATTCTTCATATTTATTTCCCTTCCCCAACTATACAATAATCTCCGCTTTTCTATAATTAAACATTGTATCAAAACATCCGAACATCATGAGGATACTCGTTGGTGTAATAATAAGAATAACTAATATCATGTACCCTAATACTTTAATGCCCGTATTAACATGAGACCTTTTGATTAGTACAAGTATAGAAACAATTCCCATTACCTTCATAAGAAACTCCAGAAAAAAGAATATGTTAAGTGATAGAATCTTTACGACCTCATCTATCCCCTGACCAAAGGTAAGCAGCATAATTGCAATAAAAAAGAGAATAACTGTAACTTTGGATAATCTAAAATTAAACAGCTCTTTTAGACTGCGGAGTCTCTCGCCTTTCTTTTTAACCAACATGTTTAATACGATAACTTGAGTTGTTGTAAGCAGCAATCCTCCAGTTAAGATTAATGCCGGGAAGATCTGCTTAATGGTATCTATTATGAGTGTAATAAGTTCCTTCATCATACTCGTCTCTAAAACATTAGTTTCCTGAGATAAACGGCTTATAGTCTCTAGCGCTTCAAAATATAATTGCTTAACAGCATCCATGGATGTCCTAAACTGCAATTCATAATCTACACCTAAATATTTCATAATCCCTATATAAATAAAGATGATAACTGCCATAAGTATTGAAACATACATAATCATATTTGGGAGTGGAACCCGCTTCTTATGCAATACACTTACTGCATAGGCAGGAATGCATATACTTATAATGAATACTGAAACACTCTGGATGCTGTTCGTTAAAAGATAGATTCCTAAAATAATAGCTATATTAAATAGAAAGTCTAATCCTAATGGTAATTTATTTTTTATAAGGCAGATAGCAAGGGGAATGGACAAAATAGGAAACAGCACAATGCCTGCTGTACTATAAATACCTGCTCTGGCTAATAAAATATATATAAGTATTAGACCTATAAAAGCCGTAACACTTTTTGAACTTTGTTTCATAGTGAGATATGCCTCCTAATTTAATTATACGCTATTATAACTCATGTTTTTTTATTATACCATATAAGTTGCTTTTAATTCTAGTATACATTATGTTTCTCTCTTCTTCATACAAAAAAAACACTACCTGTTAAGGTAGTGGTGTGCATTTGTGTGTGTGCTTATTTATTTCTCTATAAGTTGTAAACCCGTTCAGTAATAATTAATCTTGTGTATATGGTAAAAGTGCTATATGTCTTGCACGTTTAATTGCAACTGTTAATTTACGTTGTGCTTTAGCAGAGTTACCTGTAATTCTTCTAGGAAGAATCTTACCTCTTTCAGAGATAAATTTCTTAAGCGTATTAATATCTTTATAATTTATTTTCTTAATATTGTCACCAGCAAATTGGTTAACTTTACGCCTTCTGCGGTTATGTCTTTTTTGCATTGCCATTGTATTGTTCCCTCCTTCACTTTAATAATAATCGTTAATTAAAATGGTAAATCATCATCTTCTTCGATGTTAGTCGGCATGAAGCCTTCTACTGAATTTCCTGAAGAGGGAGCTGCTGCGGGTCTATTCATAGGAGTATCCATCATCACACCACGTGATTCTGATGATGTTCTGCTTTCTGCGAAATGCTGTTCTTCTGCCACCACATCTACTGAAGTATGTTTAACTTTTTGCTGATCTTCCCAGGTGTTTACTTGCAGTCTTCCAACAACTGAAACCATTTGACCTTTTTTAAAGAATTTTTCTGCAAATTCTCCAGCTTTTCCAAATGCTACAATGTTAAAAAAGTCTACGTCTTGTTCACCTTGTTTTGCAAATTGTCGTCTAACAGCTAGTCCATATCTTGCAACTGCAACTGGACTTGCAGATTGTGAGTAACGCACTTCGGGATCTCTCGTTAAGCGTCCCATTAATATAACTTTATTCATACTCAAACCCCTTCTTTCAGGTAATTATACTATTTATCATCAAGAGATAAGATTAAATAACGAAGAACTGGTTCCATAATACGGATTCTACTTTCGATTTCTGCTGGAGTAGAAGTTTCTGCATTAAATTGGATGAAATAGTAGAAGCCTTCTCTTTGTTTGTCGATTTCGTAAGCAAGCTTTCTTTTGCCCCAATCGTCTACGTTTTTGATTTCTCCACCAAAACGTACAATAAGTTCTTTTACTTTTTCAAGTGTTCCTAATTTTTCTTCTTCGCTTAATGTTGAAAACAACACAATTGCTAATTCGTAATTTTTCACGTTGGCACCTCCTTTTGGACATTGGCCCTATATCTTAATTTTGTATAGAGCAAGGAATCATTACAGTTAATAATCATACCACAAAACATTCTATAATACAAGCTTTTTATATACTAGCTTCGCAAATCATGGGTAAATTAGATATTTATTTACTGCTTTGCATTTCTAAGTACCTTCTTAACATTCTTTTCAAATTTTTCGCGGGATATCATAATTAAATGATTACAATGAAGGCAGCGCAATTTGAAGTCCACACCTACCCTTAGTACTTCCCATTCGTTAGTACCACAGGGGTGTGGCTTCTTCATTTGCACTACATCTCCAACTAGATAGTTCATTTTATACCCTCCTTTGATTTGTTCCCATTTTTTTTAGCTTTTATACATTTTAAAATTTTTTTCTAAAATTATTTAACATAATTTATTAATGTTCCAATTTTTTCAATTTCAATACTCACCTTATCTCCTGATCTAGTTGGCCCTATTCCAGCTGGCGTCCCCGTTAATATAATATCTCCTGGCAGTAATGTCATAACTTGTGAAATATAGCTTATTAAAAAATAAACATTAAAAATAAGATGTTTTGTATTAGAATGCTGCTTTAGTTCATCATTTACATATGTCTTAATTTCTAAATGATCAGGATCTATACTGGTTTCTATAACTGGACCTATTGGCAAAAAAGTATCAAATGATTTGCAGACCGTCCACTGCCCATCCTTTTTTTGCAAGTCTCTCGCTGTAACATCATTTGCACATGTATAACCTAATATAAATTCTTTAGCATCTTTCTCATCAACATTTTTTGCAGTCTTCTTAATAACAACGCCCAATTCTCCTTCATAATCTACCCTAGTTGACATTTTAGGGTAAATAATATTCTCTTTATGAGCTATTATAGTTGTAGGTGGTTTCATGAATATAACAGGCTCTTTAGGTATAGCTATCCCTAATTCTTCAGCATGATCTCTATAATTAAGGCCTACACAAACAGCTTTTGACGGCATACACGGCGGTAATATTTTAACCTTATCTAGATCATATACTTTCTCTCCTAAACTTATCTTATTATCTTGTAATACGCCGCTGTACTTGTTTCCATCTACTTCGAAGTTAATAAGTTTCATTAGCTGCCTCCTATTTTCTATTATTAACATAGTATATCATAGGTAAGCTGCCCATTTAAACAGTGTATCTCTTAATTCCATAAACAATGACAAGAAACCTTTAAAAAGTATAAGATTTTATAGTTAACGTCTTCTGCTAATAAATTTGATTAACAAAAGCTGTCTATACGTGTATAATGAGAATATATAACTTAACTATAGGATGGTGATTCAATGAAAGGTACAGTGGTATCCACTTGGATGAAAACGTGTAAAAAGCTTTACGGCGAACCTATTGTTCAAAAAGCTATGTCCGAAATGGGTTGGGAGCAAAATAAAATTTTTTCACCTATTGAAAATGTAGATGATGATGTTGTAAAAAAACTTATTATGCGCATATCAGAACAGATAAATATATCAACCGCGCAGCTTTGGAAATCTATTGGCAAAGATAATATTTTAGCTTTTCATGCTGATTTTCCTTCTTTTTTTAAAGGACACAGCATGTATTCTTTTTTAAGATCACTTTTTGATATTCATGTTGTAATGACTAAGAAATTTGCAGGTGCCAAGCCCCCTCTTGTTTCTATTGAACCCATTTCTGATACAGAGGCTATATTTACATATCAATCTAAAAGAGGCATGTTTGATTATTTTTACGGGTTACTCGAAGGGTGCATAGAATTTTTTGGCGAAAAAGTCGAAATTCAGGAACTTGAAAGAAAGTCTGATTATTTAGCTGTCAAACTTAAATTCCAAGAAACTATCTTTTATCGCAAAAAATATTTATTTAATCACCTTCTATCATTTGGATTTATAAAAAGTATTCCTATAAAAGCTAGTATTTTTTCTATGCTATGCAATGTGCTGCTATTTACTCCTATTATAGGTTTAGATTTATGGTATAAGTCTTTAGGTCTTGCATTTGGAGGGGCTCTCATAACTTCCATTGGTGTATCTCTGCTTTTAAAGCCTAAAAAACACCTTGAAGAAGAATTTCAAAGACTTATTCTAAAAGATTATATCCATCACAGTAAAATTTCAACCAATGACTTCTTTGAAGTTTTATTTGATTCTGTTAATCAATACAAAAAAGTTATACAAGCTGATTTCGTTGGATTTAAAGGTGTTACAGATGAAATGGATACCTTTGTCAAAAATATTAATATCATCTCCAATAATATGTTAGAAACCTCATCTGAAATTTCTGATGTTGTAGAACAAGTTGCTCTTGGCGCTGTTTCACAGGCTGAAAACACAACCGAGGCAGCCTCAGTGCTTAGTGATAATATTAAAATTCTTAGGCAGATTGTTAAAAATGAGGATAGTAATAAAGAAGAACTCTCTGTTGCAATGAAAAAAATTAACAGCAGCCATGAAAATGTAAGTAATACCAGCCAAAACATATTTAACACCCTTAATCATTTCACTATGATTAATCAAAAGAGTGAATATTTACATGATCAGGCCAAGAATATTACTAGTATTGTCGGCATGGTTTCAAGTATTGCTGAACAAACCAATTTGCTTGCACTTAATGCTTCTATAGAAGCAGCAAGAGCTGGTGAAGAAGGCCGTGGATTTGCTGTCGTAGCAGAAGCAGTTAGAAAGCTTGCTGAACAATCTAAAGGTGCCGTAAATGAAATTAATAATCACCTAGATCATTTTGTGCAAGAAATCAATAGCTTTGTTGAAGCTCTTCAAAAAGAATATGTTTCACTGGAAGTTGAAACAAAAAGTCTTGAAAGCGTTAAAAATATAAGTTCTGAGGCAAATGATGCTATTCAAAAGGTATCTGCGTCTATGCTTCAGACTATTACAGAATTAAAAAATGATGCTGATGGTATTTCAATAGCCTTTAATAATATAGAATCCTTAGCTGCTATTGCTGAAGAGAACTCAGCTTCTTCCGAAGAAGTAAGTGCTAATGTAACTAAATACACAAATGAAATTAATAAACTGATCTATCATATACACGACTTTACTAATATCACTGATTACTTTAAAACTGAGTTAAGTCAATATAAGTCATAAATATTCACTATAACAAAAGGTCCTAAAAGGAAAGTTAATTCTCCTTTTAGGACCTTTTTTAAGGCGACAACCAGATTTGAACTGGTGATGAAGGTGTTGCAGACCTCTGCCTTACCACTTGGCTATGTCGCCATATTGTTCGTACAGTTTTAAAAATTACTAAGCATATAATACTATATGCATATTATAGCCATTTATTTACTTTTCTTTTGTAAGAAATTATTAATAAGTGAGTAATAAAAAAGAGTTTAGAAATTAACTAAACTCTTTATAAGGCGACAACCAGATTTGAACTGGTGGTGAAGGTGTTGCAGACCTCTGCCTTACCACTTGGCTATGTCGCCGTAAATTTAATATATTGGCAATCACCTACTCTCCCAGCTCGTCTCCAAGCAAGTACCATCGGCCGACTTAGTCTTAACCTGCGTGTTCGGTATGGGAACGGGTGTTTCCCTAAGTCGCATCATCACCAATAAATGACCCATAGGAGAATCGAACTCCTGTTACCGCCGTGAAAGGGCGGTGTCTTGACCGCTTGACCAATGGGCCAGAGTCTCAAGTTGTTTTTGAGACCTGATAGCGTTTTGTACTATCTAAACTCCCCGAGTAGGGTTCGAACCTACGACCCTTCGGTTAACAGCCGAATGCTCTGCCGCTGAGCTATCGAGGAATATATCTTTTGAAAGTATTGCACT
>JARBUI010000012.1 GCA_029239755.1 Clostridia bacterium | reverse complement strand
AGCCCTATAGCGACCATGTTTTTTTGGCGGAATAGCTCAGTTGGCTAGAGCACACGGTTCATACCCGTGGTGTCGGGGGTTCAAATCCCTCTTCCGCTACTTCTAAAACCAGATGCGTTAAGCATCTGGTTTTTTTGAGTGCATGGAATTAATAACGATTATCTATAGCAATCATAATGAGATGAACCATAGAGCCACTAAATCTTTAATTGTTTTATGTTAATAGATAATGCTATAATATACATATTATTAATATAAATATAAACTTTAAAAATAGTGTTACAAGTTTAACTAAATAAGAGAAGTATTTTAAGCAGCAATTAGGTGGTGGGGATTTGTTACAGACTTTATCTAAGAAAGTGATAGAAAAGCTAAGTAAGATGAAGATAGGAAATAAAATTATCTTATACTATTTTACATTAATCGTTATGAGTATTTTATTAAGTATGTTTATTTATCAAGAGACTAATACATACTACATGAACCAGAAAATAGAAGAGATAGCAACACAAGGCATAGAAGCAGACAGCCGTAATTTCGAACTCGTTATTGAAGATATTAATAATTATTCTAAAATCCTCTTAGCTAATCAAAATGTACAGCAAATTTTAGAAGATGATACTAGGAGCCAATTACCAAGTTACAAAAGGTTAGATAGATTTTTACAAGAATTTAATAATTTTAATTCTAAAGTTTCTTCAATATATGTTTTTAGTAATTCTGGGAAAAAGTATTATACAGAGAAGACGTCTTTAAAAGTTATTGAACTTAAAGACATTCAGGAAATGCCTTTTTATGAAGAGCTTGTTAATAAAAAGGGGGGATTTATTCTTACGCTTAATCAGCAAGGCCTAATTGATGCTAAGAATAATGAAAGTATTTCCTTTATAAGAGTTATAAACAGTTTGTACAAGCAAGAAAGAATAGGATTTTTAATCATCAATTTAAATCAAAGGGTTTTAGAAAAATCACTTGGATTAAACAAACAAAAAAATGCTGCGATATTGGTTAAAGATGTAAATGGGCAGACTATCATCAATCATAATCCAATAGAAGGTTTTAACGAAGAAGTGTTCTTGAAACAACTTGATAAAGAAAATGAATTCTGGAGTATTTCAGATATAAATGGCATCAATATGATGGTTACAGGTGTAAAGAATAATAAGTACGGGTGGAAGGTTATTAAAATCATTCCGTTTCAAGAGTTGTCTAAACAACTCAATGTATTTAATATAGGGATAGTGGCTATTGTATTAGTCAATATTATCTTACTTTTGTTAGGATCATTTTTTATTTCTAAACTTATAACAAACCCTATACATACTTTGATTAATTCCATGAAAGATGTAGAAAATGGCAATTTTAATCCTGTCTCTATTAAAACAAATAATGATGAAATTGGTATGCTTAAAAACGTGTATAATATTATGATCGACGAGATACATAAATTGATACGAAAAATTATACATGAGCAGAAGACAAAAAGAAAAGCGGAGCTAGGGATCATTATGGAACAAATCAAGCCCCATTTCTTATATAATACGTTAGATTCTATCAGCTCGCTCATTATGCTGGAGCGCAGTCAAGAAGCTTATGACAGCTTAAGGGCCCTAGGAAACTTTTATAGAACAAGTCTTAGCAATGGAAGAGATATTATTTCTATTAAAGAAGAACTAGATACTGTAGAAAATTATCTCTACATCCAAAAGATTAGATATAGAGACTTATTTGATGCAGAATATGATATAGATGAAGAGGTATTAGGGATAAAGGTTCCTAAGCTTATATTGCAGCCACTTGTAGAAAACAGCATTTATCATGGTATTCGCTCAGTAGGGGGCAGGGGATGGATAAAAATTGGAATAAAGAAAATAAGTGATAAGGTACAGCTTACAGTTGAAGATAATGGTATAGGCATATCAAAAGAGGAGTTAATTCTATTAAATACAAGCAGTGAGAAAAGTATTGGAATTCCAGCTACCAGAGAACGTATCAGAATACTTTTTGGGGATACAAGTCATTTTACTATTTCAAGTGAATGGGGTAAAGGGACGAAAATTACTATTGAAATTCCAATAAGCGAGGAGGGCACTTTTGAAAACTGATTATCTAACCGTTTTATTAGTAGATGATGAATATCTTATTAGAGAATTATTAAAAAAGTGTGTTGAGTGGGAACGGATAGGCTGCCAAATCATAGGTGAGGCCAGTTGTGCAGCAGAAGTATTTGACTTTTTAGAAGAAACCTCAGTGGACTTAATTATTACAGATATTAATATGCCTATGACTGACGGACTCGAAATGTCAAAAAAAATCTTAGAAAGCTACCCTAAGATTAAAATTATAGTTGTTTCCGGATATGATAAATTTGAATATGCAAAGAATAGTATTCAAATCGGTATAGAAGACTATATCCTAAAGCCTATCAGAGAATCAGAAGTTGAAAGAGCAGTACTTAATGTCAAAGAAAAGATTCAAAAACAAAAGCAAAGCGAGCACGAAAATGATATGATTAGGAGGCAGCTGGAAAATAATATTCCTTATCTAAGAGAGAAATTTTTTATTGAGCTTTTTAGAAATAAGTTTTCTCTTGCAGAGATTCAAGATAAGATGCTTTTTCTAAAATTAGAGATTCAAAATGCCTTTTTTCAGCTTGCGCTTATTGAAATTGTGTTTAATACAGAAGAAGGGAATTCAGAAGAGGAAAGGCTTGTAGCATTAATTAGTGCTCAGCATCTTTTAGAGTGTTATTTTAAAGAAATTCCCTTTGTTCATATTCTAGTAGACTCTAAAGAAAATATTACAATCTTCTGTAACAACCAAGAAATTAGTTTGATTGAAGAATGCAGTTATTTATTTAGCAGTCTCAAAAGTAATCATCCTAAATGGGATATTACGATTGGCATTGGCAGTATAAAAGAGCAGATCGAAGAAGTTAAAGATTCTTATAGTGAAGCTATAACTGCTTTGCAGTTTAAAGCTGTTTTAGGTGAAAATCAGGTTATTTATTATAAGGACCTAGACATTATAAATAGTAAAGGGAATCCATTACCTATTCTTCAGGAAAATGCTATGGATCAGCTACAGTTTTTGATTAAAGCAGGACTTCATGAACAGGTGATTGCTTATATTGACAGTTTATATGAAAACATTGGGAAATATAGCAATATAGGAGAACACGCTTTTACCATCCATATTAGAATTCAGACATCACGAATGATTTCAGTTTTATTTTATATGGTTACTTCTATGGATATTAAAATAGATGACATTGGCTATTACCAAGAAGACTTTTTCAAAGAAGTTGCCTCTATTACAAACATACCGCAAGCTAAAGCGCTGGTTGTTACTTTAGCACAAAAGCTAACTAAAAATATTAATTCCATTAAGCTTCATATGGTGAATGACTATATGGAAGATATTTCGAGTTATATTCAGGACAATATGAGTGATTATGGCCTTACATTAAATAAAATTGCAAGTCACTTTTATATGAATCCAAGTTACTTGAGCAGGATCTTCAAGCAAAAAAAGGGAATTTCTTTTAAAGATTATCTTAATAAAATTAGAATGGAAAAAGCTCTTGAATATGTCAGGAATACAGAGCTAAAGGCGTATGAAATAGGAGAAAAGGTAGGCATTCCAGATGCTAATTATTTTAGTACTTCTTTTAAGAAATACATAGGGATGTCAATGACAGAGTATAAAAAAATGAGGGTAAATGAAAATTAGAATCACACTTTAAATGCTCCAAAAAGTAAGAATGGAGCTTTTTTTGATGCGGTTTGTGATGACTTTTTCGTTAAGTATAAATAATGCATAAAATACAGGTAAGATTTTTAAAGAATTAAGTAAAAAATATATATTAAAAGATAATTTAAAAGATTGTATTATATAAATGTAACAAAAACATATTTAGGAGGAGAAGGGTATGAAGAAAATTTCAAGTAAATTGTTAGCTTTCGCTGTCAGCGGAATCTTGGCTTTATCAAGTGTCGGATGTGGGGGGACACCAAAAGCACCAGAGGAACCAGCTGCTAAAGCAGCAGAAGCTTCTTCAGACAATGCTGCAAAAGAAGAAGCACCAGCAGCAACACCAACGGAAGAAAAAGTTAAATTAAATGTATGGCATTTATGGACTACAGATGCAGATGCTAATGCAAAATCCTTTATGAAAGTGCTTGAACAGTATAAAGCAGAACATCCAAATGTAGAGATCGAGATTGACGCTACAGAAAATGAAGCGTATAAAACAAAAATTAAGACAGCAATGGCTGCAAATGAAGGACCAGATGTATTTTTCTCTTGGGGAGCTGGGTTTGCACAGCCTTTCGTAGATGCAGGACAAATCCTTCCAATAGAAGAGTACTTAACTCCTGAACAAAAAGCAAACTTACTTCCAAGTCAAACAGCAAATTTAACCTATAATGATAAACTATACGGATTACCATTCGTTTCATGGGTAGGTATTTTATATTGTAACAAAGAAATGTTTGAACAAAACAACATAAAAGTACCTGATACATATGAAGAACTATTAGCAGCTGTTGAAGGATTCAACGCAAAAGGCATTGTTCCATTTTCTGTTGGAGCAAAAGATGGATGGCCACTCATGTTCTTCCAAAACGTGCTAGCACTTCGTACGGCTGGAGCAGAGGGATCTAATGCAGCACTTGAGAAAAAAGTTCCTTTTAAACAACCTGAATTTGTTCAAAGTGCTCAGATGCTTACCGATTTAGTTAAAGCAAAAGCATTTGACGAGGCATCACTCGCTTTTACATATGACGAAGCGAAAGTAGCTTTTCTAAATGGCGAAGTTCCAATGTTCTATATTGGAAGCTGGTTTGCTGGTGAAGTTCAAGATGATAAAATTTCACTTGTTAAAGACAAAGTTGTTGCTAAAAACTTCCCAAGTTTAGCAGGAACAAAAGGCAATAAAGATGAGTTCTTAGGCGGAGCAATTGACTGTTTCATGGTAAATAATAATACTAAGCATAAAGAAGCAGCAGCAGAATTTGCAGCTTATGTATCAGAGCACATGGCAAAAGAAAGCTTTCTTCTTGGTGCAGGACTTCCAGCGTGGAAAGTTGATACAACAGGTGAAACGATTGATCCACTTGTACAGCAAATGGTTGATCTTGCAAATGGATCTACAGGCTTTGTTCTTGCATGGGATACAAAGTTAAGCGGTGAAGCTGCAGAGAAACATAAAACATTAGTTCAGGAAGTATTTGCAGGAACTAAAACAGCAGAGCAATTTGCAGATGAAATGGATGCACTGAAATAAAAAGTTAGCGGCAAATAACAAACTTAAATCATTGAATCAGTAATCAGCTCTTAGGGTTACTGATTCTTGCTAAGAAAGAAGGTGTTCTAGTGGATAAAGTTTTTAGTGATAAAAAAGCAATCTTTCTCTTTGTATTTCCGGCATTTCTTGTTTTCTTTATGATTATCATTGTGCCTATATTCTTTTCAGCCTATTACAGCACCTTGGACTGGAATGGTATCGGTGAACCAACCTTTATAGGAATTAAAAATTATATAGACTTATTTGTTAATAATACAGATGGATTTACTATGGCAATCAAAAATTCATTTCTAGTGGCCTTTTTTTCAGTTTTTGTTCAAGTTCCTTTAGCACTTATTCTTGCCATTGTTATTTCAAAAGGTATAAAGGGAGAAGGATTTTTTAGAACAGTCTATTTTATTCCAGTTATCATTTCAACTACCGTTATTGGACAGCTGTGGATGAAAGTTTATCAGCCTAAATATGGTATGCTTAATAAGCTCTTAGACATATTAAATCTTGACTTTTTACAGCGTAATTGGCTGGCGACTCCTGAGACAGCCCTTGGAAGTGCTTTTTTTGTTATCATATGGCAATATATTGGGTATCATATGCTGCTTCTTTATTCTGGAATTAAAGCTATTCCGACTACAATCTATGAAGCGGCAGAAGTAGATGGAGCCAGTAACTTTCAAAAAGCTATGAGAATTACTATTCCTCTCATTGCTCCTATGATTAAAGTATGTGTTACTTTTGCATTAATTGGGTCTTTAAAAACGTTTGATCTTATTTATGTTTTAACAAAGGGCGGTCCTATTCATTCAACAGAAGTGCCTACAACATTAATGTTCAGTTCGATCTTTTTGCAAAATAAATACGGCTATGGCAGTTCAATGGCCATTTTTATTATTGTAGAGTGCTTAATCTTTACTGTATTTATTCAAAAGTTTTTTAAAGCTGAAAATATAACGTATTAGTAAGGGGGTGTTAAAATTGGAAAATGTAAAAAACTTAGATGAACCTTCTATTAGTAAAATAAAAATAAAGCATGCACCAAGAAATACAAAGCATGGAATGAATAATATAAAAACATATGGGGAAAGAGTTATACTCTTATTGATTGCTGTCGTCCAGGTCTATCCGTTAATATGGCTCATTATGTTTTCACTAAAAAGTAACCAGGAGATATTTGGGAAAGATCCATTGGCACTTCCTCAAAACTTATTATGGGGAAACTATGCAAGAGCTCTTTTCGACGGAAATATAGGAAGATATTTTATTAATAGTATTATTGTTACAGTGGCTTCTGTTATTATTACAAGCCTTCTGGCAGCAATGGCTTCTTATGCAATAGCCAGGATGAAGTGGAAGCTAAGCGGAACAATGCTGATCGTCTTTTTATTGGGACTTATGATTCCTATGCATAGTACTTTATTGCCATTATTTATTTTTCTTAAGAAGACACAGTTTTACAATACCTATGCAGCGTTAATCTTACCGTATATTGGTTTTTCACTGCCCATGGCAATCTTTGTTTTAGTTGGTTTTTTTGGAACATTGCCAAGAGAACTGGAAGAATCAGCATGCCTGGATGGAGCTAATATTTATCAAATTTTTGCAAGAATTATGCTGCCGCTCATTAAACCTGCTATAGCAACCATTTCAATTTTCACCTATTTATCCTGCTGGAATGAATTAATGTTTGCGACAACCTTTGTCAGCAAACAAGAGTATAAAACCCTTACAGTAGGTATTATGGGAATGGTAGGGCAGTATGCAACCAGATGGGGAGAATTAGGAGCAGGTCTTGTAATAGCCACTTTACCTACAGTGTTGATTTATATTTCTATGAGCAAACAAGTTCAAAAGAGTTTTACGACGGGCGCATTAAAAGGCTAATCTATGAAATGTACAACTAATGAGGCACAGTTCCTATCTATGGAGGGGAATTGTGCCTTATTTATTGCGCGTGGAGTGAAACCCTATTGGACATTTTAGCCGATAAATGGGATACGGTATTTTGAAAAGAGATTAAATTGAGTTTTTTAAAGAAAAGATGTATAATAAATTTAGTATGATATTTCTGTACATAAATAGACATAGGAGGATTTTTATGGATATAGCAGCTCTTAGTACTCTAGTAGCTATGAAGGATACAGGAACAGCTGTGGGACTAGCTGTTACAAAAATGGCAATGAATTTATCAGAGCAAAGCGGTATGCAAGTAACAGAAATGATGAAGAATATGGAATTATCGGTTAACCCATATAGAGGAGCCAATGTTGATATTAAACTATAGAGAGACTTGTCTGCAAGTCTCTTTTTTTTGAAATAGGAAAGAGAGAGAATAATAATAAGTGATTAAGTAACAAATAATAGATTCATAAATTTAGTCCAGGGGGAAAGTAGCTATGACAAAAAAATATTTAAGATTCATTGGTATGGCTATAGTCATAGGAATAAGCGCATTATTAATATATAAGATGCTATTTAACATATCTGAGGATGACCTTAGGCGGGGAAGTAAAGAAAAACAAATCACTGCTAAGCTCACTACAGATAATCCTTATAACATAGAAGTTCCGGAAAATTTTGACTGGCAGCAATTTAGCGGTACAACTTTAAATTTTATTGTAGAAAATAATATTAATGCAGATATATTGACTAAGCATGTAGGACGCTTTACAGAATTAACGGGTATAAATATTAATATCGTAGCACTTGATTTTGATAGTATGATACAAAAAATAAATCTTGATTTTATTTCAAAGACAGGTAAATTTACGCTTATTTATGTAGATCCTTATCAGACACTCAATAGGTTTAGTCAAGATTTATCTAATCTTAATAAATATAACAGCAATGCAATGCTGCCGCATATTCAAGGAGGATTAGAGGACTTTTTTGAAGAACAAGTTATGATAGAATCTTACTTTATCAATCAGAATGAACTCCGCAGTATTCCTTTTGATACAACTACAATGATTTTTTTCTATAGGAAAGACATATTCAATAAGTATAGAGAACAATTTATGGAGGAAAATGGATTTGATTGGACTCCAGGTACACCTGAATTTACTTGGGAGCGTTTCATACAAGTCTCAGAGTGGATATCTAATAATGTTCCTAAGGATGAGGTGAAATATGGGACTGGTTATATGGGACAGAAACATAATTCGCTTTATTGTCTCTTTTCGACTATTCTGGCATCCTATGGAGGAGATTATTTTGAGGACGAAAATATTAGTACAGTTGGGACAGAGAAACCTAATCATATTATTACTAACAATGAAGCTTTTATAGAAGCCTTAAAGATTTATAAAAAAATTAATAGTGTATCATCTCCTGAAAGCAGGGATTGGAATTGGTATGATACAGCTGAAGCTTTTAAAAATGGAGAGGTAGCTATGATGCTTAATTGGGATGAAAATATTTCTGCTATAGAAAATGCATCAATATCTAAAGTAGCTGGTGAGGTAGGATATAGTATTTTGCCCTATGGCAGTGTCAGAAGCGCAAACATTTATGGCGGAGCTGGTATTGGTATTAATAATTATGCAACAGAGATGGAAAAAGAAGCGGCATGGCTATTTATTGTATGGGCTACTTCACCACAAATTCAATCCCTTATTCTAGAAGAATCAGGAGGGGGGAGTCTGCCTCCAAGAAAATCTATTTCCAGTGAAGAAAATATAGGGGAAGCTGACTTAAAGACAGGGAGAAAAGGAATAAGCCAAACAGCTCTTAAACAATCTCATGTGGTACTAGAGGCATGGAAAAAAAAGAATGTGTACTATAGACCTAAGGTAGAAAACTTTTATTATATTGAAAGAATCATAATAGATGAAGTCTATAACATGATGAGGTACGACTTAGAACCAGAAGTTACAGCCCAAAAGATTTATACTAGAATTAATAATCTAACATGAAAGATAGAGTATATATTATGGATAAAGTAAAATTAATCAATAGTTTTCGCTTTAAAATAATCATTATTATATTAGTATGTATTCTTATTCCTATTACCTTCCTCTATACAAGTTATTATTATAGAGTTAAAGAGATTATTACCAAAAAATATAGTGACTCAGCTGTACAATCTGTGTACGAAGGAGCGGAAAATATAGACTTTATTTTAAAGGATCTTAGAGAATTTTCTAATATAGTATTTATTAACAACGAGATAAATGCAGCACTTAATAATTACAGTTCAGTGAGCCAAGTTGAATTTTTGAATATTATCAGAGGATTATTTACTTCAAGACAAGATATAGAAGCCATATCTTTATTAGTTGATAATAAGTTATATTCAGTAGGAGCTATTAAGCTTGATAAGGATCCCGAAGTATTTGATATACTTGAGACTACGAAGGGAGAATGTGTATGGGTTAATACAAGTATGGAAAGAACTCAAATCTTATCCAGTCAGTTTACAAAGTACTTTTTTTCTTTAGGCAGGACGATTGTTGACCTTAATACACTAGAAGTATTAGGGGTGTTAAAAATAGATATAAATGAAACAATATTAGAGAAGTCCTATAAGAGCTTAATAGCAGAGGAAGGCAGTGAAGTATTTATTTGTACCCAGCAAGGGGATATCATAAGTCATCCTAACAAGGAAGCTATAGGCATCAATATTAAACATAAACCCTATATGGAAAATATATTAAGTTCCAATGAAAAGCAAGGGTATATCTCTTATCAAGAAGATGGGGTAGAAAAGGTGGCTATATATTCTACCTGTGATGTATCTGGTTGGAAGCTTGTAAAAGCCGTCCCTACAGCATATTTGTACAAGGAAATTATGCAAATTCAAGGATTTATTATTTTATTAGGTATTATGTACTTTATAACCACTATTACTCTAGGGCTATTTTTAGCAGCCAGAGTGACAAGCCCTATTGAAAGATTAATGAAGCTCATGAAAAAAGTTGAAAAAGGTAATCTTGATATTCATGCAGAGATAACAAGTAAGGATGAGATAGGTCAGCTCAGCAGCAGTTTCAATAACATGATAGATAACATGAATCTTATGATAAATAAAAGTATAGAAGAAGAGCGGCAGAAAAAAGAAATGGAAATAGAAGTACTGAGAGCTCAAATTAATCCCCACTTCTTGTACAATACACTTAATACGATTAAATGGATGGCAAAAATACAAGGCAGTACCAACATCAGTAATGCAGTGAGTGCACTTATAAAATTGCTTAGAGTAAGTATTAGCCTTGGAAAAGAAAAGATATTGTTACGAGATGAAATCAGCTATGTACAAAATTATTTGGTTATTCAAAGGTTAAGATTTAGTGAGAAGTTTGATATAGAATATATTATAGATGAGGCATGTTTAAACTCTTTTGTACCTAAATTAATTTTGCAGCCTATTGTAGAAAATTCTCTTATATACAGTACGGACGAAGATAGCCTAGAGACGTTAAGCATAACTATTAGAGCCTATGAGGATAATAAGGTGCTTCACATTAGTGTTGAGGATAATGGACCAGGTATTCATAAAGATATTTTAGATAATATACTTACTCATAAGCAAGGCATAGATAAGTTTAGTACAGTAGGCTTAAACAATATTAATCAAAGAATAAAACTGCATTACGGAGATGAGTATGGTATTGAGATTAAATCAAAAGTTGAAGAAGGAACAAAAGTATTAATTAGGCTGCCAATGAATAATGCATAACTTATATAGACAGAACAGATAGGGGGAAAATCATGTATAAAGTATTAATTATAGATGATGAGGTATTGGTGAGGGTAGGATTAAAGTCAACTATTGATTGGGAGGCTATAGGATTTTCTATAGTAGGAGAAGCCTCTAATGGAGAAAAAGGATACGAACAATATAAGGTTCATTCACCAGATGTTATTATTACTGATATCAAGATGCCTCATAAAGATGGAATGTGGCTGATAAAAAAAATACGTGAAAAAAACAAGTGGGTAAAGATACTTATTTTAACGTGTTATGATGATTTTGAATATGTGAGAGAGGCCTTAAAGTTGGGGGCTGATGACTATATACTTAAGTCAGAAATAGAGGATGAAGAACTTATTGGCTCGATGAACAAAGTTAAAGCACAACTGGAGCTGATGCCTGATAAGGATAAAGAAATAAAGGTATTAAAAGAACAGTTTGAAAGCAATGCGGTTATATTAAAAGATAAATTACTTGAGGATCTATTATATAAAAATATTTTAAATGAAGAGGTACTTCAAAATGAGTATCTAAAAATACAATTTCCTTCACATAACTGTCATTTTTCTTTTGTTACACTTATCAAAGAGGATGAAAAGAAACAAAGTGACGATTTAAAACAAAATAATGACAGCATAGATGATGCCATAATCAATTTAATTTATGATATATGTAATAACGAAAAAATTCATGTGTTAATTAGAAAAAAAGGTGAGAAGTTTCAAATGCTATTAGCAAAGGATGTATTGCATCAAAATAACACAGAGCAGACAGTAACTTATATTCAAGAAAAGGTCATGCAGTATTTTAATATTACACTAAGTGGTGTATGCAGTACCATCTTTAGTAATCTATCTTCTTTAAAAAATATAGTGAAAACTTGTATGGCCCAAGAAGAAGAGTTATTTTATACAAGCGGATCGAAACTGCTTTTTGCAGAGAGCGAAGGAAAAGATAAACAAGGGAATAAAAAGAGCACCCCAAGCATTAGTGTATTTAGTTTAGATACGGATTTTAAAAAGCTTATTATTAAATATATTGACGAAGAAAATATTGAAAAATGTAAAGAACATCTTGAGGATTTAGCGCAGCTATTTGAAAAGTATCATATGAATACACTAGAAGTTAAACTCTTCTATTCTAATCTTCTTAATACCTTATTTGAAAAATATGGGCAATGTTTTATAGGTTCAGGTTATATTAAGGACTATCAGTATTATTACAATTTAATTATTCATTTTAATAAAATGAAAGATATTGTTGAGCTAGTCAATTATTTCATCTGTGAAGTTATAAAGAGTATAAAGGAATATCGCATAAGTAACTCTAAATATGTTATGAAAAAAGCGATGGAATATATAGATGAAAATTACTCGAAAAAAATATCCCTAGAGGATATTGCAAGTCATATCAATTTATCTAAGCACTATGTATCTTATTTATTTAAAAAAGAGACGGGCATTAATATATCTTCTTATATTAATGATATTAGAATTGAAAGAGCAAAAGAAATGATTGTACGAAGAGAGTATAAGATAAAAGAAATTTTTGAAAAAGTTGGGTTTTCTGATCAGCAGTATTTCTCTAAAGCTTTTAAAAAAGCAACGGGGATGACTGTTACACAATATAAGGAATCCATAGAAAAAAGAATATAGAAAAAATACACTATGAGAGCACTGATGCGAAAAGAGCATTAGTGCTTTTTGTATATAAAAACATGGGAAAATATATAGGATTTAAGAAATATTACTTTTTAATAGCGATATTTTTCAAAAAAATTGTACCATTTTACAAAAGAATACTAAGCACTATTTATTCAGAAATAAAGTACAAAACAATAGAAACATAATACATTACTTGATTGGCAATAAAGAGATAGAATGAATTCAGAAGTTGCTCATCTAATAGTTCATTAAAAGAAAGGAGGGAGAGTATGGATTTGGAAATGCCCAAACTTGAACTTAGAAATATAGAAAAATCATTCCCCGGAGTTAAAGCGCTTGGCAATGTTAACTTTTCAGTAAAAAAGGGTACAGTTCATGTGCTTTGTGGTGAAAACGGAGCAGGTAAATCTACTCTGATGAAAATTATTAATGGTATTTATCAGCCGGATCAAGGACAAATACTCATTAACGGTAAGGAGGTAAAAATAAATAATCCGATAGAAGCAAGAAAATATGGTATCTCTATGATCTTTCAAGAACTTAACTATATACCAGAGATTACGGTAGAACAGAGTATGTTTTTGGGTAATGAACCAACTAATAAGTTTGGCAAGATAGATTGGAAAAAAATAAGAAGTGAAACAGTGAGATTGTTAGAGCAAGAGAAGTTACATTATCATCCTACTACTCAGCTAAAAGATTTAACAATTTCTGATATTCAAATGTTGGAAATACTTAAAGCCGTCTCCTATGGATCAGATATTATTATTATGGATGAACCTACCTCCGCCATTACGCGAAATGAGGTTGAAATACTATTTGGTAAGATTGCTGAGTTAAAAGCAAAAGGGGTCTGTATTATTTATATTTCCCACAAAATGGAAGAAATATTTAGAATAGCAGACGAAATTACTATCTTAAGAGATGGCGTTATGATTGATACGAAGCCAACAAACGAATTAAACATTGATAAGGTTATTGCTCTTATGGTAGGGAGGGAAATGAGTAATATTTATCCAAAAGAAGAAGTGGCAATTGGTGAGACTGTATTAGAGGTTAAAGGTTTGACAAATAATTCAGTATTTAGTGATGTAAGTTTTGATGTCAAAAAGGGTGAAATTATAGGCTTTGCCGGACTCATGGGAGCCGGAAGAAGCGAGGTTGCTAGAGCAATCTTTGGTCTGGATGAATTTAACCAAGGACAAATCCTTATCAAAGGGAAAGAAGTCAAGGTTAACAAAGTAATAGACAGTATCAATCATGGTATGGTCATGTTGTCAGAAGATAGAAAACGGTATGGTATTATAGGGGTCAGGGGCGTCAGAGAAAATGTAGCTTTATCAAAGCTAGAGAGATTTATTTACAAAGGAAGGCTACATATTAAGGATGAGAATACTACAGTTTCGGGGATTTGTAAGCGTATGAATGTTAAAACACCTTCATTAGAAACATCTATTGATTCCCTAAGCGGTGGAAATCAGCAAAAGGTTATGTTAGCCAGATGGATGTTGTGTGAGCCAGATATCCTTATATTAGATGAACCTACAAGAGGGATAGATGTAGGCGCTAAATATGAAATTTATAAGCTTATTACAGAACTGGTAAAGGAAGGCAGAAGTATTATAATGATTTCCTCAGAGCTGCCTGAACTTATTGGAATGTGTGATCGTATTTATGTTATGGCAGGCGGAAAGATAACAGGTGAGCTTGAAAACAGAGAGTTTACCCAAGAAAATATTATGAAGTTAGCTACAAAGGGGTGATGATAGGATGAATAGTAAAGGAGTTAATCAGTGGTGGGCTAAAGCAACCAGTAAGTATAGCATTTATATCGTTTTAATTGCCATGTTTATCGTATGTTCGGTGATAAGTCCAGTATTCTTATCCACAAAAAATATAACAAATATCTCCAGACAAATTTCTATTACAACTATTATAGCATTTGGAGAAACACTGCTTATTATATGTGGTCTTATTGACTTATCAGCAGGTTCAGTACTTGCACTATCAGGGGTACTGTCAGTTGCAGCATATAAAATGACAGGATCAATGCAAATTGCTATGGTAGTGGGAGTCAGCGTAGGAGTATTTTGTAATGCGATTAATGGAATACTGGTTACCAAATTTAAGACACCGCCATTTATTGCTACACTCGCAATGCAGACAGCAGCCAGAGGGGCGGCGCTGCTTTATACCGATGGGCAAAACATTTATCAGATTGGTGAGTATAAAGCACTAGGGCAAAATTCAATAGGGATTATCCCAATACCTGTTATTTTTATGATTGGAACAACACTCATGACATGGTACATGTTAAATCACACTAAGTTTGGAAGACATTTATATGCAGTAGGCGGAAGTGAAGAAGCAGCCCGTGCTTCAGGAGTTAATAACAACAAAACAAAGATGACAGCTTACCTTATCAACGGATTGTTTGTAGGTGTTGCAGGCGTACTCTTTATGTCAAGGGTTAATGCAGGACTTCCTAATGGTGGAATCGGAGCTGAATTTGAAGCGATGACTTCAGCAATCATTGGAGGAACTAGTTTCTCAGGTGGTATTGGTACTGCTATGGGTACTTTAGCAGGAGCATTTATTATGGGATTTGTAAATAACATTATGAATCTCTTGGGTGTTCAGTCTTATATGCAGCAAATTGTAAAAGGTATTATTATAGCGCTGGCGGTAGTTTACGATATTCGCTCTAAGACTAAAAGAGACAAGAAAAAACAAGGAAATATCAATGAAAAGCTAGTGGATAGCAGCAATAAGGCTAAGGAGCCAGGTGCTTTATAACTTGCAATTTATATAAATTTTATATAAATTTTAAAAAAAACTAAGGGGGAAATTATTATGAAGAGTATGAAGAAATTAATGGCAGTTATGATGGGTTCAATGCTTGCTTTATCACTCACAGTAGGCTGCGGGGCTGAGCCAAAGGCAGGGGGTACAGCTGAAACAACAACTGCAGCAGAAGAAACAAAACCTGCAGAAGAGGCAAAACCAGCAGAAGAAGCTCAAAAAACATATAAAATTGCATATATTGCAAGAGCACAAAGTGACTCCTTTGCAGCTTGGCTTGCTAACGCTGTAAAAGATGAAGTAGCAAAAAACTATAAAGATGTTACAGTAGATGTATTTGATGGAGAAAGTAAAAATGAAGTTATTGCAAGTCATATAGAAAATGCGGTAACTAAGCAGTATGATGCAATTCTCTTACAGCCATATGATTCAGAAGCACAAGTAGCACCAGCGATGGAAGCTATGGATGCAGGGGTTCAGGTAGTAACAGTTAACAATCGTATCAATGATAATGACAGAGCAGGAGCAATAGATGCTGACCCAGTTGCACAGGCAGCTAAAAATGCAGAATTAGCATTTGAACAAATACCACAAAACGGTAAAGTAGTTGTATTAATGGGACCAGCTGGAAACATGCATTCAGATAAGAGAAGAATAGGATGGCAGCAATCATTCTTTGACAAACGTCCTGATGTTAAGATATTAGACGAACAAATTGCAAACTGGAATAAAGATGAAGCAATGCGTTTTATGGAAGACTGGATTCAAACATATGGAGAAATAGATGCGATTATCTCTATGAATGATAACATGGCAGTAGGTGCTCTTGAAGCAGCTAAAGCAGCTGGCATGACTGATATTTTATCTTATGGCGTTGATGGTACTGCAGAAGCTTGTCTTGCTATTCAAGCAGGAGAAATGACATCTACCACACTTCAAAGTGCTTATGCCCTTGCAGAAGAAGCAGTAAAATTAACTTATAAGCTTATGACAGGCGCTGGAGAACGTGAAACAATTCTTGTAGATTGTCCTCTTATTACAAAAGAAAATGCGCAAGAGTATATAGATCTTCATAAAAAAGCTGGAAATTTAAAATAACACATAAACATATTTTTACTAAAAGCAAGGGGGCCTAAGTAATGCGTAATCAAGCGGTGTATATGACAAGTACTTATAATATGGAAACCAGGGATATTGATATCCCTGTTCCAAAAGCAAAAGAGGTTTTAATTAAATTAGAATATGTTGGCATATGCGGGTCAGACGTTCACTATTATGAACATGGCAGAATAGGTGACTTCGTAGTTAATGGGGATTTTATATTAGGACATGAATGTGCTGGAGAAGTTGTGCAAATAGGAGAAGGCGTAACGACATTAAAAGTGGGAGATAAAGTTGCTCTTGAACCAGGGATTACTTGTGGGCAATGTGAATTTTGTAAAAGCGGTAAATACAATCTATGCCCAGATGTAGAATTTTTGGCAACACCGCCTTATCATGGATCATTGATGAACTATATTGCTTATCCAGAAAATATGGCTTTTAAGCTGCCAGAAAATGTAAGCACACTAGAAGGGGCATTGGTAGAACCACTTGCAGTTGGGATGCATGCTGCAGCTCAAGGAAATGTTAAAGTTGGAAATACAGTGGTTATACTTGGTGCTGGATGTATAGGCATAGTAACGCTTCTAGCATGCAAAGCCTATGGGGCTACAAATATTATCGTAACCGATATTATTGATAAGAGACTTGAGGTTGCAAAAAAACTAGGTGCAACAGCTGTCATTAATCCAAAAAATGAAAACTTAAGAGAAAAATTAGCAGAGCTCACTTATGGTCAAGGAGCTGATGTTGTTATTGAAACAGCTGGAGCAGAAGTTACTATCAAAGAAAGTGCTTATTTAGTTAAAAGAGCTGGAACTATTGTATTAGTTGGACTCGCACCAAAAGATATTATAGAATTTGACTTTATGCAGATCATGGGAAAAGAAGCAGATATTAAATCAGTATTCCGTTATCGTAATATTTATCCAGCAGCTATTGGAGCCATTGCAGATGGCAAGATCGATGTAAAAGGGATAGTGACTCATGAGTTTGACTTCGCTGATACCAAAAAAGCTTTTGATGATGTTATCCAAAATAAAAATGATGTGGTTAAAGCTGTTATCAAGCTCTAAACACACAGGAGGCTCAAAAAATGGAATATTTACTTGGCATTGACATAGGTACATCTGGTACAAAAACAGTCTTATTTGATCATGCGGGTAATGCAGTTGCTTCCAGTACAAAAGAGTATCCTTTATACCAACCCCAAATAGGCTGGGCAGAGCAAGACCCGCTGGATTGGTGGCATGCAGTATGTGAGACGATAAAGGAAATTATTTATAAAAACAGCATAGATCCTAAAGATATCAAAGGAATAGGACTATCTGGGCAAATGCATGGACTTGTTATGCTGGATAAAGAGGGCAGTGTTATTAGAAAATCAATTATTTGGTGTGATCAGCGTACTTCAAAAGAATGTGATGAAATCACCCAGAGAGTTGGAGCAGAGAGACTGATGCAGATTACTGCAAATCCAGCACTAACTGGCTTCACAGCCTCAAAAATATTATGGGTAAGAAATAATGAACCGGAAAACTATGAGAGATGCAGAAAAATTTTACTGCCAAAAGACTATATCAGATATATGTTAACTGGAGAATTTGCAACAGAAGTATCTGATGCGTCAGGCATGCAGCTGTTAGATATCAGTAAGAGAAAATGGTCATCTGAAGTTTTGGATAAGCTTGAGATTCCAAAAGACTATTTAGCAGATGTTTATGAATCAGTTGTAGTAACCGGAAAAATAAGCAAAAAAGCAGCTGAAATAACAGGTCTTATGAGTAACACGCCTGTAGTAGGTGGTGCAGGAGATCAAGCTGCAGGAGGCATAGGAAACGGTATTATAAAAGAAGGACTTGTATCCACTATGATAGGGACTTCGGGTGTAGTATTTGCACACCTAGATAGACCAATGATAGACAGCGGCGGAAGAGTACATACTTTTTGCCATGCAGTTCCTGGAGCGTGGCATGTTATGGGTGTTACTCAGGGAGCAGGTTTATCCTTAAAATGGTTTAGAGACAACTTTTGCATGAGTGAAATGAGTACAGCAAAATTTATGAATGTAGATCCTTATGTATTAATGACTAAAGAGGCTGAGTGTGCGCCTGTAGGGTCCAGGGGAATCATCTATCTGCCTTACTTGATGGGTGAGAGATCACCGCACTTAAATCCTAAAGCTAAAGGTGTATTCTTTGGTATGACTGCGTCTCATACAAAAAATGATATACTAAGAGCTGTCCTCGAAGGGGTTTCGTATTCCCTTGCAGACTGTATGGATATTATTAAAGGAATGGGCATTACGCCGAATCAGGTGATGGCTTCTGGAGGAGGCGGAAAAAGTAAACTTTGGAGACAAATTCAAGCAGATATGTTTAATAGTACCATTTGCACTAATAAATCATCAGAGGGGGGAGCACTTGGTGTAGCTTTGCTGGCTGGTGTAGGGGCTGGAATTTATAAAGATATTAATGAAGCATGCCAAATAGCTATAGGAACAGATCAGGTGCAGAATCCAATAGAGATAAATGTACAAACATATAGAAGATACCATAAATTATACCAAAAGTTATATAATGATTTAAAAGACAGTTTTGAGATGATAGAGCTATAAACAAAGGAACAGGTTATACTCAGCAATTAAGTTTGCTTGAATATAACCTGTTCCTTTGTTTAGGTTGAAGAAGTTTTATCAATGAGTGAGTTCAGATATGTAAATTTTTAGAGCCTTTCAGAGAATAGATTTTAGGAGGAAAGTGTGATACTATTAATAAAAAGTAAAAACTTAATAAATAGGTCGGTAAATAAAAAGTGATATGCAGTTTATTATAAATATCAAAATAAATTAAAGGAGCAGAAAAATAGATGTTAAGAATAGGAATGGGATATGATGTTCATAGATTAGCTTTCGAAAGACAGCTTATAATAGGCGGAGTACAAATAGAACATGAAAAAGGTCTTCTTGGACATTCAGATGCAGATGTACTGATACATGCTATTATGGATGCTTTGTTAGGAGCTGTAGCCGAAGGGGATATAGGCAAACACTTTCCGGATACAGATCAGAAATACAAAGGTATATCCAGTATGGAACTGCTTAAGTATGTAGGGGAACTATTAGATAAAAAAGGGGCTGTTATCAATAATATTGATGCAACAATTATAGCACAAAGTCCAAAAATGGCTCCTCATATAGATAAAATGCGTGAAAATATTGCAGGGACATTACAGATAAAGGTGACTCAAGTGAATGTTAAGGCGACAACAGAGGAAAAACTAGGATTTACAGGAGAAAAGCTAGGTATTTCCAGTCAAGCTGTTGCACTTGTAGAAATGTAGATCTTATTATTCGCACAATAAAGAGGGGGAAAGCAGAGTGATTATCAAAGATGAATCTATCAATATGCAGCTACTAAAGTTTTTAGCCAAGCAGTATCCAACCACAGACACAGCTATAACAGAGATTATTAACTTGCAGGCTATCTTAAACTTGCCAAAAGCTACAGAGCATTTTGTGTCCGATATTCATGGGGAATATGAAGCATTTTCGCATGTGCTTAGAAATGCATCAGGTGTTCTTAAACCTAAAATAGATGAACTATTTATGAGTGAGATCTCAGAGAAAGATAGAAGAAGCCTAGCGATGCTCATTTACTATCCAGAAAAGAAGTTAGAGCAAGTTATTAAAAAAGAAGAAGACATGGATGATTGGTATCGTATTAACTTATTTAGAATTATTAAGCTTTGTAAAGCGGTTTCTTCTAAATATACCCGTTCAAAAGTAAGGAAGGCTCTGCCTAAACAGTTTGCTTATGTTATGGAAGAGTTGTTAAGTGAGCAAATAGACGCACATAATAAGGAACAATACTATAATGAAATCATAGAGAGAATTGTTAGCCTTAATAAAGCCAATGAGTTTATGTGTGCATTTTGTTATTTGATACAGCGTCTTGCAGTAGACCGCCTGCATGTACTAGGAGATATATTTGATAGGGGGCCAAGAGCAGATATAGTGATGGATACCATGCAGGATTACCATTCTATTGATATACAATGGGGAAATCATGATATATTGTGGATGGGAGCGGCTGCAGGCAGTGCAGCATGTATTGCGAATGTTATTAGAATAGCATGCAGCTATTCTAGTCTCGAAACATTAGAAGATGGCTATGGGATCAACTTAGTGCCTTTAGCCACTTTTGCAATGAATTATTACAAGAATACAGATTACAGCGTTTTTCTTCCTATGACTGACGAAGAGAATGAAATAAAGAAAGATGAAACTGAGCTTATTGCCCTTATGCATAAGGCCATAACCTTAATACAATTTAAGCTTGAACACCAAGTAATAGAACGATGCTTTGATGAAACGATGAAGGAGAGGGATCTGCTCCATAGAATAGATTTTGGGAAGGGAACTATTACTATAGAAGGGGCTATATACCCATTGAAGGATGTAGGGTTTACCACTGTAGATCCAAAAGATCCTTATAGACTTACTAAAGAGGAAGTACAAGTCGTAGAAAGGTTAGTTAGTTCATTTTTACATAGTACTAAGCTTCAGCAGCATATTAAGTTTATGTTTTCAAAAGGAAGCATGTATAAAGTATATAATAACAACTTACTTTACCATGGATGTATTTTAATGAATGATGATGGAACATTTAAGACTGTAAAGCTTGAGGGACAGGAATATTATGGAAAGGCTTATTTGGATAAGCTTGAAGAAATTGTTAGAGACGGGTATTTTAATAAATGTAGTACTAAAAATCATCAAAAAGGCCAGGATATGATGTGGTATTTATGGTGTGGAACGCATTCACCCTTGTTTGGTAAAGATAAAATGACAACCTTTGAAAGATACTTTATTGGGGATAAAAAAAGCTGCATAGAGCATAAGAATGCTTATTATAAACAATTAGAGACAGTGGAATTAGCTAAAAAGATACTTTTGGAGTTTGGCATTACTTCAGAGGAATCACATATTATTAATGGCCATGTCCCTGTACAGGTAAAATCAGGAGAAACACCCATTAAAGCAAATGGAAAGATTATTGTAATAGATGGAGGATTTACGAAGGCTTATCAAAAAGTCACTGGCATAGCAGGCTATACACTTATCTATAATTCATACAGCTTGCAGCTTGCTTCTCATGAACCTTTTGAAGGGGTAGAAAAGGCCATTGCCTCTGAAAAAGACATTGTTACAGCAATGAATGTCATAGAGATGGTCTATAAGAGAAAACGGGTAAAAGATACTGATATTGGAAAAGATATAATGAATCAAATTCAGGCACTTTTAACATTGGTTGAATATTATAGATTAGGATTACTAAAGGAAAAAGAAGTATAGAATGATTAAAATGAGTTATTATTCCTGCAATAGGACTAATAACTCATTTTAGATTACTGTAAATCTTTGCTAGAACTAAAAAAAGGCTAGACTAATCCAGGAACTTATATTAGAATGTAATTACATAATTACATAATCTAAAAGAATGGAGGCTATGATATGCTATTTTCAAGCGCAAATACTCTGGATAAATCAATTCCTGTTCCACTCTATTATCAATTAAAGAAAATAATATTAGAATATATCCAAGTTAATCATAAAAATTTAGATGAGTCTATTCCTACGGAAAATGAGATAGGAGAGTACTTTAATATTAGCAGGCCAACAGTAAGACAGGCCATTAATGAATTAGTAGTTGAAGGATATTTATATCGCATTAAGAGCAAAGGGACATTTATTACTAAACCCAAAATTAAGCAGGGATTTTTAGCTACCTTAGATAACTTTTACAGCGAAATGAATAGACAAGGGCTTACGCCATCAACTAAAGTAATAAGCGTAACCGAAATAGAAAGTGATAAGGAGATTAGTGATGCATTAAGTCTTCCTGTTCAAAGTAAGGTAGTTAAGTTATCGCGGTTAAGATACGCTGATCAAGATCCTATTGTCCTTGTTACAACTTATCTTCCTCAAGGTAAATGCCCAGATATTGAAACTAAAGATTTAGAAAATAGATCGCTTTATGAAGTACTAGAAACAGACTATCAGTATAGAATAGCGAGTGCGAAGAGATCAATAGAATCTGTTCTGGCAACAGAGGATAAAGCTGAAGCTCTAAATATAAAAAAAGGAAGTGCTGTTCAGTACATTGAAAGTAAAGTCTATTTATATGATGGGACACCTATAGAATACTCACAAGCCTTCTATAGAGGTGACAGAAATAAATTTGCATTTGAAGTAAAAAGTGAATAGAAGGATATTGTAACTGCTTAAAAGGAAAATATTATCTCAAATTTAAATCAAAAACCTATAGACTTTTATAAATACATGTATTATAATTACTTATGTAATTACATAATAACATAAGTACTAAATTACATTAAAACGACATTAAAACAGCATCATGTAGTTGCATAAGGAAAGAGAATATAAGTTTGAAATATATAATAGATAGGGGGACAAAAATGAGTAATAAAATATTAATCACACCAAAATCTTTTAAAGCATATAAGGATAAAGCTTATCTCATGCTTAGAGAAAATGGATTTGAAATCATTGAAAATACTCTTGGCCGCACCATGACAGAAGATGAAATCATTGAATGTGCCGGTGAAGGAGTAGTTGGAATTATCATCGGAATTGACCCACTGCCAGCAAGTGTATTAGAAAAGTGCAAGGATTTAAAAGCTATTTCCAAGTATGGAGTAGGCATGGATAATATAGATTTAAATAGGGCTAAAGAGCTCGGCATTAAGGTGAATAATGCTGTGGGAACTAATAACGTATCTGTAGGGGAACTTGCTATTGGACTTATGTTCGCAATAGGCAGAAATATACCAAGAAATACAGCAGACGTTAAAGAAGGCAGATGGGACAGAAGGATAGGTGTAGAGCTTACAGATAAGAAGCTTGGTCTTATCGGAGGGGGCCTAATAGGCAAAGAAGTTGCTAAAAGAGCAATTGGACTTCAAATGAAGGTATCTATTTTTGATCCGTACTTTACAGATGAAGCCTTCTTAACTCAGTATGGTATAGAGAGATGCTATGACATAGAAGAGCTTTATAAAGAGTCTGATATTATCTCACTTCATCTGCCAGTTACAAAAGATACAAAAGAATTTATGAATAAAGATGTTTTCAGTAAGATGAAATCTTCAGCTCTTCTCATTAATACTTCAAGAGGTGAGTTAGTTAATGAAAATGATCTTTATGAAGCTCTTGTAAATGGAGAAATAGCAGGTGCAGCTCAGGATGTGTTTTCCTCAGAGCCTCCGACTAAAGAAGAAAAGCTCTTAACTTTAGATAACTTTATTCTAACATCTCATATAGGAGCCTTTACAAATGAAGCTGTAGAAAAAATGGTTCTTACTTCTACTCAAAATTTACTGGATATGCTGTTAGCTTAAAGCTGAAAGGAGTATGATCATGAATCACTCTATCATAACTGTAAAGGGAGAGCTCTTAAGCAGTAAACTCGGATTCTGCCATAGTCACGAACATCTTTTTCTTCTAGATGGACAATCAGCTAAGATAAACAAAGCGCTAAGAATAGATGACTATGATAAGACGCTCGAAGAAGTTCTATTATTTAAAAGACTAGGCGGAAAGAGCATTGTTGATGCACAGCCTGTAGGATGCGGCAGAATGGCTGAGCTCCTTTATAAAGTCTCAGAAGAAACAGGCGTAGACATTGTAGCTTCTACTGGATTTCATAAGCTTATCTTTTATCCTGAAAATCACTGGATTCACAATATGTCTGAAGAAGATCTGACTAAGCTTTTTGTAAGTGAACTTCAAACAGGCATGTATGCAAGCGGTGATGAAAAACTAGGTGAAAGAATAGCAGCTAAGGCAGGCATTATTAAAACAGCAGTAGATACAGCAGGGATGACTAAGGAATACCAAAAGCTTTTTAGAGCAGCTGCAAAGGCATCGCTTCAAACAGGCACACCTATTATGAGCCACTCAGAAACAAGAACAGGTTTAGAACAAGTGAAGTTTTTAAGTGATGAGGGTGTTATGGCGGAATCTATGATCATTTGCCATATAGACAGAAGTATTGATGATTTTACTTATCAGCTTGAGGTAGCTAAAACTGGAGTCTATATGGAACTTGATACAATAGGGAGATTTAAGTATCACTCAGATGAAGATGAAGTTAGGCTAATCCTTAGACTCATTGAAGCTGGTTATGAAGATAAGCTATTAATCGGTCTTGATGTAACAAGAGAGAGATTAAAGAGCTACGGCGGAGAAATAGGGCTGGATTATATTATAGAAAGCTTTATTCCACTATTAAAGCAGAACGGCGTGACAGATGAACAAATTAAAAAGTTTACAATACTTAATCCATCAAAAGCTTTTGAAAGAAAGCAGTAAATAAATAGAGCATTTAAAAAAAGATAAGGAGAATAGATTATGAATAAGTGGAAAGTTATTAATCGTATTACAGAAGCAGGACTCGTTGTGGTAGTAAGAGCAGATGACGGGGAGCAAGCAAAAAGAATTACAGAGGCATGTTTAAAAGGCGGGGCGGCAGCTATAGAGATTACCTATACTGTACCAGGAGCTACTAGAATTATTGAAGAACTTGCTAAAGAGTATAAGGGAGACATCATTATTGGAGCAGGAACAGTGCTTGATCCTGAAACAGCAAGAGCAGCTATTTTAGCAGGAGCAGAATACGTAGTTAGTCCATACTTAAGTGTACCTGTTGTGAAGCTATGTAACAGATATCAAGTACCTTGTATGCCTGGTGTTATGACAATAGAAGGCGTAGTTGAAGCGATGGAAGCGGGAGCAGATATCCTTAAAGTTTTTCCAGGAGAAGCTTTTGGACCAAAGATTATTAAAGCAATAAAAGGACCATTGCCACAGGCTAATATGATGCCTACAGGCGGGGTAAGTATAGATAATGTAGCAGAATGGATTAAAGCAGGAGCGGTAGCAGTAGGAGCAGGCGGAAGCTTAATTGCAGGAGCAAAAACAGGTGACTATGATAGTATAACTAAGTTATCAAGAGAGTTTGTAGATAAGATTAAAGAAGCCAGAGCAGCGCTGTAAGATCATAAAAATACACTATAAAACTATAAAAACTAAAAGGAAGAGGTAATTGACTATGATTATGAAACCATTTTTATCAGACTTTGATTTAAAAACAGGAGCAACAAATGAGAAGGTAACTTCAAGATATGCTTCAAATATGAAAGGGATGTTTGCAGATGATGCTGCTCTCGAAGAGTTAGTTAAATCAGGAGATCCTAAAATCTATGACTTTACTGAGATGGGTTTTGAAGAAGTAATGCAAGACTTATTATATGGAACAAGTATTACTTACCCAGGTAAAGTAGGCAATGAATACTTTATGACAAAAGGACATTTCCATACAATCTTAGATACAGCAGAAGTGTACTACTGCTTAAGCGGAGAAGGTTATATGTTAATGGAAACACCAGAAGGTGAATGGGCAGCAGAAAAGTTATCTGCAGGCAAAGCGGTCTATGTACCAGCAAGATGGGCTCATAGAAGTATCAATACAGGCAGTACGCCACTTATTACTTTCTTCTGTTTTAGAGCTGATGCAGGACATGACTACGGAACAATCGAAACAAAAGGTTATAGAAAACTCATCGTTGAACAAGACGGTAAGCCAGTTATTATTGATAATCCAAAGTGGAAATCAGAATAATTTAAAAAGCTAAATAGGATAAAGCAAACATATGAATATCAACAGAAAATATTAATATGAGAACATAAATATATGAATACAAATATGGATCGTTAATATAGGAAAACAATATATAAAAACCAATATAGGGGGATGAAAAAATGAGCGTTATATTACCAGCAAAAGCTACGCAGCCAACATTTTATTTCATAGGAGTTACAACAACAAAGTCATCAATTATGAAAGTGTTTCCAGAATGGGCAGAGGCTTTAGGTCTTGAAAATGCTGTTATTAAAGGCATTGATATGGAAATTCATGCAGATAAGCAAGACTATATTGACGTAGTGAACTTTATTAAAAATGATGAACTTTCTTTAGGAGCCTTAGTAACAACCCATAAATTAGACTTATTTGAAGCAGCATATGATTTATTTGACTATTTAGATCCACATGCTATGAGATTCAGAGAGTTATCATGTATTTCAAAACGTGACGGTAAGCTGAGAGGCCATGCTAAAGATCCTATTTCAAGCGGACTTGCAATGGAAGCTTTTATTCCAGAAGGCTTTTGGGAAAAACACAACGGAGAAGTTTTCATCATGGGAGCTGGTGGAAGTGCCCTTGCAATTAGTTCTTATTTAACACAAGAAAAGTTTGGAAAAAATATACCTAGCAAGATTGTTATTGCAAACAGAAGTCAGCCAAGGTTAGATGAAGCGAAAGAAAAATTACAAGGTATTAATGATAAAGTAGCATTTGAATATTTATTAGGTGCTACGGCAGAAGAAAATGATAAGTATTTGAAAGCTATTAAACCTTATTCACTAGTTGTTAATGCTACGGGACTAGGAAAGGACAGACCAGGTTCACCATTAACTGATGATGTTATCTATCCAGAAAACTCTTTGGTGTGGGAGCTTAACTACAGAGGAGATTTAATCTTCATGTATCAAGCACAGGCACAAGAAGCGGTAAGAAATCTAACAATTGAAGATGGATGGATTTATTTTATACACGGTTGGACTCAAGTTATCGCAGAAGTTTTTGATGTTGATATTACTGGAGCAAGATTAGACGAGTGTGAAAAAATTGCAATGAAACTCAGATAAATAACTATAAAGTCTACATGAATAGGTCAGTAATGTAGACTTTATCTTATTATAAACCTAGTTATGTAATTACATTATTACATCATTGCTTTAAAAAGCGTAGTCGGCTTACCTAGCCTTTTGTATCAAAAGGAGCCGCTTTTGACAAATTAAGAAATGTAGATAAAAAAGTTCTAGGAAAAGCATATTTTATGACATTATAGAGGGGTAACCAAAATGATCAATTGCATAGTGAATCAAAGAAAGTTAGAAGTGCCAGAAGGTATCACCATTATGGAGGCACTGCTAAAAGAGAATATAGACATCCCAAGATTGTGTTATGACCCAAGGCTTCATGATCCTAATCGTTCATGCGGGCTTTGCATAGTGAAGCTTGAGAAAGAAAATAAAATTGTTAAGTCTTGTAATACCCTATTAACAGAGGGCATGGTTATTACCACAAATAGTCTAGAAATAAATGAATATAGAAAAGTAAGAATGCAGCAGTTATTAGAAGATCATAATGCAGACTGCGTAGCACCATGTCAGACGACTTGTCCAGCCGGCATAGATATTCAAGGCTATTTAAGACATGCTGCTAATGGTAATTTCTTATCAGCTTTGAAAGTTATAAAAGATAAAAATCCTTTCCCAATTGTATGTGGAAGGGTCTGTCCACATACTTGTGAAGCAAAATGCAGAAGAAATTTAGTAGATGAAGCCGTTAACATTAATGGGATTAAAAGGGCGGTAGCAGATTATGATTTGCAGTCAGAAACACCTTTTATTCCTAAGAAAGCTAAAGCAACGGGCAAAAAAGTTGCCATTGTAGGCGGTGGACCATCAGGACTGACTGCTGCATATTATTTAGCAGTAAAAGGGCATGATGTAACCGTTTTTGAAAAACAACCCAAAATGGGAGGGATGATGCGCTACGGTATTCCTGATTACAGACTGCCGCAGGATATCCTAGATAAAGAAATAGAGTGCATTGAAAAGCTTGGTGTTAAGCTTCAAACAAAAAAGACTCTCGGCTTAAATATAAGATTAGAAAATTTGCAAAGAGAGTTTGATGCAGTCTATTTAGCTGTAGGTTCATGGCAGGCAACTTCAATGAGGGTTGAAGGAGAACAATTGCCTGGAATATGGAAAGGGATCGAATATCTCGAACAAATTGCAAGAGGTAAAAATATAAATTTAGGGCAAGACGTTGTTGTTGTCGGCGGAGGAAACACAGCAATCGACTGTGCAAGAACAGCACTTAGAAAAGGTGCTAAAAACGTTACAATACTCTATAGAAGAACAAAAAATGAAATGCCTGCTGAACCTTATGAAGTTGAAGAAGCTATAAAAGAAGGGATTAAAATTACTTTCTTAACAGCTCCTATTGGCTTTGAATCAGATGAAGACGGAAAATTAAGCGGTATAAGATGTATAAAGATGGGACTCGGTGAACCAGACTTATCTGGAAGAAGAAGAGCTGTTGAAATTGAAGACAGTGAGCATATTGTTCCGGCTGGTGCGGTTATCAGCGCTATTGGTCAAAAAACAGATACAAGCTATTTATGGAATGACCTGCCTATCAAATTAAACAAATGGGGGGACATTGATATTAATGGAAAAACAATGACAACCTCTGCAGAAAAAGTATTCGCAGGAGGAGACTGCGTTACTGGTCCTGCAACTGTTGTTCAGGCTGTTGCAGCAGGTCATCAAGCAGCAATAAGTATGGATCAGTATTTAATTTGCGGGTATGCCCCTGAGCAAAGAGAAGAATATTCTTGCAGCAGAGGTTCTTTTGAGGACCTTCCACGTTATGAATTTGCAAATTTAGCGAAATTATCAAGAAAGCACGGTGAAGAGATCCCAGTTAGTCAGGCTGTAGCTGGATTTGATGAAGTAGTTAAAGCGATGACTTTAGAAGAAGTTAAAACAGAGGCCAAGAGATGTCTTAAATGCGGTTGTAATGAAAGACATGACTGTCAGTTAAGGAAAGAAGCAACAGCTCTTGAAGTATGTCACCAAAAAGAAACTTCTATTGTAAGAAGATACCCTATTACTAAGGATCACCCTTTCATTGTAAGGGATACAAATAAATGTATTTCATGCGGAAAATGTGTTTCTGCATGTAAAGATATAGAAGGGGTAAATGTTCTGGGCTTCTACTTGAAGCAAGGGAAAATGTGCGTTGGAACCAGATCAGGGAAACCTTTATCAGAGACTGCCTGTATATCATGCGGACAGTGCGTAGTGGCTTGTCCATGCGGCGCGTTAGATTACAAAAGGGCTAGTGATAAAGTATTCAGTACACTTAATAACAGCAAAAAAGTAAAGGTAGCCTTTGTTGCGCCAGCAGTGCGTTCTCTCATTTGTTCACATTATGGGCTGGAAGCTGACAAGGCATCTGCTTTTATTGCTGGAATGCTTAAGAAACTGGGATTTGATAGAGCCTTTGATTTTGTTTTTGCCGCAGACATGACTATTGTTGAAGAAACGACAGAATTCCTTACAAGACTTGAAAAAGGAAATTTACCACATTTTACATCTTGTTGTCCAGGGTGGGTTAATCTTGCTGAAAAAAGGTATCCGGAACTAATACCGTACCTATCAAGCTGTAAGTCACCTCAGCAAATGATGGGAGCAACCGTTAAAAATCATTTGCCAGAATGGCTGAACGATGGCACTCAAAAAGAGGATGTTTTTGTGGTATCCATTGTACCTTGTATGTCTAAAAAAGGAGAAGCTAAGAGAGATGAATTCAGTGAAAATGGTATTTATGATGTAGATGAAGTTCTAACATCACTCGAACTTATTGAAATGATGGATCAATGTGGTTATGATGAGAGCGATATCACACCAGCAGAATTCGATTTGCCATATCAGAATGTTTCGGGGGCAGGAATGCTTTTTGGTGCAACAGGAGGTGTTTCAGAAGCTACATTAAGAATGGCTTCTTCAAAAGTCGATCGTAAACATGCAAAAATTGAATTTTTAGAAGTCAGGGGAATGGAAGGTATTAAAACGACGAGTATTAGGCTTGGAAACCGAGAAGTAAAAGTAGCTGTAGTCAATGGGCTAAAGAACATTGAGCCTATTATTAATGAAATACTGAAGGGAAATAAGTCTGAATATGATTTAATTGAAGTCATGGCATGTCCAGGAGGATGTGTATCCGGAGCTGGGCACCCAGTACCTAAAACACAAGAGGTAATTATAGACAGACAAAAAGTGCTATTTGATATTGATAAAACAAGTGAGCATAGAAATAGTGAAGAGAATCCAGATGTTTTAAGTCTTTATGATAATTTTTATGGTGAATTTAATTCAAAAAGAGCTCACGAACTACTTCACACACACTATATCAATCGAAGGGTTCTATCTGACACAATCGAAGATAAATCAGAAGAATCTGTATGGAAAGCTAAAACAATTGAGATCTATGTCAATCAGAAAAATAGTAAAGTAGACTCTTGTGAGATTCTTGATCAGATTCATAACACAATTAAAAAACTAAAACTTGACTATTTCTTTAGAGTAAAGCCTACTCTGATTTCTGAAGACCCTGATGCAGCAATCCCTAATGTTATATTAGAAGGCAGAAGAGTGACAGAGGATGAACTGCAGGATATTGAAGAATGGTTACTAAAAGAAAGTCATTAAATTAATCGAAAAAAATTTAATCCTTTTTTATCTATTCAAATAAATTCTAAACATATTCGAAAACTAGTTGATTAACAAAACCATCAAATTCCTGTATCATCAAGACATAGCCTGATCTTAAAAAACATTAATGAAATTCGAGGAATATGTAGTGTAATAAATACTTTATAGTCACAAGGGGGAAATAAATATGCCACACGTTAAATCAACTACCAGAGGATTTGCATCTCCAGGAAAATACATTCAAGGTCCAGGAGAAATGAATAGATTAAAAGAATACACTTCTATGTACGGAGAAAAGGTATTTATCCTTATTGACAGATATCTTTCAGACTCAATAGGTAAACAAATTAGAGCAAGTTATGGTAAAGACTCTGATAATCTTTATTTCGATAATTTTAATGGAGAATCTACTTTAAAAGAAATAGATAGAGTAACAGAGCTTGCAAAACAAGATAAACCGAATATTATTGTTGGTATTGGCGGAGGAAAGACGTTAGATACTGCTAAAGCAGTAGCAGCCAACCTAAGTCTGCCAGTTATCAGTGCACCTACTGCTGCTTCTACAGATGCTCCTACCAGCGGATTATCAGTTATTTATACTGAAGAAGGAGAACAGACACATTGCATTTTTCATAAATCTAATCCAGATATTGTTCTTGTAGATACAGAGATTATTGTAAAAGCTCCTGTACGTTTCTTAGTTTCAGGAATGGGGGATGCTCTATCAACTTATTTTGAAGCAAGAGCTAATGCAGAGTCAGATACTGCAAATTATGTGGGTAAAGGCTATAAAAGATGTAAAGCAGCTATGGCGATTGCAGAAATGTGTTACGATATTTTACTTGAGGATGGACTAGCGGCAAAATTAGCAGCTGAAAGAGGTGTTTGTACAGAAGCTGTAGAAAATGTTATTGAAGCAAATACTCTTTTAAGCGGAGTAGGCTTTGAAAATACAGGATGTGCAGGAGGTCATGCAGTAAATGAAGGGCTTACTGTACTCGAAGAAACACACTGTTTCTATCACGGAGAAAAAGTTGCCTTTGGAACCATTTGTCAGCTGATTCTTGAAAATAGACCTAAAGCTGAAATTGAAGAAGTTATAGACTTTTGTCTTAGTGTAGGACTGCCAACGACACTAAAAGACTTACACGTAGAACCCACTTATGAAAAAGTTATGGCAGTAGCAAAAAGAGCAGCAATAGAAGGGGGAATAGCCCATGCTGAACCTTTCAATGTTACACCAGAATTATTCTACAACTGTATTCTTGCAACCGATGCATATGTAAGAAATTATAAGATGCAAAAAGGTATTTAATAGAAAAAATCATTATAAAACCCACTAAAAAATTACCAGCTATGTGATAGTTGGTAATTTTTTAGTGGGTTGGTTTTATATATAATACTCTAATAATAGCTATCCTTTATACTGAGAAGGAGGAATACCTGTCATTTTCTTAAAAATAGTACTAAAATAGGTTGGGTTATTATAGCCTACCATATAGGAGACTTCATAAGACTTATATTCAGAGGTTGCAAGTAATTCTTTAGCTTTTTCAATACGCACTTTTGTTACGTAGTTGATAAAAGTTTCATCAGTTTCCTGCTTGAACACACTGCTAAAATAGCATACACCCATATTAACATGCTCGGCAACCGCCTGCAGGGTTAAATCAGTCGAAGAATAGTTTGCATCAATATAGTTTTTCGCTTTTCTAATTAAACTGCTTAACTTGGATGTTCGCTTAGAAGATAGGTAATGAGATACCTTTAAGGATACATCTTTTAATACATTTTTTGTATCCATAATATTTTGCGACGCTGTTAAGGACCGATAGATATCTAAAGGATTAGGAAATATACTCTCAATTGAATAATCCATGGTGCCAAGCAAATTGAGTATTTGAACATATATAGAAGTCACGAACATAATGATAAACAAAGAAGAGTTATGACCGTGAGCTACTAAATCATTAAAGAGTGAGTCTATGTACTCACTGATATCTTCGTCATTACCAGCTTTTATATAAGCAATAAACTTTTCACTATTATAGTCTGTCTGAGGGTAATTAAACCCTATTTTATCTTCCTTTTTCATATTTTCAGAGTACAGGATTTGACTGTAGCCAGCAATAAATCTGTAACTTAAAATCTCTAAAGTTTGCTTATAGGTCTCTGGCAATTCTTTTATTCCTTGACGGATATTGCTGATTGCAATTGTAACGGTGAAATTCATATGGCTTTCAATTTCTTTTTTCAAAGAAAGTGGGAGGGACTTGCTGTAATCTTTTAGAATGTTTATATCTTTACTGGATAAACACAGTATACAATCACCAGATTTTCCTTCAACCATATAGAGATTCTTGATAGACTTCGCAGCATGATGAATCTGTTCATAAAATTGTTTGTGAATATCATTAATCTCATCAAAATTGTATTGGGCAATTGATAGATGATAATTATCCAGTTGGATAACCATAAGCAGTAAGTACTGATGAGTGAGTTCTTTGAGCTTATACTCCTCCGCCTTCTTTTCAATTTCATGGAGGTCAACTTTATTGTAAATAAGATCTTCAATAAAATGCGTCTGGAGCGTGGATAAATGGTTATCAGAGAGACCCTTCGAAGATTTTTTCAAAAGGGTGTGCTCATACTTGATTTTTACCAGCATTTTGTGAAAATAATCTAAGTCAAATGGTTTTAATAAATAATCATATGCCCCTAGCTGTAATGCTTTTTGAGCATATTGAAATTCATCATGCCCACTGATGATGACAACGAAAGAATGGGGAAGCATAGGTTTTATAAATTCCAGTAATTCTAAGCCATTCATAAAGGGCATACGTATATCAGTGATAATGACATCAGGAAGCAGATTTTGAATAAGTTCGATCGCTTCTTCTCCATCAGATGCCTGTCCAACGACTTCATAACCTAACGATTTCCAATCAATAGTTGTTAATAAACCTTCTCTAATTAGTTCTTCATCATCGATTATAATTGTTTTTAACATTCACATCATCTCCAATATATTTAGGGATTTTCACAATAGCTTTGGTACCTTTACCATAGATGCTTTCAAAATGCAGGCCGTATTCCTTACCAAAAAAAAGCTGTATCCTTTCATGAACATTTTTTATACCGTAAATAGATACTTGAGACTGAATATTAGAATAGAGAGCTTCATGCAGTGCACTTAGTGTTTCAGGTGTTATACCAACTCCAGTATCCTCTACTTCGAATAGTATTACATCCTCCTCCTCGCAGGCTCTTATATAAATATCGCCATTTCCTTTCATCATTTTAATACCATGATATATTGAATTCTCCACTAAGGGCTGTAAGATTAATTTGAGAGTTTTGTATTTGTGGAGATCTTCAGGTACATCTATACTATATTCAAATTTATCTTTATATCTAAACTTTTGAATCATTAGATAGTTGGCCACATGATCAATTTCTTCTGCAATTGATATAATATCTTTTCCTCTGCTAATACTAATTCTAAAAAATTTTGTAATAGCTGTAACCATTTTTACAATCTGTTCATACTGCTGCATACGTGCAAGCCATACAATGGAATCTAAAGTATTGTATAAGAAGTGAGGATTGATTTGAGACTGCAAAGCCTTGAGCTCATATTTCTTTTGTTCATTTTGCTCCTGATAAACCTTTTGCATTAAATTTTTAACTTGCACAATCATTTTGTTAAAACTTAAGCTCAATTGACCGATTTCATCATGATACTCAACTTCCATTTGAACGTCCAGATTCCCAGATTCTACTGTTTTCATGAGAGCCATCATATTTTTTATGGGCTGTGTTATTGTAGAAGTAGCAACCATAGAAAGGAAGAAGGATAAGCAGCATACAACAATGAGTATAATGATGAGCAAATAAATTGAAATGACATTATCTTTTAACAAATCATCAGATGGAATAATGCCGATAATCCTCCAATGGTTATTAGTTAAAGGCTTAGATAAAACAATTGTGTTGTTTTTCGAATCAATGATGTAAGGATCAGTAGTTTTGCTTGTTAAGTGTATAGCCTTTGTGACCATATCGGAATTGATATTAAGTGTACTTTGAGAAGAACTGATTAACTCATTATCCTCATCAACTATAAGAACGAATCCTGTCTCACCAAAAGAGTCCAGCAGCATTTTGTTTAAAGATTCTAATTCGATGTCTATTAAGACAACTCCTAGTTTTCTGCTGCTAGCTTTATCTTTTATAACTACTCCCTGAGAAAGAAAAGTTTGGCCAAAAGTTTGGGCAACAAATGAATCTGTATGCGGACCAAACCATATAGGTTCCTCAGATTCTGAAATTTCTTTATACCAATCAGTACGGGTTAAATCATCAGGGCTTACAGAATAATAGGCACTTTTATATTTGCCGCCATTTTTTCCTATAATATAATAAGCATATAATTCTTCTCGGTAGGTAGAATCAAAGTTAAGATAAGTATCCATTGATAAGTCCATTGCATATTTTACTGAACGATTTGTAGCAAGTGGACTGCGTAGGGACTCTTGTATAATAGTATCATTGGCCATTTTTGAGCTGACTGAATTAGCTTCTTCAACTAATTTCTCCACTCTGATTTGAACTTGATCTAATGTTGCAAGACTAAACTTAATAGCTGACTCGCGGGTTGATTTTATAGACAATATAATAGAAATACTGCCTATTATGATAGTAGGGACGATACACACCAAAAGAAAATACATCATGAGCCGGGTATATAAGTTCATATTACCAAAATAATTTCTAAGCCTTATTTTAATATTCATATAGTTACTTCCCTCATAAAAAATGTGATAGTATAAATTATACCCGAGAATGGTTAAGATATAAATAATTTGAAGGGATAATCGAAAGAAACCTAAAGGTTTCAAAAAAAAGTTATTTGATATTTTTTCTTATATATAATAGTATTGCTTTAGAAGCTTTTATTCTCAATTATGACAATTGTAAGTTAACTCATGCTAAACAGTAAGTAAAGGTTTACAGATACGCTTAGGCGGCAAAGGGGAGAATTCATCTGATAGCAAATGAAGTATTGGGGGCTCGTTATGAGGAAAATGTATAGTTTGTTTATGATAATAATATTCTTAATGATGGGATGCAGTAATAATAGTTTTAAAAAAGAGACTAGACCAGAATACGAAAAAGATAAAAAATTACTGGTAGGATTTTCGCAAATGGAAAACAATGGCCCTTGGCGTATTGCAGAAACAAACAGTATCAAAAATGAGGCTAAAAAGAGGAATATTGAACTTATATTTACTGATGCCGAAGGAGATGTGAAGAAACAAATTTCTGACGTTCAGTATCTAATTGAACAAAAGGTAGATTATATTATATTAGCGCCAAAGACATATAATGAGCTTGGTGAAGCACTGCAGTTATCAAAAGCTGCTGGAATACCAGTCATTTTATTAGATCGTAAGGCAAAAGGAGAGCCAGGAAAAGATTATTTGACATTAATAAGGTCAGACTTTATTTGGGAGGCAAGGCAAGCTGGGAAACTATTAGTAGAAGCGACTAATGAAAAAGCAAATATAGTTGAACTAAGGGGGACTGTTGGTTCTTCGGTTGCCATCGACAGGTCGAAAGGGTTTAATGAAGTTATTGATCAATATGAAGATATGTCAATTATTACTTCACAAAGTGCTGATTTTTCGAGAGCTGAAGGAAAAAAAGTAATGGAAAAGATCATTCGAAGCAGTGAAAAGACAATTACTGCAGTCTACGCACATAATGACGAAATGGCAATAGGTGCTATCATAGCGTTAAAAGCAGCCGGAATAGAGCCAGGTGAAGATGTGATTGTTATTTCAATTGATGGGGAAAAAGATGCATTAAAGGCAATTATAGCTGGTGATTTATATGCAACCATAGAATGCAGTCCCTTTTTTGGCCCTATAACGTTCGATATTATTGAAAGACATCTAGCAGGAGAAAAAATAGATCCTTTAATTATTAATAAAGACCGCATATTTACTAAAGAAAATGCAATAAGATATGTAGATGATGCCTTTTAACTTAGGAGAGGATCTTTTAAAAGCAAAGATAAATAAGGAGAATAGAATAAAGAAACAGCTTATAATCCAGTAAATTTACTGCTGAATATAGGCTGTTTCTTTGTTTCTAAATAATAAAATGAAGGAGAAGTTTTCCAGTTTGAAAAATAAAACTAGTATTCAAAAAATAATTAATCCTTTTCACTTTGTTCAAATAAAATCTATATGTATTCAAAAACTAGTTGATTAACAATACTATTAACTTCCGGTATTATCAATACATAGCTTAGCACTAGCAAGTTATTAAGATTAAACAAAAAATGGAGGGGTAATAATGAAAAAACTTTTTTCAATGTTCGTAGCTGCAGTAATGATGTTTACAATGGCTGGATGTGCTTCGGGGGAAGCTGCAAAAGATACTTCAAAGGATACTGCTGCTGAGGCTCCAAAAGAGACTCCAAAAGAAACTACTGAAACTAAAGCTGAAGAAAAGAAAACACTTCAAACGATTAAAGTAGGATTTTCACAAATGGAGAATAACGGTCCTTGGCGTATCGCAGAAACAAATAGTGTTAAAGGCGAAGCAGAAAAACGAGGCGTTCAGCTTGTGTATACAGATGCTCAAAGTGATACAGCTAAACAAGTATCAGATGTTGAAGACTTAATCGCTCAAGGTGTAGACTATATCGTTCTTGCACCAAGAGAATATGAAGGGTTAGCACCAGCACTGGAGTCAGCAAAAGAAGCTGGCATACCAGTTATCTTAATAGACAGAGAAGCAAAAGGTGAGTATTTAACACTTGTAGTTTCAGACTTCATTTGGGAAGGTCAGCAGGCAGGAGCGCTATTAGCTGAAAAGACAGGTGGAAAAGCTAACATTGTAGAACTTAGCGGTACAGCAGGGTCTTCAGTTGCAATAGACAGAGCTAATGGATTTGCTGAAACGATCAAGAAATATCCTGATATGAAAATCATTTCTTCACAATCTGCTGACTTCTCAAGAGCAGAAGGACAAAAGGTTATGGAAAATATTATCCAAGCTAAAGGTAAAGAAATCACAGCAGTTTATGCGCACAATGATGAAATGGCAATCGGAGCTATTCAGGCATTAAAAGCAGCAGGCATGACACCTGGAAAAGACGTAACAGTTATTTCTATAGATGGTCAAAAAGATGCTTTAACAAGCATTATTTCAGGAGACTTATTTGCTTCTATTGAATGTAGTCCATTCTTTGGACCAATGGCATTCGATATCATCGAAAAACATTTAGCCGGTGGTGCAATAGAGAAAAAAATTATTAATGAAGACAGAATATTTACAAGTGAAAATGCTGAGGAATTTGTAGATTCAGCATACTAAAAATTGTGACTTAAGAGAGGAGATAAAATCCTCTCTTTATAAATGAAAGGAGGGGCTTAAGTTGGATGAACGTATATTGCTGCACATGAAAAATATCAGCAAAAACTTCCCAGGGGTAAAGGCATTAAAAGGAGTAGACTTAGAAGTAAAAAAAGGTGAAGTACATGCACTCATGGGAGAAAATGGAGCAGGTAAGTCAACGTTAATCAAAGTATTAACCGGAGTTCACGTGGAGGACTCGGGAGAAATTTACTTCGAAGGTAAACAGATCTTTACCAACACTACGCTGCAAGCTCAAAAATGTGGTATTAGTACAATCTATCAGGAATTAGACTTAATTCCTGAATTAAGTATTTGTGAAAATGTTTTTCTCGGCAGAGAGATTATGAAAAACGGTATGATAGACTGGAGAGCTACAGAAGAGAAGGCAAAAGCTATATTGCTGGATATGGGTATTAAGGTAGATGTAAAAGGCGTACTAAGTCAGCAAAGTACAGCGATTCAGCAGATGGTATCTATAGCAAGAGCTATATCTATTAATGCCAGGTTAGTTGTAATGGATGAACCTACCTCTTCATTAGATGAAAAAGAAGTAAAGGTCCTCTTTAATGTTATTAAGAAACTAAAGGCACAAGACATTTCAGTTATATTTATCAGCCATAGACTAGATGAAATTTTTGAAATATGTGACGCGATCACTATTTTAAAAGATGGTGAAAGGGTTGGCTATTCAGCTATAAAGGATATTACAAAATTACAGTTAGTTTCTATGATGATTGGAAGAGATGCATCTAAAATTGTATCGCGCAAAAAAAGCTACAGCAAAGATAAAATGAGTAATGAAAATATTATTGAGACAAGAAATATTGTGCGCGAACCAAAAGTAAGAGGAATTGATATTGAAGTAAAAAAAGGCGAGGTATTAGGGCTTGCAGGCTTACTTGGTGCAGGGCGAACAGAACTTGCAAGGCTGATTTTTGGAGCAGATGCCCCTCAAAGTGGTGATATTTATATTAATGGCAAAAAGGTTAAACTTAATCTGCCAAAAGATGCAATAAAAGCAGGATTAGGCTTTTGCCCAGAAGATAGAAAAGTAGAGGGAATTATACCCCATATGTCCGTTAAGGAAAATATTACTTTAGCAATGCTCCCTAGACTTACAAAAATGGGTGTCGTTTCAAAAAAAGAACAAGAAAAAATAGTAAACAAGTATATAGAGGCACTTAAGATTAAAACGCCTCATATGAATCAAGCCGTTAGGAACTTAAGCGGAGGCAATCAGCAAAAAGTTATTTTAGCAAGATGGTTATGCATGAATCCGGAGCTGCTCATTTTGGATGAACCTACTAGGGGGATTGATGTTGGGGCTAAAACAGAGATATTAGATTTAATAGAAAAACTAGCAGAAGATAATATCAGCGTACTTATGGTTTCATCTGAGATAGAGGAACTAATGCATGCCTGTGACAGAATAGCAGTTATACGAGATGGTAAGAAAGCAGGAGAATTATATGCAGAAGAAATTGGCGAAGAAGCTATTATGAATTCAATTGCTGAGGGCGGCAAATAATTTGCATAAAGAAAGGAAGGTGAAAAGATGAAGACAATTACAAAAAAATCCAGTGTAAATGTGAATCAAGACAGAGACTGGAAACTATTACTTAATAAATACGCAACACCTATACTATTAGTTTTACTTATTGCTGTTAATGCGATATTTACACCAAACTTTGCTAATGTTAATACAATGTGGAACATACTCATTCAGATGACTACTATTCTTTTAACAGCACTTGGCATGACCTTAGTTATTGCATCAGGCGGCATAGATATTTCAGTAGGATCTGTTATGGCTATATCATCTATTGTAACAGCCAAATCCTTGGGATTCGGAGTGGTTCCAGCTGTTATTTTGGGTTTACTTATTTCAGCTGTATGCGGGGTATTTATTGGCTTTATCATTGCGAGATTTAAAATACAGCCTATCATTGTAACATTACCTATGATGATTGGTATAAGAGGAATTGCTCAGGTTATTAACGATTCTCAGCTTTTAAATTTTAACGAACCGGCATTCTCTTTTCTTGGAACTTATAAGTTTGGAGGCAGTGTGCCTATACAAGTATTCATCATGATCATTGTTTCAGCATCTGTCTATTTTATAGCTAATAAAATGTCTTTTGGGCGATATGTTCAGGCTATGGGGGACAACTACAAAGCATCAAGATTAACTGGAATCAATACGTTTATGGTTACAATAAGTATCTATATGATTTCAGCAACGCTTGCTGGTTTTGCAGGTATTATTGAGACAGCACGTTTGTCAGCAGCAGATGCTAATGCAATAGGAAAATTGATGGAGTTGGATGCCATTGCTGCTGTTGCAGTTGGTGGAACACCAATGAATGGCGGCAGGCCAAACGTTATCGGTACTATTTTTGGGGTTTTAATTATTCAGATTATTACTGTAGCGGTAAATATGAATAATATTCCTTATACCTATTCTTTAGTTCTAAAAGCAATAGTAATCATTCTGGCACTCTGGGCACGCAGAGATAAATAGAAAGAAGGTGAGCAGATGAACATAGTAAATGCAGTAACAAACAAAATTAAATTATTTGACTATAAGAAGTTTTTAAAAGGAGAAGGGGCTCTCATTACTTTCATCGTCCTATTTCTTTTTGCAACTTTTAAATACGATCAGTTTTTTACACTGCTGAACTTTAAAAACGTCTTAAGACAAGTCAGTATGTTAGGCTTTGTAGCCATTGGAATGACCTTTGTTATCTTAATAGGCGGTATTGATTTATCAGTAGGGTCTACTTTGGCCGTAGCAGGAGTAGTAGCAGCAAAAGTTTCTCCTTATGGAATCGGAGTTTCTATCATCATTCCAGTTCTCATTGGTATTGCTTTTGGAGTTACTAATGGTATATTAGTAACAAAATTAAAGATAGTTCCATTTATCGCGACCTTAGCAACGATGCTTGGTATTCGGGGGATAGCGTATATTGTAACTGGAGAGTTATCAGTTGGAGCGAGCTCAGCATCCCCGGGATTTATTCAGTTAGGCAGAGGTTATGTTGCAGGTATTCCTATTCCTTCTATACTATTCGTTTTAGCAATCATAGCAGCAGTACTAGTGTCTAAAAAAACTAAGTTCGGCCGTCATGTATATGCTGTTGGAGGCAACGAAGAAGCTTCAAAAATGATGGGACTAAAAGTGCATAATATTAAGATAGTGGTTTATGCAATAAGCGGTGCACTATCAGCATTCGCAGGAGTTATTTTAACATCAAGGTTAGGTGCTGGGCAGCCAGTAGCTGGGGAAGGATGGGAATTAACAGCCATAGCAGCTACTGTTATTGGGGGGACTCTTATAACAGGGGGAGTCGGCAAGTTTACTGGTACGCTTTATGGCGTTCTTATCACTGGAATTATTCAAAACATGTTTAATATGCAGGGTAATTTAAATGTATGGTGGCAAAATATTTTAATGGGAGCTATTTTACTAGGTGTTGTTGTTGCTCAGTCACAAACAGCAAGGGTAAGTAAATCTGGAAATTCCTAAAAGAAAAATATTACCTAGTTTTTATAAGTAAGAGAGAGGTGAATACATGCAGGCATTAATTGGTATAGATATAGGAACAACAGGAACCAAAGCAGCAATTTTCGATGAAGAAGGTAATCTTTTAGCAGAAAGTTATATAGAAAGCAACTTGTATTACCCAAGACCAGGTTGGGTAGAACAGAACCCGGAAGAGTTTTACGATACAACTGTGCAGACTATTAGAGATATAGTAAGCAAAACAAATATAAATCCTAAAGATGTCAAGTCGATTTGTATTGATGGTCAAATGGCTGGTATATTAGGCATCGACGCTGACTATGAGCCTGTCACAAGATATGACTCATGGCTTGATAATCGCTGCAGCAAGTATGTAGAGTATATTAAGCAAAACTTTGAAGAAGAAGTCATGAGAACTGCTGGACTTCCGTCAACAGTAGCTCATTGTGCAAAAATATTATGGTGGAAAAATGAAGAACCTGAAACTTATGCCAGAATTGATAAGTTCATACAGCCAGCGGCCTTTGTAGCAGGGAAATTGGCAGGTTTAAAAGGGAAAGATGCATTTATAGATTACACCTATCTTCATTTCACTGGACTCTATGATGCAGCGACTACTAAGTGGTCGGAAAAACTTTTAAAAGCGTTTGATATTGAAGAATCAAAAATGCCCGAGATTGTTGAGCCATGGAAGGTAATAGGTACATTAACCAAGGATGTGGCTAATGCATGTGGTTTAACAACAGGAACAGCTATAGTAGCGGGCATGGGAGATCAGGCAGCCGGCTTTTTAGGAGCAGGACTTGTTGAACCAGGGCTTATTGTTGATGTAGCTGGAACTGCAAGTGTTTTTGCCTGCTGTGTAGATAAGTTTAATCCAGATTTAAAACATAAAACACTGCTGTTTCCAAAAGCAGCATCTAAAGGACTTTGGTTTCCTCATGCGTATATCGGAGGCGGGGGTCTATGCCTGCGCTGGTTTAGAGACGGCATTGTTAAGCCTACAAAAGAGCAGTTAGAAGAAGCCTATAATATGCTTAATGAAGAAGCCAAAGATGTAAAGCCAGGCACTGACGGACTTCTTTTTGTTCCTCATTTAGGAGGCAGAAACTATCCTTATAACAATGAAATAAGAGGGACTTGGGCAGGCTTTAGCTGGGGACATGAAAGAAAGCACTTTTATAAAAGCATGATGGAAGCAATTGCGTATGAATACTATTACTATTTATCTATTGAAAAAGAATTATTTAAAGATATGCAGTTTAAGGAAGTAAGAGTAATAGGGGGAGGCAGCAAAAGCCAATTATTTAATCAAATAAAAGCTGATGTTTTAGGCATCCCATATGTTCAGGTTTCAAGAACTGAAGTAGGTGTACTAGGTTCTGCTATATGTGCAGGATACGGAGTAGGCATTTACAAAGATATGGAACAAACAGCTAAATCATTTGTTACTACAAAGAACTGCATTGAGCCTAATGAGAAAAATACAAAGATTTATCAGGAGTATGCAAATGTGTATTTAGAAATGATACAGACAATGGAACCTATCTATAAGAAAATTTATCAGCTAAACAATAGAGGGTAATAGCATTTTAGAGACATTAAAGTGAGGAGGGTATTTATGAAAAACTTACAAGTTAAAAAATTGACCCAGGATAATTTTAAAGAATATGGAGTTATTTTATCAACTGATTATTTTGAGCAAAACGGTGGGGATTCAAACTTTGGCTGGTGGGAAAACCTTGCAGTTTTCGAAGGAATAGACAGGGTAAGTGTTAACATTCTTAGAGCTAAAACAAGGGAACTGATTGTTGAAAAGTTAGAGTATCACAATGATACTGAGGAAGCTGTCATTCCTTTAGGAGGTAAAGATCAGATCATTGTTGTTGCAAAAAAAGGTGTGCTTATTGAAGATGAAATAGAAGCATTTTATTTAGAAGGGACAAAAGGTGTTGTTCTAAATAAAGGCGTAAGACACTTTATTCCTTACCCAGTAGAGGGTGATGTTGATAACCTTATTATTTTCAAAGATCAGACTGGGGCTAATGATTTAATTCTTGAAGAGCTGCAGGATAAATATAAACTTGTGAAGGAATAACCAGGTATTATCTCAGCTAGGAAAAGGGGGGGTATTATGTTAGGGTTAATCAGCAGAATACAACGTTTTTCTGTTAGTGACGGGCCAGGAATCAGAACAACCGTGTTTGTAAAAGGCTGCAACCTAAGGTGTATGTGGTGTCATAATCCCGAAACACAGAATACAAAACCAGAAATGATGTTCTATGAACAAAATTGTGTTTCGTGCGGAAAATGTGTGAAAGCTTGTTCAACCTCTTTGGGTGATACGACAGATAATAAAATAAAAAGATTTGACAGAAACTATTGCGATATAAGTGGGGCATGCGCAGATTCATGTTTACACGGAGCTCTTGAACTTATTGGACGGGATATTGATTCAGATGAAATAGTGGATATTGCACTTAAAGACCTGAAATACTATAAGAACTCTGGAGGAGGACTAACTATTTCGGGAGGTGAGGCCCTTCTGCAAAAAGAATGGGTTAAGGATATTTTTACAAAGACAAAAGAAAAAGGTATTCATAACGCTCTTGATACAGCCCTTAACGTAAAATGGGATGAGGTAAAAGATATATTCCAAGTAACAGATTTAGTACTGTTAGATTTAAAATGTATGGATGATACGGTTCATCAATACTATACAGGGGTAAGCAATGAGCAGATACTTGATAACGCTCAAAAGTTATCCAGAGAAGATGTGGATATCATTGTAAGAATTCCAGTCATTATGGGAGTAAATGATACACACGCAAACATGAGCGCAACGGCAACCTTTTTAAATAGCTTTAGAAGATTAAAACAAGTTGAACTTCTTCCATATCATAGCTTTGGTATGGAAAAAAGCAGATATCTTGGTAAAGAGAGCAGAGTATTCGAAACGCCAACAAATGAAAGAATGACAGCATTAAAAGATTGTTTTACAAAAAAGAATATAAAAGCAATTATTGTTTAACTCTTTTAGCCTATTGTAATGGGAGGTAGAATCATGGTATCAGAAGGAATAAAAAATAAAATCGAACAATGGTTTGATAAGGATTATAGGCTGACTTTTTATGAGCGTATCCAGTATTTAATAGAAAGTGAGCCACTATTCGAAGAGCTTTCTTATGCTCCTCGTTATGGGAAAACACTGGAATACATTCTTAAAAATATATCCGTATTCATTCAGCCTGAAGAAAAGCTGATTGGATCAGTTAAAGAAGTACTACCAACAGATGAGGAATATAAGATTGGTGCTGCTCTGACAGATAACTGGTGGAACATTCCATTAGAAGAAGTACAAGAAAAAATTTCTTGGTTTTACTCCTATGGATGGCTTAAAAGAAGAGCCCCTTGGTTTTATTCCTTTGGACACATAGGCCTTCTTTGGGAAGATATGCTAACCAAAGGATTAGGGGAGTTTAAACAAAAAGCTGAAATATCTTTACAGCAAATAAAAGAAACGGATGATATGAGTAAAACAGAGTTTTTGGAAGGGGCAATCATCTGTTACGATGCAATCAGCCAATTTATTTTAAGATATGCTGAATGTGTCGGGGGAGAAATAGAAAAATGCAGCAGTGAAACTAGAAAAAATGAATTAAGAAGGATGGAAGATGCGTGCAGACACATTAGTTATAATGCTCCTAGAAATCTCTATGAAGCGCTTCAGTTACTATGGTTTATTACTTTAGTTTTTATGAAGGTCGCAGGCTGCGGCGTTTTAGACTATGGCCGCATGGATCAGTATTTATATCCTTTCTTTAAGGCAGATATAGAAAAAGGAATTCTTACGAGAAAAGAGGCACTTAACCTCATTATTGAATTCTTTTATAAAAATAATGAAATTATGGCACCAACGGATCATATGTCACAGGAAAATGAGGCCGTATTATATAGCTTAGAAGTAGCCTATGATGATCCTAATTACATTATTATAGGAGGGCTCCTAGAAGGACATAAGCCAGGGGTAAATGAAGTCTCTCATTTGTTTATTGAAGCAGCCCATGCCTTAAAGCTTAGAAATCCATTTGTTGTAGTAAGATATTATGACGGGATAGAAGATGCGTTTTGGTATAAAGTCTGTGATGCCATGAGAGATAACGCAACGATAGTTATTTACAATGACATGACGATGATAGAAGCATTGCAAAAATATGGCATTGAAAAATCAGATGCTTACGAGTACGGATTCTATGGCTGCAACGACCCTCATATTGCAGGTAAACAGAGCGGGCTTCGCCAATTGTGGTTTAACCTGGCACTTCCTTTAGTTTTAGCCCTTAATGAGGGGAAAAATCCATTAAGTCAAGATAATAATCAGGAGAGTAATGAGTCGTTATATACTCTGGAAGACAGAATGATCGGTCTTATGACACAGTCTTATTCAGGAACAAAGACTATGCCGGTAAAAGAAATGAAAAGCATGGATGATCTTTTAAATGCTTATAGAATGCAGGTCCGCTTCTTGCTTGAAAAGTACAGAGAGGCTATTGAAAAAGATTTTGCTATGGAAAAGAAGTGGAATAAGGGACGAATAAGGATTGAAGATTGTTTCCTAGAAGGAACTATAGAAGATCAAATAACTTGGAATGATGGAGGAACTAAATACCATCACATCATTGCACAAGCAAGCGGGCTGGCAACAGTTGTTGATTCTGCAGCGGCAGTTAAGAAACTAGTTTTTGATGAAAAGTCGATTACACTGGAGGAACTAGTTGATACCCTTAATAATAATTATCAAAACAATCCTAATTTGCAGATGAAGCTAAAAAATAAAAGCGAGAAGTTTGGAAATGACATCGAGTGGGTAGATGCTTTTGCTGTGCAGATAGTTAATATTTACTGTGATGAAATTGAACGTGTGAATAAGAAAGAGTACACCTATAGTCTCATTCCAACGCTGTCTTCTGACAGGGCATTTACAACTATGGGTGAAATAATAGATGCGACACCGGATGGACGAGGAAAGTGTGATATCATCAGCGAGAATCAATCCCCAAGTCTTGGAGCAGATCAAAATGGGTTAACAGCTCTATTAAATTCAGTGTCAAAAATACCATTTAACCGCATTACTGGGGGACCATTAAATATCAGGATACACCCATCAGCGGTAAAAGGGGAAAAGGGCTTAGAAGTGCTGCAGGCAGCATTCAAAACCTTCTTTGAAGATAGAGGGCTGCAGGTTCAAATTAATGTAGTAAGTAAAGAGGACTTACTGGAAGCTCAAAAGAGACCAGAAAAATATAAGAATTTATGCGTAAGAGTAACAGGATATAGTGCTTATTTTGTTCAAATGGGCAAGAAAGCACAAGATGAACTGATCAGCCGTACAGAGATGCATTAATCCTTTGATTAAAGACTTGGCAAATTAGCGAACTACAAAAATAAGGAGGAACAAACATGAAAGCAGCAGTTTATTACGGCATTGAAGATATAAGAATAGAAGAAATGGATAAACCTCAAATAAACCAAGATGAGATTCTTATCAAGGTAAAGGCGTGTGCAGTGTGCGGGACGGATATTCGCATTTATAAATATGGTCATTTCAAGATACCAGAAGGGGATAAGAGAATATTAGGCCATGAAATTGCTGGAGAGATAGCAGAAGTAGGCACTAATGTAAAAGGATATCACGTGGGTGAAAGAGTAGTCGTGCCTCCTAATGTTGGATGCGGACATTGTAAAATGTGTAAACAAGGGTTTAATCAGCTGTGTACAGACTATGAAGCTTTTGGAATCAGCTGGAATGGTGGATTTGCAGAATATATGAAAGTGCCTGCTCAGGCTGTAAGAGAAGGCAATGTGATCAAAATTCCTGAGAGTTTGTCCTTCGAAGAAGCAGCATTATGTGAACCATTATCTTGCTGTTATAACAGTTATCAGGCAGTAGATACCAAACCTGGTGAAAGTGTAGTTATTATAGGAGCAGGTCCTATAGGGGTACTTCATGCCATGATTAATAAAATTGCTGGTGCAACAAAAGTGATGATGGTTGATATTATAGACAGCAGGTTAGAAGAAGTAAAAGCTATTGGCGTTGCAGATGTACTTATTAATTCGCAGACGGAAGATTTAAAAACAAGAGTATTAGAAGAAACAAATGGACTTGGAGCAGATATCGTCATAACAGCAAATAGTGTACCGGCTATTCAGCAGCTTGCTTTAGAAATAGCAGCAGTCCACGGTAGAATTAGTCTTTTTGGCGGCATGCCGAAAGGAAAAGAGTTTGTTACCCTTAATACAAATCTTATCCATTATAAAGAGTTAAAAGTAGTAGGGACAACAGGTTCCAGCTTGCAGCATGTTATAAACTCTATTGAAATTGCTGCATCAGATCGCATGGATTTGAAACCAGTTGTAACTGGAAGATTTAAAATTGATGATGCAAAAGAAGCCTTTGCTTATGCAGCAAGTGGAGCAGGTCTAAAAGCTATCATTGTAAGCGAAGACTTATAAGAATTTGGAGGGATGATAAAATGACTAATATGAAAGCAGCAGTGCTTCATGCACCTGGGGATTTAAGAATAGAAGATGTAAAAAAGCCTGAAATAAGTAAGGCGAACGAGGTACTTGTAAGCATAAAAGCCGCTGGAATCTGTGGTTCAGACTTAGACAGAGTGCTGCATACAGGAACCTATAAGTTTCCAACAATACCAGGACATGAGTTTTGTGGAGTCATTGAGGCTATAGGGGAAAATGTTAAAAACTTCAAAGTAGGAGATAGAGTTGTTGTTGCACCAATGCTTCCATGCATGACTTGTGAATCTTGTGCTGGGGGAAACTATGGCCAGTGTGAGGATTATGATTTTATTGGCTCAAGACGGGATGGAGCTTTTGCAGAATATGTTGTAGCTCCTGAGATAAATGTATTAAAGATGCCATATGGTGTATCTTTTGAAGAAGGTGCAGTTGTAGAACCAGCTGCAGTAACCCTCCATGGTATGCGAAAGGTTAAAGTGAATCCAGGGGAAACAGTTGTTGTTTTAGGCTGTGGTCCTATAGGCCAAATAGCAGTACAGTTTTCAAAAATTATGGGAGCAACTAAAGTTATTGCAGTTGATATTTTAGATGAAAAGTTAGAAGAGGTAAAAAAATTAGGGGCAGATATAACAATAAATTCTATGAAAGAAGATGTAGTTGAAGCTATAAAAAAAGCTACAAACGGAAAAGGTGCAGAGGTTACTATAGAAACAGCAGGCTCTAATATAACTCAAGAACAAAGCCTAAGAGTAACTAAAAATCTCGGCAGAATTCTGCTCCTTGGGACAGCTCATAAAGATGTAATCTTTCCTCCTAAAAGTTTTGAAAGAATTGTAAGAGGAGAACTAGAGTTAGTTGGTTCATGGAACAGTTATTCAGCACCTTTTCCAGGAATTGAATGGAAAGCAACAATGGATTTTATCAATACAGGACAACTAAAAGTTAAGCCATTAATTACTCACAGATTCAAACTTGAAGAAGCATTAAATGTATTTAATCAACTTAAAAATAGAGAGTTAAGTTTTAATAAAATCATATTCTTTAATGAGTAAGATGTATAATGATAGGGCCTCTAATGTATGATAATTATACTTTAGAGGTCTTTTGATGACTGTTAGGCATAAAACCACTTAAATATCATTATAAATTAAAAAAAGAGTAGACTAATCTTACAACTTATATTAAAATATAGGCGTGTAATGACATTATTACATTAATTCGGAAGATTAGAGGTTATAGTATGCTATTTTCAAGCAAAAATGTTTTAGATAAAACAATTCCTGTTCCACTGTATTATCAGTTAAAAAAGATAATATTAGAATATATCCAGTTTAATCACAAAAATATAGAAGAACCTATTCCTACAGAAACGGAGATAGGAGAGTATTTTAATGTTAGCAGGCCAACAGTAAGGCAAGCTATTAATGAATTAGTTGTTGAAGGATATTTATACCGTATTAAGAGTAAAGGAACCTTTATCACTAAACCTAAAATTAAGCAGGGATTTTTATCAAGCCTAGATAATTTTTATAGTGAAATGCATAAACAAGGTCTTACGCCCTCAACTAAAGTAATAAGTGTTACTGTAATGGAAAGCGATAGAGAAATCAGTGAGGCACTAAGTATACCTATTGAAAGCAAAGTCGTTAAGTTATCACGTCTAAGGTACGCTGATCAAGATCCCATTGTTCTTGTGACAACGTATTTACCTCAAAATAAATGCCCGGATATTGAAACGAAAGATCTAATGAATAGATCGCTCTACGATATACTAGAAACAGACTATACGTATAGAATTGCCAGTGCAAAGAGATCGATAGAATCTATTTTAGCGACAGAAATTGAGGCTGAAGCTTTGAATATAAAAAAAGGAAGTGCTATTCAGTACATTGAGAGTAAGGTATATTTGCTAGATGGGACAGCTATAGAATATTCGCAGGCATTTTATAGAGGAGACAGAAACAAATTTTCGTTTGAAGTTAAAAGAGAATAAAAACATATAAAAGATGACAGATACTACCTACTTTATGATAAAAGGAACTGTCATCTTTTTAGCAATTAGGAAATGAGAAAAGATAATTTGAAATATTAAATTTACTGATAATTTAGATTGGTTATTTATTATGTTTTCACATATATTATGATATTATATACATATAAGTTTAAAATTTGCATAAAAAAATAGATACTAAGTGAGTGGAGAAGGTTTTAGATAGAGAAATATTAACATATAAAAATAGGGGGAAGTAAAAATGAGTGCTAAAAAAGTAATGATTATTTTTGTATTAATATTTCTATTAATAAGTAGTGCTGGTATTGTCATGCAAGATAAGGTTAAAGAAATTGCAAACAACTACTTCACGACTAAACAAAAAAGTGATGAAGTAGATACTACTGTGGATATAAGTAAAAAGACTTCTACCGGTTTTGAGTACGTGCAGTCATTGTCAGAACTTACTGTTCTGGAAGAAGATATCACGGATTTAAAAGAGAAACTTCAAAAGAAACTAAAACGCAGCTCAATCATTCTTATTAGTTCTTTCCATATGACGAACGACTGGAATAAACTTGTGTCGCAGAGCGCTATTGACATAGGAGAATCAGTAGGAGCCGAAGTGATTCTAACCAATGCAGAAGGCAACTGGAACAGACAAGTTAATGATATAGAGAAGGCGATTAGAGATAAGGTGGATGCGATTATTGTAGCAGGAGGCATTTCAAATGCACTGCAGGAAGTCATTAAAAAGGCAGATGATAATGGGATATGTGTTGTCACGGTTGATATCCCATCACCTTTTGCACTGACTAATGTAACTTCAGATAATTACTCCTTAGCCTCAATGTTAATTATGAAGATGGCTCTGAACATGGAGGGCGAGGGCAATATTGTAGTTATCTATCCGCCGGGATGGCATAGTATTGACATTAGAAGGAATATGCTGGGGCTTATTTTAAAAGAATGGCCTAATATACATATTGTTGCAGAATATCCTGTTGATGAAGAAGACGCAATCAATGGAACTAAAGAATGTATAGAAAATGTGTTAAATAAGTTTCCTGAAGAAGGTTCTATTGATGCTATTTTCACAACCTTTGGTCTGGCGGGGGTGGGAGCAGCAGAGGCGGTTGAAGAAGCTGATCGAATGGATCATATACCGGTATATACTGTAGATGCAGATCGGATGGTACTGGAACATATTTTAAAAAAAGATGGGGGTATAGGAGCTACTATGGGGCAAGATACCTTACAGTTAGGGAAAACAGCTACACTTGTGGCTCTAAAAGGAATAATAGGTGAAACAGAGGGGATATATAAACAATACTTTTGCCCTATAAGCCTCGTTACAAAGGAGAATGCTCTTGAGATCGGGCAATATCTATATGGAGAGGAATGGTTTAAGTAATAGAGTTATAAAGAGTGTGTGGAGGTGTTTGTGATACTCAAGCTGCCAAAGTTTAATAAGATACGTATTAGAATAACTTTATATTTCACAATACTTATAGTTTGTGTCATTTTAATTATAAATAGCTGTACGGGGGTGTTTTTTGAATTACAGCTTGTTAAACAGACAAATAATGTAGTTCGGCCAAAGCTTAATACCATTGTAAGAGACATCCATCAAAAACTTAATGTCATAAGAATTTTGTGCTCGCAAATAACAAAGGATAGGGAGATTTTTGAAATACTAAGTCAAAATAGGATGAGTAGTACATCTATAGATTTAGAAAAAGAACAAAGAAGAATTTCTTTTCTGATTGATAACTATAAAAAGGGAAATGAATTAATAAATAGTGCTATTTTGATAGACTCAAGGCAGAACGTACTGGATTTTAAACGTGCTAATGAGAAGCAGCAACAAAAAATAATAAATAATAAAGATATTACTGAGTTTATGGAGAGCAGCTATTTTGAGAGTTTCTGCACATCTGATGCTTTGTTTGAAGCAATAGAAGGTGAAGGGGATGTGAAGTTTAATCATACTATTTATTATTTTAGTAAGTTTTTAGGAGCAAATTATGAAAATCTAGGTGTGTTAATTATTGGAATTGATGCAAATAAGTTTTTTGAGTATACAGAGATTTATTGCAGAGAGATATTTGACGCATCCTATGTTGTAACAGGAAATGATAAAGTTATCTATAGCAGTGGTCCGTTTGATTTTATAAGTGAAGTTAAATCTAACAGTATAAAAGATAACTTATTTGGACTTGGAAAAGTTATGATAATAGAGGGGGAAAGGTATTTAATCTTCGAAAAGTATTTTAGCAGTAATACAGATTGGAGACTTATAGGGCTTATCTCTTATCAAAAGCTTATTAAAGATGTAAAAATCATTACAACTTTCATTTATTTTATAGGAATTATATGTATTATAGCTGTTTCTATTGTAAGTTCTTATATTGCAAAGGCTATAACAGATCCTATTATTAAAATTAATATGGCACTTTTAAAACTGGAGAGTGGGGAGTGGCCAGATCCGGTTAAAGTTAACTCAGAAGATGAGCTTAAGAGTCTGGTGAGTGGGATTAATAAAACTATCGAAAGTCTTAAAAAGATGATTGAAAATATCTATAAAGAAGAAACAGAAAAAAAGCAAGCAGAAATAAAAGCAGTTCACTTTCAGTTAGAGCTCTTACAGTCTCAAATTAATCCACATTTTATTTATAATACTTTAAATACCTTTTCATTTTTAGCTTTGAAAAGCGGCAATGAGAAGTTAAGAGAACTCATTCAATCTTTTGACAGATTATTAAGATCCAGCATATCAACTGAAAGTAACTTTGTAACGATTGAGGAGGAATTGGATCTTACCCAAAAATATGTAGAGATTCAAAGATGCAGATATTCGAACATATATGATATTATTTATCAGGTAGATAAAGAACTATTAAGCTATAAAATACCGAAGCTTATATTACAGCCGCTAGTTGAAAATGCCCTTTATCATGGCATTATACCAAAGGGAATAGAGGGAATTATAAAAGTAGAGATGCTAAAGCAAGATGATTGTATTCAAGTAAGGGTAATAGATAATGGTGTTGGAATAAGCGAAAATTGTATTTCAGAAATTCTAAGTGGTAAAAGAACCAAAAAAACAAAAGGATTTAGTAATATAGGACTAACTAATATCAATGACAGGCTCAAACTATATTTTGGTGACTATTACATGCTTCATATAAAGAGTGGCATTGATGGAGGAACAATGATTGTTTTTTGCATTCCTTATGTCAACTAAGTTTTTAGTAAATAAAGCTTTATGATAATAGGAGGAAGACATGTTAAATATATTAATTGTTGACGATGAAGAACCAGCGAGAGAGACTTTTAAATACTTGATTAATTGGGAGGAGACAGGTTTTCAAATAGGAGGGTTTGCTCAAAATGGATCTGAGGCATTTGAAAAGTATAAAGCATTGACCCCAGACCTAGTTATTACAGATATTCAAATGCCCATAATGGATGGGCTGGATTTAATTAAGAAGATAAGGCATATTAATAAAAATCAAAAGTTTGTTATTTTAACATGCCATGAAAACTTTAACTATGCTAAAGAAGCTATTAGACTCGGCGTATCAGATTATTTACTTAAAGACTTACTTACCGCACAAGATCTTTATAGTCTGCTTGAAAAGGTTAAAGATGAAATCGAGGGACAAAGAAAGGTACATATCAATCCTATACAATATAATGAGGATAGTGATGCTGAAGAATATAAGGCCATTATTCTTAAAAAGATTATGCACTGTGAATTAAATGAAGAAAAAGTAAGTCATTACTGCGAAAAATATCACTTTAAATTTCATTTAAACTCAAAATACAAAACTATTTTCGGCATAAGCATTGACGACTATAGAAATTTTTTAGAAGACTCAGATAAAGATTTGCAGGATAAAAGAAGAAATCAGCTTACTCAGCATATTGAACAGGTTATCAATGAACAGAATATGGGCGAATGCTATTATGATGGAACAGGAACTTATATTGCTGTTGTAGGACTAGGAGACACTGCAAGTGAATTTCTATGGATTTCTACGTGTTATCAAATTGCAGTCAAATTACATAGACGGTTAGTAGAAGAATGGCATGTAACAGCTACTATAGGAATAAGTCAAAAATTTAGTTTGAACTCAGAAATGAATGAAAGATATAATGAAGTTATTAAATTAATAAAATATAAGATTTTTTTAGGAAAAGGAAAAACTATATTTTATAATATGAGAGAATTAAAATCATTTAATCAGACTATTGACTATAATGAATTTGAGAACCGTCTAAAAGAAGCAAAAACACTTTTATTTGAAAATCAAACGAAGAAAGTTATTGAGATCATAGAGAGTATCTATGACAGCAGCGTCAAAGATCTGCAAAAATACGAACACTTAAAGCAGTTCAGCCTGCAGCTTATAGGGGTGCTTCTTGAGTACTGCAGTAAAAATGAAATAAATTATAAAGATGTTTTTTTGAGCCAGTATATCCCTATAGATTTTATTAATAACTTTGAAACCATTCAGGAGATGAGAGAATGGCTGTCTGCCATTTTTGTAAAAGCCGTAGAACTCCATTTGCAGGATGACACTGAGATTGTTTATACAAAACATGTTAAAGAAGCCATTACATATATGGAAAAACATTATGCTTCTAAAATAGGGTTAAGCAGTATATCTGAAAAACTAGGAGTCAATAAAGCGTATTTTTGCAGAGTCTTTAAACAAGAAACAAAAGAAAACTTTACTGATTATCTTAATAATATAAGAATTGAAAAAGCAAAAGATTTGATTCTTAATTCGGATTTAAAGCTGTATGAAATTGCAGAGAAGGTAGGTTTTACTACGCTTCAGCATTTTAATAATAATTTTAAAAAGATAGCTGGTGTTAATCCGTTAAAATATAAAAACATGCATGACCCAACTTAATAACATTTACTGATACCTGAATGAGAGGCTAAAGTCTCTTGTTCAGGTGTTTTTTATTGCAAAGTTAAAATATTTTAATAAATAAAGTCAATATAGAATGAAAAAGTAAAAACACTTTATTTTTTATACGAGTTTATTACGTTATAATTTGTTCATAATCAATAAAAAATATGAATTAAAAATAATAATTAATGTTTAATTACCACATTATTACATTGTTACATATTTACATTATAAACTTAAACTGAAATAACTTTAATCTTCTAAAATGATGTAGCCAGGAGATTAAGTTATAATAAAAAACTTATTATTTTAGGGAGGTAACTTATGTTTAAAAAATTAAGGGGAGTATTATTAGCGGCTTTAGTAGGAAGTATGGTACTAACTGGTTGTAGTTCAAGTACACCAACCACAACTGACACAGCTGATGCAGAGACAAAACAAGATGCACCAAAAGAAGAGGCAAAAGAAGAAGTAAAAGAGGAAGTGAAAGAAGAAGACAGTGTTCAAGACCGAACAAAAGAAAAGTTATATGTAGGCGTAGCTATACGTACATTAACAAATCCATATCTTGTTACGATTAAAGAAGGCGGAGATATGTTCTGTAAGTATCTCGATTCTATTGGGCAAGAGTATGAAATGCAAGTGCTTTCTTGTGAAGGGTCAAACGACAAACAGGTTAATGATATTAAAGCATTTGTAACAAAAGCAAATGGAAATGCCATTATTTATGTAGACCCTAATGAATCAGCAATAGCTCCTGCAATAGCAGATGTATGTGAAGAAGCAGGTGCTTATATGGTAACTGCATGGAATAAGCCTGATGACGTAGGGCCTGCAGATTATAAAAACTGGGTATCCCATCATTCACCAGATAATAAAAAATCAGGTTATGATATCACAATTGAAATGATTAAAGCTTTTGAAACACCTAATAAAGGTAAAATTTTAGCAGTACAAGGTATGTTAGGCAATACAGCAGCTACTGATCGATTTGATGGTCTTAAAAAAGCTCTTGAAGAAAATCCAGATGTAGAACTTGTTGAGGATCAAACAGGAAATTGGGATACACAAGAAGCTTTAAAGGTAGTAGAAACTTGGTTATCAAAATATGATGATATCGATGGTATCTGGTGTGCAAATGATAACATGGCACTTGGTACAGTTCAAGCTTTAAAAGCAAAAGGACTTAACGGAAAGATTAAAGTTGTAGGTGTAGATGGTATTGATGATGCAGTAAAAATGATTAAAGAAGGAGATATGACAGCTACAGTTGGAAGCAATGGTTGGTTACAAGGCGGATACTCTTTAGCGATAGCTTATGATGCATGGCGCGGAGCTATAAAAGTAGATGAACTTCAGCCAGGACAAAGAGAATTTAACACAGAAGGACTTCTTATAACTAAAGATTCAGTTCCAGAATATGAAGAGAAATTTATTAAGAGCAAGCCAAATTATGATTTCTCAAAACCATTTGACTGTATTTATCAGCCTTAAGTTATAGATATAGAATGTTGGCTTACTAGACTAGGAAAGATGAAGCCTTAAGAGCAAGCTTAGACTTTCCTAGTCTAAAATAAAATTTATTGAAACAAAAAATGATGATAGGGAGAGAGAAATATGTCCCAAGATAATATAACACTTACAATAACAGACGAATTTGCAGAAAAGATTAGAAGAGAAAGAATGAATGCAAAGCTTACTAAGTGGGCACCTGTTCTTGTACTATTATTACTTATTTTAATATTTTCAGTGACCTGCAGAAAAAGCTTTGCAACTGCAAGCAATTTTTTAGCTATATTAAATCAGCTTGCTATGCCTTTATTAATTGCACTAGGTTTAACCTTTGTTATCATGATAGGCTCTATAGATTTATCTGTAGATGGGGTAGTAGGTATGTGTGGTTCAATTGTAACAGTCTTAGTTATGAACTCAAAAAATGCGAATCATTTAGGATTACTTGGTATAGCAATAGCTATTTCTATAGGGGTTGTATCAGGAATTATTATTGGAATGATCCATGTAAAAGCAAAAGTACCTTCATTCATGGTATCTTTTGGCATGTCATCTATTGCCGCAGGGATAGGGATTCTATCTTATGGAGGGCTTCCTGCTACTATAGAAGATCCCGTTCTAAAAGCTATTCCTAACATGAGCTTCATTGGAGTCCCAGTTATTACTTGGATATCTGTTATCATTTTTATAATAGCCTATATTATCCAAGAACGAACAGCATTCGGAAGATATATCTATGCTATTGGTTCTAATGAAAATATACCTCGTATGTCCGGTGTTAATATTGACAGGGTGAAAATACTTGTTTTTGTATGGTCAGGACTTTGCCTAAGCATAGCTGGAGTTTTAGGGGCAATGCGACTTGGAAGAGGCGAAGTAGCAATAGGTAAAGGAAGTATGTTTCCAGCTCAAGCTGCAGTTGTTGTAGGGGGTACAGCCCTTGCTGGAGGATCAGGCGGCGTAGTCAATACACTTGTAGGCTCTATGATTATTACTGTATTAAATAATGGTCTCATTTTATTAGGTGTTAATTCGTATATTCGTACAGGCGTACAAGGGATCATTATTCTTATAGCTGTTGCACTAACAGTATCACGTTCAAAAGATACGATTAATAAATAGTCATTAGGTATATGGAGGTATTGATGTGGATGAACAATTGTTATTTAAAATAAATGATGTAAGTAAAAGTTTCCATGGTACACAAGCACTTAAAGGGGTTTCTATGGAAATTAATGCAGGAGAAATTATAGGACTTATAGGAGAAAATGGAGCAGGAAAATCCACATTACTGAAAATCATAATGGGAGTACAGCCCCAAACAACAGGGGAAATGTATACAAAAGGCAGAGTCTATGCTCCAAAAAATCCGAAAGAAGCCAATGCTTTAGGGGTAGGAATGGTTTTTCAAGAACAATCATTAATCGTAAACTTAACGGTAGGACAGAATATCTTTTTTGGATATGAAAACCAATTTAGAAAATACGGTTTGTTAGATTTTAAAAAAATGTACATAGAAGCAGAAAAAGTATTAAAAGAAGTCAATGTTACGGGCATTCCTTTAAATAAAAAGGTAAGTGAATTAAATTTTGCTACCAGGCAGATGGTGGAGATCGCTAAAGTTATTAATCAGGCACGCTCGGAAGATAATGAACATTCTCTTATATTATTAGATGAACCGACTTCTGTATTAAATGGAGAGGAAATAAAAAAGTTATTTAATGAGATGAGAAAATTAACAGCTATGGGGCATTCTATTATTTTCGTATCCCATAGATTAGATGAAGTCCTAGAAATATCAGATAGGATTTATGTTTTTAAAGATGGAGAAAATGTTGCTAATATGCATGCAAAAGATGCAGATGAAGCAAAACTCTATGAACTCATGGTAGGAAGGGCAACTTCATCGCAATATTACAAATTAGATCAGCAAATACAGCCAAGTGAAGAAGTGATGCTCGAAGTTAATGACCTAGGTCTTCACGGCGTATTCAAACATGTATCCTTTAAGCTTCATAAAGGAGAAATTCTCGGCATATGCGGAGTTATTGGTTCGGGTAAAGAAGAAATATGCTCTGTCATATGCGGAGATGATAAGCCTACATCCGGAAGTATCAGTATGGGCGGTAAGACACTTCGGTTATCTTCGCCTTATGCAGCTCTTAAGAAGGGTATTTTGCTTGTACCTAAAGAAAGAAATCAAGAAAGTATTATTCAAATATTAAGTGTAGCAGAGAATATTGGGTTATCTAATTTAACTAAGTTAGGTAAATGTGGGATTGTATTTAAAAATAAACTCATTGAGCAAGCAAAGGATTGGATTAAAAAACTACGTATAAAAACAACGGGTTATACTGAGCAGCTTATACAGCTTTCAGGAGGGAATGCACAAAAGGTAGTATTTGCAAGAGCCCTGGCTAGTGAGGCCAATATAGTTATCCTTAATCATCCTACGAGAGGTGTAGATGTAGGCGCTAAGGAAGAAATATATACTCTCATTCGGGATATGGTCAAAGAAGGTAAGGCAGTTATTTTGCTCGGAGATACATTAGATGAGTGTATCAGTATGAGTAATAAGGTAATTGTAATGAAGGATGGATTAATTACTGCAGAGTGTTCAGCAGAGGTTGAGGTTAAGCCAGAGCAGGTTGACATTCTTAAGTATATGATGTAGGAGGAGTAAGTGTGAAAACAGATAATAATGGATTTTTATTACTTGTTAAGAAATATAATATTGCGAACTATGTAAATATCATTGCAGTTTTACTGATTATAACTATATTTTATTTAATTAATCCAGCTTTCCTTAGTATAAAAAACATAAAAAATATTCTAATAGATATAGCGCCACTGCTTCTTATGGCGTGCGGTGTTACATTTGTTCTGCTCTTAGGATCTGTAGATTTATCAATAGGAGCCGTATGCTCATGTGCAAATGTTATACTCGTGAGGCTCTTGCCTATTATGGGATTTAATGCCTACCTTATTACAATGCTCTTTGGCTTAGCTTCTGGACTTACTTTAGGAATCATTCATACTAAGCTTAAAATTCCTTCGTTCATTGCATCACTTGCGCTTATGAGTGTATGGAGCAGCGCTGCTCTTTTAGTAAGTAATTCGCCAGTCTCTGTACCTAAAAAACTGCAGTACCTTATACAATGGGGAAAGGTTTCATTTGGGATCATTAGCTTAACAATTATTATAGCAGCTATTTTTGTCTTAGGATTTTATCTTGTTCAAAGCAGAACTGTTATGGGTAAAAGTATTTATCCAATAGGAGGAAACGAGAGAGTTGCAAGACTTGCGGGAATTAATGTTGACACAACAAAAATACTAGTTTTTACACTATCGGGGTTATGCAGTGCATTAGGCGGCATTATGCTGGCTGCAAAGTTAAAAAGTTCTGCTCCCACTGTAGGAGAATCTTTTACACTGCTCGTTATCGCTTCAGTCGCTTTAGGAGGAACATCACTGATTGGAGGAAAGGGAAGCATCATTGGAACCATATTAGGCGTAGCACTTGTTACGTTTATACAAAATGGTCTGAATATAATCGGAGTAGATGCATTTTGGCAGCAAATAGCATTTGGAATACTTGTTATTATTGCTGTTGCTTTAACGGTGGATCGTTCAGGAAGAAATGTGCTTATAAAATAAAAATGATATGGAGGAAGTGAAAGTATTTTATGAAAGGGTTAGTTGTTAATGAAGACAGTAGTTTAAGCATTGTTACACTCGAAGTGCCTCAGATTAATGATTATCAGGCTTTGGTAAAAGTTGAAAGCTGCGGCGTTTGCAATGGGACTGATTTAAAGCTTATTCATAAACAGTTTAAAGGCTTTGATACCTATCCTGCTGTTCTAGGCCATGAAGGTGTTGGAAGGGTAGTGGAAAAAGGGAAGTTTGTTACAAGTTTTGAAATAGGAGATGTTGTCCTTTTACCTTTTCTTGAAGGCATGCAAGGAGAATATTACTCGGCATGGGGAGCTTATTCAGAGTATGCAGTAGTAGGCGATGCCAAAGCGATGATTGAAAATGGAAGAGGTCCAGGAACACCAGGTTTTTCAGAAGGTTCCTTTGCCCAGCAGGTTGTACCAGGGGATATTGATGTTGTGGATGCCAGTATGATTATTACTTTTAGAGAAGTCTTAAGTGCATGTAAAAGATTTGGATTTAAAGAAAATGAAAGCATAGTTATTTTTGGAGCAGGGCCGGTAGGACTTTCATTTACAAAGTTTGCAAAGCTATTGGGAATGGGACCTATTATAGTATTTGATATTGTTCCTGAAAAGTTAGAGGAAGCAGCAAAAATGGGCGCTGATTTTACATTCAACAGCTTAAATACCAATGTAGGAGAGCAGGTTAAGTCTATTTGCAATGAAGGTGCAGATTATGTTGTAGATGCTGTAGGTATTAATGAACTTATTAATCAGGCTATGGAACTTGTTAAGTATAATGGGAAAATATGCTGCTATGGTATTTCACCAAAACTTAACATGAATCTTGACTGGACCAAGGCACCCTACAATTGGACTCTGCAGTTTGTACAATGGCCTTCCAAATTTGAAGAATCAGTTTGCCACAGACAAATCGTAAGCTGGATTCAAACAGGAGTTTTAAATCCAAAAGATTTTATATCTGATGTTATTGCCTTTGAGGATATCAAGAAGGCTTTTGAGCTTGTGGAAACAAGGAACGCTAAGAAAAAGATTGTAATCAGATTTTAGGGTTATCTCTGCTTAAAGAAAGGTGATGATTATGCAAGAACCAAAATTATTTGCGTTACTGCCTGACTATGTCTCTACCCCTGATGGCATGGCAATTGCTGAAGATGGAGACCTTATCTTATCTTGTCCTAACTATGCAAATCCTAAGCAGCCAGGATGTCTTCTTAAGATTAATGAAAAGAAGGAAATTAAAAAATGGGTAGATGTGCCTGTATTAGATGAAACAGGACTTGCCTGCCCGATGGGCATAGCATTTGGGCCAGACTGGGATATTTACATATGTGATAATCAAGGATGGTCAGATGCACCGGAACTTAGATTTAAAGGCCGATTACTGCGCCTTCGCATAAAGGATCATGAAGTTATTAAAGAAGCAGTAGTTGCCAAAGGCATGGAGCACCCTAATGGGATCAGAATCAGAGGAGAGTATATGTATGTTACTCAAAGTATGCTTTCAAAAGTAAAGGATCCATCAGGGCTTCTTGTAAGCTGTGTTTATAGATTTCATTTAAATGATGAGAACATAGAAGTTTCTAATACTTTAGAAGATAAAAATATAATAGCAACCTTTATTACCTATAACAAGGACTGCCAATATGGAGCAGATGGTATTGAGTTTGATAAAGAAGGCAATTTATATGTAGGTAATTTTGGTGACGGAGCCGTTTACAAGATTACTTTTAATGAGGATGGAACTGTGAGAGAAAATAAGGTTTGGGCAGCTGACCGTGAGCAGCTTCAAACAACAGATGGTATGATTATGGATGATGAGGGGAATCTATATATTGCAGACTTTTCAGCTAATGCAATAGGGATGATAACCCCTGACGGAAAAGTTACGCGTATTGCACAAAGCCCAGATACAGATGGGTTTAATGGAGAATTAGATGAACCTGGGGAGCCTATTATATGGAAAGGTAAACTCGTTATATCCTGTTTTGACTTAGTAACTGGACCTGATAAAGTCAATACAAAACACGAGGTTCCAGCTACGTTATCAGAACTTGAACTACTATAGACCTATTTAAGAACAACTTAATTGTTATTTATAGAGTAATAATTCATTTTAAGAGAGGGTGGATAAGGTGATTCAGTATTTACTTGCACATGATCTAGGAACTTCGGGAAATAAAGCAACGTTATTTGATACTGAAGGCAAACTCATAAAGAGTATTGTGCGTGCCTATGATGTTCATTATTTTAATAACAACTGGGCAGAACAAGACCCAGATGATTGGTGGCGTGCTGTATGTGAAACAACGCAGGAAATTGTAAAGGGAATGGATAAAAGTAAGATTGCAGCAGTATCTTTCAGCGGTCAAATGATGGGATGTCTTTGTGTAGATAGAGAGGGAAAGCCCTTAAGAAAGTCAATTATTTGGGCAGATCAAAGAGCAGTTAAAGAAGCGGCTTTTTTAGAGCAAGAGATAGGAAATAAAAAATACTATAGAATAACAGGACACCGTATCAGCCCTTCCTATGGACTACAAAAATTAATGTGGATTAAAAATAATGAACCGGAGATTTATAGAGAGACTTATAAGGTGCTTAATTCCAAGGATTACATTATTTTCAAACTCACAGGAAAGTTTGTTACAGATTATTCGGATGCGACAGGGACTTGTATGCTTGATCTGAATACTTATAGATGGTCAGATGAACTTATCATGAGGTCAGGTATTGATGGGAATAAGTTACCTGAACTTCATAAGTCTACAAGTATTATAGGCGGTGTAAGTGAGCAGGCAGCAGTCTTAACAGGACTTGAAGCAGGAACGCCTGTTGTATGCGGAGGCGGCGATGGTGTTTGTGCAACGGTAGGAGCCGGTTGTATAAAAGAAGGTTCTGCCTATAGCATAGTAGGCTCTTCGGCATGGATTTCTATGACAACTAAAGAACCTATTTTTGATGAAAGTATGAGGACTTTTAACTGGGCTCACATTATATCTGAACATGTTGCCCCTTGTGGGACAATGCAGGCTGCCGGGGTATCGTACAACTGGCTGAAAAATGAAGTTTGTATGCATGAAACAGAAGAGGCGAAGAAACTAGGCATAAGTCCTTATGAAATCATTAATAAACGTATTAAGAACTCTCCTGCGGGAGCTAATGGGCTCATCTTTCTGCCTTATCTTCTTGGAGAAAGAAGTCCAAGATGGAATCCTAATGCAAGAGGTGCTTTTATAGGGCTTACAGCAGCGCATAAGAGAGAAGATTTGCTGCGATCTGTCCTAGAAGGCATAACAATGAACCTTAATGTTATTCTTGATGTTTTTAAAGAGTACTATGATATTAAGGAACTTATAGTAATAGGCGGAGGAGCTAAAGGAGAAGTGTGGAGGCAAATCATGGCAGATATCTACAACCTTAAGATTATAACTCCAAATTATTTAGAAGAAGCAACATCAATGGGCGCTGCTGTAACGGGAGGTGTTGGCGTTGGTATCTTTAAGGACTTTAATGTCATTGAGAAGTTTATTGAAATAAAGAATATTGAAGAGCCAATCATAGAAAATAACGAGTGTTATCAAAAGTTAATGCCTATTTTTGATGAGAGTTACAATGCTTTAGTTCATGTCTATGAAAAGCTAGCTGAGCTTTAAATGAGTCTTCTGCATATAGATATTGTTTAAAGATTTTTATTAAGAATTAATAGTTAAATTCATAAGGGGGAAATAAGTATGCCACATGTTAAATCAACCACCAGAGCTTTTGCGTGCCCAGGAAAATATATTCAAGGCCCAGGAGAAATGAATAGACTGAAAGAGTATACTTCGATTTATGGAAGCAGGGTATTTATCCTTATTGACAGATATCTTTTTGATGGCGTCAGTGAGCAGATTAAAAAGACTTACGGAGAAGAATGCGATAAGCTTTATTTTGATGCATTTGGCGGTGAATCGACATTAGCTGAAATGGATAGAGTAACTAGTCTTGCAAAGCAAAATACGCCAGATATTATTGTAGGAATTGGGGGAGGCAAAACACTGGATACTGCCAAAGCGGCAGCAGCAAATCTAAATTTGCCATTTATTAGTGCGCCTACATCTGCTTCAACAGATGCTCCAACTAGTGGTCTGTCTGTTGTTTATACAGAAGAAGGAGAACAGACCCACTGCATTTTTCATAAATCTAATCCTGATATCGTTCTTGTAGATACGGATATCATTGTAAAAGCGCCTGTACGTTTTTTGGTTTCTGGTATGGGAGATGCCTTATCAACTTATTTCGAAGCAAGAGCTAATGCAGAGTCAGATACAGCAAACTATGTAGGTAAAGGCTATAAAAGATGTAAGGCTGGTATGGCGATAGCTAAGATGTGTTACGATATTTTGATTCAAGATGGCCTTGCTGCAAAATTAGCTGCTGAAAGAGGCGTTTGTACTGAGGCTGTAGAAAACGTGATTGAAGCTAATACTCTCTTAAGCGGCGTTGGATTTGAAAATACAGGATGTGCAGGAGGTCATGCAGTAAACGAAGGGCTTACTGTATTAGAAGAGACCCACTCTTTTTATCATGGAGAAAAAGTAGCTTTCGGTACCATTTGTCAGCTTGTACTTGAAAATAGGCCAAAGGCTGAAATTGAGGAAGTTATAGATTTTTGTCTTGGGGTAGGACTTCCAACTACACTAAAAGACTTACATGTAGAGCCTACATATGAAAAAATTATGGCTGTAGCAAGAAGAGCAGCAATAGAAGGGGGAATAGCCCATGCTGAACCCTTTAGTGTTACTCCTGAATTATTTTACAACTGTATTCTTGCAGCTGATGCATTAGTAAAAAATTATAAAATGCAAAGAGGGATTTAATAGACTTAGGAGGCATCATTATGAAAGCAGCATATTACTTAGGACCTTCAACGATCGAGGTTGAAGAAGCAGATATCCCTAAGATTAATGAAGAGGAAATACTTATAAAAGTAAAAGCATGTGCTATTTGTGGAACAGATTTAAGAATATATAAGTCAGGCCATTTTAAAATCCCCTCACATACTAAGCGTGTATTAGGGCATGAAATAGCAGGAGAGATTATTGGGATAGGGGCGAAGGTTAAAGGATATAGTATTGGGATGAGGGTTGCCACTCCGCCTAATATAGGCTGCGGAACTTGTAATTCCTGCAGGCAAGGATTCAATCAGCTTTGCCCGGACTATGAAGCTTTTGGGATTAGTTTGGACGGAGGGTTTCAGGAATACATGAAAGTACCTGCATATGCCATTAAAGCGGGAAATGTTATAGAAATTCCCGATCATCTTTCTTTTGAAGAAGCCGTTGTTACAGAACCACTATCTTGCTGCTACAACTCCTATAAAGCACTTAAAACAGTTCCAGGAGATACTGTACTTGTTATAGGAGCAGGCCCTATAGGTGCCCTGCACGTTATGATCAACAAATTAGCGGGAGCAACTAAAATTATTGCAGCAGATCTATCTGATGAGCGTCTTAATGAAATAAAGGAATTGGGTGCAGATATTGTCATCAATTCAGCGAAGGAGAACTTAAGAGAAGCTGTGATAAAAGAGACTCATGATATGGGCGCAGATGTTATTATAACCGCATGTTCTGTGCCGGAATTACAGTATGAGGCTCTGGAAATGGCAGCTGTTCATGGAAGGATTAACTATTTTGGAGGCCTCCCAAAAGGTAAGGAAAATGTGACACTTAATACAAACTTAATTCACTATAAAGAGCTTACAGTACTCGGAACTACGGGTTCAAGCATACTTGACTATTATAAATCAATGCAGATAATAGCTTCGGGCAAGATAAATGCAAAAGCACTTATCAGTAATAAGTTTCGAATTGAAGAAATAGATAAAGCATTTGAATGTGCAGCAGCAGGGAAAGGCATGAAGACAATCATAGTATTTCCATAACATTAAGAAATGAGAGGATCTATATGAAATACTTAATTGGAATAGATATTGGAACGACAGGGACAAAATCAGCTCTTTTTGACTGTGAGGGAAGGCTGATTGCCTCTAGCTATCAAGAATCTAAGCTGTACTATCCAAAAGATGGATGGGTCGAGCAGATAACAGAGGATTTTTACACTTCGGCCTGCCATACGATTTATGAAATGATTGAGTCTTCAAACATCAACCCAAAAGATATTGCAGCTATAAGTTTAGATGGACAAATGGCAGGGGTTTTAGGAATAGATAAGAACTGGAATCCTGTCACACATTACGATTCTTGGCTAGATACAAGGTGTAAAAAGTATGTTGATATGATCAAAGATCGTTTTGAAGATAGGGTTCTGCAGCTTTCGGGATTACCATCAACTGTTGCCCATTGTGCCAAAATACTTTGGTGGAAACATGAAAGGCCAGAAGTTTTTAGCAAGATAAGTAAGTTTATTCAACCAGCCGCCTATGTAGCAGGAAAACTTGCAGGACTTACATCAAAAGAAGCTTTTATAGACTATACCTATCTCCACTTTTCAGGCTTATATGATGCAGAGAAGACAGAGTGGTCTGAGGAATTATGCAGTGCATTTGACATACCTATGGAAAAGCTTCCTCAAATTGTTGAGCCTTGGAAAGTAATCGGGCAAGTCACCCAAAAGGCTGCCGAGGACTGTGGCCTATGTCCTGGGATTCCTATTGCTGCCGGGACAGGAGATCAAGCCGCAGGATTTTTGGGGGCAGGACTTATTCAGCCTGGGATGGTTGTAGATGTTGCTGGAACGGCTTCTGTGCTTGCTTGCTGCGTTGATGAGTACAAACCAGATTTAAAATATAAAACACTTCTTTTTCCAAAAGCAGCTTCAAAAGGACTTTGGTTTCCTCATGCTTTTATCGGCGGCGGCGGGCTTTGTTTAAGGTGGTTTAGAGATGGTATAGTAAGACCACATAATGGTGAAGTGAGTGAAATGTACGATATTTTAAACATAGAGGCGGAAAAGCTCGGAACTGCTCCTGATCCACTGATGTTCATCCCACACCTTGGAGGAAGAAATTATCCTTACGACAGTGAAGTAAGAGGTATGTGGGCTGGATTCAGCTGGGGACATGAAAGAGCACATTTTTATAAATCTATTATGCAAGGGATTGCCTATGAATACTATTACTACTTAAAAATTGAGAAGAACCTCTTCCCAAATGTTGATTTTAAAGAGGTAAGAGTGATAGGGGGAGGAGCTAAAAGCCAACTATTTAATCACATTAAAGCAAATGTATTAGGTATTCCCTATGTTCAGCTTGATAGAGAGGAAGTAGGGGTACTAGGCTCAGCCATTATAGCAGGTTATGCCGTAGGATTATTTGAAAATATGGAGAGCATTGCTAAGAAATTCATAGGGACTAAAAATAGAATTGAACCAGATATGAAAATAAGTGCCCAATACGCGGAGTATGGAGAGCTCTACATTAGTATGTTTGAGACGATGAAGCCTTTCTATACCAATCTTACAGAAATTTCTGATAAAACACACTTGTAAACGAGAAAGGTTTATAACAAAAGGAGGCAATTGCGTTGAATAAGACAATGAAAGCAGCAGTACTTCATGCACCGGGAGATTTGAAGATAGAAGAGGTCAAAGTACCAGATAACCTTAAAGAGAAAGAGGTACTTGTTAGGGTAAAAGCAGCAGGGATATGTGGCTCAGACCTTGATCGTGTTATGAAGTCAGGAACCTATAAGTTTCCAACTATTCCTGGACATGAATTTTGCGGAGAGATTACAGCTCTTGGAGCAAAGGCAGAAAGGTTTAAAGCAGGAGATAAAGTCGTAGTTGCCCCAATGATTCCTTGTATGCAGTGTGAATTTTGTCAGTCAGGAAACTTTGGGCAATGTGATACGTACAACTTTTTGGGTTCAAGAACAGATGGAGGATTTGCAGAGTATGTCAAAGTACCAGAGAGTAATCTGATTAAGATGCCGGAGAATGTAAGTTTTGTAGAGGGAGCTGCGATTGAACCTGCAGCAGTAACACTGCATGGTATGAACAAAGTAAGAGTGAATCCTGGAGATAGTGTAGCAGTACTAGGCTGCGGGGCTATTGGACTTTTTGCAGTACAATTTGCAAAGATCATGGGTGCTGGCAAGGTCATAGCAGTAGATATTGCAGAAGATAAATTGAACTTAGCCAAAGAAGTTGGAGCAGATCTATGTATTAATGCAAGGCATGGAGACATGGTGGAGACCATAACTCATCTCCTTGGCAGCCAAGGGGTGAATGTTGCTATTGAGACAGCCGGCGTCATGCTCACACAGGAACAATGTCTTAGAATTGTAAAAAAACAAGGCAGGATTTTATATTTAGGAACTGCTCACAAAGATATTACTCTTCCTGCTAAATCTTTTGAACGCATTATAAGAAATGAAATCATGATTATTGGATCATGGAATTCCTATTCAGCACCTTTTCCGGGAATTGAATGGCAGGCAGCACTTGATTTTATTAAGTCCCATAGGCTAAAAGTACAGCCGATTATAACTCATACTTTTCCTCTTTATAAGGCACCAGAAGTATTTAAGGATCTTAATGAGCGAAAGTATTCTTTTACCAAAGTTATGTTTGTAATGGAGGAGTAGTATTTGATTAATAAAGTAAGAGAAAGCAAAGCAAAATTCCTTAATCAGCTTGTTACTTTAATTCTCGCAGCAAGTATTATCCCGTGTCTTATTATTGTTTTTGTTACTGCTGATAAAACGAATGATTCCATGCAAAATGCTCTAGGTAAGTATTCACAAAAGATATTAGATCAACTTATATATAATACAAATGATTACATACAAGCATGCCAAAGTATTTCAGGGGAACTTGTTTTAGACAAACATTTTGGCGGTTACAATGAGTTAACAGACTTTGAAAAGTTCAGCAGACAAAAAGAAGTAGACCGAAAACTCACGAGTGCTGCATCTACTCAAGATATCATACAGGGATTATATGTTGTTTTAGATAAAAAATTAGTTTATGCCAGCAGCCTCGGGGGCAGCGGCAAGGAGTTAATAGATAGTGATTTTTTAGAAAGCAATTTATTTAGTACACTTAATGCATTAAAGCCTAGTGAAGATAAATGGTTTTTTCTGAATGAGCCCGAAGGAAGGAGCATATTCTTTGCCAGAAAATTAACTGGTGTATCAGGAAGCTCATCCTTTGTGATGATTCTTCAGCTAAATGTCAAAAGGTTTCAAGGAGTTATTGATTTAGGAAGTATAGATAAAAATATACCTATAAGGGTAATAGACTCAGAGAATACGATTATATTATCTAATGATGAGACTTTAATAGCAACTAAGGCTACTAAAGAACAGCTGCCATCTTTACCTCTTATTATGTCTCATCCAGAAGAAACAGCTACTTTTCTGAGTGCGCAGCATTTAATGAGTTTTGCTAAGCTAGCTAATGGATGGAAGATCATTATTGACGCACCGGTAGGAGTACTGATGAAGGATTTAAGAGATGCATGGGGGCAGATTGCCTTCATTGTTATCATTTGTATTATAGGATCCTTATTAATAAGTCTTATTGTTGCAAGCAGAATGAGTAAACCTATTATAAAAATGGCAAATTATATGAGAGAAATAGAAAAAGGCAATTTAGATCTCGAGCAGCCTATTAAGAAAGATGTCAGAATAGCAAATGCGGAGATTGGACTATTAGTTTCTGGTTTTATCAGTATGATAGGAACACTTAAAGCTCTTATTCATGATGCACATCAGGTAACGTTGGCGGTAGAAGATAATGTACTCCAATTAGAACAAGTAGCTGCGTCCACCGCTGAGTCTGCAGTAGACGTAGAAAAAGCAATAGAAAGTGTGGCAAAGGGAGCTCAAATGCAAAATCAAAAGCTGGAAAGTTCCTCAAAGCTTATCAAAGAATTATCAGAGTATATTAATAGCGTTAATAGTAAGATGAGCCAAATAAGAATAGTATCAAAAAAAACAATGGGGATGAGCAATGATACGAGAACTCAATTAGATACGTTAGCCCTTCAAGCTAAAGAAAACATTGACATTAGCCATAAGGTTAATAATCAGGTCGTAGCCCTTGGCAGCGAAGCTGCTACTATTAAAAACATTCTTAAAATGATTACAGGGATTAATGAGCAGACTAATCTTCTGTCATTAAATGCAGGCATCGAAGCAGCAAGAGCAGGGGAAGCCGGTAAGGGATTTGCAGTTGTAGCAGGAGAAATTAAAAAGTTATCTTCTCAAACCCAGCAGGCGATATCAAGCATCGAAAAGATAGTACAAAATATACACACACAAAAGGAAACAACGCAGCGAGAACTACAAAAAGCTATAGATGTTTTTAATAATCAGCTGCCAGTAGTTAATATGACGACGAATGTATTTCTTCAGATCTATGATCAAATGCAGATAATCGATAAAGAAATTAATGGAGCTACAGGTGTGATAGATGAAGTGGTGATAAGAAAAGACGAAGTAACAAGCAGAATGGCAGAAATTACAGCTATTATTGAACAATCAGCAAGTGTAGCAGAAGAGGTAAGTGCAGAAAGTACAGAGCAGACTAAGTATGCATCAAAAATAAATGACATGTCTAAATATCTTTTAGAGAGTGTCGAAAAGTTAAAACAAGCTTATTCTAAGTTTTTATAGGAGGAATGTAAGTGAGTAAAAAGATAGAGCTGCTGACACTAGATATAGAAAATTTTAGACCCTTTGGGGAAGTTATTGCAAAAGATTATAGAGATCCAGACAGTGAAGATGAAAACTTTAAATGGTGGGAAAGCCTAGGTGTAATCAGTCAGGTTAGTGATGTAAGTATTAATATATTAAGATGTAAAAAGAGAGAACTCACGCTGGATAAACTGGAATTTCATGAAAAAACACCAGAAGTTATCATTCCTATGGGAGATGAAGAAGTTGTTATTGCAGTAGCTCCAGCAGGAGAGCTGGATGAGGATAGGATAAAAGCATTTATTATACCACCTGATAAAGGTATCTTATTAAATTCAGGGGTACACCATTTTATTCCTTATCCTAAAGATAAGGATACTGACTGTGTTATTATTTTTAGACGGGGGACAGGTGCAGATGATTTAATACTGAATGTATTGTCTGAGGCATATAAAATAGGATGAACAACTTTCAATTAACCACATAGGGAAGTGAAAACCCTAGAATTTTATGTTGATAAAATTCTAGGGTTTTGTGTATCATGTAAGTGTAGAAATAAAGAGAATATATTTAAACAAAGGAGAAGTTAAATTAATGAAGAAATATTATTGTCCAACCTGTAAGAAAGAAGTAGAGGTTCTGGAAGCATGCGGATCAAGCAGTTATTTTTGTAATAACTGTAAAAAGCTTATTTCCAGTAAAGCCATTCTAGAAGAACAAGACTTAGAAGAAGAAAAGGTACAAAATGAAGAATAAAGAGTAAATTTACTCTTTATTCTCATGATTTAAATCCATTTCAAAATCTTTTAATTGTATATTTAAGGCATGAATGGAGATTTGTACTTCCATGACTAAAAGTCCTAAGGAGCCAAGCAGTAATATAAGACTGAGTCCAAAAACGATATCAGCAATAAATATGGAGCCGGCATAGATTAAAAACATACTCATCACACAAAAGAAAAAACTTAGTGCCCCAAATATCTGCATGTTTCTAATAATTTTTAGCCTGAGCTGTAAATTTTTTATTTGATCTTTTAAAACGATATCAGGTTCCTTTTTGTATTTGGTATATAAATCACGTATGAGCTGTGCAAGCACAACAAATCTATTAGTATATGCGAGCATCAAAAGGGATATTGCAGGAAAAAGTAAGGCAGGGGTTGTCAAAGACAGTTCCGTGTAAATCATCTCCTTTTTATCTGTTTATTTTATTGTATTGATTCTATTTATTTTTATACAGTAAGTGAAGTTTTATTTGATTCATTAATACGCATAGCAAACTGTTTTGGAGTTTCTCCATAGTAGTTCTTGAAAAGCTTTATAAAGTAGGAAACATTCTCAAAGCCAAGATCATAACAGACCTCAGTAACATTCTTATGTTTGAGCGCTTCTTTTGAAATTTTAAGTTTAAGCAAATTTTGATACTCTTTAGGAGTCATATTGGTTCTTTTTTTAAATGAGCATATGAGGTTTGAAGTAGACATATTAAGATGCTCCGCAATCTGTTTAATCGTTACATTTTGGTAAATATTTTCTTTTAAAAACTTTAATGTATAGTTAACAGGATCAAGATGATCATTTGAATGAGCCAGTGAAATGTAATAATCTTTCATAAGATTATATATGAGTTCCTGGGAACATAGGTCGACAAGAAAGGTTTTATTAGGATCATTTCCCATACAGTAGTTATTGATTCTTTGAATAGGCGATTTGATATTTTCAGTAAAGGATTCTTTAATAATGGTATTTTTAGGTATCTGGAAATCATTTTGGGTCTGAAGCTGAATCCGATTTTTAGTATCATCAATAAGCTTATCACTCATTTCGTAGACAATAGCGATAGTGTCTTCTTTGATTTCCAGTTCAACACTAGAGTTAGGGGGAAGAAGAATGAATTCAGAGTCACTGTAATCAAATTCTTCACCATTATTAATTTTAACATGCTTGGTACCACTTACAATGGTGCATAATCTATTGTATTGATAAGACTTATACATTTCTTTATAGTCTTTAGATAAATCATAATAGAGTACTTTAAGATACTCTGTTTCGTAATTATGATACTTTTCAAAATGCCGGTCGAAGTTTTGGATCATAGTGAAACCTCCTTTCTCAAAAGCCTAAAGATATAATATGGTAATTATATACTACCATACCAGAGCTTGTATATCAACATTATAGCATTTTTAACAGATAAATACTAAATTTAGGAGTACTATTTTTAATTTTGAGTTAGTTTTAAGTGTAAAAGTTAGATATAATTAAATAAATATTATCCGAACTTATCTATCTAAGGAAAAATCTATGATACTAAGTCAGGGCTATGCGGGAAACTGAGTAGCCTCCCTTGTTGGAAAGGATAAAGACTCTTTATTCGTTCTGTCCTTTGGGCAGAATTTTTTTGTTAATAGGGATATTTTATCGGAGATATTACATGAAATGGAGGGGCTATATGTATTCGGTAGGCATTATTACAGCTAGTGATAAAGGTTCACAAGGAAAAAGAGAAGATTTAAGCGGTAAATTAATACAAACAATGATTGAGGAAAAAGGATACAAAGTAGAAAAATACCTTGTCCTTCCAGATGATGAAGAAATGCTGGCTAAGGAAATGATTGATATGGCCGATAAGCAGCATCTCCATTTGATTTTGACAACTGGTGGGACAGGCTTTAGTGAGCGGGATGTTACGCCAGAAGCAACCCTAAAAGTTATTTTTAAACAAGTACCAGGCATTTCGGAAGCAATCAGATACAATAGTCTTCAAATTACCCCAAAAGCCATGTTATCCAGAGGTATTTCAGGGATTAGAGGGAAGACACTTATTATTAATTTGCCAGGAAGTCCAAAAGCAGTTAAAGAATCATTAGGCTTTATTGTGGATACCCTTCATCATGGTTTGCAAATATTAGTGGGTGATGCTTCAGAATGTGGGGGATCTTAATGCATTAAATAAGCTAAGTTATAGGAGGAAGGAATAAAGCATGAAAAATAAAATGATTGTAGTCTTTTCAATTATTCTTATACTTATTACTGTCATTTGCAGCACGTTATTTGCAAAAATAAGTGCTAAAAAAGCAAACAGTCTTTTAATTGGTTCTACAACAAGCCTTCAAGACAGTGGACTTCTAGATGAACTTTTACCTGAGTTTTATGAAGAAACAGGGATTGAAGCTAAGGTTATTGCTGTTGGAACTGGACAGGCAATGAAACTTGGGCAAGATGGAGATGTGGATGTACTTTTAGTCCATGATAAACCGTCGGAGATAGCATTTGTGGAAGAAGGACACGGCATAAAGAGATGGGACGTTATGTACAATGATTTTATCTTACTAGGACCACAAGAAGACCCTTTACATATCAAAGATAAAGCTGGGACAGATATATTAGAAGCATTCAAATTGATCGCATCACAAGAAGCAGAGTTTATTTCAAGAGGAGACAATTCAGGGACTCACAAAAAGGAACTTGGAATTTGGAAAGAACTTAATATAGAGCCTACATACAATGGTTACATTTCTGCAGGAAAAGGGATGGGAGACGTTTTGAAAATGGCAGATGAGTTAAGAGCGTATGTCCTAACAGATCGGGCCACTTATTTAAAACTTTCAAGCAAGCTGGCGTTAGAGGTAGTAACAGAAGGAGATCAGCATCTTATGAATATGTATGGGGTTATAGCTATTAATCCTGAAAAAAATAAGGCCATTAATAGTAAAGGGGCACAAACTTTTATTAAATGGCTGCTCTCCCCAGCAGTGCAGAAAAAAATAGGGGAGTATGGGAAAGATGCGAATGGAAGGGCACTCTTTAACCCAGCAGCCAAGGCCTATGATGAATGAGCTTACAAGCGGCTTAATCAAAGCCTTAAAGCTTATTATTTCCCTAGATCCTGAATTATATCAAATTATTATTAGATCACTGTTTGTTTCACTATCTGCTGTCATTATTTCGGCACTATTTTGTTTTCCTTTTGGCATTTGGCTTGGACTGAAAAAGTTTAAAGGCAAGCAGTTTGTTTCCAGGCTTTTATACGCTTCAATGAGTACGCCATCGGTTGTAATAGGTCTTGTTATCTTACTTATTCTTTCAAGAAAAGGCCCTTTGGGTTTTTTGGGACTCTTGTATACGCCGGCAGCTATGGTTATCGCTCAAACCGTATTAGTTACGCCTCTTCTCTTAGGACTAACTTACAATACGATTAAGCAAAGAGGACATCAAGTACAAAATGAAGGACTATTACTAGGAGCTGATTCTTTTCAAGTCATTATTCTCATCATACGTGAATTTAAAATAGATTTTTTAGTTCATTTAATGACTGGATTCTCAAGAGCTATTTCAGAAGTTGGAGCTGTTATGATTGTTGGGGGCAACATTAAAGGAACGACTAGGGTTATGACGACTTCTATAGCCCTTATGAATTCTATGGGAGAGTATGATAGGGCTATTGCACTTGGGGCAGTACTGCTTCTTATTTCCTTACTCGTTAACAGCATTGTTTATAGGGAGGCTGAGACATGGAAGTAAGGATTCAAAAGCTTTTAAAAAAATATAATCAGAAAACAATATTAGATATTTTAGACATGCATTTTAAAGAAGGAACAATTATTGGTCTTTTAGGAGATAATGGGGCAGGTAAAAGTACCTTATTAAAGATTATCAGCGGCATTGAAAAAGACTATGAGGGACAGATTCTTTATAATGGCTATCCATTAAAAGATTGTCATAAACAAAGGATAGGGATGGTGAGTCAAAAACCCTATCTATTTAAACGAAGCGTTTTTGAGAACATTGAATACCCGCTTAAAATTCGAAAGATAGAAAAAAAGAAGAGAAAAGAAATAGTTGATGGTTATTTAAGAGAAATGAACCTTGAGGCGATTAAAGGACAAAGAGCTGATACTTTATCAGGGGGAGAAGCCCAAAAGGTTGCATTAGCACGAGCCCTTGCAGCAGCCCCTAAGCTGCTTTTATTAGATGAAACAACTGCTAATATCCATGAAGAGGCTGCTTGTGCGATTGAGACTCAGCTAAAATCATATCATGAGCAAATGGGATGTACTATTATTTTTGTTACTCATAATCTAACGCAGGCAGAACGCTTTTGTGATGAGTGTGTTTGGATAAAGTAATTAGAGAGGGGGAAGCCATAGAATGAACTTTTTTAATGTATTAGCTGTAGAGGAAGTGGATATAATCCTTCAAAAAATAGCGTCTGACTATTTGGCTGAAGAAGAAATCATAGATATACTGCAGGGAAGAGAGCGTATCGTAAGTGAAGCTGTTTTTGCTCCAGTAGATTTGCCAGAGTTTAATCGGTCAACAGTGGACGGTTACGCTGTAATAAGCCAAGAAGTTATGGGGGCATCCTCATCTATGCCGAGTTTTTTAGAGTGTAGTCATGAAGTTGTCATGGGAACAGAAGCTGACCTTAGAGTGCAGAAAGGACAAGCTGTTTATGTACCAACAGGGGGCATGGTTCCAGCGGGTGCGGATGGGATGGTTATGATAGAGTACGTGGAGAAACTAGATGACAAAACTATTCTAGTTCATAAGCCTATTGCACCTCTCGAAAACATGACGCTTATAGGGGATGATTTAAAAAAAGGTGAGATAGTTATCGAGAAAGGTAAAAAGCTAACCTCATATGATATAGGGTTATTAGTTGGTCTAGGTATTACTAAGATAAAGGTTTATAAAAAGCCTCGGTTTGCAGTTATTTCAACAGGAGATGAGATCGTAGATTTAGATGAGCCTCAAAAGATTGGTCAAGTAAGAGATATTAATGGGTATGCTTTAAGCGCACTGATTACGGAGCTAGGTGGACAAATAAATAAAAAAGTGATTGTTAAGGATGAGTTTAATTGGCTGCAAAAAGTACTCAAAGAAGCTTTAGAAGAAGCAGATATCATTCTTATTTCAGGAGGCAGTTCTGTTGGGACAAGAGATTATACAAAAGATGTTATGACATCTTTAGGCGGTAAGGTGTTAGTTCATGGTATTTCAATTAAACCCGGCAAGCCAACGATTGTTGGACAGATTAATGAAAAGATAGTATTTGGTCTGCCTGGTCATCCGGCATCAGCTTTAATTGTTTTTGACCGGTTTGTGAAAACTTATATGCAGCGTACCTTAAGAAGGTGTGAAAAAGAACTGAGTATTACAGCAATATTAGAGAGTAATGTCCATGCATCTCCTGGAAAAGAGACCTATCAAATGGTTCAGCTTATGCGAGGAGAACATGACTGGAGAGCAGTTCCGTTTTATGCTAAATCTGGTATGATGACACTGCTTGCTAAATCTTCAGGATATATTCGCATTTCAAATAATCAAGAAGGACTGATGAAAGGTGAAAAAGTAGAGGTCTTTTTATTTCAGGAGGTGATGGTATAAAATGTGCAGGGAGAATAAACGGATAACTCAGATAGAAAAAGAAAAAGATCCCCAGTCAAGAAATATTTATATATCTAATATTCCTGTTGAAGAAGCCCTTAAGCTATATAAAGACGCTTTAGCATCACCACTCAAAATAGAAACACTGTCAGTAGGAGAAGCGTTGTTTCGAACAACTTCTGAAGCTGTTTTTGCAAAAATTTCATCACCTCATTATCACGCTGCTGCAATGGATGGGATCGCTGTAAGGGCATCTGATACTTATGGGGCCTGTGAAAAAACACCCAAATGTCTTAATCGTGGAGAACATTTTGAATATATTAATACCGGCAACCCCATACCAGCAGATAAAGATGCTGTTATTATGATTGAAGATTTAGTAGAGAAGGGTAGCGAGGTTATTCAAATCATAGCCCCAGCTTATCCTTGGCAGCATATCAGGCAAGTTGGGGAAGATATTGTTCAAGGAGAAATGATTATTCCTTCATACCATACGATTAGGCCGATGGATATGGGAGCACTTTTAAATAGCGGAGTAAAACAGGTTAAGGTATTTGCCAAGACAACTGTCGGCATACTCCCAACAGGCAGCGAGATTGTTCAAGATGTAAGTGAGCTTAAGTACGGCAAAATCATGGATTCAAACTCAAAGGTATTTGAGGGATTAGTGATGGAGGCAGGAGGAATACCAAAAATCTATGCTCCCGTCAGAGACGATAAAGAAGTTCTAAAAGCAGCTATAATAAAAGGTACTACAGAAAATGATCTGCTCATTATCAATGCTGGATCTTCAGCAGGTTCAAAAGACTTTACGGCTGACCTGATTCGAGAACTTGGAGAAGTCATTGTACATGGGGTCGCCTTAAAACCAGGAAAGCCTACGATATTAGGGATGATTGATGGTAAGGCGGTCATTGGTATTCCAGGTTACCCTGTTTCTGCATACTTTTCCTTTGAGACTTTTGCAAAGCCAATTATAGAGTGGTATTTAGGTAAGAAAGATGAGACAAAGTGCGTTAAGGCTGTACTGTCACAAAGAGTCGTTTCTTCACTAAAGCATCAGGAGCTTGTACGGGTAACGTTAGGTGAAGTAGGGAACAGGCTTATTGCAACGCCTTTAAATCGCGGAGCAGGAGCGACTATGAGTCTAGTCCGGGCAGATGGGGTTTTAACAATATCTAGAATGTCAGAAGGAATTGAAAGCGGACAATTAGTAGATATTTCTCTTATTAAGCCGTTAGAGAAAATTTTAGAGAGGGTTGTCTTAATTGGCAGTCATGATTTGATTTTAGACTTAATTGCAGACCGAATGCCGCTTACCTCCGGACATGTAGGAAGCCTAGGGGGCATTATGTCTATGAAACGAGGAGAATGTCATATTGCACCCATACATTTATTAGATGAGGATACAGGAGAGTATAATATTTCATATGTGAAGAGGCATTTCAAAGCAGGGTCCATGGCGATCATTAAAGGAGTTAAAAGGCTCCAGGGACTTATGATACAGAAAGGAAATCCTAAGAAAATCAGCGGTTTTTCAGATCTCAAAAGAGAAGGCATATGTTATGTTAATCGTCAGCGTGGAGCAGGCACAAGACAGCTCCTAGACTATGAACTTAAAAAAGAGCAGTTAGATCCGGCAGACATTATAGGATATAACCAAGAGATGACGACACACATGACAGTTGCGGCAGCGATTGCTTCAGGGGCAGCAGATGCAGGTCTTGGCATTTTCTCAGCAGCCGAGGCTATGCAGCTTGATTTTATACCTGCTTGTTATGAGGAGTATGACTTTTTAGTCCCACTGGCGTATTTGGAGGATCACCGCATTCAAAAGTTTATTGAGGTTCTAAAGTCACCAGAATTTAAAGAAAAACTTAGTTTGATTGGAGGATATGAACTTCAAAATCCTGGCGAAGTTTTGAAAGTAGGTGAGTAGTATGAATGATGCATTTGGCAGAGAAATTAATTACCTACGGTTATCTATTACTGATTTATGCAATCTCAGATGTCAGTACTGCATGCCGGCAGGGGGTATTAGAAAAATGGCTCACGAGGATATTTTAACACTTGAGGAGTTAGAGGAAATGGTTGGAGCTTTTGCAGCCCTCGGGATAACTAAGGTTCGTATTACAGGGGGAGAACCCCTTGCAAGAAAAGGGATTATTACACTCATTGAGAAAATAAACAGCTACGTCGGGATCACAGATATAGCCTTAACAACAAATGGCACTCTTTTAAATGCTATGGCACAAGATCTTAAAAATGCAGGGCTTAAAAGAGTCAATATTAGTTTAGACTCTTTAGATGATAAAAAATACGCCATGATGACAAGAGGCGGAAAATTAAAAGATGCCCTTAAAGGGATAGAAAAGGCTAGGAAAGTAGGATTAAATCCCATAAAGCTGAATGTTGTATTAGTTGGAGGGTTTAATGACGATGAAGTTGAAAGATTTGTTAAACTGACTCAAGATGAAGAGATAGATGTGCGATTTATTGAGCTTATGCCAATCGGAGAAGTGGCTAAGTGGTCACTTAATCATTTTCTGTCAAATGACTATGTTTTAGAGACTGTCCCACACCTTCAAAAAAGTAAAAATACAGAATATAGCTCTCCTGCTGTGTACTATAAACTGCCGAGGGCAAAGGGCCGGGTTGGGCTTATTAGCCCTATTTCCTGCAAGTTTTGCAGCACATGCAATAGAGTACGTCTGACATCGGAAGGAAAACTAAAACATTGTCTGCATTCTAATCAAGAATTCGACTTAAGAACAGTATTAAGAGAAGGCGGATCTTTAACAGATTTTATCCAGAATGCCATGCTTCATAAACCTTTAGAGCATTTTATTGAAGAGGGGAGTTTGACAGAAAGAAATATGATTCAAGTCGGGGGATAATGATAGGAGGATAATAAATGTCATTTACACACTTTAATGATTCGGGCAGAGCTTATATGGTAGAGGTTACCGGAAAAGATGATACGTCAAGAACGGCAATTGCTTCAGGGAAAATTACAATGAGGCCGGAAACGATTCAAGCTATTCAAAATGAACGTATTAAAAAAGGAGATGTTTTATCAGTTGCCCAGATAGCTGGGATCATGGGAGCTAAAAAAACAAGCGACCTTATTCCCATGTGCCATCAGCTGATGTTAACAGGCGTAGATTTGCGTTTTGAGATAGGGACAAATTCCATTTTAATTGAAGCAGAGGTTAAAACGGTGGGGAAAACGGGAGTTGAGATGGAAGCGTTAACTGCAGCAACATTGGCAGCTTTAACGATTTATGATATGTGTAAGGCTATTGATAAGGAAATGGTCATCAGTGAGATCAGTCTGATGAAAAAAACCGGCGGTAAGTCAGGAGATTATTTGAGGGAGGGGTTAAAATGACGGGTATTATTGGAAAGGTGATCTCAGTTAATATAAGTAAAGAAAAAGGTGTTATTAAAGAAGCTGTTCCTGAGGGGTATTTTCAAGAAGCTCACGGATTAGTCGGAGATGCCCATGCAGGGAAATGGCATAGGCAGGTGAGTTTATTATCTAAAGAGAGCATTGATAAGATGACAAAAGTGGGAATTGAAGGACTTTGCAGCGGGAAATTTGCTGAAAATATTACTACGGAAGGGATTATCCTGCATAAGCTTAAGGTAGGTACATTATTAAAAATTGGTGAGACCATTCAGGAAGTCTCACAGATTGGAAAAGAATGCCATACAGGCTGTGCAATAAAAGTGCAAGTCGGTCAATGTATTATGCCTAAGGAAGGTATTTTTACAAAGGTTATACAAAGTGGAACTGTTAAAGTAAACGATACTATCGAAGTAGTGGAGTAAAATACATACTTAAAAGCAGATTGCTTGAAAAGCTTAGGAAAATGTGATAAGGTAAAACTAATTATAAGTGTGATTGTAGTGAAATTACACAAATATAGAACGGATTTTAACCAGTAATACCAACGTCCGAGTTAATTGTTCTAAAGCCTAGTGCCATGAACCATTAACCTATGGGTGGAACAGGAAACTGTGCTGCCTCCCGTGTTTGGAAAGGATTTGGAAATCAATTAAACCAAAGGGGGTCGTTTTATGTACGGTTATCAAGGTAAGGTTTTAAGAATTAATCTCACAACAAGCACTTATGCAGTAGAAGCTTTGGATGAGACAGTTGCAAAGAAGTTTATAGGTGGCAGAGGTCTTGGAACTAAAATGTATGCAGATGAAGTATCACCAGATGTTGATGCTTTAAGTCCGGAAAACAAGCTTTTAGTGGTAACAGGACCTTTAACTGGGACACCAACTCCAACAGGCGGCAGATATATGGTTGTAACTAAGTCACCGCTTACAGGAACCATTGCATCCTCTAACTCAGGAGGGTATTGGGGGCCTGAACTTAAGTTTGCAGGCTATGATGTTATTATTGTAGAAGGCAAGTCTGAAGAACCAGTTTATATCATGATCGAAGATGACAAAATTGAATTTAGACCTGCGACGCATCTTTGGGGGAAAATCGTTTCAGAGACTACCAAAGCACTTGAAGCAGAAACCCCTGAAAAGTCCAGAATATTAACTATTGGACCAGCAGGAGAAAAAATGTCTCACATTGCAGCTATTATGAATGACTACTCAAGAGCAGCAGGACGGTCAGGGGTAGGGGCAGTAATGGGTTCTAAAAATCTTAAAGCTATTGTTGTTAAAGGAAGTAAAAAAGTAGATCTTGCAGATGCAGAGGCGCTTAAAGCGGTTGTCAAAGAATGTATGCAAAAAATTAAAGATAATGGTGTTACTGGACAAGGGCTTCCTACATATGGCACAGCAGTTCTTGTTAATATTATTAATGAGAATGGTGTTTTCCCTACAAATAACTTCCAAACTTCTCAGTTTGACAAAGCAGAAGAAATCAGCGGCGAAACACTAGCAGAAAAGTACTTAGTTAAAAAAGATCCTTGCTATAGATGTCCAATTGCCTGCGGCCGTTACTGCAAAGTAGATGATATCGAAGGCGGAGGTCCAGAGTATGAAACTATTTGGGCATTTGGCGGAGATTGCGGCGTATCAGATATGGGAGCTGTTATTAAAGCGAATTTTTGGTGTAATGAAATGGGATTAGATACCATTTCAGCTGGAGCCACTATTGCAGCGGCTATGGAACTTTACCAAAAAGGGTATATTAAAGATGAAGAGCTAAATGGTCTTTCACTCGAGTTTGGAAATGCTGAAGCTGTTGTAGAATGGACTAAACGTATGGGTATGAGAGAAGGTTTGGGAGATAAGATGGCTGAAGGGTCTTACAGACTAACAGACTCCTATGGGGTGCCAGAGTTATCTATGTCTGTTAAAAAGCAAGAGCTTCCAGCATATGATCCAAGAGCTATCCAAGGTCAAGGACTGCAATACGCAACATCTAACCGAGGAGGCTGTCACGTAAGAGGGTATCTTATCTCTCCGGAAATTCTTGGGTTACCAGAAAAATTAGATCGTTTTTCTCTTGAAGGTAAAGCGACTTGGGTAAAAGTATTCCAAGACCTTACAGCTTTTATTGATTCATCAGGTTTATGTTTATTTACTTCTTTTGCAATGGGAGCCGGAGACTATGCGAGTATGATTAATGCAGTTATTGGTACTGACTGGACAGCTGAAGATGTATTGATGGCAGGAGAAAGAATTTGGAACATTGAAAGACTCTATAACTTAGAAGCGGGTATTGATCCATCGCAAGATACACTCCCTAAGAGACTGTTAGAAGACGGTATAGCTGAGGGGCCTTCTAAAGGTAATGTAGCAAGGCTTTCAGAACTATTGCCACAGTACTACTCTGAGCGTGGCTGGGGAAGCGATGGTATTCCTACAGAGGACAGAAAGGCTTTACTAGGTCTGTAATTGAGCGAACAAAGAGCTTCTTAGGAAGCTCTTTGTTGTTAACATAATCCTCTAGGAGGTGAAAAATGTCAATTGAAAAAGTTTACTTGGAGTTAACCAATCGCTGCAACTTGAATTGTGCGATGTGTTATCGTAAAACATGGCATCATCAGGAGAGGGATATGGAGGAAAGTGTATTAGAAAAATGTATCCAGCAAATTTATGATATCCCTTCTATTCAAGAAATAGTACTTGGAGGCATAGGTGAACCTACCTTTTCAGAAGAAGTTCAAAAGGTGATGAATGCATTAAAAAACTATCATTTAACTCTTACCACAAATGGTACAATCATGCATGAGTCTATGCGAGAGACAATTGTAGAGACAGTTAATCGTATGATTATTTCCATTGATGGCCCTTCAGAAGTTTTTTATCATATACGTAAATTTTCACTGGAGCAGATTACTCAAAATCTAAAAGCTTTAAATAAATTAAAGCAAAAAAGAAGGTCTAATGTGCCAGCTGTATCTTTTCAATTGGTACTATCAGCCAGCAATAAGGATAGTATATTTGAGGTCATTGACTTAGCTTCAGAGCTTGAAGTATCTGGAGTTATTATATCTAATATCTTGCCGGCGACCTTAGAGGATAAAGGTTTAGTTCTCTATACCCGATATGAAAACACAGAAATTCAGACACTTTTTAAGAAACTTCAAAACTATGCTTTAGCAAAAAAGGTAGCCTTACAACTACCCGCATATCAGCTAAAAACAGAAAGAAGATGTAAGTTTATTGAGGATAAGGCAGCAGTGATTACATCTTCCGGAGATGTAGTGCCTTGCTACCGATTTGCACATAATGGAACAGAAGTTGTATTTGAGCGTCATAAAAATGTGTACACCCATATATTTGGCAATATATCAGAGACATCTTTAGAGGACATTTGGGAAGGCAGTGCGTATGCAAGTTTTCGCAGTACTGTATTTAATAATCATTATCCTTCTTGTATTGATTGTGACTTAGCAGATGGATGTGATATGGTAAGGTCCTCTGAGGCAGACTGTTATGGCAACATGCCGTCTTGTGGTGATTGCTTGTGGTCAAGAAAGCTTATTTATTGTGTGTAGACCATATTCCTGCACCATTTATTATATAAACATAAATTTCTGATAGGAGGAGAGGGTAATGCAAATAAAAGTAAGATTGTTTGCCACACTGCGTCAAGACCGTGGAAAAGAAATGATTTTGGATATGCCGGCAGAAACTAGTCCGCAACATATCATTGACTTATTAAAAATTCCTAAGGAAGATGTCGCGATACTACTCATTAATGGAAGAGATGGGGAACTAGATACCAATCTTAATGAATCTGATGTTATATCTATTTTCCCTCCAGTTGGAGGTGGTTGATATGAACCGTTATTCACGTAACCGAATAACACTAAGCGAAGAAGAAAATCAGATCTTACATGATTCTAAAGTATGTGTTGTAGGATGTGGGGGTCTTGGGGGATACGTAATCGAGATGCTTGCAAGAATAGGTGTAGGAACAATAACTGCAATTGATGGAGATGTCTTTGATGAAAGCAATCTAAATAGGCAGATTTTATCGGATACACAAAACATAGGACAAAGTAAAGCCTTGGCAGCTAAAGCACGAATAGCACGGGTTAATCCTGATATTAAAATTGTACCTATTACAGAGTTTTTAACAGATCAAAATGCCAATAATCTCTTAAAGGATCATGATGTGATTGTAGATGCATTAGATAATATTTCAGCAAGATTTTTAATTCAAGAAGCAGCTAAAGAGCTTCATATCCCGTTTGTCCATGGAGCCATTGCTGGATGGTATGGGCAGGTATCAACTATTTTTCCAGGAGAAGATACTCTTAATAAAATTTATAAAAGTAAAACTTCAAGTGGTAAAGAAAAGATACTGGGCAATCCTTCATTTACCCCAGCACTTATAAGTGCAGAAGAAGTTAGTGAAGTAGTGAAGGTATTAATTCATCGGGGTGATTTGCTAAGAGAAAAAGTGCTTTTTATTAATGTACTAGACCACGAGTACGAAGTGCTAGAATTTTAAGATAAGAAAACACGGCATATAGACAGTTTAAAAGTGTAATGAGATTTTGGATGATTTATGAATAAAGGATAAAAGTTTTAGATGTAAAGGATGATTGAAAAAAATGGCAGTATATGATATACTGAGTTAAATTGAATATCGGGGAGCTTGTGCATACAGGCTGAGAGGAAGTAAATTGCAGCTTCGACCCATATACCTGATTTGGATAATGCCAACGTAGGAACCTTACATTAATAAATTAATGGGATATGCCTGTATTGGCATGTCCCATATTTTATTAAGAAAAGGAGTTTGGTTTATGAACAGTAAGGTAAGAAAAATTTGTTTAACAGGTGTTTTAATTGCATTAGGAGTTACAAGTTCTACATTTTATATTCCAATGGGCGTTGCAAAGTGTTTTCCGATGCAGCATCTCATTAATGTTTTAACAGGAGTATTGTTAGGGCCATGGTATGCAGTAGCGGCTGCATTTTGCACATCCCTTATTAGAGTTATGTTAGGGACGGGAACGATGCTTGCATTTCCAGGAAGTATGTTTGGAGCACTGCTTGCTGGATTCTTATTTGTAAAAAGTAAAAAATTATATTTTGCTTTTATAGGGGAGCTTGTTGGTACTGGACTTATTGGCGCACTTGCGGCTTATCCTATAGCAACTTTACTTATGGGAAGAGAGGCTGCACTATTTGGATTTATTATTCCATTTGGAATAAGTTCAGGAGCAGGAGCAGCACTGGCAATGATTCTGATAGGGATCATGTATCGTACAAAAGTTATCCAGGTCATAAGTAAAGAGGTATAGGTAGAGGCAGATATCCTCCTTAAATAGTGTATAATAAATGATAAAATGACAATAAATATGGACTTAACCTATTTTTTACTCTAGTAATAGTATTAGAATCGTATTATAGTAGTAGAGAAGGGGTGATCCTATGCATATTACAACTCATTTGTTAATGGCAAATGTATTATATAAAGAAATCAATTCGCAAATGGAAATTGAGCTAGATTATTTCCATTATGTGTATGGAAATATTAAGCCAGATGTTAATCCAGGTATTATAGACTGGCCTCATTTTTCACATGAAAGTTTAGATGATCTTTTAAACTATTGTGAGCATATTACGATTACTCCAATGACTATCAAATCATTTTCTGTAGCACTCGGAATTGTTTCGCATTTTATATGTGATTATTATTGTCTGTATCATACTAAACCCTATAGAGGCAAAAGAACTCTATTAAGTATAGTGAAGCATACAGCCTATGAACATTTTTTAGAACTAAGTTTTATTAAAAAATGTATGATAAAAGATATTGAAGTAACTGATCAGGCAGATGGTAAACAAATAAGTGATATGATAAATAGGCGTTTAGCTTTATATAATAATGAGAAGCATAGTATAGATAAGGATATACGTTACGCTGTCAATACAGCGGTTTGTGTTTTAAGGAGACTGATAGAGTTAAGCGAGATTCAAAAAAGACAGATAGCAGATATAGAAACAGCCTACGATTTCTTAAAGGCGGAGGCAGTCTAATAAAAGGTGTAATTTATTATGTACATAATAAATTACACCTTTTTAATTTATATCCTATCAGTATGAATGGTTGGGTGGGATAAATACATATGATTATAGAGAGGTTTATTAGACTTATGTATAAGATTATCTTATAATAAGAACAAATATATCAGGAAGGACACTATAATGATTGGAATAACAAAACTGTTATGTGGTAGTGAGAACTTTGGAGATAGTCTGCGTTATGTTCACGGAGCTAAAGATGAAAAGCATGGCGTAAGTAAAGATAAGGGACCTGTAGTGGCATGGAACTGTACGAATACGTGTAATTTAAAGTGTAAGCATTGTTATGCTGATTCGAGGCATTGTTCATTTCCAGAAGAATTAAATACAAGGGAAGCAAAAGTACTTATTGATGATTTAAGCAGCTTTAAAGTTCCCGTGCTGCTTATTTCAGGAGGAGAGCCCTTGCTGCGTAAGGATCTATTTGAACTGCTAGAATATACGCAGAAAAATGGTATACGCAGTACCATTTCAACTAACGGCACGTTAATAGATAAAGAAGCAGCAAGGGACTTAAAACAATACGGGGTGAGCTACGTAGGGATTAGTCTAGATGGATTAGGGGCTAAAAATGATGTATTTAGGGGTGTAACTGGCAGTTTCAATAAAGCAGCAGCCGGAATAAGGCATTGCCTTGATATTGGGCAAAAAGTAGGGCTTAGATTTACAATTAACCGCAATAACTATGACCAGTTAGAGGATATTTTTTATTTTATAAAAGAAGAGCATATCCCTAGAGTGTGTTTTTATCATTTAGCTTACTCTGGAAGAGGAAATAGTATGATAGAAGAGGATATTTCTTATGAAGAAAAAAGGGCAGCAGTCGACCTCATTATGAAAAAAGCAGTTGAGTTTGGAAAAAGTGTAGAAATATTAACAGTGGATAATCATGCGGATGCAGCCTACTTATATCTTCAGGTAAAAAAGAATGATCCGAAGCGGGCTGAGGCAATTTTGAAGTTATTACATATGAACGGCGGCAATAGGTCAGGAATGGCATTTGCAAATATTGATTTTAAGGGAAACGTACACCCTGATCAGTTTACACAAAACCACACTTTTGGGAATATAAGAGAAAGAAAGTTCAGTGAGATATGGAGAAATCCTGATAATTCTCTCGCTATAGACCTAAGAAGCAGAAAAACTTTACTAAAAGGCAGGTGCAGTCAGTGTAAGTGGCTTAACATCTGCAATGGGAACCTAAGAGTAAGAGCGGAAGCAGTTACAGGAGACTTTTGGGCATCCGACCCTGCATGTTATTTAACAGATGAAGAAATAAGAGGTGATGTTATATGATTATATCTTGGAACACAACTAATCAGTGTAATATGAGCTGCAGACATTGCTACAGAGATGCTAAAGAGGCCCATCCAGAAGAGTTAAATACCAAGGAAGCTAAAGCCCTTATCGGACAAATTGCTGAAGCTGGTTTTAAGATTATGATATTTTCCGGCGGAGAGCCTCTGATGAGATCTGACATTTTTGAGCTGATACAGTATGCGGCAGCGCATAAACTAAGACCAGTTCTTGGCAGCAATGGCACCTTAATAACCAAGGAAACAGCCTATAAGCTTAAAGAAGCAGGGGCTATGGGCATAGGCATTAGTCTAGACAGTATGAACCCTGATAAACACAATCAATTTAGAGGGATGAAAAATGCTTGGGAGTGGGCAGTGCGTGGCATGGAATATTGCAAACAAGCTGGCCTTGGGTTTCAAATACATACGACAGTGATGGATTGGAATTATCATGAAGTATTAGAAATAACTGATTTTGCTGAGAAGATTGGGGCGGCAGCTCATCATATCTTTTTCTTAGTACCTACCGGCCGTGCTGCTAATATCAAGGAAGAATTTCTTAGTGCCGAGCAATATGAAACACTTTTAACAGATATTGTTCAAAAACAGAAATACGTAAATATAGAAGTAAAGCCTACTTGTGCACCTCAGTTTATGAGAATTGCAAAAGAGCAAGGGGTTTCTTTTAGATTCTCAAAAGGATGCTTAGCTGGGATCAGCTATTGCATTATTAATCCTAAAGGAGATGTTCAGCCGTGTGCTTATCTTGATAAGCCAATTGATAATGTGAGACGTACTCCTTTTAGTGAAATTTGGAGGACCAATAGTGTCCTTCAGGAGCTGCGTACTATGGACTATAAAGGTAAATGCGGCACCTGCATTTATAAGCGTTTATGCGGAGGATGCCGGGCTAGAGCTGCTTTTTATAATGAAGGTGACTATATGGGCCCGGAAACATTATGTCTCTTTGATGGAGGGAAATAAGTAATGGAATCTAAAGCTATAGAGCTGCTTAATAAAATTCAAGCAGATTTTCCAATTGAAACAAGGCCCTATTTAGCTATTGCGAGGGAACTTCAAATGACGGAAGAAGAGGTCATTAATCTTATTAAACAACTTAAAGAAACAGGCTATATCAGAAGGCTGGGAGGCATTTTTGATTCTAGAAGCTTAGGGTATACCAGCAGACTATGTGCGATGCATGTTGATAAAGGGGAGATTGAAGAAACAGCAAAACTGGTTAACAGCTACCCTGGAGTAACGCATAATTATTTAAGAAACCATCATTATAACATGTGGTTTACTTTAATAGCTCCTTCTAATGAAGATTTAGAACATAGGGTTAATGAAATCAAAGAGAAGTGCGGGAATAGGGACATGATGGTTTTAGATGCCAGTAAAACCTTTAAAATTAATGTAAATTTTAATGTAGAGGGAGTTTAGACTATGACTGAACTAGAAAAAGCTATCATTCGAAGACTTCAGGAAGACTTGCCCTTAGTTAAAGAGCCCTATAAACATATGGCAGCGGAGCTCGGCATTTCTGAACAAGAGTTTTTAGATAAAATGAGTAGCTTTAAAGAACAAAAAATGCTGCGCAGAATAGGAGCTATTTTACATCATCGAACAGCTGGATTTGAGGCTAATGCTATGGTGGTATGGAAAGTACCCCAGCAGAGAGTCGCGGAGGTCACAGAGCTTATGATTTCCTTTCGTGAAGTAAGTCATTGCTACGAGAGGCAGTCTTTGCCTGAGTGGCCCTATAATATTTATACTATGATTCATTCTACTCATTTTGAAACCTGCGGGGCCCTTATTAAACAAATTGCAGACTTAACACACCTTGACCACTATGAAATATTATACAGTACAAAAGAACTTAAAAAGAGCAGTATGAAATATTTTTGTGAATAAGTCAATTTGAAAAAGCGATTAGGAAAAGGAGTAGTCTTATGAACAAGAAGTCTAAAAATTTAGTTTTACAGCTAGCGATGATATTGGCTTATGTTTTGATGATTGCAGTGAATGCATTAGCATCGCTCTTGCCATTAAATGGAGTTACAACCCAGGAGGCCTCTGAAAGATATCCAAATCTTTTTGTGCCTGCAGGGATTACATTTGCTATATGGGGCGTTATTTATACGCTCTTATTACTATTTGTTATTTATAGCGTTTGGCAGCTGAATAGACCAAAGAAAGCTGAGGAACTTGGGCTTGTACCAATAGGATGGCTTTTTGTAGGAACATGTTTTGCAAACAGTGCATGGCTTTTTGCTTGGCATTATGACTATATTTTTATTTCGGTCTTAGTGATGCTTGTTTTACTCATATTACTGATTAAGATTTATTTTAGTATTCCTTCAGAGCTTACTGCAGCCGAGTACATATTTTTGAAATTACCCTTTAGCGTGTACCTTGGGTGGATTACAATTGCTACGGCAGCTAATATCACCGCTTTTTTAGTGTCCATAGGATGGAATGGGTTTGGACTTTCAGAAGAGCTTTGGACAGTTATTGTGATGATGGCGGCTATGGGGCTTGCTCTTATTTTTATATGGAAATATAATGATCCAGTTTATGCCCTTGTGATTGCCTGGGCGCTGCTTGGGATCCTTATTAAGCATAGAACAGTTTATGACAGGCAGTACGCCTTGGTACAAATTGCTGCATACTTTGGCATAGGGATTATTTTAGCAAACAGTGCCTACTGGCTGTGGCTAAAGATTAAAGGGGAAACGATATAAAAATCATAATTGAATAACCTGCACTATAGGGCGTTAAATGAACTGTTCATTTAATGCCCTATTAAATTCGCTCGCTTAGGATTTAAAAAAATTATTGAAAAATGAGCTTGATATCTATATTGGTATTATAATATAATACCAATATAGATGCAGTAAGGAGGAAAGGAGCGATTATGAAAATAAAAGTTTTTCAAAAAGGATTTAACTATTCTCAGGATGGACCAGGTAATCGTCTTGTCTATCACCTGCAAGGCTGTAATATGTCCTGCCCGTGGTGCGCTAATCCAGAGGGAATGGCACATGAGGGATGTCTCCTAGTTAAGACGCAGCATCTTATAGATGATATATGCCCAAGAGGAGCCATACGCCAAAAAGCTATAGATAGAGAAATATGCAATGGTTGTCATTTGCGGGAATGTATCAGCTTACATAAGACAAAAGGCATACGTTTGTCGTATCAAACCTATGAGATAGATGAACTAGTGGATGAAGCCAGGAGAAGCTCTGCGCTGTTTTATGATGGCGGAGGCGTAACCCTAAGCGGAGGAGAGGCAACCCTTCAGTTTGAAGCTGTATGTGCTTTATTAAAGGGGCTAAAAGAAGCAGACATTCACACGGCTATTGAAACGAATGGATCGCATCCAAAGCTTGGGACTCTTTTTCCCTTAATTGACTTACTGATTATGGACTTCAAACATTATGACAGTGAGATACATGAATCAAAAACAGGGATCGGTAATGCCGTCATTAGAACAAACCTCATGCAGGCATTAGGTGACCACCCTAATGTACTCATTCGTATTCCTTTAATAAAAGGATTCAATGATGCAAAAGAAGATGCAAAGCATTTCGCAGCTTTTTTTAAACAATATGATACGTCCCATGCTTCTTTTGAGTTTCTGCCTTATCATGAATATGGCATGGCTAAATGGGAACAATGCGGCATGGCCTATAGGATGCACGATGCCTATGTAGATACCAAGACAATTATGTTTTATGAAGAGCTATTTAGTGAAAGCAATCTTTCAGTTATTCACACATAAAAGGGGGAAAAGATATGAGTATTGATGTACTTTATACTAAAGAGGAATTACATGAAATGGCAGTACGTCTTTTTGAAGAAGAGAGAAGTATGAAGCGTTTAGACGGGTGGTTTATAGCTAAGGAAATAGCACGTAAATGTGATGTGAAATATGGTGAATTGTCTCCAGCAGTAAAAGCTGCCAGTACGCTAAAAGAAATCGTGAGTCAAATGCCAATCAGTATTAGCAAACATGCTATTTTTGCTGGAACACAAAGGGATTCATTTGCAAGGTCCTATGCTCTTATTAATCCTACCTTTAAAGTGGATTCTTTTACTGGATATTGCGATCCAACAGGCGTATTTAACGATATCGAAGCAAATGAAGTAATTACTAAGGAACGCATTGAAGGACTTCGAAGCTATACACAAGAGACAATGTATGTGAAAAAATTGAAGGAAGTTTATGAAAAGGTTGAAGAGAGTACATCAGAAGCTATCTTTTTTATAGAGCAGGTTACAGGCCATCTTATTCCAGATTTCGAAACAGTATTGTCACAGGGAATAGAAGGCGTTAAAAAACGCATTGATGCCAGAGTAAGCAGCGTCATAGATCATCATAAAAGAGATTATTATGAAGCGATGAGCATGACACTTGATGCGGTTCTTTTGCTTGCTGAACGTTATGCAAAATGTGCAAGGGATATGCAAAGTACAGCAACTGATAAACAAAAAATAGCCTTGATACTTATAGAAGAAACGCTGATGAGAGTGCCTTACAAAGGGGCTCGTAATCAATATGAAGCCATTCAGTCCTTTATGCTCTTATGGGAAGTCATGTGCCTCGAACAGGCTCCAAATCCGTTTGCTTTTTCTGTGGGAAATGCAGACCGTATTTTTGAACCATACCGCATGGCGGAACATCTAAATAGGGTAATGAGTTCAGCGCTTTTTAAACACTTCTTAGTGTTCTTCAATGTAGGAGACAGAAGCTGGGCTATTTCACAAAATATTATGGTAGGCGGGAAATCAATGAGAGGAGGAGATCTTACCAATGAATCTACCTATGCCCTACTTGATGCCTATTACGAATTAAATCTGCCGCAGCCTATTTTATCTGTTAAACTTCACAAAAAGACACCAGATACATTATACAGAGCTTTAGGTAAATTTTTCTTTACACCAGGGTCACTTACCCCATCACTTTTTAATGATGATGCTGTCTTTAATGTACTTGAGCAATCTGGAATTGAACAAGCTGATCTTGAAAATTATGCAATTGCAGGCTGTCAGGAACCGCTTATCCGTGGTAAGGATAATGGGAATACAACAAATAGCTGGCTTAATTTAGCTAAAATACTTGAGCTTACGCTCCATGGAGGAATCTCATCCATTACGGGTAAAAAGATTGGACTAAGTTATGAGGAATTAGGCGTGAACCCGAGTAATGCGTATGAGATACTTACAAATATTAAGGAAGCTTTTTATAAACACTTAGAGCATTTTGTGAACAAGATGACTGATGCTGCGAACGATGCTTCTAGGGCTATTTCTCTCTTGCCAGTTCCATTCCTATCTGCTTTTATGGGAGGGATTGATTCAGGGGTGGACCTTAGGGATCCAGTATCACAGGGAACAAAATATAATGCAAGCGGCTCTCTTATTCATGGACTTTCAGTTGTAGCAGATTCTTTTGCGGCTATCTGTCAGCTTCTAAAGGAACGACCTTCAGATGCTGATAGGCTGCTGCATGCGCTCCGAACCAATTTTGAACAGGATGAAGAACTTTATCAATATTTACAAGGCTGTCCTAAGTATGGAAATAATGTAGAAAGTGTTGATAGGGAAGCACGGGACATCGTGATAAAAGTAAGTGATATGATTAAAGAAAAGAAAAATTATCTTGGCAACAGCTTTAGGGCAGATTGGAGCACACCTTCTACTCACCTGCTTTATGGATACTGGGTAGGGGCAACGCCGGATGGCAGAAAGTCAAGAGAAATGCTGGGATATGGTATTGACCCATTATATGGCGAAGCACAATCAGGGATGGGATTTAGGATTCTTTCAGCTATGCAATTGCCATTTGAAAAGATGAATGGTGGCTATGCTTCTCATTTTGGTATAGATCCAAATCACTTTTTAGAGAAAAGTTTTGAGGGCAAAGGAATAGAATTCCGAAATAAAGTAATAAACCCCCTCTTTTTTAACGAGAAGAACAAGAATACAGCACCATTCTATCTTTATGTTAATGTCACTACACCTGAAATGCTTATTAAGGTTCTTGAAAATCCAAAGAAGTATGCTCCAAGCGGTGTTTATATTATGCGTATTCATGGTACTTTTGTAAATTTCCTTGACTTATCTCCAGAAATTCAACAAGATATTATAAAAAGGCTTGATTTGAAATCTACAGATCTATAGGAAGGAATGAATATGCAAAAGGATAGTCTTTATCTCGCTTTAAAAAACAGGCTATGTGAGATGATTTACAAAGGCATATATAAGGATGGAGAAAATATTCCGCCGGAGCGGGTACTTGCAGAAACACTTAATGTCAGTCGTGTAACAGTTCGAAAGGCTTTAGAGTTATTGGAGAAAGACGGTATTGTTGAAAGGGTACAGGGCAGCGGTACGCAAATAAGGCTTAGGCAGACAGGGTATAAAGGGACAATGGATATCATTGCACTTCTTGCTCCTGCTCAAAAACCTTTCTTTGCTGCATTTATTGATTATTTTCAACAAAATGCTGACAAGAATGGTTCGCTTGTTCTTTTTATGCAAAATCCCCGCTATGAAAAAGTTGAGGATAGTCTTTTTAAACTTTTTCAAAAAAATATTCGTAATGTTGTAGTATGGCTGGAAGACTTAAAGCTCGATAGTGAATATATAAGAAGACTTCGGGGGTTGGGGATGAATATTGTATTTTTCGATATCAGCGTACCGTCTCCTTATGCAGATTGTGTTTTACTGGATAATAAAGATGCTGTGAGATCACTTTACAAATTTTTAGGTGAAAAGGGAGTTCAGTCTATCTCTTATGTTGGCTGGGACAATCTCAGCCTAACCAGTGTTAAAGAGCGTCAAATGGCTTTTAATGAACTAAGCACAAAGAAGGATTCGTTATTTCAGGTACCATGGAAAGAAAAAGCCTGTCTTGCAGCCTATATGGATAAGTTTGTAAGTGAGCTCAAAAATGAAGAATCCCTGTCAGATGGGATCATATGTGCTGACGGAGAACTTGGGGTCTCTTTAAAAAAAGCATTTTTAGCTCATCATATTGAGAATACACTCGTAGTATCTATTGATGATTTTAAAGAAGCAGAAGAACTTTCTTTAAGTGTATATAGCCAATCATTTCAAGAACTCGCTGAAAAGGTGTATACGTGCATTTTACACCAAAATAAACATCCGAGAAAATGGAAGGCATCTATTTATGCCGTAAAAGGAAAACTTATAGGGAGGTAAAAGCATGAGTCATGTCCGTGCAATTGGATTAGATATTGGAACAACAACAATTTGTGCTATTGTATTAGATGCGATGACAGGTGAAATTTTAGAAACGATGACAGAGCAAAATGGTGCTGGCATTGAGAGTGTACATTTGTGGGAGAAACTGCAGGATGCATCACTTATCAGCAGGCAGGCGGAAAAGATGATAGATCAGTTAACTAAAAAGCATGCACCCATTGCATGTATTGGTGTAACAGGTCAAATGCATGGTATTGTCTATATCGATGAACAAGGAAATGCAGTTAGTCCGCTTATAAGCTGGCAGGATGGAAGAGGGGATATTCTCTATAAAGATGGCCTTAGCTATGCAGAATACCTGTCAAAAGTAACGGGCTATAAGCTAGCTACAGGATTTGGGGCAGTGACACACTTTTATAATACCATCAATCATCTGGTTCCAGTTTCAGCAAAATATTTCTGCACTATTATGGATTATGTGGGCATGAAGCTTACAAATACCCTGCAGCCGCTCAGCCATCCATCGAATGCTGCCAGTATTGGACTATACCATGTTGAGAGCAATTGCTTTGATAAGGAAGCGATTAAGAAAGCCAAGATGGATGAAGCCATTTTCCCAAATGTTTCAAATGCAGGAGAGTTGCTCGGGGTCACCTCCCTAGAAGTCCCTGTAGCTGCAGCAATTGGGGATAACCAGGCGAGCTTTATAGGGTCAGTAAGAAATAATGAAGAGTGCTTACTGATTAACATTGGAACATCAAGCCAAATTTCAGTATTTACCCATACTTTTAATAAAAACTCAAAAGTTGAAATAAGACCTCTTATAGAGGATGGCTTCATTTTAGTTGGTTCACCTTTATGCGGCGGAAGAGCTTATGCACTTCTTGAAAGTTTTTTTAGAGAAATTGCAGAAAGAGCATCTGGTAAAGAATCACCGAAGCTCTATAACCTGATGGAGAGTCTGGCTGGGGATTTTTCTAAGATTCATAATCCACTAAAGATTTCAACTCAGTTTTGCGGCACTAGGGAGAATCCTTCACTTAGAGGAAAGATCAGTAATTTGGGTACTGACAATTTCACGCCGGGGCACTTTACAGTTGGAGTACTTCAAGGAATGGTACAAGAACTTAATGATTTATATCAAATGATGAAACTTGAACAGGCTATAGTACCTAAAATGATGATTGGATCAGGCAATGCTCTGCGCATGAATAGGGTTCTTCAGCAAATGATTTCAGAAGTTTTTGGTATGCCTTTACACATTCCGGTTTATAAAGAAGAAGCCAGCTACGGCGCGGCTCTTTTTGCACTTACTCAAATTAGATTTTTTAAAAACATTCAGGAAGCTCAAAGTCTTATTCAATATGAAACATAGTCTATAAAAATCATATTATGGGAGGTATAACAAGTCATGGCACAATTATATAATAAAGAGATTTCAAAAAAGGAATTGTTAAAAAAGATTGGGAATATAGAGCAGGTTGCATCTATAAAACCTTTTGAAATGAGTGAGGGAAGGGCTAAAGGGATTAAAGCTTTTGATGTTTCAAACGGAGGAGGATTAGATTTTACAGTTCTTGAAAGTAAGTGCCTTGATCTTCTTAACATGAAATACAAAGGGATTAATCTCAGCTTTTTATCAAAGCCTGGACTTGTCGCACCAGAATACTTTAATCCTGCCGAAGGGGAGTTTCTTAGATATTTTCAAGGAGGTATGCTCTACACCTGTGGTTTATCAAATATTGGTGTTCCGTGTAAAGACGGGGATGAAGCCCATAGCCTTCATGGAAGAATCTCTCATACACCTGCTGAAAAAGTCAGTATTGTGTCGGAGTGGCAGGATGAAGACTATATTATGAAACTTACTGGAGAAATGCGTGAAGCAGCTCACTTTAAAGAAAACTTAGTTTTAAAAAGAGAAATTATGACTAAGCTTGGATCAAAATCTGTTGAAATACATGATATTGTTGAAAATCAGGGACAAGAAGAGCAGCCAGTTATGCTTTTATATCATTTTAACTTCGGGTATCCACTCTTAGATGAAAAATCAAGGGTAGTTGTTCCTAAAAATAAGATCCTGCCTAGAACAGAAATAGCAAAGCAAAATATAATAGATTTTGAAAAGATGAGCGAACCTATAGATCAATTTAACGAGCATGTATTTTATATAGAAAGTGAATCAGATGACAATGGTGATACCTATGCTGCACTTATCAATGATGAACTAGGTTTAGGTGTCTATGTTAAATACAATGTAAAGCAGTTACCTATCTTGGTTGAATGGAAGTCAATGGCTTCGGGTGACTATGCCCTTGGATTAGAACCAGGAAACCATTATCTAGAAGGCCGAGATGCAGAAAGGAAAAATGGCACTTTAAAGACTTTAGGTCCTTTTGAAAAAATGGCATTCGATGTAGAAATTGGCGTATTAGAAGGCAAAAAAGATATTGAAGCTTTTGAACAGAAGCTCAAAGAGTTAAAGTAACTTATACGATAAGAAAAGTCCCCCATTAACATGCGGAAATGTTTTTGGGGGACTTGCTTTTTATTCTTTTTTTGATTGTATTTACTTTTATGATGCAGTCTATATAATATAAGTATATTCTGAAAAGACTTACTACTTTTCTTTTGTTTTTTAGGAAGATATTTTTACAGATCGTGTTAAGAAAATACAATTCTTGAGACCTTTATCTACTATTTAAAACAGTTATAGTGTGCTGCAGAATTAGGATGAATAAAGAATTAGCTGTACATAATAATGGGTAAACTAGGCTCTAACCCTTTGTTTATGGGATTTGCAATTGTGTCACTTATAGAAATTGCCATAACTCTTTTTCTTTGTCTTTACTATAGGGGGGGAACAGCCCTATACTTTAATTACAACAGTTGTTCAACAAAGCGAGGTTGTTGAAAATGAAGTTAACTTCAAGAATCAAAAGAATAATATACCTTTTGTTAGAAGAAACCAATTATATAACCGTTCAGTTTATAGCTGAGAAAACCAATATTAGTTCAAGAACTGTGATTCGTGAACTTATATTAGTAGAAAGCTGGTTAAGTGAAAAAGGAATATTTTTGGAGAAAAAAAAGGGTACAGGAATTAGAGTCCACTTAGAAGATTCTGAGAGAGAAAAATTAAAAAATTCTCTTTTAGAAGAAAAAGCAGACCTCATTTACTCACCTGAGCAGAGACTGGTTATGCTTAAAGCAGAACTGCTTAAGAAGTTTGAGTTAACCAAATTATATACTTTAACGAGGCTATTTGATGTAACTGAAGGAACGATCAGTGCAGACTTAGATAAGCTTGAGGTATGGCTTGAAAAGTATAATTTAGTTATTACTAGAAAGCCAGGCCTGGGTATTTATATTGAAGGAAGTGAGATGTCTGTCAGAAGTGCTATTATTTCTCTTATATATGAGCAATTTCATGAAGCAGACCTTATTAACCTGATTATCAATAAGGAAAAAAGTCCTGTTAATCTTAGTTTAATTCAACATAAAATTAATCAAGTGATACTGGATTTTATGGATGTAGGCAATATTCAGCTAGGGAAAAAGCTTCTAGCTTATATTGAAGATAAGATGGGCTATCAAATAGCAGATAATTCTTTGGTATCTTTAATTATTAGATTTAGTGTTACTGTGCTGCGGTGTCAGCAGGGAGTCTATATATCTGAAGCTGATGATTCAGAACTAAAGCTTAAAAATGAAAGAATTCTTGCTTTAGTCAAAGAATGGTTCAGCTCACAAACAGCACTATTTATAAATGAAATACCTGAGAGAGAACTTTATTATCTTGCTATCCATATAAGGGGGGCTAAACTAAGGGAAACATCTAGTAATCATAAAATTTCCATGACTGAGGATTATAAAACGATTAAACTCGCTAGAGAAATCATCTATATTGCAGAGAAAGAAACTGGAATTTACCTTGAAGATAATGAAAAACTACTTATTGGTCTTGTGAGACACTTAAGGCCAGCACTTTATAGAATGAAAATGCGACTAGATATCATGAATCCTTTGTTAGAAGATATTAAGCAAATGTACCCTAAACTCTTTGAAGCTACACGAAAATGTGCCCTTATTATTGAAGAGAAAGAGCATGTTAGTGTTCCGGAAGATGAAATAGCTTATTTAGCGACACATATTGGAGCAGCTATTAAAAGTGAAAAACGTAATATTCGCAAGGTGTATCGGGCTGTTGTAGCTTGTACAAACGGCATTGGAGCTTCTCAATTACTCGTAACGGAAATTGAAAGGGAGTTTCCAAGCATTCGTATCGTCGATGTTGTTTCAACAATTGACATGGATGTATTTAAACTTGAAGCGGAAGATGTTGATTTCATTATTACAACGGTACCAATACCTTATTCTACTTTACCCACAATTATAGTGAATACCATTCTGGGGGATAAAGATAAACGTAAAATAAAAGAGGCTTTAGAAAATATTTTGCCTGAAGATATGGCAGATAAAAAAATTAAAACCATACATTTTAGGGAAAAGTTAAAGAATCTAAAGATATACAGCGACCTCATTCTACAATTCTCGGCAAAAAGGGTATGATGCTGCTTCACTGCAGGGCTGATGTCGTAAGTGAACTTTACGTCATGGTTGTTAGAACGAAGGGATCCCTTATGATTAAAAATGCCAGAGGTGAACTGCTGGAAATTAACACCGTTATTGTAATGGTGGCTCCACTAGATATTATAAATAATGCACTGGAAATCCTAAGTGAGATCACAAGAAAAATTATTACTAGTGATTTTTCTATGACCTTAAAGCAAGGAAGTCAGGAAGATATTTATATGGGTGTAAGTACTATTTTAGATGATTTTATACAAAATAAAGTAATGATTACAAGATAACTCTAAGTATTTCGGTGGGATTCAAAAGTTCGGAAGATTTTTAAGCGGTATGGTTATGCCAAATATCGGAGCATTTATAGCATGGGGGCTTATAACTGCACTCTTTATCCCAACAGGCTGGGCACCAAGTGAAAAATTATCTGCACTTGTTGGTCCTATGATTACTTACTTATTACCATTACTTATCGGTTACACAGGCGGTAAAATGGTAGCAGGTGTCAGAGGGGGCGTACTTGGAGCTATAGGAACAATGGGTGTTATTGTTGGAACAAGTATACCTATGTTCATTGGAGCTATGATAATGGGACCATTATCAGGGTATGTTATTAAGAAATTTGATGAACTTGTAGATGGTAAGATTCCAGCAGGTTTTGAAATGTTAGTTAATAACTTTTCAGCAGGTATTATTGGAGCAGCTTTAACACTGGCAGCTTACTTAGGTATAGGACCAGTTGTAGAAGCATTAAGCACAGGTTTAGGTGCAGGCGTACAAGGCATTGTAAGTGCAGGTTTATTACCAATCGCTTCAATCTTTATTGAACCAGCAAAAATATTATTCTTAAACAACGCGATTAACCATGGGGTACTTAGCCCACTTGGAATTGAACAAGCAACAGCAGCAGGAAAAAGTATTTTCTTCTTATTAGAAACTAACCCAGGACCAGGACTTGGTATTTTACTTGCTTATTGGGTATTTGCAAAAGGATCTATCAAACAATCAGCACCAGGAGCGATTATCATTCACTTCCTAGGTGGTATCCATGAAATTTATTTCCCATATATTTTAATGCAGCCAAAGTTAATTCTTGCAGTTATAGCAGGTGGAGCAAGTGGTGTTCTTACATTTGTAATAACTGGAGCAGGACTTGTTGCAGCACCATCACCAGGAAGTATCTTTGCATTAATGGCTATGGCACCAAAAGGCGGTTTATTACCAGTACTTGCAGGTGTTCTTGTAGCTACAGTTGCATCATTCTTAGTAGCATCTGTACTTATTGATAAAAAAGGAACAGAAGAAGATACACTTGACAGTGCAAAAGAAAAAATGACAGAACTTAAAGGCAATAAAACAGCAGCAGTTGTTAATACAAATGTAAAGAAAATCGTTGTAGCATGTGATGCAGGAATGGGATCAAGTGCTATGGGAGCAAGCAAGTTAAAGGCTAAAGTTAAAAAAGCAGGACTTAATATTGAAGTTATTAACACTGCAATTGAAGCTATTCCTAAAGATACAGATATCGTTATTACACATGAAAAGTTAACAGCTAGAGCAAAATC
>JARBUI010000011.1 GCA_029239755.1 Clostridia bacterium | reverse complement strand
ATCAGGTGTTTTAACCGTTGGTTTCCAGATTATTTCATAGGCAATATCTTGGGACTGATTTAATAATTCTACTATTTTTTGAGAATTACTTGCTACTTCCTTGAGTGTTTCTTCTCCGTAAAGATGCTGACTTCCTGTTACAAACCAAAATACATATTTTTTCATCGTATGATTGCACCCCTTCTGTTATTTACTTATATTTTTATAAGTATTTGATAATACTATTATAGTATACGTTTAGTAAATTATCAATTCGTTTAGTAAATATATTTTCATTTTGTTTACTTTTTTATTTGCTTATAGATGTCTATATGGTATACTAAATACATTATTTTATACATTGGAGGTTATCAGCATGGCAACCATAAGAGATATAGCAAAGCTTGCACAGGTATCTCCCGCAACTGTATCCAGAGTCTTAAATCTTGATGAGACCATCAGCGTCTCCTTAGAAACTAAACAACGTATATTTGAGGTAGCTGAAAATCTCTCTTATCAAAAGCCTAACCGCTCACCTAAATCAACTTCAAATGTTTTAACCATAGGACTCATTAGCTGTTGCAGCGAACTCGAGGAACTTAATGACCCTTACTTTTTATCTATCCGAATCGGTATAGATGAAGAATGTAAAGCTAACAATCTCAATCTTGTTAAAATCTATAAAGAAGATGCTCTTAGTGGCAGCTTTCCCTGTGAGAGTTTTGACGGCATGATTTTATTAGGACGCTTTGAGGAAAATCAAATAAATAATTTCAGGAGATACTCAGAAACAATAGTCTTTGCTCATGGTGCTTCTACAGGCTTTGAATTTGATAGTGTACAGGTTGACTTCAGGCAAATTACAAGAGATGTTCTGGATTACCTAATAGATAAAGGACATACAAACATTGCCTACATCGGTGGAAGAGAAAAAGTCGTTGGAGCCGCGGAGCTCGGGGCTGATGACAGAGAAAGTGAATTTGTAGATTATTTGACTAGACTTAATCTCTACAATCCTTCCTACGTAAGGGTTGGGCATTATGATTTTAAAGATGGCTATGAGCTTATGCACAGCCTAATTCAAGCTAATAAAGACAATCCGCCGTCATGTGTCTTTATGGCTAGTGATTCTTTGGCTATAGGGGGCATACGGGCACTTAACGAGCTTAATCTTCGTATTCCTGAAGACATATCTATAATAGGCTGCAATGACATAGCAGCTTGTCAGTATACCTCTCCTACCTTATCTACAATTAAAATTTATACCAAGTTCATGGGAGAACTTAGCGTTAAGTTGCTGTTAGAACAAATTACCGATACGAGGAAAGAAAAAATCAAGGTGGTCATTCCACACAAGCTTATTGTTAGGGAAAGTTGTTAAAGAGCGGCAGTAAGTGGACTGCCGCTCTTCTATATATCTCTTCTATTAAATCTTAAATTGTCCGACTGCAGCATTTAGGCTTTCCACCAAATTTCCCTGCCTATTTAAATCTTTATTAACATCTGTAATATTACCTGTTGTCTCATTGATATTGATAGATATTTTTTCAGAACTTACAGCTGTCTCTAGAATGGTTTCTGATACAGTCTGCATGGAGTGTGTCACCTGCGTTATAGTTTCTCTAATAAGTTTTGATGCGGCAGATATTTCCTTAGATAAACTTGTAATCTCAGTAGCATCTGCTTCATAAGCCGTTGCCCCTTGTATAAAAAAAGCGTAATCAGGATTGACTGTTGTTTCGAAAAAGTTCAAAATATCCTTTGTATTATTTCCTAAGTTTTCAAATGCAAATTGTACTCTCACAATAATTTGCTGTATTTGTCTTGCAATATCCTGACAGCTATTTGCCAGTATACGTACTTCACTGGCTACTACGCCAAAGCCTTTTCCATGTTCCCCAGCCCTTGCCGCCTCTATCGAAGCATTTAGAGCAAGTAAATTAGTTTGCTCCGAAACATTTGTAATGCCTTTTACCATAGCTTTGATTTCTTCCAATACCTTGCCTTCTTCGATTGCAGCTACTATATTGGTACGCTTTTCATCATACATTTTATAAGCTACTTTGGCAGACTCCTTCCCTCTCGTATTTAACATGACAGCTCTATCTTTAATTTGTGTGGAAGCCTTTGTACCCTGCTGCGCTTTAACAAAGAGGCTGTGGGTAATATTTTCGATTTCCTCAGTAGATGCAGCTACTTCCTCTGATATAGCACTGATACTATCTATCCCTTCATAGATTACTCTTATAGATCCATTAATAGTGTTCATCTTATTTTCAATGTCTTGTACAGCACAACTTACATTGTTAGAAGTCATTTGCAGATCTGTTGCTCCGCCTTTAATATTTTTAATAACTTCTTTGATATTTCTATTACATTTATTTAAAGCATCTAAAACCTTGCTGATTTCATCATGGTTATCGTCCAGCATATCTAGACTTAAGTCCCCGTCGGCCATGACATTGGTACAAAAAATAACCTTTGACAGTCTTTTTGATAAAGATCTAAAAATACCTACTGCAAGTATTATACTCACTGCCAAAGAAGTAATCGTCATCATATAAGTTAACCTTTTGGATGAGTGCGCAACTTGCATACTGGTTAAGTAGTATTCTTTTGCATTCATGTCACTGATTTCAATAAGACTCCCTAATAGTTTAAACATATCATCGTTATTAGATGTTTGTGATCTGTAATCGCTGTTGGCATTAAGAAGATCTCCTACTTTTACATAATTCACAACCTGATCCCTAGTCATTTCTGTCTGCTCTAATAGCAGTTTAAATACTTCTAACTGCTCTATTTCCTGCCTGCTCAGCTGAAAACTTTCATATCTTTTAATGAGCTCTTCATTTTCTGTTCTTAGTTCTTGTACTTTCTTTTTTACCTCTTCAATCCTTCCGCTGTTAAAATTATCTAATATAATAGATACCTGTACATCCATAGATAATAAATTAGTTTTTAGCTTATATAATGTCTCTATTGCACTAAGATTAACCGTATAGACCTTCTCAAGTTTTGCTGTGATAGTGCTGACATGAGATATATTAATAATGCCTAAAATGACTAAAAGTAACGTTATACCGGTGAAACTTAATAATAATTTATACATTAACTTAATATTCAAGATACTCTTGTCTTTTAATTTTTTATAATTTTTTTGTGCAACCTTATTGAGATGATCAGAATAATTCACATTATTTCCCCCTAGCCTATTATCCTTCTTTTAAACTTAGTGCAATAATAGGCACCTTTTAAGGTGCCTAAAATCATCTAGCCTTCTTAGCTTTAACAAGAGTAAATACTCTTTGAATCAGTATAAACAAACATAATAGTGCTGCTACCACAATTTTTGTCCACCAAGAACTCAGTGTGCCTTCAAACATAATAAGCGTTTGTATAGCTCCCTGTGTCAAAACCCCTAACAAGGTTCCTATTACATAGCCTACTCCTCCAGTTAATAAAGTTCCCCCTATAACAGCTGCTGCAATAGCATCCATTTCAAGCCCCACTGTATGAAGGCCATATCCCGATAACATATAAAAACTAAAGACAAGGCCTGCTAAAGCCGAACAGAAACCGTTCAGTGTATAAACTAATATTTTCGTTGAATCTACTGGAAGACCCATAAGCCTTGCAGACTGCTCATTCCCTCCTATAGCATAAACAGTTCTTCCAAACTTACTAAAATGAAGAATATAGTATGCAGCTGCCAGTACAACAAGTGCAATCACTACACTCCATGAGATGAACCCGCTTCCTATAGGAACTCTTGATTGACTGATGGCAACATAAACGGGATTATCAATAATAATTGTATCTATACTTACCACATAACAAAGCCCCCTGGCCAAAAACATTCCTGCAAGTGTTACAATAAATGGCTGCATCTTGAATTTTGTAATGAGAATACCCATTCCTGTACCAAATGCACATCCTATTACAAGCATGAGGACCATGACAACAGCAGCATTCCATCCCTTTTGAAGCAAATCAGCCGATAACATACAAACAAAAGCAATCACTGCACCTATAGAGATATCAATTCCACCTGTTATAAGCACAAAGGTCATCCCAACTGCAGTAATCAGCAGGAAAGCATTGTCTATAAGCAGATTCAAAAAGTTTTGTAAGCTAAAGAATCCCGTATACTTAAAAGAACCAAATGCAAAAAGCCCTATAAGTAATAAAAATGTGATGAGTATTGGAATGAATTTAGTTTGTAAGTTTGTTTTCAATGTTATTCCCCCTCTGCAGATGAGACATAGTTGTAAACATTTTTCTAAAGTCTTCAGACTGTAATAAACAGATAATAATGACAACAATAGCTTTAACAACAAGTGTAATTTCAGGTGGTACACCAATAGAATAAATAGTTGTCGTAATGCTTTGAATAACGAGAGCTCCAACTATGCTTGCTGGTATAGAAAACTTACCGCCTGTCATAGAGTTCCCCCCCATAGCAACTGCCAAAATGGCATCAAGTTCTATAAAAAGTCCAGCATTATTTGCATCTGCCGATTTGATATTCGAACTGATAAGAACCCCTGCTATCCCTGCACATAGGCCTGATATGGTATAAACAATTAACTTGATTCTATCTACATGAATACCTGCATACTTACTTGCGCTGGCATTACAGCCTGAGGCTTGTATAAAAAGTCCAATAGCTGTTTTTTTAATAAATAACATGATGATTAGAAGCACTATCCCTACTATGAAGATCGCAAAAGGCAGCCCTAGCAAATACCCTCCGCCAAAAAAGAAATAAGGCTTGTAATAAATCGTAATGATTTGTCCTTCTGTGATAAGCTGTGCAATCCCTCTGCCTGCTACCATTAGAATCATTGTAGCTATAATTGGCTGAATACCTAATTTAGCAATAAGGGTACCATTCCACATCCCTAAAAGCACAGCAACAACAAGTGTCACAAGAATCGCGAGAGGCATAGGAACGAGCGTAACATATTCCTGAACACCATCTACAAAAATCATCTGTCCGCCTACTAAGCTGGCTGCTACTGCTGCACTAATGGCTATAACAGATCCTACTGAGATATCAGTCCCCCCTGTAGCGATAACTAGGGTGAGTCCGATCGAAAGCAGCATAAGCGGACTTCCTCTATTAATGATATCTATAATACTGCCAAATAAGTGGCCATCTTTAACTTCCAGCTTAAAAAACCCTGGTGTAAAAAATAGATTAAATAACATCACTAATATAAGTGCAGTAATTGGCCAGAAGATTTGATGCTTTGTAAGTTTTTTAATCCCTTCCATATCAATTACCTCCTGCTATTGTATTCATTATGACATTGGTTTCTAGTTTATCCCCTGTTAGTTCTGCAATCTTCACCCTGTCCCTAAGAACAACCATACGGCTGCATGTTCTTAGCATTTCATCCAGTTCCGAGGAAATAAAAATAACAGACATCCCCTTATTTGCGAGCTCAATAACAAGCCTTTGTATCTCTGTTTTTGTTCCTATATCAATACCTCTTGTAGGTTCATCTAATATAAGGAGTTTGGGTTGTGTTAAAAGCCAACGGGCCAAAATAACCTTTTGCTGATTTCCTCCGCTTAATTCTTTCACCATCTTTTCTGCTGATGATGTTTTAATACTAAGTAGCTTGATATAATCATTTGCTATCTTTTCTTGTTCACTGCGCTTAATATATTTCATCCAACCTCGTTTACTTTGAAGAGCAAGTATAATATTTTCCCTAACAGAAAGATCTGGTATAATTCCATCAATCTTTCTATTTTCAGGACAATAGGCTATTTCATTCTTTATAGCCTGAAGTGGCGTTATTATATTCTTTTTGCTGCCTTCTAAACAAAGCTCCCCTGTATCTGGTTTTTCTGCTCCAAACAGCAGTTTTGCCATTTCCGTTCTGCCTGATCCCAGAAGTCCAGCAAGACCTAAAACTTCTCCCTTGTAAACAATAACATCATAGGGCTCTATTTCATTTTTCTTACCTAATTGCTTAGCTTCCAGAAAAACCTCTTTATTTGAATGGGCCTCATCATCTTGAGAATCACTGCCTTTAATGGAGGCATTTAGCTCTTCATAGTCTTTTCCTATCATTTTGGCTACGAGTTTAACTTTAGGCAAATCTTTTATTTCGTATTCTCCTACAAATTCACCATTTCTTAAAACGGTAATCCTATCACATACCGCATATACCTGATCTAAAAAGTGTGTAACAAATACGATTCCAATTCCTTCATTTTTAAGTTTAGTCATGATCTCAAAAAGCTTTTCAACTTCTTTCTCGTCTAAACTGGATGTAGGTTCATCTAATATTAAAACTTTTGCATCAACGTCTACAGCTCTCGCTATAGCTACCATCTGTTGAATAGCTACAGAATAAGAATCGAGTGTTTGCGACACATCAATGTCTACATTCAACTTCTCTAATGCAGTTCTTGCTCTCTTATGCATTGTTTTCCAATCTATTCTTCCAAACTTCATAGGCTCTCTGCCTATAAATATATTTTCTGCTACCGAAAGATTACTACATAAATTGACTTCTTGATAAACTGTACTAATCCCTATACTTTGTGCTTCATGTGTTGATTTAGGCAGTACATGCTGACCTAGAAGGTGTATTTCTCCTTCATCAAGTTTCTCAACACCTGTCAGAACTTTAATAAGTGTTGATTTACCTGCCCCATTTTCTCCCATGAGTGCATGTATTTCTCCTTCTCTTAGGGTAAAATCCACATTAACTAGTGCTTTAACCCCAGTAAAGTACTTGCATATATTTTTCATGGTTAATAATGTGTTTTCACTTTTCATAGTTAGCCTCCTTCTAAAAAAATTTCTACCTCCTCATGAGCCAGCATTTAAACCTTACTAGCTCATAAAGCAGGTAGATGACTCTTCTATTTACTTCTTATTGTTAAGTTCCCTTATATTAATACTGACGTGATGGAAGGTCAGCTGCAGCTGTTTCTTGACGATAGATACCTTCTTCAGATGGGATATATTTTTCTACTGCTTCACCAGCAACAATTTTTTCACATACATCAAAGAATTGTGGTCCTAAAAGAGGATTACATTCAACTGTTACGTTTAATTTTCCAGCGATCATAGCTTCAAATGCACCTTTAACAGCATCTACTGAAACAATTTTGATATCAGTTCCTGGTTTTAAGCCATATTCTTCAATAGCTTGAATAGCACCTATAGCCATATCATCATTATGTGCATAGAGACCTTGGATATTTTTTCCGTCTGATTTTAAGAAAGCTTCCATAACTTCTTTACCTTTAGCACGAGTAAAGTCACCTGTTTGTGATTTAATGATTTTAATATCTGGATATTTTGATTCAATAACCGCTTTGAATCCTTCTAGACGTTCTACAGCTGCTGATGAACCAACTGTCCCTTGAAGTTCAACAATATTACCTTTTCCGCCTAAAAGTGTTGCCATTTCTTCTGCAGCTCTCTCTCCCTCTGCTTTAAAGTCTGAGCCTAAGAAACATGCATAAAGGTCTTCTGGAACATCTGCTTTTCTATCTACAAGTACAAGTGGTATCCCTGCATCTTTTACTTCTTTAAATACTGTTTCCCAGCCTGATTCTACTACTGGTGAAACCCCGATAACATCAACTTTCTGAGCGATGAATGAACGTATAGCTTTAATTTGGTTTTCTTGTTTTTGCTGTGCATCTGAAAACTTAAGATCTACGCCGCGTTTTTCAGCTTCACCTTTTACAGAATTTGTACAAGCTGTTCTCCATTCACTTTCTGCTCCTAATTGAGAGTATCCTACAACGAGCTTTTTAGCTTCTGCAGGTTTAGCTTCTTCTGTTTTAGCTTCTTCTGCTGGTGCTTCCGTCTTTGTTTCTGCTGCTGCCTCAGCAGCTGGTGCTGGCGCCGCTGCAGGCTTTGAACAACCAGCCATTGTAAACATCATGACTCCTGTTAATAACATTGCAAATACTTTTTTCATTTTTAAACCCCCTATAGTTTTTAGTAAGTTTTATTATAGCTGCTCTTTATTGCTATAACTTTATATTAGAGGATATTGCTTTTTTTGTATTTACAATTAAAATGTTTAATTTGTAATTTTCTGCACAAAAAAAGCAGGCCCCAAGACCCGACTCTGATTTTAAAGAAGTCAGTCTTAAAACCTGCTGCTATGTTTAGATAAAGGTTAATAGGGCCTATTAAGCCATTCCCTTGTAAATGCCTCTTGCGTAAAAACTGTTTCTTCAGTAATAATCATCATAGGCGTTTGTTTGCCCGCTTCTATATCTTTTATAACTTTCATAAGCTGTGGTCCTAGAAGAGGATTGCATTCTACTGAGCAGTTTAGCTTGCCGTCTTTGATGGCAAGAATAGCCTGCTTGATAGCATCAATAGAAACAATCTTAATATCTATCCCAGGCTTAAAACCAAATTCTTCTATGGCTTCTATAGCTCCTAGGGCCATATCATCATTATGAGCATAGACCACATCAATTGTACTACCATACTTTGACTCTACTTCCAAAAGATTTTTCATGATTTCTTTGCCGTTTTTAAACGTAAAATCTCCATAGCTCGAATGAATCATTCTAAAGCGCTTATCTCCTGATATGATCTCGTTAAAACCAATTTTTCTTTCAACACTCGGAGTAGAGTTTTTGCTTCCTTGTATTTCTACAACATTGACAACATCATCTTTAGAACTATTGCTGGCTACCCATCTTGCTGCACGTCTGCCCTCTTCTCTAAAATCAGGCCCTAAAAAGGTTGTATAAAGAGAATCGTCCTCTGTCTTTATCATTCTGTCTGCAATGATAACTGGTATACCTGCAGCCTTAGCCTCTTTAAGGATATCATCCCATCCTGATTCAACAACAGGTGAAAAGGATATGACATCTACCTTCATTTTTATGAAACTTCTTAGGATTTCTATTTGTCTTTCCTTATTTAAATCTGCTTCCGAATAAATAAGTTCTATATCTGCTTCTTTGGCAGCATTCTTAATTGACGCTGCGTTAGCTTCCCGCCATCCTCCTTCTTTTCCCACGTTGCAAAAGCCTAATACGATTTTTTCATTAGGATTATGTATCAGAGGGAGTTCGTTTTGCTGAAGTTTATACTCCTCTAAATTATCTTTAGTAATCTGAGTCGTACGGAGAATAATTTTCTTTGGGATACCTTTTTGCTTACTTAGTATATCCATTGCATATTGCAGCGCTTCTTTGCCTCCAGTAGGGCATATATAGGTACTTGTAAGTATATTTTTTTCAACTAGATCTAATCCCCCATTTATACCAGGCAGTCCATCAACTCCTATAAACTTAATAGGGTGAGGATAGTTGCTGTAAGTATATGCACGATAGGCTCCTAAGGCCATTGCATCGCTATGGGCAAATACTATATCTATTTTTTTTGGGTTTTTATAAATATCATACATCTTATCCTCTGCACGATCTCTATTCCAGTCTGCATCTATGGACTCTATTATGTTAATGTTATGATAATCTTTTAATATGCCTTGAAACCCCTCGCTTCTTTCCTTCGTTGAATGGGAGTCTGCAGACCCCTTTATCTCCACAATATTCCCGCCTTGTTTACCTAGAACTTTCTCAATATATTCCCCTACTTGTTTGCCAACTCTGCCATTATCAGGACCTAAATAAAGGGTATAATCATATCCTTCAATGCCTCTGTCAAGGACAATAACTGGCATTTCTTGATAAGTCTCAGAAACAATAGGCGTTAATTTGCTTGGATCAGTAGGCGAAACGATTAAAAGATCCACCCCAAAAGCTTTAAGCTCATTAATATCTCGGATTTGTTTCTTATAGCTTCCTGCGGCTTCCATATAAATAACTCTTAAATTTGGATACTTTTTAGCTTCTTCTTTTATTTCCTCTGTCATAATGATACGCCAAGGTTCTTCTAAATCTGCTTGCGAAACGCCTATCACAAACTCAATTTCATTTTCGCTGTACTGAGCTGTATTAAAACGATTGTTATTATAGAGGATAATACCCGCTATAGATAGGATACTAAAAAGAATCATAATAATAGCCACAACATAAGGCAGATTTCTATTATACAATCTCATTTTCTTCCTCCTCTTTTATAGTCAAGAGGCGATACATTTAAGACTTTTTTAAATACATTACTGAAATAGTGCTGGCTGGAGTATCCAACCATTTCTGCTACTTCATACACTTTAATATTCGGATCTTCCATCAGCATAATAGCCTTTTTTATTCTAAACTGTGTGAGATAGTCAATAAAAGGAACCCCTAACTCTTGTTTAAGCAGTCTTGTAAGATAGGTCTGACTGATTCCTACGTTATTTGCTATTTCAGTAAGAGATAATTCTGGTTTAGCATAATGGTTTTCTATGTATTTTTGGATGGTTATAACGATCGGTGTTTTTTGGCTTTTTTCTACCAGGTGACCGCATACTTCCTGATAGGTATCTGCCATGCCAGTAAAATCTCCTTTTATGAGTGCCATCTCCGACATAACTTCTCTTCCTAGATATTCCAAAATACATCTTTCAATTTCTGAGCCCATTTTATACCACTTAGCAAGTGGGTTGATATCACTTAGGATAACAATCTGGTTTTTTTCATCTTTGAAGCTAATAAGTTCTTTAAAAGGCGCCATGGTCTCTCTCGCGATGTTTTCTACCGCATAGCTTAAAAGTTCATTATCCCACCCGGCATCTATCATAGCGCTGCTTTTATCAATGATTTTTATCACTGTCATCCCCATTGTCTCAGTATACCCTATATTAAAAAATTCACATTGTTTTAGTATATCTTGCTCAGTCAGCTTACCGTTTACAAGATCCTGCAAAAACATATCTTTTAGATAATGACTGCTTTTTTTAAGCTGTTGAACCGTGAATTCATCTTCAATATTTTTATTCTTATGATAAATGATTTGCTCTTTTGCTCGCAAAACACTTTGCATCAGTATATCTTCATCTACTGGTTTTAATATGTAGTCAAACACTCTCAGCTGCAAGGCCGTCTTGGCATACTCAAATTCATCATGCCCGGAAACGATAATAATAACGGCATGGCTTAGCACTTCTTTTAGTTTATTTATGAAGTCCAGTCCGCTCATAAATGGCATACAGATGTCCACTAATAGTAAGTCTGGAGAAGTCTCTATGGACTTTTGAAGCGCAATTTCACCATCTTCAGCTTCTGCTACAATCTCAAATCCCATACTGTTCCAGTCTAAAATCCTTTTTATACCTTTCCTTATCTTGGGTTCATCATCAGCAATAAGAACTTTAAGCATCTCAAGTCACTTCCTTTTTTAAACATATTTATGATTCTAATAAAGGTAATGTTATTTGAGCTACGGTGCCTTCATTTACTTTACTAAAGAACTGAAGCCCATAGCCATTTCCATATGTCATTCTAATTCTTGTATGGACATTACATATGCCATATCCTGATCCATTTTCTGATGTTACTGATCTTATATTCTCGTTCATAAACATCGTTTGGATTTCATTTAACTTATGCTCGTCCATACCCGCTCCATTATCGCTTACCTTAACTATCATGTTGTTATCAGCCTTTAAGAATTCTATTTTGACGTTACCCGTACCACGTTTTTGCTTAATGCCATGATAAATTGCATTTTCTACTATAGGCTGAGTAGTAAGCTTAAGTATGGTTTTATCAAGTAAGGTTTCATCATACTCTATGGTATAATCTAGTTTATCTTCATACCGAGCCTTTTGTATTATCATATAGCTTTTGATATGGTCAATTTCCTGACCAACTGTAATAACATCTTTACCTTTACTGAGTGCTATTCTAAAAAGCTTAGTTAGCGCACCCACTATTTGAACAATATCTTTAGCTCCGTAATCAGAAGCCATCCACTGAATTGTATCCAGCGTATTATATAAAAAGTGGGGCTTGATTTGAGCTTGAAGTATTTTTATATCTGCATTACGCTTATTCCTTTGTTCTGTATAAACCATTTCGATAAGCTGCTTAATTTCTTTAATCATATGATTAAAACTATGACCTAAAACACCAAACTCGTCTTTATACTTACTATCTTCGAATTCAACTTCCAAGTCTCCTTGCTCTGCCCTTTTCATAAGTGCCGTAAGCTCTTTGATAGGGGTAACAACAGAATTTGTAAATATAATAGCTAAAGCAATAGCTAAGACAAAGGTGATACCACTAATGATCATTGCGAAGGTCTGCATATTAAGAACATCTTCTAATATTTCCTCAATTGAAAAAACCCCTATTGTACGCCATCCAGTCTTTAAACTTGTTTCTCCCATAATTTCAAATATCTCATTGTTAATAGCTTTAATAAGGATATCGGATTTACTTTTAAACCACTCATTATTAATTCTATAAATAATAGGATTAACTGGGGCATAGACAATATCATTATTTTTATCCAGTATGTAGAAGAATCCTTTTTGACCTATGTTATTATTCTTTATAATTTCCTCAAACTTGTTCAGTTTCATATCAATGAGAATGACCCCTGTAATTGCATTCGTTTTAGGATGTCTCATTGTTCTTGATATAGAAATAACTTCATCTGCACTATATTCTGAATAAGCACTGATATTCCGTCCTATGGGCTTACTTGTATATTGGGTAACATCAGGATGATTAACGGCCTCTATATACCATTCCTCATTTAAAAGCGGATCTCTATTTTTTTTCACCAATTCGTTACTCAGGTATTTATCACGACTGTTAACAATAAGAATTCCCGAAATTTCCGGACTTGTTTGTGCATACACACTTAAAAGTTCTCTTGTCCTTATTTCGAGAGGCACATTATCATTAGCAGTACTGTTATCACTAAGATAATTAACTACATCTTGTGATTGTGATATATAATACATTACATTATCTACTGATTGGAGATAGTATTCTATATTACTTTGAATTTGATTAATCATTTGGGCTGTATATTCATTAGCATTTTGTTCTATTGAATGAGAATAAACTGCATTAGAAAATAAACCTAGCGTAATAATGGGAATAAAGAATATAGCAAGGAAGAATACAAGTATTCTGTTTTTAATACTATTAACCCCTGTTATCATTTTTACACAACCTTAATTTAAATTATTTAATTAGATTATATTTTAATATGCAACTTTTATCAATATTTTTAAAAAATCACTAGTTTTTAGTCAACCTGCATAAAATAATTCATTTCCATGATATTCTTATTTTTTTATTTTTATCCGATATATTTAATAGATTAAGTACGATATAATAAGATAAGGATACCTTATTAACCGCGAAAAGAGGGATAGCATGCAAAAAATAATATTACCAGTTTCTAAATGTATTCCAGGTATGGTGACTGCACAGCCAATAGTAGATATAAGCACCGGGGCAACTATTATAGGACAAAATCAGCTGCTCACAAAAGAAAACTTGCAAAATATTAATAAGTTTATTCATGGAGACATCTGGGTGTACCTGGACTCTTTTAATAAGGTATGGAATCTTCCGTCTGAAACGATAGAAAGTTATAAACAGTACAGCAAAGCTCTCTCATCTGTACTTGGTAAGATCGTATCGCCAAAAGAAACTGATTATAGCGAATTTGAAACGATATGTTCTAACATTTCCTCTGATTTTAATCATAACTATAGTTTGATTGGATGTACGAATTTAATTAAACAATTAGATTATACAACCTATACACACTCCCTAAACGTTGCTTTCCTGTCGATACTTATTTGTAAGTGGATGCATTTGGAAAAAGAAACTTTATCTCATGTAACGAAAGCTGCTCTGCTTCATGATATAGGCAGTATTAATCTTGCCTTCGATATGATTAACAGAACTGAGAACCTCTCCTATGAAGCACTGGCTGAATATGAGAAACATCCTATTTATAGTTATAATATTGTAAGCAAAATGCGTGATTTACATCCTTCTATTGCTAAGGGTATTCTTGCGCATCATGAAAGATGTGACGGAACAGGATTCCCGCTGAAACTTACTTCCTCTCAGATTAACAGTATCGCTAAAATACTAGGTATTGCAGATTCCTATGAACTCCTTCGAAAAAAATATCATATCTTTGATACGCTCGCGATACTGCTGACAGATGACCTTGCAAAGTTTGACCCCAATATGCTGCTTACCTTCTGCAATAATATTGCAAATTACTATATTGGTGTATACGTTACTCTAGATACGGGTGAAATAGGTGAAGTTGTATTTATAAACCCTAAGTGCATTTATAGACCTATTATAAAAATAAATGAAAAGTATATTAACTTATATGAATCTCCTTCTATCAAAATTATAAACATTGAATAAATCTGACTGAATGGTATAGATTTAATTTGATAAAAGTCCTCTGGTTATCACACAGAGGACTTTTATGATTAGAGGGATTTATCTGCTGGAAATATAACCTGCACCTGTCTTCGGACTTCATCTAGTACTGACATTACACCGCAAGATAGTTTGTAACTATATTTATCTGATTCTGTTTTGCCTTCTAGAAGTACATCTGTAAATTCTCTTACTTCATAATACATCGGATCGTATTTAAGACCTTCGCTTATAATCTCTGATTCTTTTCCTTTTTGCCTAAGTTCAATGCGCGTAGGAGAAGAAATATGATCTATAAACATACTGCCTAGTTCACCCATAATCTCACTGCCTAGACTTGAATCATTCATTTTAGAATACATGATGACAGCTTCTTTATCTTGATAGTCAAAAAGTATACTTCCGCTTCCGTCAATCCCATTCGCTAGTTTATTGGCATTACACTTCATTGATTTTGGCATACCAAATAAATCTATACAAGGATAAATGCAATAGATACCAATATCCATTAAGGCCCCAGCTGAAAACTCCGGATTAAAAATATTAGGGTTTTCACCTTTTAAGAAAGCTGGGTATTTTGACGAATACTGGCAAAAATTAAAAACAATCTTTCTTACTTCACCAATTTTATTTAAGTTTTCTTTTATTGTATGATAGGTTGGCATAGCCAGTGGTTTCATAGCCTCCATCATTAAGAATTTTTTATCCTTGGCCTTTTCTATAAGACAATTTAGCTCTTTACTATTTGATGTAAATGGTTTTTCGCATAGAATATGCTTATGATACTCTAAAGCAAGATCAACGTGTTCAAAATGATATGCATTTGGTGATGCCACGTAAACGGCATCAATATCTTCAGTTTCAAGCATGGCCTTGTAATTTGTAAAAACATGAGGGATATTCATCTCTTTTGCAAATTGGCTTCCCATCTCTTCAGTTCGGGAATACACGCCATATATTAATATCTCGGGGATATCTTTACATGCCATTATAAATTTCTTAGCAATCGGGCTTGTTCCCACAATACCAAATTTAATTTGACTCACTCTTTTTTCCTCCTTAAATAGCTCTAAAATTATCTCTTCTAAACCCTGATGTTATGAACTTGGTCGAATCACTTGTATGTATTTAGGCAACACCTCAAACTCTATCTCTTTTGCAAATAAAATTTCTCCTTCTAAATTAATTTTCATTTCATCCTTACACTCTAAAGTGACTTTTCTTGCTTTACGAAGGTGAACGCCTGGTTCATTTAAATGAGTACCTTTCATAAATTTTGGAAATATCTTCAGGATATACCAAAGGGACTTTGCTTCAACATAACATACATCAATAAAACCATCATCAAACTTTGTAAAGGGTATAGGGGAAAAGCCTCCCCCATAATATTTACCATTGGTACACACACACAGGGCTATAGGTCCATCCGTAATAAACTCATCATCTAAAATAATGCGAATATCATACTTAGGCGAAAAATGAGTTTTAAATAATAACACAATCAAGCCTAAAATGTAGGAAATCATTCCTATTATTTTATACTTTCTTGTTATTTTAGCAGCTTCATACGCAGTATCAGCATCAATTCCTACAGATAAAATATTAATAAAGTAGTTATCTTTTGTCCTTGCACAATCAATAGAAATAACTTCTCCTTCAATCGTTCTAGCAATATTCTTATTGCTGCCAATATTCTTATTGCTCGCAATATTAATATTACCTGCATTATTTAAAGATTTTAGGAAGTCATTGCATGATCCTCCAGGCAGCACCCCTAAAACACTTCCAGTCCCCGCCATACCACTAAGCACCTCATTTAAAGTGCCATCTCCTCCAATTGAATAAATGCGGTAATCTTGAATTTTTGAATAGGCTTCTGCAATCTTTTTTGCATGTCCTGGATACTGAGTAAATTCTATAATGTACTCATCTTTTCTATCTTTAAAATACTCCTCAATCACACTTACATACTTTTTTGAGTCTTTTTTCCCTGATAAAGGATTAATAATAAATAAGTGCTTCATCCTCATCTCCCCATCTTGAGCTCTTTAATTTATACAACTTCAGCTTTCTCTAAAAGCCCTAAGTCCAAAATTTTAATTTTACCTCTGCCTAATGTAATTAGGCCGCTTTTTTCAAGGGCTTTTAATGCTCTGCTTACAACTTCTCTTGAAGATCCAATATCTATTGCTATTTTTTCGTGGGTAGTATAAATAACAGTTCCACCTGATGTTTTTTCTGTTGATTGTCTCAAATAGTGAATGATTCTCTTTTCAATACTGTCGAAAGTAATTTTTTCTAGGGCTCCAATAACCATATCGAACTTTCCATATAAATTTTTGAAGATATACTTAAGGTAAGCCTTATCTTCTAAAATATATGCTTTAAATATTTCCATAGGTATGATCCCCAGTATAGCATCTTCCTCTACTTCTGCAAATGCATAATGATCTTGATCAGATAAAACGCATAATGTTGTAAGAAAGCAGCTGTCTCCTTGTTTTAGCTTGTAAAGCGTTACTTCTCGTCCCTCATCATTTATTCTGTACACTCTCAAAATGCCTTTTAGAATAAAAGAAAATCCCTGGCAGGATTGTGTCCCATTAATTAACTTGTATCCAGCACTATACTCATTTATCTTAATATGCTCTGCAATAATACGTTTTGTCTCATCACTAAGTGTATCTAGGAACTCATATTCCCTAGCTAACTTCGATATTATTTCCATAGGCCCTTCCTTTCTCATGCCAAAATACTCCTTTGACTTATCTTGTCAAAAGAGTATTTATATTTATTGGTTTGTTTGCATATTAATCCCCATAGCTTGGATGGTTTTGTAGCCACCCGTAATATTTTTACATTTAAATCCGGCTTGTTTAAGTATTCTTTCTGCCACATAAGCTCTTTGTCCTACCGCACAGTGTATCCAATATTCCTTGCTTTTATCAAGTTTATCTATGTTATTTCTTAGTTCATTCACATTCATATGAACAGAGCCTTCTACTTTTCCTTTTTCTCTTTCTCCAATGGTTCTTACATCTAATATCACAACTTGATCATTTTCTCTCATTTTTTCAAGTTCTCTTGGATGAACAACATCACTCTTTCCTGTAAGTACATTTTCTGCCACATAACCTGCAAAATTAACCGGATCCTTAGCAGACCCAAATGGAGGCGCATAGGATAGTTCTAGTTCAGTTAGGTCATAGACTGTACCCCCAAGTCTTATAGTTGTGGCAATCACATCTATTCTCTTTTCAACGCCCTCATAGCCTACGGCTTGTGCCCCTAATATTTTCCCAGTCTTATTAAAAATAAGTTTTAAAGTAATCTGTTTTGCTCCTGGGTAATAACTTGCATGATGATTAGGATGAATAATAATGGCCTCATAAGGTGTTTCCTCACGCACAAGGATTCTTTCATTATTGCCAGTTGCTGCTAAGGTCAAATCAAACACTTTAATAACGGTTGTTCCTTGGGTGTGCTTATAAGTTGTTTGAATCCCGCCTATATTATCTGCAATAATACGCCCATGTTTGTTAGCTGGTCCTGCAAGAGGTATAGTTCTTTGCATTCCGCTAATAAGATCTACTACCTCAACTGCATCTCCTCCGGCATAAATGCCTTCAATGTTAGTTTCCATTTTTTCATTCACTAAAATATGACCCCTAACTCCTAGGGCAATACCCGTATCATGTAGAAAACTTGTATCTGGGATAACACCCATTGCTGAAACGACTAGATCTGCTTTATAAATGTCGTTATTTTGCAGTTCTACCTCTATACCGGTCTCTGTTTCTTTAAAAGCTTTTACCCCATTGTTAAGGACTAGCTTAACTCCCTTATCTTTCATTTCCTTTTCAGCAATAACAACTAAGTCTTCATCAAATGGGACTAAAATGTGGGGGGCGGCTTCTACAAGTGTTACATCTATATTTCTTTCTCTTAAATTCTCTGCCATTTCAACACCTATATAGCCCCCTCCAATAACAATAGCAGATTTAGCCTGCGCTGCGGCCGACTTGATTTGATCTGTATCTCTAATGTTTCTTAGCGTATATATTTTTTCACTATGAATACCCGGTATATTAGGTACCAAAGGTTTAGCTCCTGGCGCCAGAACTAAAAAATCATATGCCTCTTCATAAATCCCTTTCTCTTTAGACTCAACAGTAACTTTTTTAAGTGCAGTATCTAATTTAACTACCTCACTATTAACTCTTACATCTATATTAAACCTATCCTTCATTAATTTTGGCGTCGCTACCAAAAGACTGTCTCTTTCCTCAATAACATCGCCTATATAATATGGCAGTCCACAGTTAGCAAAAGAAATGTAATCACCCTTCTCAAACATAATAATCTCGAGCTTTTCATCCAGTCTCCTAAGCCTTGCAGCAGCAGAAGCTCCTGCAGCCACTCCACCAACAATAAGTACTTTTTTCATCTAAGCACCTCCTAATTTATTCCCTATATTTACTATATCACTTATTATTAACTAATTCTAACAAAAAAATATATCTGTTTTATTTATTTCTATAATGCTATCATAATCCTTTTTCTTAATAGATTCTGTAACAATATCACTTAATACTATTCTTATAACTTATTCTTATGTTTTTAGAAATCTTACTTAAATAATGGAAAAGCAGGCTAAGCCATATGCCTAGTCTGCTCAAAATTTGATTTTAATGATATCTTTATTTTTACTGTAAAATACTTATTTCATTGCTTTAAAGTAAATAGGGTGCTTCTATAATTTCCTTAATATATTGCTGTTTGACTATGGTTTCTAAAAAAGAAACCTTTGCTTCTTCATAGTCAAGTTTTAGTTTTTCATATTCTGTTTTTGAAACATAACCTGCCTTATACTGTTTTTCTTTTGTTTGAAGTTGTCTTTCTAGAAGCTGCAGCTCCTTTTCTTGAATTTTATACTTTTCTTGGAGCTGTAATAGTTCTGTATATTTGTTTCTAAGAGAATCTTCAAATTGCTTTTTTGCCGCTTCGCTGGTTTCTTGTGCTTTTACAACACTTTCTTGCAGCTCTAAATAAGTTACATAGGACCCACCAGCTTTTTCCAACGCTTCTATATCTATTTCTTGATTAATTCTCGCAGATTCAAGTGATTTCCAAACTGAAAGATTTTGTTCTGCTTTTGAACTTATAACGCCATCTAGATTCCCTATTATCTCGAATGGCTCATACATAATAGGATCTTTTTTTAGAATGAATTTTGTGGTACTTGCTCCTATCATTTCACAGAGTGTAGAATACTGAGTATTAATTGTATCTTGTAACTGTACTTTATTATTTAATGCGGTTTCGTATGATAACACACTACTATTAAAAGCTGTTTGACTAATCATCCCTTTTCCTAATTTAACTTTTAGAGTCTCTAAGCTTACTTGTTCCATTCTAAGGCTGTTTTCTATATTCTTAAGTTTCGCCTCATTAAGTAGTATCTCATCAAACAACTTAGCCATATCATACGCTATAACTTTTTCCTGCACATCTTCTTGTTTATCCGTGTACTGATTTTCTAAGTACTGCTTTTGATAAGTTTTATAACTTCCCTCAATAGCAGCTGCTGTTAATTTCGCTCCATTAATCTCCTGCTGCCTTACTATTTGAGAAAGCTCTGTGCTATATGTCTTAGCTCGCGAGACGGCACTCTCCAAAGTCAGCTCTAAGAGTTCACTTCCTTGTACCCCGAAACATGATAGTCCTAGGGTACAGGCTATAATCCATAGGGTTATTCTTTTCATCTTACCCCTCATCCTCCTCTGCCGGTGTATTTCCTAATTCTCCATCTACAATATAGACTATTCTTGAAGCATGTTTTGCAATATTAAGATCATGAGTAATAAGGATAATGGTCTTCCCCTCTTTATTTAAGCTTTTAAAAATATTTAGAACTTCTTTTCCTGTCTTTTGATCTAAGGCTCCCGTGGGCTCGTCGGCTAATAGTATATCTGCACTGGCTGCTAACGCTCTTGCTATAGCCACTCTTTGCTGCTGCCCTCCTGAGAGTTCATTAGGTCTATGATGAAGTCTATCTGAGAGTCCTACTGATTCTAATATTTCTTTAGCATGAAATGTAGCTTCTTTATAACTGGCTCCTTGCAATAATAAAGGAAGAGCTACATTTTGCAGTGCATTATATTTAGGAATAAGGTTGAACTTTTGAAAAATAAAACCAATTTTCCGTCCTCTTATTTCTGCATATTCATTCTCTGTTTTATTGCAGATGTTTTCCCCGCAAAGTATGTATTCTCCAGTATCATGAGTATCAATAAGTCCTATAATATTCATAAGTGTACTTTTCCCCGACCCTGAAGGTCCTAATATAGCTACAAACTCGCCTTCTTCCACCTCAAAATGAATATGTTTAAGCACCTCTACTTTTGCTTCACCCTTGCCATAAGCTTTGCATAAATCATTCATTTTAATTAGTGTATGACTCATTTTGTTCCTCCGCCTATTAACCGTGCTTGTTCTACTTCACCGCTCTCACTAAGCCAAATGGAAAGCACACTACCTTCCTGCAGCGTCTCAAAAGCACCACCTGATTGACCTCTGCCGGTTGTAATAATCATCCCTACTGGAATAGTCATTATTTTTTCTTCACCTGTATAGTCTAACTCAAAAGCTGTACTTTTTCTTTGCGCATTTGAATTACTTCCCGTTTCTCCCCGCATACCCCCTGGTACGCCAGGGAATCCTCCTCCTGGCCCCCCTGGAAATTCGCCTCCAGTACTCCCAGTAATTGCTTTGGGCTGACTCTTATCTTGTGCCTTGGTATTATCTTCTTGTGTTTCCCCTTGCATAGAAGACTCTGCCCTTTGCGGCATCTCAGGCATGTTAACTAACTTTAATGTTATTTCGTTACCAATTATTTGACTTATTTCACCTGTAAAGTCAGCTGCTTCTCTTTTTTGCACGGCTGTATCTGTCTTTGTATTTTGTGAAACAGCTCCCTCTTTTTGAGACCTGGCAGTTCCTTCAATAACCTTTACAGGCTGCTCAGCACTGGCTGCTTTTGCATTAGCAGTTAAAGTACTGCATCCATTCATTAAAATCATAAGTCCTAAAAGTGTAATCGTCATTTTAAATTTTCTCATTTTGATTCTCCTATCCTTCATAATTTAATGCATCTATAGGCTTTAACTTTGAAGCTTTAATGGCTGGGTATACTCCGAAAAATACACCTGTTGCTACTGAAAATAGTAAGCCTAACACTATACCCTCTATACTTTGTACGACTAATAGCCCTAAATACAGTACAATAGGTATGGTAATAAAGCTAAGAACAACGCCTATAAATCCGCCTAAAAGACTGATAATAACTGCTTCTAATAAAAATTCCTTAATAATATCCTGCCTTTTTGACCCAATACTTTTTAGAATCCCGATTTCTCTTGTCCTTTCTCTGACTGAAACTAATAAAACATTCATGATGCCTATCCCCCCTACAACTAATACAACTGCGGCCACTCCAATAAGCAGGTTAGACATCATATTAGCTGATTCCAGAGCAGTAGTAAGCCGGCTGCCTGCATCCATAATATTGTAGGCCCCTTCAGTCTCTGTTATTTCTAAGATATACTGCTCAATTTCACTTATTGCCGCTTGAACACTATCAATATTTATAGCTTTTGCTACAAAAGACAGCATAGTCCCCCTTCCCGCAAGATAGCTCTCTGCAATTTTAATAGGTACAATAGCACTGTCATCTATACTTTGTCCTGTTCCGCTATCTCCTTCTTGGCTAAGCACCCCCACTACTTCATACTTTCTTCCTTTGACGCTAACCTTTTGACCTATTCCCTCTGATACCTCTTCTTCAAAGAGCAGCTCAGCTAAGCTGTACCCTAAAACAATAACCCTTTTTCTTTTAGCTCCATCCTCATCTAGAATAAAATCTCCATAGAGAACGTTTAAATTATTAATATCTTGCAAAGAAGCAGTCTGCCCTTGTATACTTACTGACTCTGTAACGCTGCCATAGCTTATATCCCCTGATGCTCTTATCACTGCTCCTGCACTTTCAACATGGCTTAGTTCTTCTAAACTTGCGAGATCTTCTAGTTTTAATTGTTTGCTTTGGTTATAGTCTCTGCTTTTCATAATATTAATCGTTTGTGCACTCAGCTTTTTAAACTGTTCCTGTACAGCCTGCTCCCCGCCTTTTCCTATTCCTACAACAATGATGATAGTGAGTGTTCCAATAATAACACCTAAAGTCGTTAGAAATACCCGTATTTTATTGGATGCGATGTTAAGGAATATAGACCTTAGGATTTCTATAGTTCTCATTTTGCACTCACCTGCGCTTTTGACACTAGTCTTTCATTACCGATAAGTCCTTCTTTCACTTCAGCTACAGTTCCATCTGAGAAGCCTGTTACTATCGTTACCTTTTGCACGTTACCTTCATTATCTTTAACCTGAACATACTGCTTACCATTTTCAAAGAACACCACATCATTCGGAACAGTAACCACATCACTCACTTCTTTCGAAATAATAGAAACAACAGCATTCATACCATTTTTAAGTCCTTCTGGCTTTTCACTTAGCTCGATCGTTGCTGCATAAGTAACAACTTGATTATTATCGATTACAGGAATATCAGATATTTTTGTTACTTTTCCTATAAGTGCCTTCTCTGAAAGACCTTCTACTACTACTTCTGCTTTTTGACCAATCTTTACACTCATTAAATCAAATTCAGGGATAGCCATTGTTACAACGAAAGGCTCATTAACAGCCACATAAGTAATAAAGGACTTTTCCGTAGAACCTGCTCCATCAGATATTGCTGCGACAGCTTCTCCTACATCCTTAGTTATGGTTAAAATTTTCCCTTCTTCTCTTGCATACATATTGGTTTGTTCTAATTTTGCTTTTGCATTTTCATAACTAATTTTGGCTTCCTCGATACTTATGTTAGAAAGAGCTATGGCTGAATCACCTTCTGCTTTCAAAAGGCTTAGCTCTCTTTCTGTAAGCTTTAATGTACTCCTTGCTGTTTCGAGGTTTAGCTTAAGTAATTCTAAGTCTTTTTTTGAATTCTCTATATCCACTACCGCATACTCATCCGGAGTGAGTTCCATTATCTCTATTTCGCTTTCTAATTTATGTATTTGTCCCTCTAAATCAAATAGGGTTTTCTTGTGAGAGCTTATTTGCTGCAGGTAATTCAGCCTTTTAGTTTCTAACTCATCAAGGGTTGTTTGCTGTTTTTGAATTGTATCTTGGTGATTAATCTTTGCTTTTTCATAGGCTAATTTTGCTTTCTCCAATGTTTGCTTTGCATCTAGATCACTTTGTTTTGCAACAGCATCCCCTTTTTTAAAAGTATCCCCTTCTTTAAAAAATATTTCTTCAATTTCTCCTTGGCTTTCAAAATCCATATATCTAAAAGGCAGTTCTACAGTCCCATCAACTGTATATTCTACCTTGATATCTCCTTTTGAAGCAGTTTCTTCTTTGTAAGCTATTGTCTCTGCTGCATCTTTACTTTTATATACTTTATATCCAGCAAATAGGCATGTTCCAATTATCAGTAAGCTAAGTATAAAATACATTTTTTTATTTTTTAAAAAAGACATAACTAACCTCCTACTGTCTCTATTTAAATAAACTTATACTTTCTTATCATGAACAAATAGGCAGACGTATACTATACTGTTCTACCTATTTGATGGTTTTCTTATTTTATTTAGTGCCTCTTTTAATAGGATTAAGACCCTTTCTGCCTGGTCCATCCTGCCTATTCATTTGAGCTTTAAGTTCATCTACTGTTATACCTTTTTCTGCTGCGAGTGCCGCTAACTTTTCTTCTCTTTCTTTTTCCATCTGTGCTTTGAGTTCATCTACTGTGATGCCCTTTTCTGCTGCAAGTGCTGCTAGTCTCTCTTCTTTTGATTTTCCTCTTTCTGCTTCCATTTGAGCTTTAAGTTCATCTACTGTTATACCTTTTTCTTCCGCAAGAGCCGCTAGTCTTTCTTCTGGAGTTTTTCCTCTTTCTGCTTCCATTTGCGCCTTAAGTTCATCTACTGTTATACCTTTTTCTGCTGCGAGTGCCGCTAACTTTTCTTCTCTTTCTTTTTCCATCTGCGCCTTAAGCTCTTCTACTGTGATGCCTTTTTCCTCAGCTATCTTTTCAAGATTTTGCATATGTCTGCCCATTTTTGGTATTGTATTTGTATCAGTTGTACCAGCGAACACCGATGTCGACATAGCCAGTACTAAAGCACTTAATACCATGAGTCCACTTACTTTTTTGTTTATTTTCATTATCATCATCCTCCTACAATTATTAAGTTGTCCTTGACATCTTTAATACTACCCAAAAAATGTTAATAAATCTCCGTAAAACTGTGGCAAAATTGTGGCACTTTCTCAAACCCATATTGTACTCTCCTAAAATGTGATACACTATACAAGAAAGTCATGTAGTATTTAAACCCTAAATATCTATGAATAAGAATAATGACACACTGAGGGATATCTATGAATAAGAAGCTAATTTATGTAGTAGACGATGAGATGAATATATGCAATATCATAAAATCCTTTCTTATAAAAGAAGGATTTGAAGTAGAAGCTTTTACAGATGGCACAGTCATGCTGGAGGCTTTTAATAAGAAACCTGCTGATATGCTGATTACAGATATTATGATGCCTGAATTAGATGGCTATTCTATTTGCCAAGCTGTTAGGCAAACTAGTTTAGTTCCGATTATTTTCGTATCTGCAAGAGATACTTCTCCTGATAAGATCGCAGGGTTATCCTTAGGCGCTGATGATTATATTACCAAGCCCTTTAGCCCTATGGAGCTTGTAATGAGGGTAAAAAGCATGTTTAGGAGAATAGAATTCGATAAAGGAAAGCAAAGCAGTCAGTCAAATTTGATTAAAATTTCAGATATATGTATAGATCTTAACAAAAAAGCTGTATTTTATAATAACAAAGAACTGAAGCTTAGTATGAAGGAAGTAGAACTTCTGACTTATCTAAGCCTAAATAAACATCGACCTATAAGTCGTGACGAACTCTTAAATAAAGTATGGGGTTTTGAAAGTGAGGCTGAGACCCGGGCTACAGATGACATGATTAAAAGATTAAGAAAGAAACTTCACACTGAAGGCTCCAGCCTTAAAATTGAAACAGTTTGGGGTTTTGGTTTTAAAATATCTGATGAGGAGTAGTCAAATGATAAAAAAATATTCCATACAAGGCAGAATACTAAAAGCTAATATTTTAAATATCATTTTATTAGTATTTCTTATTGGAATACTATTTAATGTAAGTATAGGTCTTTATATACAAAATCAAACGATTACCCAATTTAATGAAATTGCTGTGGGCATACAAAAAGCTCTTCGTACGCATCCCAATAAATTTCCTGAACGTATTAGGGATACGGATAAAGAGTGGGGCGTATTTGGAGCTTTAGACAGGGTATTAAATAATTATACCTCTATTTTGAATCTACACTACATGCTTGTTAATAATGATAAAGCCTCTCTTCCCTCTTTGGGCAGTGATCTTGAATCTATTTTATTTAATAAGCAAATCATTGATCAAATACCTGATAATCAGTTTAATCATGAAAAAAATCTAATAGGGATAAAAACTTCAGAAATGAATTATATGGGTATGATTATTCCTGTTTTCAACACTGAAAAGCTCCAGTTAGGCTGGGTTATCGTTTATTCAGACGCAAGCGAGGTTAATCGACTGCGCATAATGATTAATATTATCTTAATTCTCATCTTAATATTTGCTATGATCCTTACAATTGTTTATTCAATTTATACATCCAAAAAGATTTCAGAGCCATTTACGATTATCAATCATCATCTTAGTGAGTTATCACAGCGAAATTTTCATAAGACCATCCATATTGAAACCCATGATGAAATAAGTGAACTTATTAATAATATAAATACCTTATCTCAAAAACTACGAAAGTACGAAGAAGACCAGGCTACTTTTCTTCAAAATATATCTCATGAGCTTAGGACGCCTCTTATGTCCATTCAAAGCTATGCCGAGGGGATTAAATATCATGTAGTAGACAGCACAGAAAATGCCTCTGAAATTATTATTCATGAAACTAAACGTATTACCGATTTAGTAGAACAATTAACATACCTATCTCGTATTGATACAGTAGAAGGCGAATATCATTTTGAAGAGACTTCGCTTGATGATATATTATGGAGCTGTATTGACTGTTTAAAAGGTATTGCCCTAAAGAACGATAAAAAAATAACCTATGATACTTTATCTGATACTGTCACAATAAATGCTGATCCTGAGAAACTGTCACGAGCTATTATTAATGTACTTTCTAATTGCATTCGTCATGCAAATACAGCTGTACATATTCAGATGGCAACCTCACAAGATAAGGTTATTCTTACCATCAGCGATGATGGCGAAGGATTTGCAGCTCATGAAATTGAAAATATCTTTACACGTTTTTACAAAGGTAAAAATGGTCATTTAGGCATAGGACTTGCAATTACCCAAGAAGTTATCCATGCCCACCATGGACAAATCAAAGCCGAAAACGGCCCAGCCGGAGCGGTTTTTACAATTTATTTTCCTATCTAACTAAAAGGCATCCTAAAAAGTAATCTTTATTACCTTCTAGGATCCCCTTTATACTTTTTTGATTGATACTCTTATAGTGTTGATTGCTGCCTAAGCCTATTGATATTTTCATTTGCTATAACGGTATCATAAAAATATCGTTCTAAGGCAATAAAACGGTCTTGTTCATTAGTACTTTTCAAAAAGTTATTTAGTTCTCTTAATGCCATCGCAAAATGATGCAGCGCAATATGAAGCGTGATGGCATTACGGCTTTCTAGCGAACCAGCCTCTGGAACTGGCAGATATGCATTAACATCCCTTTCAAGTGCGTTCACTAAATTAAGATTAAGCTGTATAAGTCTGAGTAGTTCAGTACTGTCTGCTCCATTAATGACATTTGTAAGTGCTGTCTGCCCTAAATAATAAACTTGACTTAAGAGCCCTTGAGATCTGTCAATATAGCCTTGCAGCGTTGGCGTAACATTGAAAGTCTGACTAGACAGAGTAGTATAATTCCCAAAGATACTCATTACTAAAATAAATGTAATAAGAAACTTATATGTTTTTTTCATTTTTTCTCTCCTATTATGAACTTAGTATCCTTAGGGTGCACTAAAATGAATAGGAGTATGTACTCTTAACTTTAAAAGTTGTAAGTACATACTCCTATTCATTTAATCTTTGAAAGTTACTCTTCCATGATAACAAGTGCAAGCAGCCTTGGTCCTGAATGTATCCCAACTACCGGTGTAATCGTTCCGATAGAGGCTGATACAAGATTAGGATGATTTGCAAATGATTCTTTTAGTATTTCAGCTTCTTGGTGCATTGTTCCTGTCATAATGACAATCTTACATTTGGCTCTATCTAAAAAGTCAGTTCCTAATTTAATAAGCTTATTAAGCGTTTGTTTTGACCCTCTTACTTTAGTCAGTGTGGTATATTTTCCTTCATCATCCATTATGATAATCGGCTTAAGATTTAAAAACTCACCTATACTTCCAGATACCCTGCCAATCCTTCCTCCTTTAATCAAATACTCTAGTGTATCAACTGTAAAATAGAGCATTGTTTTTTCTCTCCACTTTGGAATCAGCGTACAAATTTCCTCAAAACTTTTACCTGATGCAATAGCCTTCCCTGCTTCAATAACAGCTAACCCTACAGCCATTGAAATAATTTTAGAATCAAATATAAAGGATTTAATTTGGTCCTCATAATGATCTGCTGCAATTCTGAAGCTATTAACTGTACCGGAAAGTCCTGACGATATTGTAAGGGCAATAGCATGCGTATAGCCTTCTTTAACAAGTTTTTCAAATAATTCCTCTGCATCTTTTACAGAAGGCATGGATGTCGTAGGCAATTCTTCATCAAGTCTGTTATATACCTCCTCCGGAGTAATATCTAATCCATCTATATATTCTCTGTCCTTATATATAATCTTTAGTCTAAGCACATGCACATTGTACCTGTCAACATATTCTTGTGGCACACCACATGTACTATCAGTAATTAAAGCAATCTTTTCCATAAGTCTCTCCCTATACTTTTTTAATGAATTGTATACTACTTGCTGTATTGTCTTATTAGCCTTATTATTGACAATATGCTACATTTATATCTATCTTAACTTACAATTTAAAAAAATACAACATGTAGTGTATAGAACTACATGTTGTATTTTTTGTATTTTTAACATTCGGTTTTTAATACCACTCTATTTTTGACAAGCTTCTTCCATAGCTCTTTAGAGTTTACTTTACTACTTCATAGGGCCAGTTCATAATACCGCCTATGTTGAAACAATTTTTATATCCCATTTTTCCCAAGATATCACAAGCTTTTGTACTTCTTCCCCCACTCTGGCAATAAACATAAATCTTTGAATCTTTAGTGATCCCCATTTTTCCAATATCAGATGCAATCTGTCCAACTGGTATATGTTTTGCATTTTTGATATGTCCGCTTCTGTATTCATAATCTTCTCTTACATCAAGCAGCACAATGGATTTGTCATTTTTCATGTTCTCATTCGCCTCACTTGGCGACATTATTTTATTATTACTAAACAGATTAAATATCATAGCTTCTTCCTCCCTTTTTACCCTGCGATTAAGTTAAAGCCTATAAATAGCTCTCAAGCTTACTTTTTATGACTGGCTTTGGCTGTGCCCCAACTATTTTTTCTGCAACCTTTCCATCTTTAAAGATGATAAGAGTTGGTATACTCATTACCCCATATGTTCCTGCTATATCCTGACTTTGGTCAACATTTAGTTTTAATACCTTTGCTCTTCCTGCCATTTCTGCTGACAATTCTTCAATTGCTGGAGCAATCATCTTACATGGCCCGCACCAATCTGCATAAAAATCTACTAAACTTACTCCTTGATAAGCTATAACCTCTTGATTAAAATCGTGACTTCCTATTATTTTTGCCATAACTATTACCTCCTATTATATATAATATATCCATTATTTTTACCTATCGCACGACAGATATGCTTATAAAATCAATTTTGCCTTTCATATCCGATAAGATCTTTAGGACATGCCGTAACACACTTTCCGCATTGAATACAATCTGGATGACTAAGTAAATCACCTTTATATTCATAAGGGACTATTCCTATTGGACATTTTTTTTCACATAGCTTACAAGTGACACATGCAGATGAGATCTTAAGCACTTTTTTACTTTTTCTTAATTTTGATACAAATGATGCTATACTCCCCATAGGGCAAAAGTGGCACCACGTTCTATAATTGTAGAATAAAGATAAAATGACACCAATAAGAGTCGTAACAATAATCATTCTATAAAACACCATGCCTATGCCGTAAAAGTCGCCCCAGTTTTTCTTGATACCTAGTGCAAACATTGTGAACATGAATAGAATAACTAGTACCCTAAAAAAGCTGGATCTCAGGATATTTGGTACTTTTCTTTTACCACTAAATTTAGAAACAACTTGGTCATAAAAATTCCCTCTCGGACACAAGTTGCCGCACCAGTATCTCCCCTTAAAAAGAGCTAAAATAATCGGTGCTATCATGCAAATAATTGCTGCAACTCCCAATCTAAAATCAAATAGGCTGATAATCATAAAAAGAATTAACAACATAAATGAATACTTTTTCCATAATTGTAGAACTTTATTCAAGTTAGTACCTCCTGCCTGTTATTAAATTGTTTTCTTCTTCATGATTAAATCATACCATACGCTCATCACCCTTGAATGTAACAAAGTTACAATCATGAGAAAATCAGATGCTAGATCCTCACAAAAAAATACCAATATCCTATACATAAGATATTGGTATCTGAAAGCAATTAGTTATTCTATAATATTTCCGCCTCTCATGCCGAGACCTCTTCCCATACCGCCGCAGCCACCATTTCTTCCTCGGCCGCTGCAGCTGCCATTTTCCCCTGTCCCATCACAATTTGCCATTGCACCTGGATCATTTTTTTCAACTTCTGCTTTAAAGGCATCAAATACACCTGCTTCTGATGCAATAACGCCATAAGGTTTTCCCGCTTCTCTTTCAGCTGTTATTTGCTCTAATGTCTTGCCAGTTACCTCTGCAGCTATATCGGCTCTAGTTTTTAAGCTGCTTGCAAAAGCCATGCTTACACTCCCTGCTACTGTTAATCCTATGATCAATCCTGCTGTGATTTTTTTCATTTTTATTTCCTCCTTATATTTTGTTTATATGAGTACTATAAAAAAAACATTTGTTAAAAACATGTTCTAAATGTGTAAGATTTGTGAAAACTTCTATAAAGTATTAATTTTCAGGTATACATTATGTATAATAAAGAATATCTGCATAGAAAGGGGAAACATAATGGTTAAAGTACTTATAGCAGACGACGAAGCATTGATACGTGACCTAATAAAAGAGTATCTTGATTTTGCTGGCTATAGCTGCATGGAATGCGGCGATGGTTATGAAGCTCTGCAGCTTTTAAGAGACCATACTTTTGATATTGTTCTCTTAGATATTATGATGCCAAAAATTGATGGCTTTTATACTGCCCGTGAAATAAGGAAGTTTTCTGATGTTCCCATAATCGTCTTAAGTGCTCGCTGTGAGGAATATGATAAACTCTTTGGATTTGAGCTTGGAATTGATGATTATATTACGAAACCCTTTAGTCCCAAAGAACTATTGGCACGTATTCAGGCTGTCTTAAAGCGAACTCAGCGCCCTGTCATTCATAGCAAACCCACATTATTAAGTTTTGAAGGCCTGCAGATTAATGAGGAGGGCCGTGAGCTTTATATTGATGGCAGTAAAGTAAGTACTACCCCTAAAGAGTTCGACCTTTTATTATATCTTATAAAAAATAAAAACAGGGTATTATCAAGAGAAATGATTTTAAATAAAGTATGGGAATATGAATTTTTTGGAGAAGACAGAACAGTGGATACACATATTAAAATGCTCAGAAATACACTGGGTCCTTATCGCAAGTTTATTAAAACTGCCTTTAAAGTGGGTTATAAATTTGAGGATAACATATGAAAAAACTAACTTTTAAAAGTATCCGACAAAAACTTTGGATTTGTATTGTAGGTACAATTGTTTTGATTATTTCACTTATTGGACTTCTTCAAACGGTATTTCTTGAACCCTTTTATGAATATCAAAAGGAAAAAAATGTTAAGCACATACAAGCAAATATTATAACTTCAATCAAAAATAATAGCAGTCTTCCCCGTCAGGAACTTCTTGAAACAGCCTATCAATATGACTTATGCATTCAGCTTTTTGATTCCAAAGGCAGCCTTCTCTACTCTTCTGAAGAAGATGGTATTAGGTGTATGATGCACAATTTTCGCCATAGTCAAGTGCTCTTATTACGTGATGAGCTTGCTGTTAGCCCTAGCTCTTCTGTCACACTTACAAGCTCACAAAATAATATGCATACACAAGTCCTCTTTATAGGCACAAGATTCTCAGTTAAAAACCAAGATTTTATGCTCTTTACAACGGCGCCCCTTGTTCCTCTCAAATCAACGACAGACATTCTTGGAAAGCAATTTATTTATATTTTAATTGCAGCATTAATCATTGGGATTATCATAGCCTTTCTTCTTTCAAGATCATTGACTAAACCTATTCTTAGGCTAAATAAAGCTACTCATAGTGTAAGAGAAGGAAATTTTAATTTTATTTTGGAGACCAAAACAGATGATGAACTAGGGGAACTCACGCAAAACTTTAATGAAATGGTTAATGCGCTGCTTCAAAGAGATACCGTTAAAAGGAATCTTATAGCTAATGTATCTCACGATTTAAGAACCCCTCTTACTATGATCCAAGGGTATGCAGAGGCTATTCGCGATCTTACAGGAGAGCATAAAGAAAAAAGGACTAAACAGCTTAACATCATTATCGAAGAAAGCAAGAGGCTCAATCACCTTATAACAGATATGCTCACCCTCTCACAAATGCAAGAGGGTCATATTAATATTAAACAAGGTATTTTTGATTTAGCCAAGCAAATTCCTTACCTTCTTAATCAATATGATTTACTGAAAGATAAGGGTTATACTTTTGAGTATAATGGACCTAGCAAACTAAATGTTTATGGGGATGTTCTGAAAATAAACCAAGTGATATTAAATCTTATCAATAATGCTGTAAACTACACAGGCATCGATAAGCGGGTTATTATAACTATTATCGTCTTAGAAAAAACAGCAAAGATTAGTGTTATGGACACTGGATCTGGTATACCTGATAATAAGTTAGCTTATATTTGGGACAAATATTACAAGGTTGATTCTTCTATCTCCCGAGCTATAAGCAGTACTGGGATAGGTCTATCTATCGTAAAAGAAATACTGACTGCTCACCAGGCTTCTTTTGGTACCTATAATGATGCTGCTTATGGCGCAGTATTTTGGTTTGAACTGCAATTAGCCTGATAGCATTTGAAAAAGTTTGAAAATAACTAACATCTATTTTATACTGTTATTATCAATTAATTTCAAAGGAGCCTATGATGATAAATAAAAATGCGGTGGAAAATCTCTTTGGTATCGATGGGTTTAATATTGCCTGGTATGGTGTAATTATTGCATTCGGCATGCTTCTAGGAACACTTCTGGCCATAGAGACTGCAAAAAAGAAAGGATATAAGTCTGATCTCATATTAGATTTTTTATTTCTATCACTTCCTATTGCTATCCTATGTGCAAGAGCCTATTATGTTATTTTTGAATGGAGTCATTATGCTAGTAATCCATTAAAAGTATTTGCCATCCGTGAGGGGGGACTCGCAATATACGGAGGTGTCATTGGTGGATTTATCTCCGCTGTTATATTTACAGCAATAAATCATTTTCCGCTATGGCAATTAATAGATATGGTGATCCCAAGTTTAATTTTAGGGCAAGCAGTTGGCAGATGGGGTAACTTTTTTAATCAAGAAGCATTTGGCAGCCTTATAACCAAGCCTTCCCTTCAATTTTTCCCTTACGGTGTTTATATTGAGCATCTATCGGAATGGCACCAGGCAACATTCTTTTACGAAAGCATGTGGAACCTCATCTTATTTGTAATATTGGTCATTTATAGCAAAAAAGCAAAATATAATGGAGATATTTTATCAAGATATTTAATAGGGTATGGGATTGGACGCTTTTTTATTGAAGGACTCAGAACGGACAGCTTATATGTTCTCCCCGGCATGAGAGTTTCTCAGCTATTATCGGTTTTTTTAGTTATTTTAGGTATTGGTTTTATCATTTTAAGAAAAAATCAGCCTCATAATCCCCAGAAGTATAAGGGTAAGTATTCTATTTCATAAAAACAAGGTCATCTGGCTAATCGCTGATGACCTTGTTTTTATGAAAACCCGTACATAGATTTATCTGCATTTATATATACTATTTAAATCATGATTAATAAATAATATTATCTGTCCGCAGCAACAGGTTTTGAACCTGGTACTTGATAGATGCGGCAGATCGGAGAGCCCTGTTTATGAAAACTGACTTTAAATTGTACATGAAGCTATTTACTTCAACCTTCTATTTAAGTGCCTTTACTTTTGGAGGAGGGTATATCATTCTGCCTTTACTTAGAAAGAAATTTGTAGAAGAATATGGATGGATTAATGAAAATGAAATGCTTGACTTAATGGCAATTGCTCAATCCTCCCCTGGAGCAATTGCTGTCAACGCCTCCATACTTATTGGCTATCGCCTTGCAGGTCTTATGGGGGCTTTAATGACTATCATCGGAACAGTACTTCCTCCCCTAATCATCTTATCTATTATTTCTTCTTTTTACGCTTCGCTCAGACATAATATCCTTATTAATATAGTATTAAAAGGAATGCAGGCTGGTATAGCTGCTATAATAATCGATGTAACAGTTAATATGAGCAAAGATATCTTTAGACAAAAAAGTATTTTTCCAGCTATTATAATGATTGGTTCGTTTATTGCTGCATACGTTTTCAAAGTGAATATCATCTTCATTATTCTGATATGCGGGATTTTAGGCACACTATCTTCCGCCGCAAAAATAAACAGAAAGGCAGATAAGTGAAATGGTCTATTTAAAACTTTTTTGGAGTTTCTTTCAAATTGGACTATTTAGTATTGGCGGCGGTTATGCTGCAATGCCTCTCTTACAAAATCAAGTCGTTGACCTAAACAATTGGCTCACAATGGCTGAGTTTACAGACATCATAACGATCTCTCAAATGACTCCTGGCCCGATTGCAATAAATGCTGCAACTTTTGTGGGCATAAAAATTGCAGGAATTAAAGGAGCCATTCTGTGTACAATTGGATGCATTACTCCCTCTTGTATCATTACTCTCATACTGGCTAAGCTTTATTATAAATACAGAAAGCTGACCATCATGCAAGGCATATTAAATGGACTTCGCCCTGCTGTTGTTGCTCTTATTGCTTCTGCGGGATTATCAATCTTCTCCTTAACTATTTTTGATACTAATCAAATACCTTTTAACATGTCTCATGTAGACTTTATAGCTCTTGGTATCTTTCTTGTTTGTTTTATCATCCTGCAAAAATTAAAATTAAATCCTATTTATGTTATGCTGATAGCTGGCACCATGAGATTATGTGCTAACTGGTTTATTTAAAATAAGGTCAAAGCAGATGCTTTAACCTTATTTTAAATAAACTATCCAATTTGTATATTCACCACATCATATCCAGCTTCTTCAATCGTTTCTCTAATAGCTTCATCACTTACTTCGCCTTCAAGTGTTGCCATTTTACTCTCTAAATCTACTTTTACATCTGATACGCCTGCTAGTTCTTCCAGTGCTTCCTTAACATGTTTTACGCAATGTCCGCAGCTCATGCCTTCAATAGATATTATTTTTTTCATACTATTTATTCCTTCTTTCTCTAATTATTTCTCTGCGTCTTAGAATATTATTCATAGTTATGCGCTTATTTATTTATTAACTTCTCAATAATCCCCATGATTTCTTCCATTTTTTCTTCTCCGCTGTTACTTAAGCAAGCATCTTTTACACAATGGTCTAAATGCTGTTTTAATATAAGTAAATTGGATTTTTTAAGCAGACCTTGTACAGCAATAATTTGATTTGAAATATCCATACAATATCTCTCATCTTCAATCATTTTTATAATACCTTCAATCTGGCCTTTTGATGTTTTTAAAGCTTGAAGAGCTTTTTTCCTTTCTTCATTCATTAATACACCTCTTTCCTACCCCTACCTAGGCGGGGGGTGATAATTCTATTATAACCTATCTCCCCAGAATGTCAAATTCTAAATCTACTCTTTCATAATAGCCAGTGCAAGAAGCCTAGGACCAGAATGAATCCCAACCGCTGGAGTGATTGTCCCTGAATACAAAAAGGTGGTATTCATATGCCCCTCAAATACTTGCTTCAGTATTTTAGCTTCTTCTAGCATTGTTCCAGTCATAATAACTACTTTACCTTTTGTATTGTCTAAAATATCTGTGCCTAATTTGATAAGCTTATTAAGAGCTTGTTTGGACCCTCTCACCTTTGTAAAAGTTGTATATTTCCCCTCTTCATCCATTGTTATAATAGGTTTAAGATTTAATAATTCACCTATGCTTCCAGAAACTCTCCCAATTCTTCCGCCCTTAATTAAATACTCCAGTGTATCAACCGTAAAGTATAATTCTGTTTTTTCTCTCAGCTTTGGAATGATTTTACATAGTTCTTCAAAACTTTTGCCCGCTTTAATCTCTTTACCCACTTCAATAACCGATAACCCTACAGCCATAGATAAAATTTTTGTATCAAAAACAAATGACTTAATGTCTTTTTCGTATTGCTTGGCTGCTAGTCTAAAACTATTAATTGTTCCAGATAGACCTGAAGATACTGACAAAACAACAGCATGGGTATATTTCTCTTTTATAAGCTTCTCAAATAATTCATTTGCATCTTGTACAGAAGGCATTGAAGTCGTAGGTAATTCCTCATGGAGTCGTGCATAGACTTCTTCAGGTGTAATATCTAATCCATCTATATATTCTTTATCTTTGTAAATAATTTTCAATCTTAGGATATGTACATCATACATATCAATGTATTCTTGCGGCAAACCACAAGTACTATCTGTAATTAAAGCTATTTTTTCCATAAAAACCTCTCCCTATTTTTAATGATTAAATATATGATACCCATTCCATAGTACTAAAAATGCTTTAAAAATCAATTCAAAATTTACATATTTATATTATAGTTTATAATTACAAAAAACTCAATATGTAGTTTTAATAACTATATACTGAGTTTTTATTATTTTCTATCTACTATTATTTTTTGAACCTAAGCCTATTAAGACAGTGAAATAATTAATCGCATAAGTTGCAGTTTGAACACTCTCCGCAAGTCTTTATAATTTTTTTAAAGTAATTAGTTACTACAAACGAATGACCGTCTAGATTATATGCCACTTCATCATTAATAATGATCTTTCCGTTTTCAAATAAAAGATGTAAAGTAGTGACCCCTACCCCATTAGGATTAAGAGACCTTGAGGTTTCTTGCGGCAAATAGGTAATCTTATTATAACTTTGATCATAAATTTCTATTTTATCAGTAGAACTTACTACTGCCTTTAACGTACCATCTTTGTAGAATTGTAATGAATTGTTATCTCCGTGTATACCAATAGTATCTGTATCATAGGCAATAATAATTCCAATAGGTGTATGAACAGGGATTGCTTCGGCAGGCTCACAGGATTTTATTTCTCCAGTTTCGTATAAAGCAATACCTGTTCTTAGCTGTACTAAAGTACCATTAAGCTTAACAGCCACCTGCTCTTTGGGCCATAACGTGATACTTTTTACTTTTTGAGATCTATAAAAATGTATGCTTATTATCTTACAGTCAACTTTTCCAAAACTAAAATCAAATTGATAGTTCTTAGCTAGAGCATACTCATGATCTTCAGTCCAATAACCTGTTAGTTTACCGTTTGTAGGAAATAGTCTTTTAAGACTTCCATCTTCATAAAATGTAAGTTTCTCAGCAGGGAAAACGCCTATTGAAGTGGCAATCTTAGTTTGATCATTTAATGAAATGCTTTTAATATTCCCACTTTCATAAAATGATAGTGACGAAGTATATTTACGTCTTACATGATCCTCTTCATATTGAGGAACTAACTTACCATACCTTGTTATTAATTCATTGGGATTCTCTAAAATACATTCTTTGATACTGCCATTTTCATAGCACTCTAAAGATGCTATGCCTCTTATGACCCCATACTTTGTACGTAATTCCTTCATTTTACATCCCTCCCATCATTCTTTACTTACCTACTTAATAACGTCACTTGATAACTCTCTAAGCTAATCTGCTCTGTTTTCATTTTCAGACAGTACTTTGGCACTTCACATTCTATCCATGGGGGTGTATGTGAACAAATAATATCAATCCTTTTAAATACTCCTTTTTTTAAAAAAGGAATAATAGCTTGTTTTGAAGAAATACTCGGGTTTACTGACTGCATTTCTTGGAGATTGATGACATAATGACCTTCCTCCATTTGCTGAGTAAAGTTATTCACTTTACTTTTATCCTGATCTTGTTTTTTATATGATGTTTCTTGTGCTGAGATATCATCAAGAAAAGTTTGCGGCTGTCCTTCTACCTCCCAAATACTGAACTGCATCGTTTCGAAAACTGTATAGCTTACTCCATAAACTTTTTTGGCCACAATTATTTTACACCCATTCATAGCCTTTACCGCCTGCAAAAGAGCCTCCCTTACCCGACTAAGTCCCATTGACTCATTAAGTGTCAACGGAATTTTTTGTATAATGTCCCACTTGTTTTCTTTTTTCAGAAAAACGCATAGCGTCCCCGACTCATTGAAAGCTATTGTTTCATGATCACTACCTATAAATACAGCAACCTTACTCATGACTTCCCTCCCTTATATTACAAAAATAATAATTGTACAATACAGCTGTTTTATAAAAATGCAAAAAGGTGCAATGAATCATTGCACCTTTGCAAACTATCTATTAATCTTAATAAACTCTGTTCTTACTATTATGCTACTCTCTCTGCAACCTACTTACAATATTCAAATACTTATAATTAATTTAGCTAAGTGAGTTTATAAATTGTTCAAAGTTTCCAAATTAAAGAAGATCCCTTAAAACCAATGCAATCCTTTTAATTCCCTCAACAATTCTGTCTTCCGGCATATTTGAATAATTAAGTCTAAGTGTATTTTTCTTTCGATTGTTAGGAAAGAATGATTCTCCAGGCACAAATGCCACTTTGTTTTTAATACACTTAGTAAATACATCTCTGGCGTCCATATGTTCAGGAAGTTCAACCCACAAAAATAACCCTCCCATTGGACGGGTAAATCTGACCTCCTTTGGAAATTCTTCTTCTATAGCCTCCAGCATAATATCTCTTCTCTTTTTATATACTTCCTTTATTTTATCTATATTAGCATCAAAATCATAACTATCCATATACCGTGAAATATTTCTTTGATTTAAAGTAGAGGTGTGCAGATCTGCACTTTGCTTAACAAGTATATATTTTTCTAAAATATTTGTTTCTGCCGCTACCCATCCAATACGAAGGCCCGGGCAAAAAGTTTTAGAAAAGGTACCAAGGCAAATAACTTGCCCTTTCTCATCCATCGATTTCATTGAAGGAGGTGTAGCTCCCTCAAATCTTATTTCACTATAAGGACTATCCTCAACTACAACGACATCATATTCCTTAACAACCTGCATAAACTGTTTTCGTCTTTCAGGAGACCATGAAGTTCCTGAGGGATTTTGAAAGTCTGGGACAATATAAATAAATTTTACATTTTGAGTTGTTTTGAGCAAGCTTTCAAGTTCATCAATCCTCATGCCTTCATCATCTGACTGTACCTCAACAAACCTCGGCTCATAAGCCTTGAATGCGTTAATGGCAGCTAAATACGTAGGACTTTCACATAAAACTACATCTCCCTGGTCAAGAAAAATCTTCCCTGTAAAATCTAATCCTTGCTGTGAACCATTAGTAATTAAAATGTTTTCTATACCAAAGTTCGTTTTAAATTTCTTATTCATACGTTTTGCTATCTTTTCTCTTAAAGGATTAAATCCTTCGGTCGTCCCATACTGAAGAGCCTGCTCCCCCGACTCTTCCAAAACTTCTTTTGTAACCTGAATAAGTTCGTTAATAGGAAATAACTCAGGTGCTGGTACTCCCCCTGCAAAAGAAATAACTTCTGGATTCTCAGTAAGTTTTAATAACTCCCTTATTTCTGAAGACTCCATTTGTTGTACTCTACTTGCAAATTTAACAGACATCTTTACCCCTCACTTTTTAACAAGATTTTACTCTATAAAATAGGCATTATTTCTGATGCCTCTGGACTATGTTTCATTTTTTCTTCATTCATCGTTTCTTTAACTGCCTGCATAAGAAGCTTTATCCCCTGTTTGATAAGTTCTTTAGGTGGCGAAGAAAAGCTAAGCCTTATATAATGATTGTCAGTATACCCCAAACAAAAGATTTTTCCTGGAGCATAAACGACCTTTTTTTCTTCTGCTTTTGTAATAAGCCTTTCTGGATCTATCTGCCTTGGTAGCCTGCACCAAAAATACAAACCACCTTCCGGAGCTTGCCACTCAAAATCTTCAATGGCATATTGTTTCAGTGCCTCAATCATCAATCTTCTGCTTTCTCTATTTTCATTAATAACCGTTTGAAGTCTTTTATGAAAGACATTACTTCTTAAAAAGTCATCCATAATCCATTGTCCAAGGGTATTGGTATGAAGATCTGCCATTTGCTTGGCTAATACAAATTGCCTTATGACTTCTCTCTCAGCCACAACCCAGCCAATCCGCATTCCTGGAAACATAATTTTTGAAAAAGTACTCGCATAAATGACATAGCCATGCTGATCTAAAGCCTTAAGCGTTGGAAGATGGTTCCCCTCATATCTAAGCTCTCCGTATGGGTCATCTTCAAGAATAGGGATCTGATACTTATAAGCGATATCTAGCAGCGCTCTTCTCCTTTTTATATCCATTACTGTTCCTGAAGGATTTTGAAATGTGGGTATCGTATAGATAAGTTTTGGTTTTATCCTGCTGAGCAAAGACTCCAAAAACTCTATTTTCATGCCTTTCGCATCTATAGGTACAGGCACAATCCTTGCCCCAACGCTTTGAAAAATCTGGAGTGCAGAGAAAAAAGAAGGTTCTTCTACAATGACCACATCGCCTGGATCAATAAATATTCTAGCCGTAAGGTCAATAGCCTGCTGAGAACCTGATAGAACAATAATTCCTTCTGGATCTATGGTTATTCCTCTCTTTTGCATTAAGTTACTTATACTTTCTCTTAAAGGTAAATAACCTTGGGTTGAACTATATTGGAGCATAGTACTCCCATAATCCTTAAGCAGCCTGCACTGCGACTCTAAGAGTTCCTCCACCGGATCATGCGTCTGAGCTAAAAACCCTGCTGCAAAAGATATCACATCTTTTCTGTTTGCCGTTTTTAAGATATCACTTACAAGCGGCTGCTGCATTCTTAATGCACAGCCTCCAAGAAGCTGCATCCAAGGCAGCTTGCTTACTTTTTGGGGCATGTTGTCTTTATTTATAGATGTTTGTGCCATAAGGACTGTTGTTCCGGCTCCAGTATGTGAACCAATTAAATCATCTGCTTTTAGATCACGATAGGCATTTAAAACCGTACTACGGTTCACTCCTAATGTTTCAGCTAGCTTCCGCTCCGAAGGAAGCCTAAACCCAGGCTCCAAAATACCCTGTAAAATCATATCTCTTATTTGATTTCTGATTTGCAGATAAATGGGAATAGAACTGCTTTTATTTAATATAATGCGCATTATAACACTTCCTTTAATTTTATAACAAGCTCCAGTGATACCATCCAATTTAATATTATCATGTTTTAAACTATTTAAAACCACCATTTGGTATATATTTTAGCCATCCATTTCTTTGTATATACAAAAAATGCCCAAGGAGCTAAAAGAAGACTCTTGGGCATTTGTTATATCGTTTATTTTAAATTCTGTAAGATTTTAATCTCATTTTTTACAATGTGCAGCTCTTTTTCTGGAACAACACTGCTCACTAAATATTGGAAGGCCATGTTAACTGTCTTGTACCCCTGTGTCCAGGGCTGCTGGCAAATAGTTGCCTTTATGGTTCCTTCGCGCAGGAGTTTAATAATCTCCGGTGTTTTATCAGAAGAAATGATAATAATATCCTTTTCACGTCCGGCTTCCGTTACTGCTTTACATACCCCATAAGCCCCTGCTGCTACAATATATATCGCATTTATTGCAGGATATTTTTGTAACATCTTTTGTGTTTCAATAAAAGCACAGACATCATCATCGTTTGTTTCAATAATATCTGTTACTTGAAACTTTGGATATTTCTCTCTGCAAACTTTATTAAATCCAATAATTCTTTGATTATGTCCTAAAATTTTAACAGAACCAGTTGCTATGCCAATATTAGCCTCCCCGCCGGTTAGAAGCCCCAGCATACCGCAGGCTGTTTCTCCGCTCTTCTTATAGTCACATCCTACATGGCATAAACGTGCACTATTTTCCACATCTGTATTAATAGTGATGACCTTTATGTTCTCTTCTGAAAACTGATTAATTTTATCAATGATTCTATCATCATTAATTGGATTGATAATAAGGAAATTGATCTTATCTTTTATTTCATCAAGGAGCTCCAGCTGTTTTTCAACTTGATACCCTTTCATCGTTTTAAGCAGGATACGAATACCATAATCAGTAATTTCTTGTTCAGCCTGCCCAATCCCTTTTATTACATCGTCGTAAAATTTATTGCCTTCAGAAATAAGAATAATACCAATAACATAATTTTTTTTAGTTGCTGCTAAAGCCTTTCCAGCTAAATTAGGTTTGTAGCCTAATTTAGCTGCAGTACTTCGAATGAGTTCTTCTGTTTCAGCTTTAACTTTCCCTCTATTATTGAGTACACGATCAACAGTTCCTCTTGATATATTACAGGTCTCTGCTATTTGTTTAATAGTTACTGCCATGTTTTCTACCACCCATATCTATTATGCAAATGGATTCTCTGTTTTATAAAGCATTCCTTTAGGTTGATTAAATCCTAATTCTTCAACGCCAAGGTACTTAAAGAGTTCATATAATGGTTTTCCAAAATTACCAAATGCAACAGCTCCGTGATGCGGATAATTCTTTTCAATAAGTACGTGACGATAGAATCTTCCCATTTCTGAAATAGCAAAGATACCGATAGATCCGAAAGAACGGGTAGCAACTGGTAATACTTCACCTTGCGCAACATAAGCTGTTAATTTTGCATCTGCTGTGCTTTGCAGACGGAAGAAAGTGATTTCTCCTGGAATAATATCTCCTTCTAAAGTACCACGAGTGATGTTTGGCTCTTGATTTGGCTCTAGTGCTCTTGCCATAATCTTTTGATTTTTCATTGAGCAGGAAGATAATTTGCTTGCAGCTGTATTACCGCAGTGGAATCCCATGAAAGTATCTTTTAATGTATAGTTATATTTACCTTTAATTTCTTCTTCATACATATCAGCAGGAACAGTGTTGTTAATGTCAAGTAATGTAACCGCATCTTCACTCATGCAAGTTCCAATATATTCACTAAGTGCTCCATAAATATCTACTTCACAGGATACTGGCATACCCATTGCAGCAAGACGGCTATTAACATAACATGGCACAAAACCAAATTGTGTTTGGAAAGAAGGCCAGCATTTGTTAGCAAATACAACATATTCTCTTGAGCCTTTGTGCGCCTCAGCCCAATCTAATAGTGTAAGTTCATACTGCGCAAGCTTTGGAAGTATCCCTGGCATTTTATCGCCTGCTCCTAGTTCCTCTTTCATACTTTTAATAACATCAGGAATACGAGGATCGCTGCTATGGGCATTAAAGGCAGCAAATAAGTCAAGCTCAGAATTTTCTTCAATCTCAACCCCAAGGTTATAAAGCTGTTTAATAGGAGCATTACATGCTAAGAAATCTTGTGGACGAGGACCAAAAGAAATAATCTTTAAATTCTTTATTCCGATAATAGATTTAGCTATAGGAACAAATTCAGCAATCATATCTGCAACTTCACTTGCAGTACCAACTGGATATTCTGGGATGTATGCTTTAATGTTACGAAGCTTTAAGTTATAGCTTGCATTTAACATACCACAGTATGCATCACCGCGTCCATCTAGTAAATTGTCTCCTTTTTCTTCTGCCGCTGCTGCAAACATAACTGGTCCATCAAATTTTTGGGCAATAAGTGTTTCTGCTGTCTCTGGTCCAAAGTTTCCTAGGTAAACAACAAGTGCGTTACAACCTGCTTCCTTTACTTCTTTTAAAGCTTTAAGCATATGTAGTTCATTTTCTACGGTTGTTGGACATTCATAAATGTCACCTGTTTTTTCTGTAAATGCTTTTACAACCGCTGCTCTTCTTGATGCTGAAAGTTCCATTGGGAAACAGTCTCTGCTTACGGCGATGATACCTAATTTTAATTGTGGAATATTTTTCATTTCTAAATCCTCCTTGAGTTATATAAATATAATGTAGTTATTATTTGAGAGAAATATTTTCTCCAACAAGTCCAATAAAAGCTCCTTTTTCTTCTAGTCCAGAATCCTTATGACCTATCAGCCATTTGTTTTTGGCAAATAATAGTCTGTCTTCGTCTGTTTTATTAAGAGGTTTATCTAAATCTGTATTGGTGTCTTTTGGAAGCACAACCACGCAGCGGAAGCCTGTTTCATCTGCATTGCAAGGTGCATAATGCAGTGTTGTAGCATAGCATTCGATCATAGTGCCAGCTGGCACAAGAAATGCTTCTATATTAGCAGTATCATATGTATAGTCTTCTTTAATATCCTGCTGACTGCCAAGCAGCAAAATCAAATCTGTTACTGCAATATTAATTTCAGATGAACGATGATATTCTACTGCATTTAACATAGTGTTGTTGCCATTACAGTATCCTATCTGTACTGGAAGCCCTCCAAAAACACTTTCTTTGAAATCTTCTGCAATACTTAATTTTTCGAACTCCTCTACAGAAGGCACATAAATAACATCTTCTGGAAGTACAGTGTCCTGCATTTTTCTAAGCAGCTCTGTGGTATCACACCCATTTAAAATTCTGCCATACTTTTTAAATGCGCTATCGCTTACTTGATGAATAATCCTATTTTTATCCATTTTTCCTCCTTATGTGCACGAGCACTTTTTTATTTAATTATATTTCTAGTCATAGGATTTGTCAATCATATTTAGTGCAAATATCAGTTTTTTATATCTATTATGCAAAATGTGCTCGTGTACTCTAAAAGCAAATATAATCCTAAAGCTATTCAAATAGATCAGCTTTAGGATTATATTCATAAATAATTTTCTATTACAATTAATTTAATGGTTAGCTGCAGTAATCGCCCACGGCTTTTCTATAACCTGCTTTAGAAGATTATAATTAGTAATGAGTTTTCTTAAGTCAAGTTCAATGTTTTCCAAATTAAGCATCTGCCTGTTATATTCTAAAACAGTCCCTCTGCCTACATCATACTGGGTCTTTGCAATACTCACTTGCCTTTGTACTAATTTTTGTTTCGTTTGGAGTGTATTTATTTGTTCTTCTAGCGTAATGAGCGAAGAGTAACTTTTCATAAGGGCATCTTTCATCGTTTTCCTTGCATCTTCCAGCGAAGATAAACTTTTGTCTGCCTCATATTTTTTATTTAAGTAATCATCATAAAAAATAACTGGTGTTCCTGCTATAATGATATGGTCTTTTGCAAATTGAGCCAGATCATTATCATACTTGAGATAATCAGCTATTTTAGTATTCATGTACTGATCCGCATCCCCTGGTACGCGAAAGGCTTCGTATGAAAGTGTATCTTCCAAAGTATACTTCGTTAACTCTTTACCTGTAACTAGCTTAAAATAACTCTTCTCATTACTTAGAGACTCTAACTTAGATTTTTTACTATTCACTAGATTCTCAAGCTCAATTTGTATACTGTCATATTGAATAGAACTAATGACTCCAACTTCTTTTTTAACTTTCATCTGTCCTAACTCTTTTGTCTTTATTTGAATGGTATGATCCAAGCTTATTAATTCTTTCTCAAGTATAATAATGGTATTGTAGCGATTTGTAATATCATAAGTGATTTGATCCTGCAGCACTTTTCTTTCATTGTCATTTTTAGCCTGTTGTAAGTAGATGCTCTGATATGTCTCATAAAAGCTATTTTGGTTAGCTTTAAGCCGCTCTTTTAATAAATCTTTTTCCTGGGCATTGAGTGAAAGCTGATTACTATAAATAAATCCAGCCTTAACAGAGTCCTCAAGGGTAAGAATGGGGGGTGTATCCGCTCCAAAAACTAACTGACCCCCTAAACAAATAATCGTTATGCCTATAGCTGCTGCCTTCTTAAAGAAATTCATTTTTTTCACCTCTCATTCTTTGATGTTGAACTGATACTGACTTGTATCTAAAACTCCTTAAGCGTATTAATTATTATAGCTGTTCCTTCTTCTAATGCCTCATCTGGCGAAAGAATGACTTGTTCCCCTTCTTGAAGTCCTGACACAATCTCTATCTGCTTACTGCTCTCGATTCCTTTTTGAATTTCTCTAAGCACAGCTGTATTATTCTCATTTGCAAATACATAGTTTTTGCCACCTTTTTCAAATACTGCGTTTTCCGGAACTATGTACGTACCCTTTTTACTGTTCACAATGATTTTTAGATCTAAATCATAACCTGGGCGCAGCCCTTTTATCTGATCCTCGATAGCAATTTCTACTTTGATTCTTTTCTGCTCAACACCTAAATCCGAAACTTTACTAAAAGCCCGAGGATATATTTTCCTAATCGTTCCTTGTACACCCTCAATACCTAAATCCTTATGAGAAATTTCTACTTTAGACCCTACCTTAATCTTACCTATTTCTGATACTAATAGGTCACTTTCAATATATAGAGCTTCACTATCTCCTATTTCCATTACCTGACTGCCTGGCTGAAGGTAGCTTCCAACCTCAACTGACTTCATCATAATCGTTCCTTTTAGGGGCGAAATCACTACAAAGTCTTCACCTTGACTTCTCAGCTCCTCCATCTGAATATCCAGCTGCTTTAGCTGAGCCATATATCCGGCAGCTATATTTGATGAAATAGGCTTTTTGATGAGTTCCAAATCTAGTTTAATTCCCTCAAGCAGAGCCTCCGACTCTTTTAGGTCAATTTCTGATGTATGGTATTCCTCATAACTGATAGCCTCTGCATCATAAAGAACTTTATTGATATCCATTTGCCTTTTAGATTCCTCTACCTCTCTTTTTTGACTTTCTAGCTGCAATTCCAGCTTTTTAATTTCTTTATGATCTAGAGGTTTTATGGCTTCTTTGTATTCTGCCGTTAAGGCAGCCTTCCTTGCTTCAAGTTCCATCATTTGTCTTGAAAGCTGCTGACTGTCTAGCTTCACCAAGATGTCGCCTTTATCTACCACATCTCCAACTTCTGCCATAACTTCTGTGACTTTGCCAGCCGCCTCAACGTAAATGCTTCCTTTATTCTCTGATACCACAAGTCCTAATTCCTCTACATATTCTGCAATATCACCTTTTTGAACCCGTGCCGCCTCAACTGATATAGCTTTAGCTCCATTTTTCACAGTTACTCCAGCTGTTACGATAACTGCTCCTATAAAAAGTGCTCCTATTATTTTGCGCTTTACTTTTTTCACTTTATTCACATCCCTTTTAATTATTGAGATTAAGAAATTCTATTTTTTAATGCCTCCATAAAATTCAGGCGATAAATTTTTCTAATGGTAGCCAGCTGTGCTAAGCTGACAAAAAAGATAGTGGCCACAGCCGTTACAACATAGCTGCTGGGACTTATAATAATCGGAATAGTATATAGGTCTGTTGTAAGCGAGACTGCGATACCTTCGCACATACTATATCCCAAAGGCATTCCTATAAGTATCCCCATTAGGGTCATGACCCCATTTTCTTTGGTAATCATTTTATAAATTTCTTTCTTATCAAACCCCATTACTCTCAGCGAGGAAAACTCCATGGTTCTTTCACTGATACTGATAATGGTTACATTATAAACGATAGCAAATCCTAAAATCCCGCCAAATAACATCATTACGCCTACAGAGTAGATCATCATATCCATAAATTCTAAAAAACTGTTTTTCATATCCTGTACTGATTGTACCTGTCTTATATTTTTTACATTTTTCAGCTTAGAAACAACATCATCCTTGGAATTCATAAGAGCTCCTGTAAAAACCCCGTGCTCACCTAACAAATCACTCATTGCTTCGATATCCATATAGGCATTAGCCCCTAAATATTGCTTCGTAATTCCTTTTACTCTAATGGATTTGTCTTTTTTATCCGGCAGGAAATTTTTAATAAGTATCTCATCTCCTATATGTACATCTAAGGACTTAGCTAAGTTTTCTGAAAGAATAATGCCGCTGCTGGGTAATTCTATGGGATAACCTCCAGGGCTCTTCAAGTGGTATACAGCTGTATCTTTTGCAATTCCAATAATACTGACGACTTTTTTCTTCCATCCATTTCTAAGTTCAAAAGGAATCTCTGTTTTAGGCTCAATAAGGTCAACATCTATCATTTGGGATAACTCTCTTAAAGCATTGCGATTCATAGGCCCTGAAAAGTCAATATTATAGTCCATTGTCTGAAATTCTCCATACTGCAGTACAAAAAGATTTCCCCAGACCGAAGACATAAAAATAGGTACCATCGTAATACTGTATGTTAGAGCAATTCCCACTGTAAGAAACACTGCTCTTCTCTTATTTCTTAGTATATTTCGAATCACCATCTTTGTACTAAAGGAAATAGCATGCCAAACCGGTTTGATTTTTTCCAGCCAAATTCTCCCCCCTGCTTTAGGAGCCTCTGGTCTCATGGAATCCGCAGGCAATATTTTGAGCACACTTCTAGCTCCCATAAGTCCTGATAAAACACAAAAAACACTTGTTAAAAGAATCCCGTACACAAAGTAAGCAGGATAGACCTTCATCTCAAACATAGGAATATTCATATACATAATGTACAACTCTGTAAATGCAGCTGATAAGGGAATACTGAGAAGTATCCCTGCTATAGAGCCTACCAACCCAATCATGACCGAGAACTTCGTGTAATGCGCTAAAATCTTAAAATTATTATAGCCAAGTGCCTTCATGACTCCTATGGACATCCTGTCATTTTTGACAATCCTAGATAACATAACATTAATAATAGCACCTGCTACAATTAAAAATAGTACTGTAATAGCTGTTGCCATTGTTTCTAATTGTTCCACTTCCTGCATCATCATCCTATGACTTAACTGATCTTCTCTTTTTATTGTTCGTTTGACACCATATCGGTCTAACTGATCTTCTATTTCATCTACAATACTGTCAATCTGATCGATATAGTCATCTTTTATCTTAATCATCACTTCATTATAGCTGCCTTGATAGCCTAAAACTGACTGTGCAAAATCCTCTGTAACATAGATAACCCCGAACTTTTCAGGAGCAGGCATCAGCGCTTGCTCGTTTTCCATCAGATAAATATATTCAGGGCTGCCAACGATGCCCACTACATCCATAGGATACTGCCTGCCTGCAATATAAGGTACAATCTCATCTCCGGCTTTGATACCTCTCGCATCCGCAAACTGTTGCAGCACCATTGTAGTTTTAGAGCTGTCAGTTAATCTTTTACCATCTAAGAGATACGCATTATTAAGGCCAGCCACTTCCTTGGGCAGTGAAACTACTCTTACGCTTACCTTCTCATTTGGATCTTCAACTCTTAAAGGTACATCACTGCTGATACGTCCCTCAGCTTTTTCTATGCCTTCTATACCATGCAGTTTGTCTATAGCTGATTTTGGTATTTTGACTACCTCTACAAAAACATCCCCAAACCTCGTTGTCTCATAATAGCTAAATATCGAATCATTTAGGTTATCTGCCACCATGCTAAAAGAAACATAGATCGTAAGTGCTAAAATAACCATCACAGAAAGAGAAATAAACTGTCCTTTGGAATTTTTAATAAGCCTAAACAGCCTTATATCTAATTTCTTCATTACCACTCAATCCTTTCGGGAGGGACTGGATTACGATTTATCTTGGTTTCTACAATTTCTCCGCTTCTCATTTTAATCACCCTGTCTGCCATTTCTCCAATCGGCACGTTATGTGTGATAATGACAATGGTCTTATTGTATTTCTCGTTGATTTGCTTTAAGAGAGACAAAATCTTTATTCCTGTCTTAAAGTCAAGGGCTCCTGTAGGTTCATCACAGAGCAGCAAAGCAGGGTTCTTTGCTACAGCTCTTGCTATAGCTACACGCTGCTGTTCTCCCCCGCTCATTTGAGCCGGAAAATGATCTTTTCTATCTCCCAGTCCTACCGCCTCCAGCACCTCATCAATATCTAAAGCATCTTTACATATTTCTGTCGCTAGTTCTACATTTTCTCTGGACGTTAAATTAGCCATCAAATTATAGAACTGAAAGACGAAACCAATTTTATCTCTGCGATAGGCTGTGAGCTTTCTGTCGTTATACCGAGTAATTTCTTCTCCTTCCATAAAAACCTTTCCTTCTGTAGGCAGATCCATCCCGCCTAAAACATTTAAAAGGGTACTTTTACCTGACCCGCTGGCACCTAATATCACAACGAATTCACCTTGATATAATTCAAGCGATACATCCTTGTTAGCCGCTACTGTCACTTCTCCCATCTGATAGAACTTGCTGATATTTTCAACTTTCATAAGAACATCATTTTTCATTATTCTCTCACCCCGTCTCCCCCTAAAAGGCCATATTTTAGAAAATCGTAAAAATCTTTTACCACAGCTTCTATGTCTTCTTGATTATTTATTTTGTCAAAAAATTTACCCGCAAACCCGTCAATAAGCATAATAAGCATATCTGTGATGAAATTCACATTTACCTTTCTGACTTCTCCTTTCTCCATCCCATCTTTAATGATTTTTTCAAATATCATTGTACTGAACTTATACTTTTCCTCTATTAACTTTTTTGCTATATAGGGTATTTCCATACAATCCTTGTAGAACGCTATCGAATAGCCTTTTGAGGCCGTCATATTAAACTGCATTAAATAGTCTATTTTTTTTAATGTACCTGGCACCTTAAGTATCTCTTCTTCTATGACCTTATAAGTTTTATGCATGATACTAAGTACAACCTCAATAAATAGATCTTCTTTTGATGCAAAGTGCTTGTAAATAGTCATTTTACTTATGCCCGCCGCCTCTGCAATCTCTTCCATTGAAACAGCTTTATAGCCTAAATTTACGAAAAGTTCTTCCGCCTTCTCCATTAATCTGCCGTATTTTATTTCACTCTGAGTAACCACAACTAGTATTTCACCTCCTCATTTATTAGGTAGAAACAATTCAAAACAAATCATTTATAACTGAACGCTATATATTACTAAATCATTTTTGTACTTTTATACTGTGTTAGTACAAAATTATTATATTACTTTAGGAAAGATTTAGCAATATAAGCGGATTAAATATGTTAAGAACCTAAAAAATTCCCATAACCTATTAATTATTGAATAGGCTATGGGAATTCATTTTTAATATTCAATAGCCACCATTGCATGGCCATTTATTTTTTCTATAACAAATTGAATTCTTCCGTCATGATACTTAAAGTCTAAATTTTCTCCATCAGGAACCACCTTTACAGCTTTTGCTTTTTCACTAAGCTTCATAGAAACTTTAGTATAATATAAAGGAATGACATCTTCTATTGTAAAAATTTCCTGACAGCGTTTTTCTGGTATATAGTGCAGCATATGAAGCACATATCTTTTCTCCTGCTCCTGCAAGTTAACACATGCTAAAAGACTTGTTGGTCCTTCATATCTTACAATCGGTTCAGGTAGTAACATATCTAGCCCATTTTTAATAAGCAGTTTACACCACTTAGGATGAAGCTGTGCATAAGTTGAAAAAACTGGATGACTATAATAGATAACCTTACCTTTTTTTACAATGCCAGGGTATCCGTATTGGTGAGAAGAAGGCGTATGTTTATGGGAGCAAAAATGCTGCCAGGTTCTATTGAAGTAAGGAACATTAACAGAACTTAACAATTCTGTTCCTTCTGTTATTTCAATATGTGTTCCTTGTTTATACATCACGTATTCCGTTTCTGAAAGGCCTTTGCCTATTTCACCTTTTGGTACTATAAAGTCAGGGCTATAAGGGGCTTCCCCTAGATAGTTTACGCCAAATACTCCACTTGCAAAAGCAGTCTTTTCAGAATTAAGACCCGACTGATAAGTAGCAATGACGCTGCCCCCGGCCTCTATATAGTTTTCAACCTTTTCAGCAAGTTCTTTATTCATGATAATCTCATCAGGTAATATGATAACTTTATAGCTATTAAAGTCAGACTTTACATCTACAATGTCAAACTGATGCCCCATCTCTTCAAGCATGGTTGAGGCTCCTACTACAGATTCTGGAATAGTCCCTCCGCAGCCCGAATTAAACCCAAGAGCTTCTGGCGTAAAAATTGCCATATCACACACCGGTCTAGCCTCTATGCACCAAGGTTCCTTTTGCTCAACTTCTTTATATACAGAACCTATAAGCTGGTAAACATCTTTTGATATTTTACCATCAGGATCCAGCTGATCTCCAATCATGCATTTTGCATTAAAAGCCAGCATACGATAGCATTCATATTCTAGGGCTTCTTTGTTTTTAAACGAATGGAAATCTCCCCACATCGTATGAAACTTACCAGTCTGTCCTAATAAATCAAGACCTGTCGTTCTTGCAAAACGTGCACTATTTGGGAAATGCACATATCCCCATCCACCGCTTGGAAGTGATTCTAGTTCCCAGTGGGTATATGAGTCCTGCACAGTTCTTAGGGCAGGCTCAATATGAGAAGTGTTATAAAAGATGCTTGCAGCAGAGTTAAAGCTTCTTATATAGTCTGAAATATCCTTTTTAAACTCTTCCATCATCTTTTTAGCATAAAGAAGTCTTTCTTCTCTGCTGACAGGATCATAGTTTTCTTTAAGCATTCCTTCCACACACGTTCTGCATGAACAATCTACTACCATAACAATATCTAGAAAAATGCCGTCAACCTCAGGAACAGATTCAAATATATCTTTAATATGAGCTTTTAGATAATCTCTATAACTTGTATTAACACATAGGGTTTTATAAAAACCTGCTTCGTATACACCTTTTGACTCAGGATTGCATGTGTCTACCATGGTTCCGTCTTCATTAATACATACCCATTCCGGATGCCTTGAACTTGTAAAGTGATCCCACTGAACAGTGGTATAAACAGGCACACGAATGTTTCTTTTATGACATGCCTTAATTTGCTGTTCCAAAAGATCTTTTTGTTTTAGCCCAGGATGAATCATTTCAGGATAGTTTTTAGAATCGTAGTAAAGCCATCCATGGTGACATCTTGCAAAGCAGGTTACCGAGTTAACTCTCGCCTCATCCAATGTCCCTGCAAATTCATCAGCATCAAACTTTTCTCCTATTCCTGATATCTTTTCACTTGTATGAAAATCCATATGCACTTGTCTGAATCGTAGTTTATAATCTTTCATATCTTTTCTCCTTGCTAAAAATGAATAGCAGACTGAATGCCGTTAAAGTTTAACTGTTTTATTTTATTCGTGTGTGAGTTTAGCTGCTAAATTAACAATCCTGTCTGCCTCATCACAGGAAACTTCTTCTTTAACAATCAAATAGAGTCCCTTAGATGATAATTCCGTAAGTAAAGTTTCGATTTCATCAAGTTCTGGATAAAGTACAAGACCTTTTCCTGCAGCTTGAATTTTCTTGAATGTAGAAATAAAGTTACTTGTTTTTGGCTGACCCGCAACTGGAGTCCATTGAATCATGTTCAGTCTGTCAACAGATAAAATCATATCGAGGTGTCTTACCTGCTGCTCGCCATCAAGATGATAAATGGCATTATCAAGCCACTTACAGCTCTTAACAAGTTCCGGAAGAGCAAATTCTTCATACATCTGAGGCGAAATCATAACTGAAAAGTCTACTTGTAACTGTGCATGTTTGCCTTCGCTCCACGTGTACATCCAGCCATGAGTGCTGCCGTTTTCATTATTCTTACGAATAGCATCAAAGAACATATCACTTGTTACTTTGTAAGTCTCAAAAATCTTATCACATGCTAGTTTAATCTCATCTGGATAGTCAAAAAGATCCATAGCTAAATCTTCACTGCCATGCAGTGCTGCAAGGCCGTCAAGAATACCACAGTTGTCCGGCATCGTAACAAAAAACTTACCCATTCCTTCGTTACAAAGGTATTTTACTGTTTCAAGTTCTTGTTTAAGAATATTACTTGTGGCATCGTATACAAGCTCATCCTCTGCAAAGTCTTTGTAATCTCCGCCAATCCATACTGTGTCTCTTTCAAACTTATATTTTGCACCCTTAAAATATTTCGCATGGCCAGCTGCTCCGAAGTTTGACCAGATGCAAGGATACCCATCCCCTGCAAAGTAGGTGTTTTCAAACTTTTTGATATGTCTTCTTAAAAGCCATTCCGGATCCATATAATATTTAACTAATTCTTCTGGAGTATAAGGTGCATCTTCATATTGAAAATGCATATCTTTTTTACCTTGCACAGCAATGCAGCATCTATCAACTATTTCGTTGTTCCATAAGGCTTCAAGTCTTTTTTTGGTTTTGCCCCAATCCTCTTTATATAACATCTAATCAGTCCTCTCATATATTTTGTATGATTTTAGTAGTCTCTTAAGTCAGCCTTTTACTGCTCCTGATGTAAGCCCAGATATAATTTGTTTTTGTCCTATGAGGTAAATAATAAGTACTGGCAGTGCTGTTAAAACAATGTCTGCAAAAACGAGATTCCAATTAGCCCTTTCTCTTCCAAAGAAGTTATAAACAGCAAGATTCATAGGCCATAGGTTTGTTTTATTAATCAAATAGAGCGGTGTCATAAAGTCACTCCAGATGTTCATAAACATCAGGATAAACGCTGTAACAAGTACGGGTTTTAGAAGCGGAAAGATGACCTCAAAAAAGAGCTGCAGCGGATTTGCTCCGTCAATAATAGCCGCTTCATCAACTTCTCTTGGCACAGTGTGTATAAAGCCATAAATAATAAAAATCGAAAACGCAATATTATTAGCTATATAAAAGAGGATTAAACCAAATCTTGAACCATAGATACTAAATAGTTTCATAATTTTAATAAGTGCTAAATAGTTAACTGGTACAAAGATCCCTAATATCATAAACATATAGATAAACTTATTGAGTTTTGTTATTCTTCTTGATAGCGTAAAGGATGCCATACCACAGAAAATAACAACACAGGCACAAGGTACAATCGCATAAATTAGACTATTGACGAAAGACTGAGCAAGTTTACCTTTTTCAATAACCGTAGCATAGTTTTCGAAAAGTAATTGTTTTGGCAGCTCCAGCGTCATTAAGGCAGCTTCTTTACTGGTTTTAAAAGAATTAAGTAAAATAATGATAAAAGGTACAATAACGAGTGTACATAAAAACAGAGCTACAATATGTTTTGCTAAGGTTGTAAGTTGTTTTTTGCTTTTCATTACATTTCCACCTTCTTTTCATTCATTCTTCCAACAATAAGTATCCCAACAACAGCCATAAATACAAATAATATTGAAGATAATGCAGATCCAATACCGTAGGTTCCATCAGAGAATTCCTTAAAGATTCCTGTTGCTACAACTTCTGTCATACGTCCTGGTCCGCCGTTTGTAAGAACATAAATGATATCAAATACCTTTAGTCCATAGGTAAGTCCAAATACAACATTAATAGTAATAGAAGGCATCAGCATGGGGAGTGTAATATGTTTTAAGAGTGAAAAATAACCTGCCCCGTCAATTTTTGCCGCTTCATAATAACTCTCAGGTATGGATTGAAGTCCTGCAATGAAAATCGTCATAACATAGCCAATTCCACGCCATGCATCTACTGCAAATATAGAGCCCCAAACAAAATTGGGATCAGTAAGCCACTTTTGAGCCAAAAAATCCATATTGAGTGCTCCAAATACTTGATTCACAACACCCGTTGTAGGGTGCAGCATAGATCTAAATAAAAGGCCGATAACAAGATAAGGAAGAACTGATGGGAAATAAAGAACACCTCTATAAAAGTTTTGTCCCTTTAGCCCTTCTCTCAGCATTAGTGCAAGAAATAACGCTGGTATAATCTTTACAATATTTGAAACAACAGTAAACATTAGGGTATTATAAATATACTTTGTATAGTCCTGTCCTGAAGTAAAAATGTATTTATAATTCTCGAGCCCTATAAAGTTAATTTTATCTGAATAAGAACTCCAATCAGTGAAGGAATAATAAATACCGATAATACCTGGTAATATACATAGCAAGCCATATATAATGAGTGCCGGCCAAATAAAATACATAGGGTAAAATTTCTTTTCTTTCATAATAGATGCTCCTCGCCATGTGATATAAATAAGAGAATCTGATAGAAGCTATCAAATTCTCTTATGTGAAGTTATGATATTATATCTGCTTCTTATTGCCAAGCTGGATCATTTTGACTTTTAGCAAGTTTAGCTCTTCTCTCATCAATATTTTCAAGAACTTGTTTTGAAGTAAGTTCTCCCATAAACATTGAGATCATATCTTTGCCTGTTTCCATCCACTGATCATTTGTATATTTTGTTCCTGTTTGAAGTACAGGGGCAATTTCATATTTTTCTCTTGGAATAGATTCTTTGAATGCTTTTTCTATATCTGTAAAATGCTGCTCAACGCCATCAATAGCTATATCAATATTAGTCCATTCTGATGTATTATCAAGTTTAATCTGAAGATTTTCTGGTTTTGTTAAGAAATCAAAATATTGTTTTACAGCTTCAACGTTTTTGCTTTCTTTATATCCAAAGATAGCTGGTCCTGATGGATTTGTTGGGTAGTTTTGATTGTCAATGAATGGTACAAGGAATACACCGAATTCATCTGTTACTTCAGGATATTTTTGTTTGATTGTTTCAATAAATGCAGGACCTTCTTGAATCATAGCCGCTTGTCTGTTAGCGATGCGGTCTTCTTTATCTGTACCATCATTAGACATGTAATCGTCTCCATAATAGCCATTTTGAACAAATTCATTAATTTGATCTAAAGCTTTTTGCATGTCTTTACTATCTGCAAATTTGATTGTGTTATCATTAAGTCCTTTATATAGACCTGGCTGTAATTCTTCATAACGTGGCCCAATTTGGAAGAAAGGAAGCTGATGATGCCATCCTGCTGCACCGTATTCGTATATAGGTGTAATCCCCTTAGCTTTAATAGCTTCACACGCCGCTTTAAATGCTTCATAAGTTTTAGGTGCTTCTTTGATGCCAGCTTCTTCAAAAAGTGTTTTATTGTATATGTATACGAATTCTGGTGAATCATACCATAACATTAATCCATACAACTTGTCATTATAAGAAACGGCTGGAATTCTTGTTTTAGGCATAACATTTTTCCAAGCTGCATCACTAAAATCAATACAATATTTTTCTGGATCAACTGTTGCTGTCTTAATTTGGAATTCGTTAGTTTGTGCATAAAATATGTCTGGGCCTTCTCCGCTTGTCAGCTTAGCTTTTAATAAGTCATGATACTGGTCTGCTGGAACCACTTGAAGATCCACTTTAATCCCTGTTTCTTCTTCAAACTTTTGAGTCAGCATATCTTCTGCTGGGAATGCCCATCCTTGTGATGTCATAACAGTTAAAGTAATATCTTTGTTCTTGTCTTTTTCTTCTGCTGCTGGAGCTTCAGTAGACGCTGGTTTAGCTGCATCCGGAGCAGGTGTTTCTTCAGATTTTGCACAACCTGCAAATACTGATAAACTCATTGTAAGCATAAGCACTGCGGATAAAAATTTTTTCATTTAAAATTCCCCCTCATGTTTATTAATACTTTTCAGCATTGTGGCATACCTTATTTAGCTATTTAGCCAACTGGCTGATTTCATAATAAAATTTTATCATTATAAATAGCCAATTTATATGCACATTTAAGTTATACATTAGCACTTTTTAATAATAATCTAATGCATTATAGCACTTTCTCTATACTCTAATGGACTTTTCCCTACTGTTTTCTTAAATATCCTGCTAAAATAAGATTGATCCTCATACCCTATCATCTCAGCTATTTGTCTTATTGATAACTTTTCACAATGAGCAAGCAAATACTTGGCTTTATCCATTTTTAAATTCAGATAGTATTTATTAGGCGTTTCTCCCACATACTGTACAAAGAGTTTCGAAAGATATCCAGGAGTATAGTTAAACCGCATGGCAATAAGATTAAAATTAATATCTTTTTCAAAATGAGCTCTTATGTACCATTGCGTAAACTGTACAGCTTCATACGGCGTAACCTGATTCTTAACTACACCAGCTTTATCCATAAGCTCATTAAACTGATTATCTAAATCCATTTTGAGTTTAATGAGAGTTTGGATAAGTTCATCATTTTTCACTGGCTTAAGTAAATAGTCAAAAGTATTATACTTCATAGCTTTTTTAGCGTATTCAAATTCCGCATACCCACTAATAATTATTTTTTTGATATATGGATACTTAATATCTACTTTTCCAATAAGCTCCAGTCCATCCATCAAAGGCATCTTAATATCACTTACAACAACATCCGGAAGATGCTCTTCAATAAGCTCTAGAGCTTGTTTACCATTCAGCGCTTTTGCAATTACCTCAAAATCCAGCTCCGATTGATTAATTTTTTTTATAATGTTATCAAGAATCATCATTTCATCTTCACAGACAATCACTTTATACATTGTTTATTTTCTCCTTCCCTCTCCCCAAATATGAATTAGCATCACTAATAATTTTTAAACTCTTTACAATTTTATATAATGCTGTACGCCTATTATAATAACAGCGCCTCCCCTAGGATCATTGCCAAACTCAAAATACATATTCTCCTCATAGGTAAGTTTCAGTCTGCTAAATACATTAATAAAACCCATGCCATTAATTTCTAAGTCAATATACCTTTTAAACAGATTAATTTGATCTATCTTTTCCTGAAGCTCCTGAATTTTTTCTTTTAGGAAGCCATTTCCCTTATCTGATATCTTAATTCTCCACCCATCCTCTCTAAAATAGCCCTCGATTTTTATATCCCATATCATTTCCTCATTCATTCCATACTTCACAGCATTCTCTATAAGAGGCTGTACAATATTCCGGGGTATCTCGATATTTTGAAGAGCTTCATCCATTTCTATGGTATACTTCAAATAGTCTTTATAGCGAATTTGTACAATGCTCAAATACTTTTTTGCACATTCAAATTCTTCACTCATTTTGACAAGAACTGGTTTTGATGTTGAGAAATATCTTAATAGAAATGAAACATGGTCACACATTTCTACAATGCCATCATTAAGACCTTCCTCCGCCATCACGCTTATATTAGTTAATGTATTATAGAGGAAGTGCGGATTCATTTGAGACTGCAGAGCAAGCATACGCGCTTTAAGTTCTTGTCTTTGCGCTTCTAACATAGCTACTGTAGACTCTTTAATATTAATTCTCATATTAGAAAAAGCTGTGTGAAGTTCTTCAAGCTCTATAAGCTGCGTATTTATTTTATTATCTCCCACATCATCTAAATTTTTTAATCTTGTATTTTTTATCGTCATGAGAAGTTCTTTAATAGGATTACTTAAATCCTTTGCAATAATAAAGGATGATAAGAGCGCTACACCAATAAAAATACTGGTTATAAGCATCATAAATAAAGCAAGCGTTATAACTGGAGCAATGATACTCTTTTGTGAACGGGCAAGTACAAGAGTCCAGCCTGTATAAGATGACTGATGATAATACACATTATAGTTATCTTCTCCTAGCTTCGTTTTAAAATAGCCATCCTTACCTGCCTCTTTGTTTTGACTAAAAGTCTGGTAAGATAAGGCTGCGCTCTCCTCATTACTGACAGGATAAATCATCTGTCCACTCTCATCAAATACATAAGCCATAATACTTCCCTTATAATCATCTTCTATTTCATAAATACTCTTAAATATTTGATTGCTTTTAGAGATGACTTCCAGTATAGCTAGTTGTTGTCCGTATTTATTAAAAATTACCCTATCTAGAACTATATATTGTTTTATTCTCTCAGTAGTATCATAAATATAAGATTCTTTTCCATCTTTTAAAACAGTAATGTACTTTTTGCCATCTAATTTTAAAGTAGGTTCATACCAATGCTTGGAGGCCAGGTTTGTCTCTATAGACTTATTAGAAAATCCTGTGCTTAACACTTGTCCTCCTAGGCTATAAATATTAATCTGCTGCACTGGCATAAGTGGCCCATTAATAGCAACCAGAGCATCTATAATAGCCCTTGCCCGTTCATCAGAAGCATATATTTTACTTGTTTTTTGCATAAGCTTTTCAAAATTACCTTTTACAATTTCAGAATAACAGATATTAAGAGAGACTGTATCCATTCTTCTAACTTCCATATCTGTTTGATTAATACCCGCTGTAAGTAAAGACGTCATCATATCTCTCGTCTGATTTGAAAGAATCTGGGAAATATAAACAAAAATAAGTACTGCGAATGCCACAATGACACCTACAATAAGATTGGTATATGAAATAAAGAGTTTTTTTCTGATAGTCCTCATTTTACTCATGTAAGCCTCCTTAAACCTTATAGACCTAACCGCCTGTTTCTATTGTATCCTACAATCCCAATTTTACAAAACAGTTCATTACACCAAAACGTTTCGGTTAAAGTTAAAATACATCCTCTAATAAAATCTTTTGTAATATGGACTACATAGATAAAGGATTTCAATCGCTACTCATATAAATATTTTTATTATAAAACAACTTATTGATAAATTTCTTTCACAATATATGCTTTTTTGTTAATTTTATATGCATAGTTAAATCATTACCCTTCACTATCGCAGTATATTTTTAAAAGCACCTATTTCGTTATAGATCTAATGGTCTATAACGAAATAGGTGCTTTAATAATATACATACTGATTATCTGGGGTCGGCAGCTTAACTGCCGTTTCAATTTCAATAATAGGAATAAGACTTTTTTGTCCATCCATTTCGTATTCTTTAGTTTTGAGTACGCCTTCAACGTGCAGCCACTGCTCCTCGCCTAATGTACTGCCCCTCTCCCACGAGGCCATCAGCCCAGTAATCTGCGCATCTGCCGCACAGCAAAGCATATACATACGGGCTATTACAAAATCATCAGGTTCAAACTGCGGACCTCTATAGACAAAACCTTCCAGTTGTATGCGCTTTCCTATATAGTCTTTGGGATTTTGTTCAATGTCCGTTAGAATCTTAGTGTAATTTTCACTATTTAACACTACCTTATTTGAGGCTATCACCTCTACATCTTCGCCTGTATTTAGAGAAGGAACGCTGGTATCATCATCATTGGATATAGGAAGATTTGCCAGCGCTTCAGATTTTATCGCTGTATTATTTTTTATAGATTCACTGTCAGTCTTAGAATCACCTTCTTTGGGCCCTATAACAACAGCTTTTTGAGGTTGCATCATGGTTAACCTGTCTGATTCTTTTGTTGTCAGAACAAATACGCCGCACATCAGAACAAGTCCTATCGGTATATAACTGCTAAATTGCGTTCTTCTGCTAGGAATAGTGAAAAGTTTAGTGCTTTGATAAAACGTTAAAATAACAATGCCTAAAAGAGTTCCCCACATAAGTGGTATTCTTTTTGGGTTAATAAAACTTATGATTTCCCCTGTAGTAAGAAGATAAAGCAAATAGAGAGACCATCCTGCTATTAAAAGAAACCATATCCACTCCTCTTTATTAAATCGTTTCATAGAGAATCCTCCTAAATTAGCAAATTAGCTATAAACCCTACAAGTGCACAGACAAGAGTAATATAGGTAATAAGTTTTATAACAAACTTCGTTTTAAAATGCCCGATCAACATCATTGTATTTTTAAGATCCAACATAGGCCCAAAAACCAAAAATGCAAGTATAGACCCAGATGAAAACTGCGCAATAAAAGTTCTTGCAATAAATGCATCCACTTCCGAACAAATAGACAGTATGAAAGCTATTCCCATCATGAAAAGAACTGCTAAATAAGAATTGCCGCTTATAAATCCCATGACCTCTTGGCTTACATACGTTTGGAAAAGGCTAGATAAAAAAGCTCCAAGTATAAGATACTGCATAATGTTAATAAATTCTTTATTCGTATGTTCCAAAACACTTCTTAAATAAGAGGAAGAATGGTATCCACTTCCACTAGGCTGGCACCCACAGTCGCATAATAACTCTTCTTGTTCTCTTCTTTCTTTGAGAATATATGTACTCTTTTCTTCACTTACCGCTATCAATATGCCTATAGTAATGGCTGCCAAAAATCCAAAACCTGCTCTTGCCAATAACATATACAGCTTATCATTAAACGCATAATAGGTTGATAGTAAAACAACCGGATTAACAATAGGGACTGCCAGCATAAAAGTAATCGCCATCCCTGTTGGTATTCCTTTTTTAATGAGCCTTCTTGTAATAGGTATGATCGCACACTCACATACCGGGAAAACTAGTCCCAGAAGAGCCGCTACAATAAAACCTATCCATCTGCGTTTAGGAAGGATCTTTTCAATACGACTTTCAGAAACAAAAACCTGGATACCGGCTGATACAACAGCACCTAATAATACAAAGGGCATAGCCTCTAGTATGACACTCATAAATATAATTAAAAATGATTTCATCCTACTTCCCCTTCATCATTTTGTATTTTTTTCAGCCTTCTTATAAACTTAATTCTCATCTCCTTAGTCCACCCTTTATCTAAGAGATTACACGTTTTTATAACTTGCTCCATATGTGCTACATCCTCTGTAAACAAAATATGGCCATGAGTATTTTCATTTTCAAGCAGATTCTTAAGGTCCGCTTTATCCTCTTTTCTTATTAAGTGGCTTTTGGTCACTAAAATCATATCACTGGCACTAAGAGCATGTATTAACAGCGGTTTTAGATTTTGCCAATATACTCTAAATACAGGCGCTTCAACAAGGTTAAACAGTGTTGAAATAAAGGCCTTCTTCTTTATCATTGGATGATTAAATAAAGCAAGCAGCTCATCAAGGCTCCTCGTACCATTACATTCAATAATAACCCTGTCTGGCTCATACAAAAGGAGAATATGACTAAGATAAGTTACGGTTAAGACATCTACTTTTGGTGTCAAACAAGTAATATCTGCTCCTTTTTTAGTTTCTTTAACAAGCTCTTCTTGTCCTTTTTCGAGCTGCAGTACAACAATATGCTCATCACTTACAGCAGTCTCCTTAAGTAAATTGCTTATAAAAGCTGTTTTCCCTGCTCCAATAAAACCAGTTACTAGTTCTACTTGTGTTTTTAACATCAAGGCCCCCCTATCTCTTAAAAAGTTCAGCTAAAGCTTCTTTTTTTAATCCCGTACCTATCACACATAACTTTCCTGTATAATAGGGTTTTGACTCGCGAATTTCATATTCCCCATTAACGTAATCAAACTGAACCCATTTTCCTTTAGCTACGTGGACTATTCCTTTTGCTCTTAATACCTCTCCATATGCTGATGAATCTTTTAGACTGCTTAAAAGAGACCTAAGTTTATTTTCTGCAAAAATCTCAAGCGTATTCATTCCATATGTATCAAAGACGTCATGTGCATGTGGTCTTTGAACCGCTGAAGCTACCTTCTTCATTCCCCTTATATTTTGACTCATTTTTTTTACAAGTTCTTCTTTTAAACTGTTCTCATCAGCCTCTGCAATCATCTGTCCATCCATCTCACTCCATGGTGTTGTCACAATAGAAGCCGAAGCATTCAGCCCCCTTATCTCATTAATAACTTTTTCAAGCTGCTCTTTTTTGAGAAGCTCCATTCGGCTAAGTACAATCGTTTTAGCATATTGGATTTGATTTTTATAAAAGGCACTAAAGTTCGTCCTATACATCTCAAACCGAGACACATCCACAACAGTAATTATTCTGCCCAAAATAAGCTTTTCTTTTAATACATCTTCTTTAAAAACTTTAAGTACATCAGATAAGGATGCCACCCCAGAGGGTTCTATAATAATACGTCTTACATGATAATTTTCCAGCACATCAAGAATAGCCTTCTTAAAATCTCCAGAAACTGAACAGCAAATACAACCGGAATAAATTTCTTTAATCTGGGCGCAGCTTTCTTCAAGATAGGTACCATCTATTGCAACTTCTCCAAATTCATTTTCTATAATAGCTAAATCTTTCTCATAGACTCCTTCTGAAATCAGCTTCTTAATTAGCATTGTTTTCCCTGCTCCCAAAAACCCCGAAAAAATATCTACCGCAATAGGCATTATATCATCTCCTTCCCATTAACCTCACAAATAATTTACATATATTTCCTTTTTCATTATATACTATCCCTATCAATAATGCATAGGATTATTTGCAAAAGTGGTATATAATAAAAACAGCGCATTAAAAAGAAAGGATGTTAACACATGGATAAAACCCATCAAGCGTTTTTTACAAGTCATGGTATTAAGTCAACTATTCAAAGAAACCTTGTGTTAGACTTATTACAAGAATCGGAAAGTCCTGTCTCAGCAGAGGATATTTATCTAAAAGCAGCCTTATTACAGCCGACAGTCAACCTTTCTACCATTTATCGAACACTTGAACTTTTCTGTTCTAAAAATATTGCCGTTAAAAGCACCCTTTCAGAATCCAAAAAAGCTGTTTACGAACTTAATACTCATACCCATAAACACTATATGGTATGTCTAAAATGCAAACGTATGGTTCCTTTAACAAACTGCCCTTGCTCTTTAATCGAAAAAGCGGTCTCAGAAAACAGCGATTTTGAAATTCTAGACCACAAACTTGAAATAGTAGGCTATTGCCCAGAGTGCAAATAACCTACTATTATGAACTGAACTATTTTTTTAATTTAATCACATAAGTTATTGCAAAAAATGCTCCTAATACGAGCACAATCGTTGCCCCTGACGCTACCCCCAAAAAGTACGAAAGAATAAGGCCACTAAGGCCCGAAATAAGGGCTATTAACACAGAAAAAAACGTATATTGTTTAACATTACATGCAACATTTCTCGCTGCTGCTGCTGGCAGTACTAGCATTGAACTAATAATCATAGTCCCTACCCATTGTATAGATAAAGTAACAATAACTGCAACAGTAAGGGCAAAAACATACTCCCAAAAATGCACCAAGATCCCTCTGCTCCTTGCAAGGGATGGATTAAGACTTACTAGAAAGATTCTATTAAAAGCACTTATCCATAATAGAACAACAATTATAAAGGTTACTACAAGCAGCATTAAATCTTTAGGTGTAATACTTAATAAGTCTCCTATTAAATAAACAGAGTATTTTGCAAAGCCACCTTTATAGGACAAAATCACAATTCCTAGAGCTACAGCTGTAGAAGAAAATACCCCTATAACAGTATCCATTGAAGCTGTATTTGTACTTTTAACTTTTATAATGGCAAAGGTCATGAGAATACTAAAAAGAAGCATGGACCAAAGAGGATTGGTAACTTTCCAAAGAACGCCCAGGGCTATTCCCGTAAGTGCTGAATGTCCAAGAGCATCTGAAAAAAAGGCCATTTTATTATTAACAACCATTGTTCCTAATAGCCCAAACATAGGTGTAACTAAAAGTACTCCTAAAAGGGCATTTTTCATAAATGTATACTGCGTCCATTCAAAAGGCAGTAAAAAGTCTATAAGACTATACCAAATTGACATATACTATTCTCCCTCTTTAACCCTCTCATAAGAACCCATATTAAATAATGCATTTACTTCATGGCTTGCAAAAACTTCCTGCGGCGTACCACAGATTTCTATTGTTCCATTATTTAACAGAGCTACCCTATCTGCATAATGTGCTACTAAATGTAAATCATGAGAAACTAATATAATAGATAAATCATATGTTTTTCTTATATCTGCAACTGTTTGATAAAATAGTTTTAATCCCTTATGATCTATGCCTGAAACCGGTTCATCTAAAAGCAAAATGTTGGGTATCGGATTTAGCGCCAAGGCTAACAGCACTCTTTGAAGCTCACCACCTGACAGCACACCTAACTGCCTGTCAATAAGCTGCTCGGCTTCTACTTTAGCTAAGCTTGCCTTTGCCCTTTCTCTAACTTTTTTCGGTGTTCCCCACCATATCGGTTTTTTAGACTTAGCTGCTGCAAAAACATCTAAAACACTCATAGGTGAACTTAGGTCAAAATCTAGTTTTTGTGGCACATAGCCTATAATTGGAGTTTTTGTTACCTTATTTTTAGTTTCCAGATAGACGATTTCTCCAAGATGCGGAATTTCCCCAAGCAATGCCTTTAAAAGTGTACTTTTTCCTGCGCCGTTCACACCTATAATAGCAGTAAGCTCACCGCAATGGATATGCAGATTAACATCTTTTAAAATTTGATTACTTCCATGTTTAACACTAATATGTTTTATCTTGGTGCAACAAAAACTGGAGCCGCACTCCCTACAGTTTATACTGTCACATTTCTCTTGAATCATTTAAGCGCCTCTTTCAATACCTCTAGATTTTTTGTCATAATCTGAATATAGGCATCCGCCTCCATCGGACCGGTTACAGCTGGGTCAAGCGTATAGACCTTTGCACCGGTTTCGTTAGCTATGACCTCAGCTGCCCGCTTAGGATACTGTGGTTCTGCAAATAAAGCTTTAATCCCTAATGTTTTGATTTGATCAACCGTTTCCCCTAATTCTTTTGCACTTGGCTCTGAGCCTGGTTCACGCTCAACTACCCCCGCAATATTAAGATTAAATTCTTTAGCAAAGTAAGGGAAAGCCTCATGAAATGTTACAATATCCTTTTGAGAAACATTATCTAATGCTTCATGCATTTTACTTCTTATTTCCTCCAGCTTTTGAATATAAGCCTTCGCATTCTTTTTATAGGCCTCGCTATGGGATGGGTCTATAGCAGAAAGCTGACTTTCTATATTTTGCACCTCAGTAATAGCATTTGAAATGCTAACCCATACATGAGGATTGTTCTCTATCTCCCCATCGCCTTCAATAAGCTCTATCCCTTTACTTGCCTCGACGATTTTAAGATCCTTCAACTGACTTATGACACTCTCCATAAAAGATTCCATTCCTGCCCCATTAATAACAAATACCTGAGCATCTTCCAGTGTCTTCATGTCTTTAGGTGAAATCGTATAATCATGCAGACACCCCGTAATAGGTTCTGTCATATTTATAACCTCCACGCCTTCAATATCTTTTGCAACATTTAAAGCAGCAATATATATAGGATAAAAAGAAGTTACTATGGTAAACTTATTCGCGCCTTCTTTACTAGTGGCATCTTTTGTTAGAGTATTGCCATTACACGCCGTTAGCATACTGAGTAATACAATAACTAAACATACACTAAATGCTTTTTTTATATTTAGTCTTTTCAATAAAATAACCTCCCTTTTGTTGTTGCAAATAGTTTGCATCTTTATTGTATAACGAACAAAAGGGATTATCAAGTATAAAATTCAAATAATTTACATTTAATTACAATCTAATTAGCAATATGAGAAACTGAATTTCCTGAGTTCAATTTTTTTACTTTTTTAGCATCAACTGCAATAATTATATAGATACTTATAAGTGTCATTCCCATCCCTAATAAATACTGCCATACTATTTTTTCCTTTAAAAACAGCATAGAAAGAACCACAGAGCTCACTGGCATAATCCCCGAAAATCCTGCGGCAATACTAGCATCAACTTTTGCAATACCACTAAGCCAACATATATATGCAGCAGCCGAACCAAAAACGCCATAGTAAATCATAGCTATTATTTTTAAAATTTCTATATCATAATCTCTAAAATTCTGCATCTGATAAATTGCTCCTGGCAGAGTTAGCAAAAAGGCAAATACCATAATGATTAGGCAAACCGTAATAGGTCTATGCTGATGGGTTTGCTTTTTTCTTAAAATTGTAAATGCTGCTTCACTAATCATTGCTAAAAGTACCAGTCCATTTCCTAATAGTGAATGAGATATTTCCCCAAATGTTTTAACCTCTTCCCCCGTGTTGATGAGTACCATCCCTGCCATACACATGATAACTCCAATCAGAACTTGTTTACGAAGCCTTTCTTTTAGAAAAACAGTTGAAAATAGTACCAATATAACTGGTGTCGTACTGCTGATAATACCAGCTGCAACAGCGCTGGTATATCTAAGCCCTAGAAAAATAAGGATTCTAAAAAGAACGAGACCCGTTACGCTTTGAAAAAACATTAGAGTCCAGTCTTTTTTAGAAGCGCTGAGTGTTTTAAAGCCGCCTTCCTTTATATAGGCTGTTGGAAATAAAATAATAATTGAAAATATCAAACTAGTTGCTTGAGAAATAAATATTGGGATATCACTGATATACTTGCTTACAACAACTGTGCTTCCAGCTAGAAACATCCCTAATGCTAATTGTAAATAGGCTGCTGCATTCTTTTTCATGATCTGATTACCTCCTTGAATTTTATTTGCTAAAATATGTTATAATCATATCAATCCAAGGTGGTTTGGTGTAGTTCCACATTTACAATAATTTATAGTACCACTTTTAGAACAAAGGGGGATAACATGTATCTTAAAATTGACCGATCTGCTGACCAAACCTTGAGCAGACAAATTTATGAGGGCATAAAGACGAACATACTCACAGGTACTTTAAGAGCAGATGAAAAGCTGCCTTCAACAAGACAACTCGCTAAAGACCTTTATGTATCTAGAAACATTATGTTAGAGGTTTATGATCAATTATTAGCAGAAGGATATATCCATTCTGTCAAAGGCTCCGGAACCTATGTAACCACAGATCTTTTTCTTGAAAACTTTATGAACAGTCCTCCCATTATCAAAGAAAACATTATGGGTTTAAGGCACGAACCTAATAAGGCAATTATTGATTTCAGAACAGGTGTTCCGAATCTTTCACTTTTTCCAAAAGAGAAATGGGGAGCACTCTATAAATATGTATGTGAAAATCTGCCTGCTATGCAGCTTGATTATCACGAGCCTAGAGGCTGTTATGCTTTAAGATATGCTCTTGTACACTATCTAAGACGCGTACGGGGTGTTTCTTGTGATCCTAGTAGTGTTTTAATTACTACAGGGGCAGCGCAGGCCTTTACAATGATAACTAAACATTTTAGTATGCAAAATAAAGAAGTATTGGCGGAAGATCCGTTAAGTCATGGTATTTTAGATATTCTCAAACAACAAAATATGTCTGTACATCCTGTTTCAGCAGATGCTTTTGGCATAAATACATCTTTACTCCCAAAACAGCTCTATCCCAGTTTGATATTTACTACCCCGTCTCATCAATTTCCTACAGGGAGTGTACTGCCTATTAAACGGAGAATTGACCTCATCCGTTATGCCCGCGAGAAGCTATGTTATATTGTCGAAGATGATTATGACAGCGAATTCAGATTTGAAGGACTACCCATACAGTCAATGCAAAGTCTCGACCCCGAAAGAGTCATTTATATTGGTACCTTCAGTAAAATATTATGTCCTGCTTTAAGACTGGGATATATGATTATACCTCCTTCTCTTACTCATGCCATGCAAAACATCAAATATACAGAAGATATTCATTCTCCAGTTTTAGAACAGCTAACTTTAGCAAAATTCATAGAGAATGGTTATCTTGATACACATATAAGAAAATCCAAGAAATTTTATCATCAAAAAAATCAATTGGTCATCCATACACTTAAGTCAAAATTTAAAGACAAAGTAAGTATTACAGGACACACTGCTGGCATTCACCTAGCTGCTGAATTTGAAAGTGTAAATTTTACTCCTTCTTTATTATCCCATTTAGAAAATAACGGAGTAAAAGTTCCAACTGTTGAAGAACATGCATTAATTAAAGGACTCCATACCCGAGAGCTTTTAATAGGATACGGCAGCCTTAGCGACGACGAAATAGTCCGAGGTATTGATATTCTTTATCAGACGATTAAGAACTGCAGAGAAATATAATTACATAAAAAAACAGCTATTGCTTTACGCAATAGCTGCTTTCACTTTTTTATTATAATTTAGTAACGTTTTCTGCTTGAGCGCCACGATTACCTTGTGTAATATCAAAGCTAACTTTTTGACCTTCTTCAAGAGATTTGAATCCATCTCCTTGGATTGCTGAGAAATGTACGAATACATCGTCACCATCTTCTCTTGCGATAAATCCAAAACCTTTTTCTGCATTAAACCATTTTACTGTACCTTTATTCATTGAGGTACCTCCTACTTTTTTTAAATTGTGTACTTTCATTGCAACAAAAAATTCACATATTACTACAGATTATATTTACAAGTATATAATCTCTAATAACATGTGAAAGTTATGGATACATACGAAATACTTTATTAGTATATTACACATTCATTTATATGTCAACTCCCTTTTATAAAAAAACAAAAAGAGTTTTTAATGTACGTCTAATATGACAACTTATTTTTCAGATACTTGAAATGCACATATCTGAAAAATAAGCTGTTTATAATCTTACTAATAGATTATTTATTTTACTGCTTATTGTATTTCTTGCCTCACAGACCCACTCCTCGTCAAAGGGAAGCTTAAATGCCTTTGAAAATGAGTAATAGAGATTTACTTTTTGGTAATAAACTTCTAGACTTTCTAAATTTTCTTCTACAAGGTGAGGCTTGGACAGTTTATCATTTTTTCTTATAAAAATTTCTTTAATATACTGTAAAAGCAAATGCAGCAAATCCTCATGATTCACATCAAAAGGCAGTTTCATCAGCTGCCACTCTGTCACTTCTTCTAGCTTATACTTTTTGATCTGATCAAGTATAAGCAGGTAATCTCTTACATCCATTTTTTTATAATAGTGAACTGTTTCTTCCTTTGTGCTCCAAAGAGCAAGCTTTTCCTTTAAAGGCAGCTGAGTGATTTTAAGGAGTGCTTCACTCGGACCTAATACTGCTTCATAAATTGATTCATCCAGTACTTCTAAGTTTTCTTTTATAAACAGCGTATTACTTCCAAAAACGCCTACGTATCCTACATCATAAATACCTTTTCTGCCTGCCCGCCCACCTATTTGTTTAACCTCCTGAGATGTTAAAAATCTTACTTCATCTCCGTCAAACTTTTTAAGACCCATAAAGAGTATGCGCCGAATAGGCAAATTTACGCCCATTCCTATAGCATCTGTAGCAATCAGAATACTATTTTCTCCTGTTATAAAAGCGTCATACTGCATTCTTCTTACTTCCGGAGGAAGATCCCCGTAAATAATACTCACTTTGATGCCTTGCTCCAAATAATATTTAGATACTTCTAAAACCCTCTTCTTTGAAAAAACAACAAGTGCATCCCCCCGTGTTACTTCTTTTAAGTGAAACGGCCTATTCATTATTTCAAGGGGTACATTTCGGGTATATTCTTTAATTTCATAATCATCTTCACAGTCTTTAATTATTTTTAGAAGCAGATGTTTTGCATTCAATGCACCGCAGACGTGAATTTCACAGCATCTTAATCCTAGTATAGCCCGGGTCCAGGCAGCGCCCCTTTGCGCATCACCTATCATCTGGATTTCGTCGATAACCGCAACGTCATAGATCTCCTCCAAGTTTAGCTTTTCAACCGTTGAGCTTACATGACTTGCATTTTCAATGCGTATTTCCTCTTCACCCGTTAATAAATTGCACTTTACTCCTTCTTTATTAAGTCTTTCAAAAATTTCAAGTGCTAGTATACGGAGCGGTGCTAGATAAACGCCGTTTTTACTCACTTTAAGCCTTTGAAGTGCATTGTATGTTTTACCTGTATTCGTTTCACCAAGATGAAGATAAATTTTTCTTTTCATTGTCCTGGCTCTCTGATATTCATTCTTGGGATTAGCAGGGAAATACCTATTAAATTCTTCAGCCACTAGGGAGGGAATATGACTGCTCATTAAAACTGTAATGATTCCTGAATTTAAATAGCTTTGTTCATTATCTTTAATAATCTCTTTAAAGTTGAAATGGCTGTTGTTTCTTTCATTATAATCATCTAGCAGCCTTATTGAAATCTCCTCTAAAAGTTCTTTATACTCCCTGTAGACAACGTTAAATTCTTTAAAATGTTTATCTCTCATTTGATGAAGTACTTTAAGTTTTTTTCTTATAGCTGCTTCATGACTCCAAAGGTTAGCTGTTTTAGTACTTTTAGTAATTTCTTTAATGGCTTGAAGCTGTTGTTTGATGGTTTTAAACTCTCTCTCAAGCTTATGATTTTTCTTCATTATCTCCCTCTAATATTTTGTCGTTATCTTTTTCTTTCTAAGACTATTATTTGTCCAGCGTAAACAGATTTATTCTTCACGTCATTTCCATGTCATTCCACTATGCTCCAACATATAGTATATATAGAATCAGATTTTATTTTTAGAAGGTATCTCTATGAAAAAAATTAATCCTGAAAAAGTATTTACTTATTACCGTGATGATGTAACTAAGACTTCTCCTATAGATGGACGTAAGTATACAGTAACTCATTCTGATGAGACTGGTGATCTATTTGTAACCATCGGTCTTAACTTTGCAGAAGATAAAATTAGCGCTGCCCGCGACGAAGTCCTTCTTAAATGGCGTATCAATAGTCAAAAGCCTATGCTTTATGGGACAGTTTTAGTTGATAACAAAGACACAATAGGCATGCCAAGCATTAGAAATGCTATTTTTATTAAAGAAATGCCCACAGCCCTGCAAGCAGTTAGGTACGCTGACAGAGCTTTATTTGAAAAATATCCTCAATTAGATAACATACCCATTTATATTAAGTTTACCTCCACTAAGCCCAAGTTTGACAAATTGCGCTATTTTGGCACAATGCGGTTATATCGTATTTAAAGAACTGCCCGGATGTTTTTTACAAAATGAAAACTGACTTCTCTCTGTAGCATGTGGAATTTCATCAAGACTTACAGATGTTGAATCTTAGAATCATATCTAGTATAATGCAACTAGGGTAACACTTATATCAGATTAAACTATCTTAATCTAAACTATATTAAAATGATTAATCATTCATAAACCTAGTATATTATTACTATGTCTATAAACCCTTTTAAATCAAAGGGTTTTTTATTTTTTAAAATCACTATAAGGAGATAATGAATATGCTTTATACATCCCCAGAGCAGTACTTAGCTTATTTAGATACTTTAGGGAGTCATCCTGGACTTGAAGCAATCAAAGAACTATTAAACCGAATCGGTAGCCCTCATAGCCTGCTTAAGTGTATTCATATAGCTGGAACTAATGGCAAGGGCTCAGTAGCTGCTTATTTGACTTCTATTTTTATAGAAGCTAATTATCAGACAGGTACATTTACATCCCCTGAAATAAATGATATTCGCGAAACGATTTGTATTAACAGAGTGCCTATTTCACTTTCAGATTTTGATGCTTATCTAAAGCTTTTAAGCATCCAGTGTGAAAATATGGTAAAGGATGGCCTTCGCCATCCGACCCGTTTTGAGGTACTTACAGCCTTAGCTTTTCTTTATTTTAAGGACAAAAACTGCAGCATAGTTATTTTAGAAACTGGCATGGGAGGACGGCTAGATTCTACCAATGTGCTCACGAACCCTCTTTGCTGCGCTATTACAGCTTTAGCACTAGATCATACACAATTTTTAGGCGATACATTAGAAGCTATTGCATATGAAAAAAGTGGTATTATTAAGTCCCACTCTCCAGTTGTATTGTATCCTGCAGAAGACACAGTTCGCGAAGTATTCGAAAAGGTCTGCGAAGAAACTAGTTCCCCTCTTACCATTGTTGATTTCGACCAGCTTAAACAAGTAAGCTGCAATTTACACAAGCAAATTTTTTCCTACAAACACTACTTGAATGTTACTATAAGTCTTATTGGCGAACATCAAATGAAAAATGCAGCACTTGCACTTGAAGTCATTGAGGCCCTAAAAGGTCAAGGTATTACAATCGACAGTTCTGCTATTTACAAAGGTTTTGCGAGCGCTGTTTGGCCTGGCAGATTTGAACGAATTAGTGATCATCCACTTATTTTTATCGATGGAGCCCACAATGTTCAAGGTGCCAGAGCTCTCTCGAACACCCTGAGCACTTATTGCAAAGATAAAAAGATAACTTTTATCATGGGATTGCTTAAAGATAAAGATTACAAGTCAATCAGCAAACTTACAGCACCTTTAGCCTCTCGTATTTTCCTTGTAGCTCCTTCAAATCCCAGAGCCCTTGATCCTAAAATACTTGAACAGGAAGTAAAGCCCTACTGCCCAGATACTCTAGTTTGCACATCTGTTTCTCACGCTGTCCATTTAGCACTAGAGAATATCTCTGATGAGGATATGATTGTTGCTTTTGGTTCTCTCTATTTTATAGGACAAATACCTGCTGCTCTTAAAAACACATCCATTTAAGTCTCTACTCTTTGCTGAAAAATAATTAAAACCTTAAGATATCTTCTATACTGATAACAAGACATCTTGAGGTTTTTATTCATCTAGTCCTAAATTTACAATAACTGCATTCTCTATATAGTGCTCCACACAATAGACAGCCAAATTAAAGTAGCTTTTGCAGTGGTCTAATATAACTGAATCTGTTGTAACAACTCTTTCTCTTTGACTTAATAACGGGTCAGGATTATTAACCAAGTTTACCTGCAAAGGCAGCCGCCACTGATTCCCACATTCTAATAATTTGACTTTTAGCTTACCAGAGTTAGACACAGGGGCATCTAGGTAGAAGGTTATATCCTTTGCTTCTAATTCTTTAAATACATTCCCTAGTAATTCTAATGCCTTATCTGTTTTATCTATTATCCTATACGTTCCTCTAAGTCCTGCCAAATCTCTTATCGTGCCATCTTGCCCTAGTAAAATAACTCCTCCTGATAAGGCTACCTCAAGTGTAATGATTAAGTTAAACCCATCAATATGGATAGGTCCTTCTTTTAATCTATTAAGAGGTAAGGACTTTGCTCTTCTTAGTTTGCAGCTTTCAGTTTTGCAGGTTGATCTTTGCAGCGCAAGTCTTTGTCTTGCACTTAGCTGATACCTATCCCCTATAAGCTTTATAACAGGAGAAACTGGATAGTTCCTGTCCATTAAAAATCTTAATTCTTCTTGAGCATAGCGCAGTCTGTTTACTTCTTTTTCTGAAAAAAAACGTTTATCTTGTAAGTCTACTCCTCTGGCTGTTTCTTTAAGTGTACCAGCAAGACTTTGTTCTTCCATATCAATCATCCTCAAAAATAAACTTCTTATATTAGTCTAATACTAAAAAGCTATCTGTATCCTGCGAACCTCAGAATAAGATAGCTTTTTAGTTGTCTAGCTGTTTTTTTCGTGCTTACCATCATGAACGCCTATTTTATGACCATTGATAATTCCTATATCATCATTGTGCTTAGGATCCATCTTTCTAAGTTCAGCATTACTTTTTTCTCTGTCTTTCATTCTATTTTTATTGTTATCCATATGTTTTTTCTCTCCTTTAAAATGATACTATACTTACTTAGTATGAAGTTAAAGAAAAAAATTTATTCAGGTATCTAATTTCTTAATAAATACTACTTTAAGATAATCTCCTTCTTTAAAGACTTTTAAAGTTTTAAAGTCTTCTGGAAGTGCAAATTCTTCCAGAATTTGATACTTTTTATGCATCTCTTTAAAGGCCGTGTCTATAAATTCTTTAAACTTACTCTTGTTAAAACTGCTGCAATTCGTAGATGCAACAATAATACCCTCTTTTTCAGTAATAGCGATAGCTTCTTTTAATAGGTTCTTATAATCTTTAGAAGCACTGAACGTGAACTTTTTGGACCTTGCAAAACTCGGCGGATCTAGAATGACCATATCGAACTTCAGCTCTTTTTTTACGGCATACTTAAAGTATTTAAAGACATCTTCTACGATTATATTCTGAGACTTTGCATCAATGCCATTGATATGAAACTGTTCAGCTGTTTTACTAAGACTTCTGTTAGCAAGATCTACACTCGTCGTTTGAGCTGCTCCTCCAAGTGCTGCAAAAACAGAAAAAGCCCCTGTATAAGAAAATGTATTTAAAACAGTTCTCCCTGAAGCATATTGATCACGAATCAGTTTCCTTACCTCTCTTTGATCTAAAAATATGCCTACCATTGCCCCTTCGTTCAAATAGACTGCGAAATTAACGCCATTTTCTTTCACAACAAGAGGAAATTCTGGCTCCGTGCCCCATACGAAATCATCTTCATCAATGTACTTACCCGCTTCATCAAATCGCTTTTTTTGATAAATACCTTTAATATGGGCTACTTTTTGAAGCTCTGTTATAATTTGTTCTTTAAAAGTATAGATACCCACACTGTACCAATTAATTAAATAGTAATCATCAAAATAGTCAATGGTAAGTCCCCCGATACCATCCCCTTCACCATTAAAGACTCTGAAGGCAGTTGTTGTTTCATCATTAAAAAACTTTTTTCTTTGCTGGATAGCCAAGTTCATTTTTTGCCCAAAAAAGAAGTTATCTATGATTTCATCTTCTTTTCTGCTTATTACCCATCCGCAGCCTTTATTCTGTATGCCATAATAACCTTTGGCTATAAAATGATTCTTCTCATCATACAGGTTAATAATAGTTCCCTCTGCACTAATAGCTTCTCTATTTATAATAGCTTCCTTATCAATAAGCGGATATCCCTCTTTTAGCTGCTTTACAAATGCTGATTTAATTCTTAATTTAACTTCTGTTTTCATTTTTAAGCCCTCTTTAAAATGTTAATTGACCTATTTATTTTTAAGTATAGCACAGTATGCTAAGAGTCTAAATCATAAAATCTTAATATGCCTTGGATCATGCTAATCGAAGCTTAGAATATCAGTGGCAATTCTCTTATTAAATAATAAGTCATGTTCAACAAAAATCATAGCCGGCTGATATTTAAGCAGCAATTCTTCAATTTGATTTCTAGATAAAATGTCCATAAAATTGAGTGGTTCATCCCATACATATAAATGTGCCTCTTCAGATAAACTCTTTGCAATAAGAACCTTTTTCTTTTGCCCGCCGCTTAACTCGGCTAAATCTTTATCAAAGGCATTACGGGTAAAATCTAGTTTTCTTAGAATAGCTTTAAATAAACTTTCATCAATACCATGCTGCACTACAAAACTTTTCATATCTCCTCTCAAAAAACTCGTATCTTGCGGCACATAAGATATTTTAAGCTGACTGCCTTTCATCACTTGACCTTCATAGTCTATCTTATCTCCTATAAGTAGTTTAATAATACTTGACTTACCACATCCATTTTTTCCATTTAGGGCTAGCCGTTCCCCTTGCCTTACTGTAAAGCTAATAGGTTTTCCAATCTGTTTACCCTCATAACTTATTGTTACATTCTGAAGTTCAAGTAGTGTACTCTTAGCATAGTCTATACAATGGATTTTTAACGTATCTGCCTCTTCAATATTCTTAAGGAGTTCTTTTTTCTCTTCTATCATTTTTTGCTGCCTATGCTCGATAACTTTAGCACGCTTCATCATCTTAGCTGATTTATGACCTACATAACCTTTATCAGCAGCACCTATTTTTGACTTTTCTATTTGCCTGCTCCAATTCTCATTTCTATGTCCAGCTGATTCAAGCCTGCCTATTTCTTTCTTTAGTCTTTCATTTTCTGCTTGTTCATATTGGTCTTCTCTGTCTTTATTTTCTTTAAAGCTTGAATAATTGCCGTGCTGTGTTGTAATAGAATGTTTATTAATACTAAGGACATGATCTATGACGCGATCTAAAAATAACCTGTCATGGGATACTAAGATAAATCCCTTCTTAGTCTTTAAATAGTCCGCAACACACTTTCTGCCTTCGCTATCCAAATGATTGGTTGGTTCATCAATAAGCAAAAAGTTGTTTTTCTTTAAAAAGAGTGCGGCAAGGAGCAGTTTTGTCTTTTCCCCATTACTCAGTGTATGAAAAGACCTATCCAGTACATTTTGTTCTACATTCAACTTGCCTATTTCTTTTTGAATAAGCTCTTCAATACTGTAGCCATCATGCTGCATATAGACTTCTAATAAACTTCCATACCTTTCAAGACTTTCTTCAGTATTCTCCTCAATACATGTCTGCATTTCTTCCTCCCACAGGCTATAAGGAGCAATGACATTACGGATAACTTCCATTGTCTTTCCCTGTTCATCTACTGCAAAAGGAAAATAATCAAAGCTTACCGAACTTACAATATCGCCTTTATACTCATACTTTCCCCTTAATAAATTAAGAAAGGTCGTTTTTCCTCTTCCGTTACGTCCTATAAAACCTAATTTCCAATCTGTATCAATTGTAAAAGAAGTATTCTCAAATATATTTTCATGATGTGTATCATAACTAAATGTAAGATTGTTCACGTTAATAATCGACATTCATTTTCTCCCTTCATAAACAAAAAAATAAGCCACAAGGAAGTTCTCTTCCTTATGGCTTATCTGCTAGCTTTGACTCATGTATGAGAGAGCATAATACAACAATGCACGATAGGTTATACCTGCATATGATTGAATTATACTTGTTTTCGTAAGCGGATGTAAGTGAAGAGCTTCCTTTGCTAATTGCAACACAAACAGACATATGACTCACATGCCTAAAAAAACTTTATTGTGTTACAGCTACTATCATTTAGCAAATTAATTCTTCACTTTCTCACTCCTTTTAATATTTGATTCTATTATAGTATGTTGAAAGCATTATTTCAAGTATAACAACCTAATTGCGTCCCTATACTAGTAATGTTATAATAATACAATAAAAGATACGTAGATAATTGTTATCTATATTTATTACCATTATCATATTTTAAGGAGATGAAATACATGAGTACAAAAGAAAGTGTATTAGAAATTATGAAAAAAGAAGGAAAACCTTTAAGTGCAGGAGAAGTTGAAAAACTTTCTGGATTAGACCGCAAGGAAATTGATCAAGCATTTAAAGAATTAAAAAAAGAAAACGCTATTATTTCACCAGTTCGCTGTAAATGGTCACCAGCAGAATAATTCTCTTATACTGCAAGCAGCATGTAAAGGACGCATGTGCTCGTAAAATAGCCAGCATGCTGAAAATCCATGCTGGCTATTTTACGTTATATTCTATTTATCTAGCTTTTGCTTACTCGTAAAGAGCCGTTGATAAATATCTTTCTCCTGTATCTGGCAGTAAGACTACGATGTTTTTGCCTTTATTTTCTGGTCTTTTCGCAATCTCAGTTGCTGCAAAGGCTGCTGCTCCTGAAGAAATACCTACTAATAGACCTTCTGTTTTTGCAAGTTCTTTAGAAGTTGCAAAAGCTTCTTCATTTTTCACTTTATAAATTTCATCTACTACTTTTAGATTTAAGTTGTCTGGCACGAAACCTGCACCAATTCCTTGAATTTTATGCGGTCCTTTTACCCCTCCTGATAAAACAGGAGAATCAAATGGCTCAACCGCAACAATCTTAATGTTAGGGTTTTTTTGTTTTAAAACTTCACCAACCCCTGTTATGGTTCCGCCGGTGCCAACGCCGCCAACAAAGATATCTATTTCTCCATCTGTGTCTCTCCAGATTTCTTCTGCTGTTGTTTTTCTATGAATCTCTGGATTAGCGGGGTTTTTAAATTGTTGAAGGATAACAGCATTTTCAGTTTCCGCTACTATTTCTTCTGCCTTTTTAATGGCTCCAGCCATTCCTTCTGCTCCTGGTGTCAAAACAAGCTGTGCCCCCAATGCTTTAAGAAGGTTTCTTCTTTCAATACTAAATGTCTCCGGAAGCGTGATAATTAGTTTATACCCTTTAGCTGCTGCAATAAAAGCCAGCGCAATCCCTGTATTGCCGCTAGTAGGCTCAACAATCACTGTATCTTTATTGATAAGACCTTTATCTTCTGCATCCTTAATCATCGCATAACCTATTCTGTCTTTTACACTGGAAGCAGGATTAAAAGACTCTAATTTAGCAATTATTTTTGCACCTACTTGCTTTGCTGCATTATAATTACCAAGTTCTAATAAAGGGGTATTCCCAATTAAATCAGTTAAATTCTTTGCTATTTTACTCATATAATCTCCTCCATTTTTTATTATTTGTTTAATACTTACTATTTAGTAACTACTAGCATATGCAAGCTAACTATTTTATACTCCTCATTAGCTTGTTTTTTCTGCTTTTGTAGATCTATCTTTATACTAAAAACTCGTCTTAATAGACAAAGAAACCTCTTTCTTAAATGAAAGAGGTTATGATATCATAGTCTCTCTCATCGATCTACACGAAAGTAGCTGAAATTAGCACCTTGCATAATGCAGGTTGCTGGGCTTCTGCGGGTCAGTCCCTCCACCTCTCTTGATGAGTATTAAAATATTAACTAAAGTATAACTCCAAAAATGATAGGCGTCAATATATATTTCCTATAATTTCTATATATTTAGTGTGATTTAAATTTTGATTACTATTCTAATTAAAAGCATTTAAGAATTGTCTTATTCTGGCATTTGGTGATTCATTAAGTTCTTCATAAGTTCCTTGCTCAATAATCTCACCTTTGTCTATGAATATAATAGTGTCACTTACTTCTTTGGCAAATGACATTTTATGCGTTACGATAACAATCGTATAATTTTCCTCAGATAATTCTTTGATAAGACTGAGTACCTCTATCTCCAGCTCTGGATCTAGCGCACTTGTAGGCTCATCAAATAAAAGGATGTCTGGCTTCATGCTTAACGCCCTTGCTATAGCAATGCGCTGCTGCTGCCCACCAGATAATTGATGAGGATAACTATCTTTTTTATCCTCTAAGCCTATTTTTTTGAGCAGTTTTATGGCCTCTTTTATAGCTTCATCTTTAGGTTGTTTTAAAACTGTTATAGGCCCCTCTATTATATTGCCTAAAGCTGTTTTGTGAGGAAATAAGTTAAATCCTTGAAATACCATACCCGTTTTCTTTCTTAAGGTTAATATATCTTTTTTACTCACTCTTTCCCCATTAAAACTTAGTTTATCCCCATTTAGATCTAATGTTCCACTGTTTGGTATTTCGAGAAGATTAATACATCTTAGCAGTGTTGTTTTACCTGAGCCTGATGGACCTATTATAACTGTAGTATGATTTGGTTTAATTGTCAGATGAATATTTTTAAGTATTCTGCTGTCTCCAAAACTTTTGGATAAATCTTTAATGACAAACACAAGTCCACCTCCCTATATCTTTTGTCCTATGCTTAATTTCTCTTCTGCTTTACTTTGTATTTTGCTTAAAATAGTACAAAACATAAGATATATAAATGCGACTTCACAGTATAGAATTAGCGGTTCATAGGTCTTTGCAGCTATTCTCTGCGTTACCATGAACATTTCTGCAACAGTTATGTTAGCAGCTAGTGATGTATCTTTTACCAAGCCAATAAAAGCATTAAAGAGGGGCGGAATAGATACCTTGGCAGCTTGAGGAAGAATAATTCTTCTTAAAACTTGAAAGTAAGTCATACCCAGTGAATCTCCCGCTTCCCATTGACCTTTATGAATTGATAATATGGCAGCCCTTATTGTTTCAGAACTATAGGCTCCTACATTTAAAGAAAAAGCTATAACTGAGGCAAAAAGAGGCTCTAAAGTGACTCCTGCACTAGGCAGTCCATAAAAGATAATAAAAATCTGAACAAGTAGTGGCGTTCCTCTTATAATCCATACATAGAAGCTTGTTATCCCCTTTAGTATCCTTAGGTTAGATATTTGAATAAGTGCTACAATTATAGCTATAATGAGACCAATCATAAACGAAATGAGCGTCAATGGTATCGTATAAATAAGGCCAGGCTTTAAAATAGTCCAGAATGAATTTATAATTAATTCTAAAATACGATCGCTGATCTGCATATCAATAAACTCCTTTTCGGTCTACTTAGATATATCTGCTCCAAAGTATTTTTCAGATATTTCTTTAATAGTCCCATCTGCTTGTAACTTTTCCATTGCCTCATTAATAGCTTTTACAAAGCTGTCATTTCCTTTTCTAATAAGCACTGCGCTTTCAGAAGCTTCGTCTTCACTTGCTGCAATTTTAATAGCTGCATCTGGCTTTTGTTTTAAATAGTCATAGAAAGTTACATCATCATTAATCGTCGCGTCTGCCCTTTGACTTAAAACAAGTTCGATAGACTGATTAAATCCATCCGTTCCAACAAGTTCTGCTCCATATTTTTCTGCCAGCCCCGCAAAGTTACTGGTAAGAGACTGCGCTGACTTCTTGCCCTTTAAATCCTCAAATCCCTTAACTAATTCATTATCTGACTGAACAATTAAAACGGCTTTTGAAACTGTATAAGGTACTGAAAAATCATACTTTTTTTGTCTTTCTTCTGTGATGCTCACTTGATTAACAACAATATCATATCGCTTGGCATCTAAGCCTGCTATCATAGCATCCCATTTTGTTTCTACAAACTCAGCCTTTACTCCTAATTCATCTGCAAGAGCTCTAGCTACTTCAACATCATACCCTACTAAATTGTTTTGGTCATCATGATATGAAAAGGGTGCATAAGTTCCTTCTGTACCAATTTTTAGAACGCCCTTTTCTTTTACTGCTGCTAAAAAGTCTTTTTCATTCACTTCTGCTTTTGCACAGCCCATTGTACCTATCATCATCACTGCTGATACCGCTAATAACGCTAATTTCTTTATTTTTTTCATAAAAGCCTCCCACTATTTTACTTTGTAAAAATCATTTATAGATTTCGTTTCATTTCCTACTTAACTTATAGGTTTACTATGTTTTATATAGTATACTAAATGACCTTTGTTTGTCAATACAGCTATTTAATCTTTCTTATAATCTTATTGAACGATAAATAATTCCCATCATAAAAAAAGCTCCTCGAACCCATACTATACTTAAAGGTATCTTTCTATAAATTTATCTTAATAATGCTAACAGACTTTGAAGGAGATATTAAAAATGGCTAGTTATACTGGGATTGTTAAATGGTTTGATAATGAAAGAGGATATGGTTTTATCTCTGCAAATGAAGGAAATGATGTTTTTGTACATCATTCACAAGTTAAAGAAAATGGCAATGATAAAGATTTACATGAAGGACAGCAGGTAAGTTTTGATATTATCCAAGATAAAAAAGGACCATCAGCTATAAATGTACAAAAATTTTAAACTTAAATTCTAATAATGGAGAGGGGCAATTTTATGAATAAAGTGCATTATACAGTAACTGGATTACAAAATACAACTATGAAAACTCAAATCAAAAATGTATTAAATGAATTAGAAGGTGTTCAAATGGTTAATGTCGATTTAGGAAGAGGGTCTATAGAAGTTGCATATAATGAAGCCACAGATGAGGGTCAAATTAAGCAGTGCATCGAACATGTTGGCTGTAAAATCGAATAGTCTAGTTCTTCTTTACCATAAACAACTCCTTGTTTCAAGTTAAAATCTCTGAAACAAGGAGTTGTTTGCTTTTATTGTTTAAACTTTATTTAAAAACTAATTCTCCGTCATATGAAGTAATGACCTTGTATAAGTCAGGTCTTCGGTCTCTGAATATACCCCATTCAATACGCTGTTTCTCTAGCTCATCTAGATCAAACTCACTGACAAGTACCGTTTCTTCACTGCGGTCAGCTTCTGTTATTTTATTTCCTTGAGGCCCTGCTATAAAAGAAGAACCGTAGAAAGTAATCTTTGAATCTTCATCTTCTTCAATACCAACACGATTTGATGCAACAACAGGTATGAGGTTAGCAGCAGCGTGTCCCAGCATACAAGTCTGCCAGTGGTCTTTTGAATCTATAGATCCATCCTGTGGTTCAGTGCCTATTGCTGTTGGATAAAAGAGTATCTCTGCCCCCATCAGAGCCATACATCTGGCTGCCTCCGGATACCATTGATCCCAACAAACGCCCACGCCGATTTTTCCATAGCGAGTTTGCCATACTTTAAATCCTGTATCTCCTGGATTAAAATAAAATTTTTCCTCATAGCCTGGACCATCAGGAATATGGCTCTTTCTATAGACTCCTAAAACTTCTCCATTTGCATCAATAACAGCAAGGGAGTTATACCTTGCATAATTTTTCTTCTCATAAAAGCTAATAGGGAGTACTACCTGAAGCTCTTTAGCAATTTTCTTGAAATGATTGATAGCTTTATTATTCTCCATCTCTGTTGCATATATATAGTAATCAGATTTCTCTTTTTGACAAAAGTAGGGTGTTTCAAAAAGTTCTTGAATTAAAATGATTTGTGCACCTAACTCTGCAGCCTTTCTCACTAAAGCTTCTGCTTTATTGATATTTTCATTAACATTGCTTGAACAACTCATCTGTGTAGCTGCTACCTTAATTTTTCTCATGACACTCACCTCATTTTATTTTTGATAATATTTAAACTTTTGGTGCTGGCATCTGCTGGGTAGTACAATGAACGTTGCCGCCCTCTTTAATAATAGCCATCCCATTTATTGTTCTTACTTTTCTTTCAGGGAAAACGGTACTAAGTACTTTTTCAGCCATTTGATCTGTCTTCTTAGCATTTCCTCCAAAGGTTGGTAAAATAATACCTCCATTAACAAAATAAAAATTAAGATAGCTTAAAGTCAGTCTGCTGCCTTCATAATCATTCATTGGAGGCTGATAAATAGGAATGATCTCAAACTTTCTTCCTTTTGCATCTGTTGCATTTTTTAGTATTTCAAGGTTTTCTTCAGTAATCTTATAATTTTCATCTTCCGGGTCTTCACAAACTTGGATCAAGATTTTCCCTGGCGCCGCAAAACAGGCAATATTATCCACATGCCCATCGGTTTCATCGCCGCTTAATCCCCTATTCAGCCAAATAACCTTTTCAATATTTAAATAGTTCTTTAAGTAATCTTCTATTTGTTCTATAGATAAGCCTGGATTTCTATTTGGATTTAATAAGCACTCCTTAGTTGTAATAAGTGTGCCTTCACCATCTACATGAAGAGACCCTCCCTCCATTACTAGAGGCGCATCAAATTGCTTGATATTAAAATGATTAAGGACTTTAGATGCAACTTCATTATCTAGATCCCATGGAGCATATTTGCCTCCCCATGCATTGAAAATCCAATTGACTCCTGCTAAATTCCCCTTATCATCTGTTAAAAACGTGGGACCATTATCTCTAAGCCATGCATCATTATGACTGACAGGCAGACAAGTAATATTAGGTTCCTCAAAAAACTCTTTTACCTCATTTAATTCCTCTGGGTTAACAATAACTGTAACCGGTTCAAACTCAGCAATTGCTTTAATAAGCTCCTTATATCCGCTGCAAACACTTTCATAATCTTCTTTATAACACATAGATTCCTGAACAGGCCATGAAATAAACGTGCGCTGATGAGTTGTCCATTCTGCGGGCATCTTATAATTTAAATCTCTAGGATACATAAATACCTCTTTCTTTATCATTATATCTTATATTCTATTTAATATTCTGTTTGATGACTCTACATTATCCTTCATATAATAAGCTTCCTCAGGGCCAGGTGTCAAGCTTCAATTCATGCCAAAACTCCTTATACATCTTTTTAGGTGTTTAAGGAGTTTTGGCACTTATTTTACTTTATAGCAGGCGCATGTGATAAGCATACATTGCTGTTAAGCTTAATTTATTTATTAGTTTTGTGTTAACATATGCACCAACTACTGCCCCAATCCCTGGTACTAGCTGCAGCAGCTTAGCTAAATCAATATAGTCTCTATACTCCTGCTGAAAACTTCTCCAATCAAACGCATTAATATCATAGGGAAGGGATTCTACATAATCATTCCAGTGATCCATTTGACTTAGTACTTGTTTGACTTTAGATTTGCTTGAAAAAGCCAGCTGAAAGATATGGAGTATATACAATCTTTCTTTATAATCCCTCGTATCGAATCCGTAAATAGCAGCTATTTCATAGAGAAACTTTATTTTTATACTTAGAAGAAGAGGAAAATCAGCAAGTCCTAATAATAGGCCTCCTGCCCCAGTCCCTGCACCTTCAATCATGGCTGCCCTCTGATAAGTCTTCGTTTTTTCTTTTACGAAATAATCTCTTTCTGCAAGAAACAATTGTCCTTTATAAGGTCCCTTAGTCGTATATTTAGAACCTAACAGCACTGCCTTGGTCATATGCTTAATGGCTTCTGTCATCATTTGATGATATTTTTCAGGTAAAATCTTATTAAACTTTTCTTGAGCTCCTTTAGCTGTTTTATCTACTAAAGAAGGATTTTTGCACATTTTCTTTTTCCACTTCATCAGATCTCTTTTTGCTCTTTGATTATAGGTCTCCATTAAATATTCTCCCTATCTCTCTTTGCAGCGTTTCTTCGAAAAAAACATCGTTAAAACGCTCATAGTAGCTATCACTCTTTGTTTTAAGGTAGTAATAAGTAATAAGCGCTTCATCTACTTCAGCTTTTGCTAAATACTTCCTTGATTCTACCTCTTTTTGAAAATACAACCTAGCCAAATCTAAGATATGTCTTATAAGCTCTCGTTGTTTATCTTTCTGCAATGGAAGACTAATCTCCTCAAAACATCTCATATAAATAATTTGAGTGCCAGATAACAAATATAACTTAATACCACCTTTAGGCATTTTGAGGAGCATAATCCCTTTCTGGTTTTCTAAACTAAATTGAATAGCTTCTTTTTTAAAACCCAGCATTTTTAACACTGTTATATAGTCCCTATAGTTTGCAGCTTTCTCAAAATCGTATTTGTCTGAGGCGCTGCTCATTTTTTTCTCGTAATGATTAATAATTGCTATATCCTTTCCTTCAAGAAATGAAACAGCCGATTCAATCTTGCCTCTATACTCCAAAAGGGCATCATCTTCACATGGACCCATACATCTATTCATACGAAAAGACAAGCAATCTTTTCTTGGAACTTTTGTTTTACACTCTGGCAGCTGATAATACTCATTAATAGCTTCTACCCCTATACTTAAGAGATAGGGCATATCATAAGGTCCAAAATACTCACCTTCTTCACCTTTCTCATAAGCTACCTCCGCTCTCGGCAGTTCTGCATTTTTATTAATTTTTATAAATCTATATCTTTTATCATTTTTTAGTAACGTATTGTAAATAGGCTTTAATTTTTTAATAAGCCGACATTCTAATAAAAGTGCATCTAACTCTGTATCTGTAACAGTATAATCAAAATGATCGATATGAGCTACCAACCTTTTTATCTTGCTTGACTCTTTTGGCACTTTACCAAAATAAGTCTTCACTCGTTTTTTAAGTTCCTTAGATTTGCCCACATAAATAATATTACCCAAACGGTCTTTCATCATGTAGACTCCTGGGAGACTTGGTAATACTTTTGCCTGTTGTCGTAATTCCTCTATTGTCATTTTACCTCCATAATATTATTGAACTGTTCGTTTAATGATACATTATGTTCTTTATAAATATTATAGCGAAACAGGTAAATAAAAGAAACAAGTAATTAAAGTTCACTTTGTTACGATAAACTATTCCATCTTTCTCGTATCATGACATGATTACAGCAGTCCGTATAAACATATGGCTCACGTCCTAAAATAGCATTCCCGGATTTAAAAAGTTCCTCTGCATCTTTTTCATCAGCTACCAAACAATATGTTTCATCCATTCGGTCATCACTTTCAAAACTCATTTCCTCCCGATATGTCCAAAGAAATAATCTTCCATAAAAGTCTCTCACCACAAAAGATTTATGATGCATCGTATCAATATATGTTTTTATTTTTTTAGCAGAGCATAATGTGAAGTATGAATAATCATCTCCTAAAAATTTAAAGGTATTCGTTGTATTCGAAATGGTAATAACATATTTCTTGCCATCAGATGCTGTTATAAATTCAATAGCATTACCATTGTCTAATTTAATCATGTCCTTATTCTCTTCAAATCCTTCCCTGATTATTTTAAATAAACATTTCATATATTCACCACTTTTCTTAGATGATTAAAGTATTTTATATTCTATCAGATTAGTTCAATATGAGTGCCAATCTCAATTTTTTCAAATAGGCCTTTCTTACCTTCAATAACCACTTTAGCCTTTTTAACTGGCATAATAAGTTTTCTCTTTTCAAGTTTCTCTATTTTTTTAATAACGTACATGTTGTCATCAATAAACAGCACATCTATTGGAAACTTCATAAAGTACGTATGAATACTGCTGCAAGGGGTAAATACTATAGCTTCATGATGTGGTCTTTCCCTGAACATGTATCCCCACAGTCTTTCAAAAAATGTCTCTGCTATGAATGCATGGGCTATAGTATTACCCTCTACTCTTAAAGTTTTAATCATACCATCACCTCTAACTAAATAATTGCAGCATTTTTATAGCTACTGGGCCTAATATAATAATGAAAATGGATGGAAAAATAAAGAAAATAAGCGGGAACAGCATCTTAATAGGTGCTTTCATAGCCTTCTCTCTTGCTGCCTGCTTCCTATGTTCTCGCAAATTCTCTGCTTCAATTCTAAGCACTCTTCCTAAGCTGACTCCTAATTCATCCGCTTGAATGAGAGAGGTTACTAACATAGAAAGTTCTCTTACCTCACACCTATTCCCCATATTTCTTAAAGCATTTTTTCGTTCTATTCCCATCCTTATTTCTTTAAGAGCTTTTGCAAATTCATCACAAAGTTCTCCGTTTATATTACCTATAACTCTCGCTATAGCCCCATCAAAGGATAGTCCTGCCTCAACACTTACCGTGATTAAATCTAAAGTATAGGGTAAGTCTTTTAAAATTTTACTTTTTCTTGTTTCAATTTTTCTTGATATGTAAAAATTAAAAAACACATTGACACAAAGCATAATAAGAAGTGCAAGTATCAGGGACTTTAAAAAATTGGCCTCTACCATAAAAGATAGTAATCCCATCAATGCTGCAGCGCCAAGGACGAGCATACTTTTAATATATAACCATTTTTCTGTAGTGTTATTTTTTAATAATCCTGCTCGTTCCAGTTTCTTACTAAACACCGTGAGCTTACTGCCTGGTGTTACTTTTAGCAAGTATTGACTAAGCGAAATATAAAAAGGTTTAAGCATTCTTTCAGAAAAGCTCTTATTTTCAGTAGTGTCATCGTTTGCTGTACTTAGGCTACTCAGACTTTTCACACGTTTTTCTATACTAATTTTACTGCTGGTTAAAGAAACTAAAATCCCATATATAATCGTAAATAACGATAAAAAACAGATAAGCGCAGCACCATACAGCAAACTAATCACCTCCTACATATCAATCGTAACAATTTTTCTTATCATGATAAATCCTAACAGCTCACTCACTATTGCAGAAATAACCATTCCTATTCCAAGTGGATGAGTAAATAAAAGCATCATGTACTCTCGATTAAAAAGGTAAATAACTATTCCTAAAACAATAGGTAAAAGTGTTACAATGACCCCTGACAGTCTCCCTTGTGCTGTTAATGTTTTGAGCTCACTTTTAATTTTTTGTCTCTCTCTAATCGTTTCTGAAATATTGTCAAGTATTTCAGATAGATTGCCTCCAATGTCTTTTTGTATTAGAATTGCATTAATCACAAGTCTTAAGTCTTCTGATTCTACTCTTATCACTAAGTTCTTTAAGGCATCTTCCTCAGAAATACCAAGACTCATTTCTTTAAGAAGCTTTATAAATTCCTTTGCAAAAGGATCTCTTGTTTCTCCAGCAACTACAGCTACTGCCTGCAAAAACGAGTAGCCTGACTTAAGAGAATTGGAGATGATAGTAATCCCTTCATTAAGCTGACTATCAAAAAGCCTGATCCTCTCTTTTTTTCTATTTGCTATGATGAGCCTAGGTATATTCCAAACTATAATAAAGATTACTGGAGGAATAATATAGTCTTTAAAAACTGCAAAAGATAAAAAGGAAACAGCAGATGATGAAAGAATTTTGACTGCCAAAAGTTCTTCTGCCGTAATAGGCATATCTGCTTTCATAAGCTCTGTATCAAGCCTTTTGGCTTTTTTTGTACCTAACTTAGTACGAGGAATTAAACTTGAAATAATCTTAAAAGGCCTAGCCTTATCTTTTTTATTATTTTCATATCTTTCTCTTAGCGTATAGTCTTCATCAAAATATTTCAGTTTATGGGACGGCTTATCTTTATGAGGTAAGTTTAAAGCTATAGTTATGATAAATGTCCAAAGAAAGAAAAATGTCAATATTGCCGCAGCAAATATCATTCTCATTACCTCCTTAGGCTTAATTATTTAAGAGATCCGGGGGTATACTAATACCTTTTTCTCTGAGCTTTTGTACAAATTTGGGTACAATTCCTGTAGTAATAAACTCTCCTTTTACTTTTCCCCTATTATCAAGACCCTTTTGTTCAAATCGAAATATATCCTGAAGGATAATGACATCTCCCTCCATCCCCTGAACCTCTGTTATATAAGTAATTTTTCTGCTGCCATCCATGAGCCTTGACTGCTGAACAATTAAATCTATAGCAGACGCTACCTGGTCTCTTATAGCTTTTATAGGTAGGTTCATTCCTGACATTAAAACCATAGTCTCAATTCTTGACAGCATATCTCTTGGTGAGTTAGCGTGCCCTGTCGTTAAGGATCCATCGTGTCCCGTATTCATGGCTTGAAGCATATCGAGTGCCTCCCCTGAACGAACCTCCCCTACGATTATTCTGTCAGGACGCATTCTTAAACTGTTTTTAACCAAATCTCTTATCGTAATTTCGCCTTTACTTTCTATATTAGCAGGTCTTGTTTCAAGCCTTACAACATGTTCTTGTGAAAGCTGAAGCTCTGCAGCATCTTCTATTGTTACAATTCGTTCATCATGAGGTATAAAAGAAGATAGAACATTAAGTGTGGTCGTCTTTCCGCTGCCTGTCCCCCCTGATACAACAACATTTAGTCTCCCCTCAACGCAATACTTTAAAAGCTCAGCCATTTTTGAACTTAGTGTCCCAAACCTTACCAAATCTTCTACTTTAAAAGGATCTTCTGCAAACTTTCTTATGGTTATAGAAGGCCCATCTATAGCTAAAGGCGGAATGATAGCATTAACCCTGGAACCGTTTGGAAGTCTTGCGTCAACCATAGGTGAACCTTCATCTATCCTTCTTCCGATAGGGGCTACGATTTTTTTAATAACGTGAAGGACATGATTATTGTTTTTAAATTTAGCATCGGTAAGCACAAGCTTACCATCTCTTTCCATATAGACATGTTCTGGTCCATTAACCATTATTTCTGTAACCTTGTTATCAGCGAGAAGCTCTGTTATTGGCCCAAATCCTATAATCTCATCCAAAAGCTCTTCCTTAATTTTGTTTTTTTGATTATTAGTCATATCAAGAGATTCCTGCTCAATGTTTTTCATAATAATAAAATGAATCTTTTGTTTGAGTTCTTCATTATGTTCAGATATCTCGTTAAAATCTATATCAAGTTCTTCAATGACTCTATTTTGTATCTTCATTTTAAGCTCAAAGTAAGGATCTATTTCTTTTTCGCTCGATTTTCCGGTTTTCTTATCCCCATTTGATTCTTCTAATCTTTTCATCAGAGACATATCTATCCCCCCTAATTAGCCAAGTCTTTGCACATTATTTCAAGAGCCTTTCCTATTTTTTGCTTATTATATTTATCCCCTTCACAAAAAGGAAGCCCTTTATTAACTGAGATATTGACCGTTTTTTCTTCTTCAGGAATCATTGCAAAAATGCCATCTTTAAATACGTCTTCTACATCCTTTCTGTTTATCCCATAATTTGTTGTATACCGATTGATTACAAGTTTAACCTTGTTTTTGTCGTATCCAAGAGACTGCATAATTCTCATACCAAGCTTAGTATTCTTAAGTGATACAATCTCCATTGTAGAGACAAGAAATATCTTTTCAGACTCATCTAAAATATAAAGCGTATTATCATTGAAGTTAACCCCTGTATCTACAACAATCACATCATATTCTTTTTTTAACAGCTCTATAATTTTCTGAGTGCTGTCTTTAGTTATATACTCAGCTGATTCCGGTTTTCCAGGAGCAAAGAGCATATCTAATTTCTCATTATACTTATACAAATAAGGTTTTATACTCTCATAAGAATCTAATTGCCTCTCATCAACTGCATCCAGGATTGTTTTATGGTTGTACTTGTTGACTAACATAGAGAGATCTCCAAATTGCAAATCCATATCTACTAAAAGTATTTTTTTCTTTTCCTCTTTACTTAGGATAACAGCTGTATTTAGGGCTAAAATAGATTTACCCACGCCCCCCTTTGAACTAAAGAAAGTCATAACTTTCCCTTCTTTGTTTCTCATTTCACCTTTTGCTAGCTTCATCTGTCTTTCTTTGTACTTTTCATAGGTTATCTTAATCGTTTCAGTTAAGCTGGCATAATTAAAAGGCTTAATAATGTACTCTTTCGCCCCGTGGAACATGGCTCTTTTAAGGTATTCATTTTCCGCTTGGACAGACATAATAATGACAATAACAGAAGGATAGTCATTTGTAATTTTTTCAGTGGCCTCCAGTCCATTTAATATAGGCATATTGATGTCCATCAAAACAATATCTGGTCTTAGCTTAGGAATAAGATTTAGAACATCCTGACCATTATCTGCCTCCCCGACCACTTCAAATTGATCATCCTCTAGGCTTAGCATCTTCTTGATTACAGCTCTTGTTTCTTCTATATCATCTGCAACGAGTATTTTAATTTTATCCATATTATTACCGCCTCCTACTCTTCAAGTATTGGGATTTTAATCATTTCCCCTGTTACAATAATGTCTTCATCTTTTATATGATTTACTTCTTTTATAAGTTCATAGTGATCTGGAGTCCCATAGAAAGCTTTGCTTATTTTCTGCAGCGTATCACCACGCTTAACAGCATAGCTTCTATACTTTTCTTTTTCACTGCTGCTTTTGGAACTATCCTCGTCAGCGGTGTCTGACTCCTTATCCCCCTTAGGCCACACCACGATATCCTCCCAAGTAGTCCCTTTGGTCTCAATCGTATCAGTCGCTTTAATAGGTCTTAGAGCTAGTTTTAAATTCCCTATATTTTCTGCCAGCGATAGTTTTTCTAAGTCTACAGGCTTTACAGATAAGGTTACTAAAAAGATAGTTGACTCCTTTTGAGGTTCTTCCTCATCTGTTTTATTTTCTTCTCTCGTCAGCTGTTCATCAAGCGCAATAACTTCTATATTTTGAAGCATTAATTTCGTTATATCTGGTCTAATGATTGTTGCTCCATTTGTTTTTTCAGGCAAGTAGGCGACTACATCCACAAAATCTCCAGGCTTAATAAGACGGGCCACACCTGAATCACCTGTTGCATTTATTGTGACAGCTCTATGAGTCTTATCAACTTTTAAACTAAGCTCTTCATCTTGCTGGTAAATAAGTTTCTCCTTAAGAAACCCTTCATTTTTAATAACAGTCTCCTTTGTGTGTTTTCCAATTATCTGAGAGGAATCTTTGATATAGTCATTGAAAATAGGGTTATCTGTCACTTCAATAGTAGTAAGCATGCTTTTATCAATAAGCGTTCTTGCAGGTATAGTTTCTGCTGCTACTACAATGGTAGTATTACTCACTGCCTTCTTAGATATCTTTAAAGACTTAAGATAGATAAAAACAGTTATAGCTGCAAGCAGTGCTAATACAAAGGATATTAAGATTAGCTTTTGTCCTGTATTTTTCATGCGCTTTTCCTCCATTTCTTTTTATTTTGCTAACTTTGCACCATATAAACCCGTATCTGCTAAATTCATATCTACTTCTGCATTTGTAACAAACTTTACAAATCTTCCTTGTATTTCGATCTGTCCTGACTGGCCTTGTATATCTTCCACATAAAAGTTTGCAAAGCCAACTACCTTTATTTCACCTCTTCCATTAACCTGAAAGGTATCAACTAATGGTATCGTCCAGATTCTAATTGAATCTCTTGGAAAGTTGTCAAAGGTACTTATCTCCGACTGAATATAGTCTTTAATTTCATTAACAGCTCCTGCCATATTTCCAGGCTCGGTATCTATATAATCCCCTACGGATATAGTGCCTCCATAGCCATAAAGAGCATTTATCTTAAAAACACTTGATCCTCGTCCGCCTAAGGATATCCCTCCATAGTTACCATTTGATCCATCCCCTGCATCTTCTTTAAGTGTTACTAAATCTCCATAAGTAAAGTCAAATATTTGTACAGCAAAAGGTCTTATGCCACCTGTCACTGATTTTGCCGGTCCAATAACAGCTTTAGCTGATCCAGTAATATTGCTTTCTTTAATACCTATAATAGGAGCAAAAAAATGCTTAACATTTTTGCCCCCTGATAACTCTATACTTTTTTTGTCTGACCCAACATTAATTATGATCCCTGAGAGATCAGCTGCATTTTTTAGCAGATACTCAGCAGCTACAGTTTTTGCCTTAACTTCATTCGTCGGCAGTTCAAGTACCCCTGCTAAAGCTGCTGCATCCATAGCATTAGCAAGCTTTGCTTTCTCCGCATAAACTACACCAATATCTATCGTAAAGGCGGCAAAGCCGAATAAAGCAGTGACTACTAAACATAATAAAATGGCTGCATTCCCCTTACTATCAAGTTGTTTCACTTAAAGCCCTCCCCCGTTTATTCTATTCTCATGGTGGTTTTAGCATTTAGAAGTATAGAACTGCCCAGTAAGCTGTCTATGATAGGGATTGTGATAGGATAGTTATAACTTACCTGTACAGTAAGTGTTTCACCAGAAATTCTATTACCTTCAGCAGGAGTTATATTTACAATAAGCTTATCTGCACTTAAGTTAGGGGAAACAGCGCTCACTATATTTTTAACTTCTGTATCAGAATCGCCAACAATACCAGCTCTTGCCCCTTCTCTTGCCGCATTCTGAGTAGTGAGATAAGCATTCATAACTAGTCCAAATTGGATAATTCCCATGATTAAAAGTAATAACAAAGGCAGTATGACCGCAAATTCTACCAGTGCTTGACCTCTTTGGTTTTTTATATTTTTCATAATAATCTCTCTCACTTTCAAACTGCTCATATTGTAAATGCTCTAATCAACTTTATCCTTGATTAGAGCATTTAAGAAAGGGGAACAATCTTCAGATATTTTTACAATTCTTTTGTTTAAAGTGCGTTTATTATTTCCTGGAACTTTGCACTTATAGCTGGTCCTAATAAAATGAGAACCCCAATAACGACTATTGCTACAAGTCCAATGAGTAATGCATATTCAACCATTCCTTGCCCTTTTTTGTTATTTAGTTTTGGTAATACATAAGCATTAAATAGTTGTAACATATCTATTCCTCCTTAAATTGTTTTCTTTTTCTTAATATCATTATATGCCCTTGTCCATTAAGATTGTAGATTGCAAAAGTCCTATTATAATAGGGAAAAATGTCATAAAAAAATAGGGACTAAAGTCCCTATTCCTCCTCATATCTTTCCTTGTAGTAATCTTCAATATCATTTTGCAGTGCAGCAATTGTAGCTTGAACACGATCATAGACATTCAATTTTTTAAAAACATTAGTTGCGTAGTTCTTAACTGTCTTTTCTGACAAACAAAGCTGATCAGCAATTTCCTTATTACTTAACCCTCTGGAAATTTCCATCAGAACTTGAATCTCTCTCCTTGAAAGTTCATCTAAGACACTATCATTTTTTTTACTTTTATCTTTTATATCCATAAACAAGAGTGATATCAATGACTTATCAATATACTTTTCGCCCCTGTACACCATTTTAACAGCATGAATGATTTCTGTTCCAGCAGAATCTTTTAACATATAACCATCTGCCCCGATATCTATTGCATTGTGAATTGTTTTTCTGTCATTCTCAACAGTAAGCATAATAACCTTAATAGCTGCATCTTTCTGCTTTACACTTTGCAGAACTTCAATACCATTTTTAAGCGGCATATTACAATCCAGAATCACTACATCAGGCTTAAGCCCCTCCAACAACTCTAGTGCCTTTTCTCCATTTTCCGCCTCACCTATAACACTTATCTCTTCCTCAAAACTAATAATTCTCTTAAGCCCTTGTCTAATGATGTCATGATCATCCGCAATGAATACTTTAATGTCCTCTTTTTTCATCCCTAATCACCTCTCGATTAATAGGAAGCTTAACAGTATAAACCGTTCCTGTCCCTTGCGAAGATTTTATTTCAATTTTCCCTTGAAGCTGATTAACTCTGTCAAAAATCCCAATAAGACCATAGGATGATGCTTTTGTCTTAACTTTTTTTAAAGTTTCTTCCACATCAAATCCAACACCATCATCAGAGATAATAAGCATCAAATACTTTGTGCCAAAGTCTAACTTTACTTCTGCATGCTTTGCCTTAGAATGCTTTTTAATGTTATTAAAAACTTCTTGAATAATTCTATATACAGCGACTTGTATAATAGGCTCTATTTCTTCCTGTATGGGCTTTAATCTTAATTTGATATCAATAGAAGACTCTTTAATAATCGATTTTATCATTTCCTGTACCGTTTGATTAAGTCCTAAATCATCCAGAGACATGGGCCTTAAGTCAAAAATAATATTTCTGACTTCTTTTAAAGCTACCTTAACACTTTCTTTTAAGCTTGCAAGTTCCGCAAGCCCTTCTTTTAAATCTTTTTGTATAACCATGTCACAAATATCAACCTTCATGACAACATTCGCCATATGCTGTGCAGGCCCATCATGAATATCCCTTGCTATTCTCCTTCGCTCATCCTCCTGAGCTTCCAAAATCTTTATGCCTAAAAACATTTCTGAGTTTTTATCGGCCCCGCCTAAAGCTGTAAGCATATCTCCCTCCAAGTAACCCAGGGCAACACTTATTTGGCTGACTACCTTTTCAGCACTCTCTATGTTTTTTATTGACTTTTTTAAAGCTATTTCTAACTGAGTTCTTTTCTCTCTTAAGGTTTTTTCTTCGCCTTGCTTAGTATAAAAGTTTACTTTAACCTCAAATGCTTTTTCATACGCTGCTTTAACATCTTCTTCTGTATATTTTTGAAAATCTGCAGATACCTCTGCAAGTCTCTTTCTCATGAGTCTGTCTTGTTTTTCAAGCTCATCTACTTCATGGATAACTTTCGCCACTTCATTTTTTATTTGAGCTAACTGTGACTTCAGGCTTTCCTGCTCATTCCTTATACTGTCGATAATATTAAGAATCTGTTCCCTGCTGGAGCCTATTTCTCCTATTATTTTTTTACTTATTTCACTGATGGTGCTAATGTCTATTTCCACGTTGCCTACCATCCTATCACCTCCACTTGAAAACCTTGTTATAGGAATATCAGATTAAAAAGGAAATAAAACTTCCTAATGCTAAAAATGGCCCAAAAGGTATATGATCTTTACGCCCCTTTATTTTTAATACTAACAAAAAAATACTAACAACAGCTGATAATGCAAACGCCAGAAAAATGGCCCATAAAGTCTTATACGGCCCAAGAAAAGCTCCAAGCCCAAACATTATTTTAATATCTCCCCCACCTAGTGCATCAGGTAGAAGTGCTAAAAGGAAAAGTAATATTCCCCCTGTAAGCATGCCAAGCAGGCTGCCTATTAAAGGCATATCTCCTATAAAAACAAATAACATCCCACCTATTAGGGCGAGTATCCATAACTTATCTGGAATAATCTCATGTTTTAAGTCTACAAAAGAAACAATGATTAATATTGCTGTCATCAATTCTCCTTTTATAAAGAGTCTGCCAAATCCAAACCTTAAAAAGAGTGTTAAAAATAATATCCCACTTATAAAAATGATAAAAAGGTTTACTGAATAGATCTTACTTTTACATATATCATAACTTATCCTATTCACAGCTAAATTCAGTAAAAGTCCAATCAGTAAACCTATAAAAAAAATAAAAATGGTCATATTAATCCTCATTAAACTGTCTTTTTAATTATTATATTTAATTTTATTATATCCGACACTAAGACAGATTACAATTTTTTTAAGTTAACTCCTATTTTTTACGTATCTTGGTATATTTCAGCTAATGGTAGCACTTTAGATTGGTTTATGATATTATACAGTTGGTCTAACTATATAGTGCTGCTTCATCAGCTCTTAAAACGAGTTTTCTTTAATAAAAAACATAATGATGGTGAACTATGAAAAAAATATATTATGAAGAAATTGATACAGATTTAAATGCTTTTCAAATATATAAATTGTTTTTCAAAGAAAAATATAGCTTTTTTTTAGATAGTGGGATGAGCCATGATAATCTAGGAAGGTATTCTTTTATTGGATGTAATCCATTTTTAAGAATAGAGTCTAGCGGCAGAAAAATAAAGATCATAGAAAACGATGAGATAAAGGAAATTGCAGATAATCCATTTCATGTTTTAAAAAAGCTGCTGCAAAGATATTCTATAAAAAATGATACTTCAATCCCTTTTGTGGGAGGTGCAGTAGGCTATATGGCTTATGATCTATGCCATCATATCGAAAAGCTGCCCCAAACAACCTCTAACGATATTTCACTGCCTGAAATGATAATGGGGTTTTATGACGGAATTATAGTCATTGACCATTTAGATGAAAAAAAGTATGCAGTATCAGCTGGTCTTCCTCATTTTAGTGAAGAGCATGCTGATAAAAAAGTAAAACACCTTAAAAGATTTATAGAGGAGGGTGTCGTCTCCGACTATTCTTATTTAAACGAGTCCTTTAAAGACAATAGTCTCCATTTAGAATCGAATTTCTCTCAGCAGGACTATTATAAGGCTGTTGATAAAGCAAGAAACTATATTCGTCTTGGAGACATATACCAGATGAATATGACGCAGCGATTTACTACTATGATTAACACACACCCTTTAAATATATATGAAACACTTAGGACAATAAACCCTGCTCCCTTTGCCTCATTTCTTGAATATGGAGATTTTCAGATCGTAAGCAGTTCACCTGAACGATTTCTGCAAATACGAAAAGGGATGGTTGAAACAAGACCGATAAAAGGTACAATGCCAAGGGGGCAAAATGATAAAGAAGACAAAGAAAATAGTCACCTTTTGAAAAACAGTACTAAGGATATGGCAGAAAACCTTATGATTGTAGATTTAATGAGGAATGATATTGGCAAGGTATGCGAGTTTGGCTCAGTTAAGGTTCCTGAACTATTTTGTATCGAAAAATATTCAACCGTTTTTCATATGGTATCTACTGTAACAGGCAAATTACGTGAAGACTGTGATGCAGTTGATTGTATTAAAGCCACTTTTCCAGGTGGCTCCATAACTGGCGCTCCTAAAATAAGAGCTATGGAGATTATAGATGAACTTGAACCAACTTGCAGGCACATCTATACAGGCTCTATAGGTTATATTGGCTTTGACGGAGATATGGACATGAACATAGTCATCCGTACCATTCTAATCAAAGGAAATAGAGCTTATTATCAAGTGGGTGGAGGTATCGTCTGGGATTCAACCCCTGAAAAAGAATACCAGGAAACTTTAGATAAAGGTGCTGCATTAAGAAAAGCTTTGCTTTTTTCTAGATAAATGGGAGGAAATAAAATGATTCTCTTAATTGATAATTATGATTCATTTACGTATAACTTATATCAGTATATTGGTGAAATAACTCCAAATATAGCTGTTTACAGAAACGATGAACTAACTGCTGAAGATATTAAAAGATTAAAGCCAAAGTGTATTATCCTTTCTCCAGGGCCTGGCAGACCTGAGCAGGCAGGAACTATTATAGATATCATCAAGCAGTTTAATGGTATTATTCCTATACTGGGCATTTGCCTCGGACATCAAGCTATCGGACTTGCTCTTGGAGGTATTGTAGATCTTGCCCCAGATGTTGTTCATGGTAAACAATCCAGCGTTATAAATGATGGTAAGGGCATATTTACTGGTATTCCAAAGAGCATTAAAGTGGTAAGGTATCATTCACTTTGCTTAACAAGTGAAAACCTGCCTGCTTGTCTTGAAATACAGGCATACACGGAAGACGGAACCATAATGGGCGTAAGACATAAAGAATTTCTAACGATTGGGATACAATTTCATCCTGAGTCTATATTGTCTGAATATGGCAAAGAACTTTTAAAAAACTTTCTTGATATGGCTGATGCTGCAGAATAGTAAGAATAAATGATAAGTACCAAGACATGGGGGGATATCAATGCAAAAGGATTATATTTATATAAATGGAAAAATTCTAGAGGAAGGCCAAGCTGTGATACTGGGAAAGGATCAGGGGCTTTTATTTGGATATGGCCTCTTTGAGACCATAAGGGTATACAATTCTATGCCTTTCATGCTAACAGAACATCTTAAAAGACTAGAAACTTCTTTGCGAATCATGGAAATAGATATCCCTTCTCAGTATGTTCTGGAAGATGAAATCAAAAGGTTTATTAGCAGTATACATTTATCTGATGGGGTATTAAGAATTACGATAACAAAAGGTTTTAAAGAAGCAACTATTTTATTTACTCATAGAGAGGTGCCCTACGATCCTCTCAGCTATGAAAAAGGCTTTACCCTAAAGACTTCATCAATAAAGCGTAATTCCAGTTCTCCCTTATCTCAGTTAAAGACTTTAAATTATTTGGATAACATGATTGCAAAAAAAGAGGCAGTGAGAGCTGGCTTTGATGAAGCTCTGTTTATAAATTCAGATAACCTGATTTGCGAATGCAGTTCCAGTAATATTTTCTTTATCAAAGATAACAAAATCTATACGCCGGAAGCTAAGTGTGGTCTATTAAATGGCATTGTCAGAGAATTACTCATAAGAGATATTCCTGAAGAACTTAATCTGCAGATTATTGAGGGTGAATTCAAAATCGATTTGTTATATAAAGCCAGCGAAGTATTTATTACTAATTCTGTTATACAAGTCATGCCTGTAGTAAGGATTGATGATCAATTTCTAGGAAATGGCTTACCTGGAAGTACTACAAAAAAAATAATGAGTTACTATAAAAATCAAATTCAAAAGGTTATGCCGGCTATTAAGTAATAGCGCAGCATAACCTTTTTATATCTTAGTTCCCTTATCCTACCTATTTCTAAACTTATCTACAATTATAGCACAAGAAGCATCCCCTGTAACATTAACTGCTGTTCTAAGCATGTCAAATAGCCTATCTACCCCAAAAAGTAATGGTAAGCCTATAACAGGAATGTTGGCTGCAAGAAGAACTGCAACAACAAGTAAAGATGGACCTGGGACACCAGCCTGTCCTATTGAACCTATAGTGGCAGTAATAATAATTGCTAAATATTCTTGTATCCCTAACTGAATACCAAATAGTTGAGCAAAAAAGCAGGCTGCCAAAGCATAATAAATTGCATTACCATCCATATTGATGGTAGCTCCGAGTGGTAGTACAAAGGAGGTTGTTTCCTTTGAAACACCTAATTCTTCTTCACAAGTTTCCATATTAATTGCTAATGTTGCCATAGATGATGCTGTTGATAAGGCTACAGCTTGTACCTTATAAATCTTTTGGAAGAACTTTATAGGGGAAACTTTAGAAAATAGCTTGATTGCCAAAGAGTATACACCAAATGTATGAATGATTAGTACTACTACATAGACCACAAACAATTTTAATACAAGTGTCAGAATGCTGAATCCAAAAGTACCTGTAGCATCCGCCATTAATGCAAAAACACCAATTGGAGCTATATACATGATTCTTAAAATGATAAAAACTAGTGCATCCGTAAGGGCATCTAAAAACTTAGTAAGAAAAACTTTCTTATCTTCTTGCAGTGAAGATATGCCAAATCCAAGAAATAGACTAAAAAATAAAATCTGAAGAATATTGCCCTCAACGAGTGCCTTGATTGGATTTGCAGGTACTATTCCTAGCAGCGTTTCCCAAAAGGTTGGCAGGCTCCCTTTGTCTACATATTCATTAGAGAACATCGCATTAATTGATTCCAGTGAAATACCTGATCCTGGTTTAAATATTTCTCCAGCTATAAGCCCTAGAATAACTGCAATGACTGTTGTCCCAAGATAATATGCAAAAGTAAAAATACCAATTTTCCCTGCAGATTTACCATTCCCTAATGATGCTGCACCACCTATGATTGAAACGGCTACAAGAGGGATGACAACCATTTTAATAAGCTGAACAAATAAGTCCCCAACTGGTCTAAAAATACTTGCATTCTCACCCATCATCACTCCTGCAATGATACCTATAAACATTGCTATAATGATTATACTTCCAAGATTTTTGACAAATCCTTTGCCTTTTTTCATTAGTAATCCTCCTTTTTAAATAATGGATTAAGCTTTCATAAAAGTGATTAACTTTAATGTTCGTTTCTCTATAATATATCTCTTTTTTGTTAATTTCATCCCTTACTTAAAATATTTCATATATCACTTATTTTAAAGTGATCCTATTAACATGAATAATTTCATTGCTTTTCCACAGAATAACATGCAAACATCTATTTACGATTGGAGGAATTAAGAATGGGAAATATGCTGGTTGAAGGATTATCTGCAATGAACACTTCATCACAAGAAATTACTCCTGATATACTCATTTTACAATTTAAAATTGTTACCGCTTGTTTAGTCGGCGACCCGAATTCCGCTACTGGAGAGTTTGTCCTTGTAGATACTGGCCTTGAAAACTCTGCCGACTTTATATTAGAATCGATAGAAAAGCGCTTTGGTAAAGATAGCAGGCCCCAAGCAATCATTCTTACTCATGGTCATTTTGATCATGTGGGTTCAGTTATTCAACTCTCCAAAATGTGGGGTGTACCTGTTTATGCCCATCAGCTGGAAATGCCTTATATAACAGGTCAAAAGGATTATCCTACGGGAGACCCAACTGTTGGCGGCGGCATGGTATCAATGTTGTCTCCAACATTTCCACATACAAGCATTGACATATGTAGTTATGCTAAAGCACTGCCTAATGACGGCACTATTCCTGATATGCCAGGTTGGAGATGGATTCATACACCTGGACATACAGTTGGGCACATTTCATTATTTAGAGAAAAAGATCGTGTTCTCATTGTCGCAGACGCATTTTCAACAACAAAACAAGAATCCCTGTCCTCTGTAATGACCCAGCGAGAGCAGATAAGCGGCCCTCCGGCATACATGACTACCGATTGGGAAACAGCAAAACAATCAATCATACGTCTCAAAAATTTAAATCCATCTTTAGCAATCACAAGCCACGGAAAACCTCTTGCGGGCGAGGAGCTGACCAAGCATTTAGAAATGCTGATTAATGACTTTGATGAAATTGCTAAACCGGATCAAGGTCGTTTTGTTCACTAGTTATATCCATATCATTATTCAAAATCTAAAAGGCTGCAGACATACTTGAGATGTCTGCAGCCTAACGCCGTCAACTTTGTACTTGAAACAGTCTAATGGAACTTATTAAAAATTTATACGTCTAACTTTCAAAAAGATACGAGGTGAAATATGAAAAAAATGAAGTATACGCTATTAGTCATAAGCCTATTTATATTTGTTGGATGTGGTAAAGCAGATTTAAATATGGAAAGAATAGATATTAAAGGAAATATCACATCTGTCACTTTAGACACATCTATAAAAAATAAGGTTGACAGCCTTTTAGTAGAAGCGACTGTTTCATCAAATACAACAACGTATGACAAAGCAAGTGTTAAGATCACAAAGAACACTGTCATTATAGTGAATGGTGTGCAGGTAGATGCTGCAATAGACTATTTAGGTGCGGATACAGCAGTTGAAATACAATTTATAGGCCCCGTAGCTGAAAGTTATCCTGTTCAAGCAACTGCCGATATTATACGTATCCTATCACCAACGGCAAATCCATCCCCCATAGCTCAAGAGAAACACGTTGATCCTCTGACAGAAGCCTATCTGCTGGCCATTGATACATTCTACGCAGAAGATCCTGGACTTAATGGAGATATCAAGTACTTGGCTATAGATACTACAAAAATAGACAATCTTAACATTGATAGTAAAAAAGAATTACTTAGTGCACTGGAAAAATATAATCTCACTGTAATGGATACTACTTTTGAAGATTTACAAGCGGAGGGATTAATAAAAGACTTATACTTTGAAGAGGGAATTCTATTCAGAATCGAGGATGAACCTATGACTGACAAGGCACTTACTTTAAGAGTAAGTAAGTGGCGTTCTGGAACGGGAGCTATTGGCACAGATAAAATGGTGTTTCAAAAGATTAAAGGCACATGGAAGATAACTGAAGAAGGTGGGCGATGGATAAGTTAGGCTCTACTTATCCTCGTTATCTTAAGTACAAAAAAACCACAGGTATTAAGTTTAAGTCCTTTAATTTTATTTTTCACACCTTCTGTATAGCCATGCTGCTTTATTATAAATAAAAAACGCCTTGAAAATTGATGTGACCCCCATATGTTAGACTTTATTGCGTAGTAGTTTTTAACTGCTACGCAATTATTTTATACAGCTAAGAGACTGAGCCTGTATTCTACAGGA
>JARBUI010000033.1 GCA_029239755.1 Clostridia bacterium | reverse complement strand
AGGATTATTTACGGTGCCTTCCTGAAAAAGAGATGATTGATAAGATAATTGCTGGAACAAGAAATAAAGAAATTGGTCTCAGTGAGGAAAATAATGAATATCCATTTATAATGGAACCTATGCCAAATCTTTATTTTACAAGAGATCCTTTTGCCTCCATTGGAAAAGGTATAACACTTAATGCTATGAAAAACCACATAAGACACAGGGAAACAATTTTTGCTAAGTATGTTTTTAGGTATCATCCTGATTTTATGAACTCCAACATTCCGTTTTGGTATGACAGAGACGAAAAATTCAGCATAGAGGGTGGAGATGAGCTGATTTTTTCTAATGAGGTTATAGCTATAGGAAACAGTGCGAGAACCAGCATGGAGGCTATAATGAAAATCGCTAAAAATATATTTGAGGCAGAAGATGGTTTTAAAACAGTTTTAACCTTTAATATTCCTAAATCAAGGGCCTTTATGCATTTAGACACTGTATTTACTATGATTGACTATGATAAGTTTACAGTTCATGAGGGTATCGAAGGAAACCTGAAAGTAAATGCCATAACCTATGACTATAAAAATAGATGTTTAAAGGTTGTTGAAGAAGAGGGCAGTCTTGAGAAAATACTTTCTAAGTATTTAAAGATGGATGTATCTCTTATCCGCTGCGGCGGAGGAGATAGAGTTGTAGGACAAAGAGAACAGTGGAACGATGGTTCCAACACTCTTGCCATATCACCAGGAAAGGTTATAACCTATGAGAGAAATTACATCACTAATGAAATATTGGATAAGCATAACGTGAAGGTTATATCAATACCATCAGGGGAACTGAGCAGGGGGAGAGGCGGACCGAGGTGTATGAGTCAGCCGCTATTTAGGGAAGAGATTAAATGATAATGAAGACATTGATGGACTACTCTCCAAAGGAGATAGAATTCTTGCTTGATTTGTCTACAGAGTTGAAGAGGGCGAAATATGCTGGAACTGAGCAGCAGAAGCTTAAGGGAAAGAATATTGCTTTATTATTTGAAAAAGATTCTACAAGAACAAGATGTGCTTTTGAGGTTGCTGCTTTAGACCAGGGGGCTCATGTGACTTACTTAGGACCATCAGGAAGCCAAATGGGGAAAAAGGAATCTATAGCTGATACTGCCAGAGTACTTGGAAGAATGTATGATGGAATAGAGTACAGAGGCTATTCACAAAAGACTGTTGAAGATTTAGCCAAGTATTCAGGAGTGCCAGTGTGGAACGGTTTAACAGATGCTGACCATCCAACTCAAGTGCTTGCTGACTTCTTAACTGCACAGGAGCATTTAAAAAAGCCTTACAATAAAATGGTTTTTGTATATTCAGGTGATGGAAGAAATAATGTTGCCAATGCACTATTAATCGGTGCCGTAAAAATGGGTATGGACTTTAGAATGGTTTCTCCAAAGAGCCTGTTCCCAGCACAAGAACTTCTCGATAAGTGTTTAGCTGTTGCAGCTGAAACTGGTGCAACAATAACCTGCACGGATAACATTGAAGAGGGAGTTAAGGGCGCGGATGTAATTTATACTGATGTCTGGGTATCCATGGGAGAGCCAGATTCAGTTTGGGAAGAAAGAATTAATTTATTAAAGCCTTTTCAAGTAACAATGGAAATGTTAAAGATGACTGACAATCCAAATATATTGTTTGAGCACTGTCTTCCAGCCTTTCATGACTTAAATACTTCCGTTGGCATGGAAATGTATAAAAAGTTTGGTCTTAAGGAAATGGAAGTTACTGATGAAGTGTTTGAAAGCAAGCATTCAGTGGTTTTCGATGAGGCTGAAAATAGAATGCATACCATAAAAGCTGTGATGGTGGCTACATTAGGAGGATAATATAGGTTTTTTATAGAGGGTATCTCATTTTATTTATGAGACACTCTTTTATTTTTTTGTAGTTTTATCTACAACTTTTATGCATTTTAAATGACTAATTAAGGCATAATACTTAAGTGAAAATAAAAGGTAATCTAGGAAACTGAAAGATTGATAATCTTTCAGTACAGTAAGAGGAATACAGGAGGGGCTCAATGCAGCTTGTTTTATTAAAGAATTGTTTGCTTATCGATATGAATAATGGTGAAACCCATAAGAAGGATATATTAATAGAAGATAAAAAGATAATGCAAATATCTGAGGTTATTGATTTTGAAGCAGAAAATCTAAAGACAGTAGATGTTAAAGAAAACTATGTTATTCCAGGAATGGTTGATTGTCATACACATATGGGGATAATTGAGGAGTCTATTGGTAAGCTTGGATTAGATAACAATGAGACTTCTGATCCTGTAACTCCACACATAAGGGCATTGGATGCAGTAAATCCAATGGATGTAGCTTTTCTAGATGCAATTAAGTGCGGAGTCACAACAATTATGTGCAGCCCGGGAAGCAATAACCCTGTAGGGGGTCAAAACTTTGTTATGAAAACCTATGGACATATACTTGATAAAATGATTGTAAAAAACCCTCTTGGTTTAAAGGTTGCATTTGGGGAAGACCCAATAAGTACCTATGGAACGAATAAAAAGTGTCCTGTAACCAGAATGGGAGTTGCGGCACTTATTAGAGAAACCTTTATGCGAGCTCAAGATTATATGTATAACAAAGAACAGGGAAAAATAAAAGAAAGAGATATAAAGATGGAGGCGGTAATACCAGTTTTAAAAGGAGAAATATATTTAAGAGCTCATGCGCATAGAGCTGATGATATGGTTACTGCAATAAGAGTTGCAGAGGAGTTTAATATCAAAAAACTAGTCATCGAGCACGGAACAGATGCGCAGGTAATTAAGGAATACTTAGCAGAGAAGAAAGTTCCTATTGCACTAGGACCTGTGTTAACACCAAGAATTAAGATTGAACTTAAAAAAAGAGATTACAGTTTGGCTATGCATCTAGTAGAGGCAGGAGTTAAAATGGCACTTATTACAGATCACCCATACAATGCTATAGATCAATTGCGTGCTGTTGCAATTCTTACTGTATCTGAAGGCCTTGCCCCAATTGAAGCATTAAAAGCTATAACACTTAGAGGAGCAGAGATTTTAGGCTGTGATGACAGATTGGGCAAAATAGAAGTTGGCTATGATGCGGATTTAGTAGTTTTTAGCGGTCATCCTCTAGATATGATGTCAAGAACTATAGTTACAATAATAAATGGTGATATTGTTTATGTTAGTGAAAGACGCAAGGATAGAATTGAAATTAAATAATTGATGAGACACTTAGGGTGAAAATCTTAAGTGTTTTTAATTTTATTAATTATATGCTTATAAGTTTAAGTTAGAGCAAGTCGAAAATGCTAAAGTAATAGAATAATAAGTCGATAATTAAGTTAATAAGGATAAATAACACTAAAGGAATATAGGGGGTACTAAGAAAATGAAAAAAACCTTGCGAAATCAAATAATAATACTGCTTGTTGCAGCTGTTTTAATGCCTATAGCAGCATTGACGGGGTACAGCTTATATAGCACAGGCAAAAGTTTAAATGCTCAGCTAAAAGATAGCGCTACAGATAACGTAAATTGGCTTGTTGAGGTTATTAAAGAATCGAATAAAAGTAATATTGAATCTATAAATATGCTTTCTCAAGATCCAAACGCAACTGCAATTTTTGTTAATCCAGATTCAGAAGTGTGGCTTAAAAAGTCCTTTGAATCATTTTCGACTACTCATAAGGGTATAAAAAGCGTATATTATGGACTTAACGATGGAAAGATGTTGCTTGTCCCAGAAGAAAACCTTCCAGAAGGGTATGATCCAAGACAGAGAGGATGGTATAAAGCTGCCTTAGAGAGCAACGGTCAGGCTATTATTTCAGATCCCTATGAGGATGCGGTTCAAAAGGGAGTGTATGTAATCACTTTTGCTCAAGTTGTTAAAGATTCAAAAAACGGACAAGTTTTAGGTGTAGTTGGCCTAGATGTGAAACTAAGTGCACTGGCTGATACTATAAAAGGTTTAAAGATTGGAGAGAGTGGATACGCAGCCATAATCGACAAAACGGGAAGAATTATAGCTCATAAGGATTCAACACTGCTTGGGAAAACCTCAAAGGAAGAACAGTGGGTTGAAAAGGTTCTGGCAGCTAAGAGCAGTGGAGAAGTAATTACTATAGGCAGCGAAAAATTTAGTTCTTATTCTACAGAAGAGAAGAGCACTGGCTGGAAGATAGTTGGCCTTATGCCAGAAAAAGAAATTATAAACCAAATTAATAGAGAAAGAAATATATCTCTTATAATTGCTGTTATATTTTTGGCATTATCAGTAGGAGCGGGTGCTATATTTGCTGGCTCTACAACAAAACCTATTTTAAAGTTAATTGATGCCTTAAATAAAATAAGTCAAGGTGATTTTACTGTAGCGATTGATAAAAGGAAAGGCATTAGTTATGAAATTGAAGCTATAAGCAATGCAATTAACAACATGGTTCAAGACATGGTTGCTATGCTTAAAAATATAAACGATACGTCAGTAGGTATAAAGGGTTCTTCAGAGTCGTTAGTTTCTATTACACAGCAGTCAAATGCCGTAGGTGAAGAAGTAGCCAGAGCAGTTCAACAAGTTTCTGCAGGAGCTCAAGACCAAGCTTCAAGTCTTGATGAAAGCTCAATTATAGTTAGTGAGCTTGGAGATGAGGTTGCAAAGGCCATAGAAAATAGTAAAGGTATGATAGCGGCTTCTAAAAATGTTAAGACTTCAACCGAAGATGGTACTCATATTGTAGAAGATTTGAAAGAAACCTTTAAAGAGTCCTTTACTGCAAATAAGCAACTTGAGCAGCAAATATTAGTTTTAGCAGATAATTCAAACAAGATAGGTGCTATAACAGATACTATAAAAACTATTACTGAACAGACAAGTCTACTTGCATTAAATGCAAGTATAGAAGCTGCAAGGGCAGGAGAATCTGGGAGAGGCTTTGCTGTAGTTGCAGATGAGGTTAGAAAGCTTGCAGAGCAATCCGCTGAGTCAGCAGGAGCTATTAATAAAGTTATAGCTGATATTAAAAAGAGTGTGGACTCTGTTCTCGAAAGAATTCAGATGTCTATAACCTTAAATGAAAAGTCAGAAAGAAGTGTTTTGCTGACAAACTCTAGCTTTGAAATTATTGCAGAGGCTTCAAAGATGCTTGAAGAAAATATAGAAAAGGTGAGTATATCACTTCAAGAGATAAATTGCAGCAAGAATACTGTAATTCAAAAGATAGCTGAGGTTGCAGCAGTTGCCCAGGAGACAGCAGCAACAACAGAAGAGGTTAGTGCTTCTTCAGAAGAACAGTCAGCAGGGCTGCAAGAGGTTACAGGTTCAGCAGAGCAGCTAAGTAATTTGGCTGAAAGACTGGATGAAATTCTTAAGAAGTTTAAAATATAAATAACTTTCAAATCAAAAAGCAGCTATTTTTATAGCTGCTTTTTGATTTGAATCACATCTGGCACAGGTAATATGTACTATAATTAGATTTCACAGGCATCCAATAATTTCAACTGAAAGGATTAATAAGTTATGACAGAACGTAAAATAGATAATCAAATGCAGTGGTTAGATGCAGTCTCATCAAACATAGGAGACGGAGTGGTTCTTACTGATAAGCAAGGGTTTGTTATATATGTAAATAATATTGTGAAGAAAATAATTCAAAAAGAAGATAAGGATATAATTAACAAGACTAATGATAATATAATAGATGAACTTAGAAAAAAGCTTAATGATGACTCAAGCTGTGAGAGTGCAGAACATAGACTTCATGAACAGCACTTTTCTTATACTTTTAATGAAAGTATTAATACTAAGGTTTGCATTAATATGTTTATAAATGAGGTATTAGATAACAAGGGAGAAACCATTGGAAAAGTTATAATTATACCTAATGTAGAAGAGTGCGATAAGGCTCATCAGATAATACATAAGATGGCTCATTATGATTCTTTAACAGGCCTAGCTAACAGAGCCTTAATAAATGAAGCTTTAGAAAAGATACTTATTAATGCAAAGGAAAATAACACTAAGGCAGCTGTTGCCTTTCTTGATTTAGATAATTTTAAGCTTATCAACGATACAATGGGTCATGATGCTGGAGATGTGATGCTTAGGAAGATTAGTGCCATAGTTAAAAGCTGTATTGATGCTGATGATTTTGCGGGTAGATTAGGTGGAGATGAGTTTATTATAATAATGCCAGAAGCTGAGGATATGCATAAGCTTCTTGAAAAAATGAATAAGCTTATACAGGGTATAAGCAAGCCAATACATATAAAGGATAAAGAATTTTATATTACTGCAAGTATAGGTATAGCTTACTATCCTGAACATGGAGAGGACGTACAGGAAATTATTAAAAATGCTGATACTGCTATGTACAGCGCTAAAGCCAATGGGAAAAATATATGCCATGTTTTTAATGGTGAGATGAATATTGAGGCATTAGAAAAGCTTGAGTTAGTTAATGATTTAAGAAATGCAGTTGCAAACAATGAATTTATACTTCATTATCAACCCCAAATAGATATTAGCAATAATGAAATCATAGGAATGGAGGCACTGATTAGGTGGCAGCATCCAACTAAGGGACTTATTCCACCTTTGAGCTTTATACCACTAGCCGAAGAAACAGGAATGATACTTCCTATTGGTGAGTGGGCACTAAGAGAAGCATGCCTGCAGAGTAAACAGTGGCAAGAGGAAGATAGGAGACCTATGAAGGTAGCAGTAAATCTTTCAATAGTTCAATTCGAACATAACAATCTAGTAGGGATTGTTAAAAAGATTTTAAAGGAAACAGGATTGAGCCCAAAGCTTTTAGAGATTGAGATTACTGAAAGTGTAGCTCTAAAATGCTATGAC
>JARBUI010000010.1 GCA_029239755.1 Clostridia bacterium | reverse complement strand
TGGTCCTCTGTTACCATCAACGATATCGAAGTTAACTTCTTGACCTTCTTCTAAAGTTTTGAAACCTTCGCCTTGGATAGCTGTGAAATGTACGAATACGTCATCTCCGCCTTCTCTTTCAATGAATCCAAAACCTTTTTCTGCATTAAACCATTTAACTTTACCTGTCATATTAACTAGGCCTCCTTAAAAAAATTCTTTATTGCTAAAACACTGTTACGCAAAACGTTTTTCGGTCTTGCCATGTTTTTTGTTACAAGAGGCCTACCTATCGTTTTTGTTTCAATATTTTAACTTACTTCATTAGGTTATCATAAGTATTATAAAAAATCAAGGCAATTTAGTGATATTTTATGTCTAACATTTCAAAGTTTATAGTATTTCTAGCTTTTATAACAGCATGTAAATAACTTCCTGAGTGTCAAATAACTTTTACATTTTAACCCTTTTAGGATATACTTAAACCGTAAACACTCTACTAAAGGAGCGATTTTTTTATGGCTTTTATACAATGCAGTTACTATTCTGAAATACTAGGCTTTACTACTAATATAAATGTATGTCTCCCTCAAGACCTTCCTAACAAAAGAGGAGGTTATGCGGTTCCCCCTGACGGCTTTCCTACTTTATATCTTTTGCATGGATTAGGCGATGACCATACTATTTGGTCAAGAAAGTGTGCTATTGATCGGTATGCTGCAACTCATGGTATTGCTGTTGTCATGCCTTTTGGCGCCAGAAGCTTTTATGCAGATATGGTGTATGGTTCTCCTTATTATAGCTATATCAGCAAGGAACTTATAAATACCTGTGAAACCTTTTTCCCTTTATCTAAAGATCCTGCTAAGCGTTTTATAGGCGGCCTTTCTATGGGAGGCTATGGTGCATTTAAAATCGCTTTATCTAATCCAGATCAATTTAAAGCAGCTTTTAGTCTTTCTGGACCACTGGATATTGCTAGAATTCCTGACTATCAACATTTACTTGATTTATCTTATGATGTTAAACTGGCATTTGGTGATATCAGTACCTTAGAGGAAAGGCCTCATAATTTATTTAAGCTTGCAGAAGAAACAAGCGGATTAGATACTAAACCTTCCTTATATATGTGCTGCGGAACTGAAGACTTTTTATATCCAGATAATGAGTCCTTTAAAAAACATTTAGATAAAATAGGTTATGATGCAGTCTATCACAAAGGTTCAGGTGGACATGATTTTTCCTACTGGGATAATGAAGTACAGCTTGCACTTGAATGGCTAAGCAAACAACAAGGAGGCAAAATAAATGAATCAAACTGATAAAGATTATTTAATGATGTGTGAAACGATATTAGAAAAAGGTATTTTCAAAGGTGACCGTACTGGGACAGGCACTCTCAGTATTTTTGGCTATCAGCTGCGCTTTGATTTATCTCAAGGCTTTCCCCTTCTTACAACTAAGCGTGTGCCTTTTAGACTTATTGTAAGTGAACTTTTATGGTTCTTAAAAGGAGATACTAATCTTAGGTATCTGCTCCAAAATAATAATCATATTTGGGATGAATGGGGCTTTCAAAAATGGGTTCAGTCTGAAGATTATACAGGTCCTGATATGACCGATTTCGGTATACGTGCCACAAAGGATGAGGCTTTTAATACGGTTTACAAGGAGCAAATGGCCTGTTATCAGGAAAAGGTGCTTACAGACGATTCCTTTGCTAAAACCTATGGCGACCTTGGTAATGTTTACGGCAAACAATGGCGCAGCTGGGAAGGCTCAAATGGCAAAACTTATGATCAAATCAAATGGGTGATTAACGAGATAAAAAACAATCCCACATCAAGAAGACTGCTTGTTAATGCGTGGGCAGTTGATTCTGTCTATGAAGGACTTATGCAGCTGCCGCCTTGTCACTTCTGCTTTCAGTTCTATGTATTAGAAGGTAAGCTTAGCTGCATGTTTAACATGAGGTCAAATGATGTGTTTTTAGGACTACCTTTTAATATTGCTTCTTATGCACTTCTTACCCATCTCATTGCCCATGAATGCGGTCTGGAAGTCGGTGACCTCATTTACACCGGAGCAGATGTACATATTTATTCAAATCACATTGACCAAATAAAATTACAAATGACAAGAGAACCACGGCCTCTTCCAACCCTTAAATTAAATAAAGCTGTCAAAAGCGTATTTGATTTTGAAATGACTGATATTGAGCTTATGAACTATAATCCGCATCCAGCTATTAAAGCTCCTGTGGCAGTGTAAAATATAGGTAAGCCCTGTGGCCTGCCACTATGTTATTTTAATAAATCCCCTACATATTCAAACATTTAGAAAGAGGTTTTAACTTTATGATAAATATGATCGTAGCTACAAGTAAAAATAACCAGATAGGTATCAATAACAGCCTTCCATGGCATATCCCTGAAGACCTTAAATACTTCAAAGAAAAAACTAATGGGCATACAATAGTAATGGGAAGAAAAACGTATGAAAGTATCGGCCGCCCCCTTCCTAATAGAGAAAACATTGTTCTTACCCAGGATAGAAACTTTATTGCAGATGGAGCGAGTATTATCCATAGTTTTGAAGAAGCTTTAATTACATGCAGTACCCGCGCCGAAAGTTTTATCATTGGTGGCGGTGAAATCTATCAATTATTTCTTCCTTATACCAATCGTCTCTATATTACCATGGTAGATAAGATAATAGATGGTGATACCTCTTTTCCAGAATACACTGATGCATTCCAGTTAGTTCAAAGTTTTCCTGGTAACACCCTTACTTCAGATGGCTATACTTTTAAATTTACCGTTTGGGACAGAAAATAAAAATATACAGCCTAAGTTGTCTTTTAACTTAGGCTGTATATTTTTTATCTCTTATATTATTTATCACTTTTCGAGTTGTTAGGAGTAAACTTTATAAGTAAGGTTACAATTAAAAAGATGACTATAGTAACTACAAAAATAGCGGTCATTCCTTTACCCATTAAAATCAGTGAATTCATTACATTTACCATATCCATTATATTCGGCCTCCTCTTATCTAATAAGTGTAGGTACTAAGCTTAATATAACACCACCGGCTATAACAGAAGCTATTTGACCTGATACATTAGTACCTATAGCATGCATAAGAAGGAAATTATGCTTATCTTCTTCAAGCCCTAATTTTTGTACAACCCTTGCTGACATAGGAAAAGCTGAAATGCCCGCTCCGCCAATCATAGGGTTAATTTTTTCTTTAAGAAACAAGTTAAAGATTTTAGCTACAAGCACCCCAGAGATGGTATCAAATACAAAGGCTAATAGTCCAAGTCCCATAATCATAAGTGTCTGCACGCTTATCATAGATTCAGCTCTCATCGTAGCTGAGATTGTAATACCTAGAACAAGTGTAATAATATTTGCAAATTCTTTTTGTGCTGTTTCTGATAATGATTTTAAAACACCACATTCTCTAATTAAATTACCAAACATCAAAAATCCAACGAGCGCTACAGATGCAGGAGCTACAAGCCCTGCAATAATAGAAACAACTATAGGAAATAGTACTCTGGTTGTTTGAGATACACTTTTAGGATTATATGGCATCTTGATACGGCGTTCTTTTTTAGTCGTAACGAGTTTAATCGCAATAGGCTGGATAATAGGCACTAACGCCATATACGAATAGGCTACAACGGCAATCGTTCCAATATAGTTGCTTTTAAGTACCTGTGAAACTAAAAGAGATGTCGGACCATCTGCTGCACCAATAATCCCAATTGAAACTGCATCTTTAAAATCAAACCCAAGCATGCTTGCAAATACTACAGTTACAAAGATACCGAATTGTGCTGCAGCACCAAATAAAAATAGCTTTGGATTAGATAAAAGCGGGCCAAAGTCTATCATAGCACCTATCCCTATAAAGAGCAGCAAAGGCAGTACTTCAGCAGCCTCTATTCCAACTTCGAATAACCATTCTATGATACCATTAACATCACCTATACCAACTAGTGTTTGATGAAGCACCCCTGAAAATGGTATATTAACTAAAATAGCGCCAAAACCCATTGGCAGCAGCAATGCTGGTTCTAAATCTTTACAAATAGCTAAGTAAATGAGCAGTCCTCCAATACCCCACATTAACACTTGCTGCCATGTAATAGCTGTAATCCCTTGAATAAGAAAATCCATATCTACTTGCCTCCCTCGCCTATGCTTAATAACTTATTTGTTCTCTTGCTGATATGTAACTAATGTGTTCATTTACAAAAACCTATCTGTTTTTTGCACTTTTAATTACTTCCAAATGAATAATAATACATATATAAAAAATAGTCAATCCACAAAACATAGCCAAAGTATTCTTCATATAAAAATCGCCTGCAAATAAGACACTTGCAAGCGAATGAATCCCCACTAATTACCTTCTGGCATACTTCTTATTGCCTGATTCCTGGTAACCTCTATTATTCCCACGACCACCTTGCTTTTTATTTGCAACCTCAAGGTTAACTTTTCTGCCCTTTAAGGTTTGATCGATAAGATTTGACATAGCTTCACCTAAGTAAGCTTTTGGTATTTCAAAGAAAGAAAACTTATCTAACAAATCTACTTTGCCTATTAACTTGCCTTCTATTGTTGTATTAGATGCAATAAACTTAACAAGATCATTGATTTGAAGATTATCCTTCTTACCTACATTGATAAAGAGTCTGACTGTATCGCCCTCATATGCTTCTACCCCAGCACTCATTCCTGCATTTAAATCCTCAGCTTTGATATCCTTTGAGGCTCCCATAACTGTTTTTTTCATAGTCATTTTAAGAAATGCAGCTGCAAGTTCTAAGGATGTAGCGTAATTATCTTGATTCACATCACCAAGTTCATCGAGCATTTGTTCAATATATTTAACATACTTAGTAAGCTTACCTTGTTCAAGTGTCTCTTTAACCTCATCTAATATACCTGAGAGTTTATTCTCTTTGATATCTTCTATTGTTGGAGGTTTAATGAGTTTGATTTTACTCTTAGTATATTTTTGGATGTCTCTTAATTTGCTAAGTTCTCTTCCTGCAGCGAAGGTGTATGACACCCCTTCTCTCTTAGCTCTTCCTGTTCTTCCAATTCTATGAACATAGTATTCTTCATCACTAGGTACATCAAAGTTAAATACTGCATCTATGTCATCAACATCAATACCACGTGCTGCTACATCTGTAGCTATAAGAATATCAATAAGTCCGCTTCTAAAACGTCCCATAACGCTGTCTCTTTGGAGCTGTTTCATATCTCCATGGAGTGCTTCAGCACTGTAACCTCTCGCCTGAAGATCTTTGCAAAGGTCATCTACTCTTTTTTTAGTATTACAAAATACAACTGAAAGTTTAAAGTTATTCGCATCTATTAAACGGGATAAAATTTCAACTTTACTACTTTCTCTTGCTTCAAGGTAAAATTGTTCCACTGTAGGAACTGTCATCACCTTGTGTACCACGTTAATTTTCACTGCATCATTTTGATACTTATTGGCAATATCCATAATTGCCTTAGGAAGGGTTGCTGAAAATAGTACAAACTGTTTGTCTCCTGGTACACTTTCTAAGATTATATCTATATCTTCACGAAATCCCATGTTCAGCATTTCATCTGCTTCATCAAGGATTATCATATTAAGATGTTCAAATCTAAGAGTTTTACGACGCAAATGGTCCATAACTCTTCCAGGTGTTCCAATAATAATTTGCGGCTTCTTCTTAAGAGCAAGAATCTGCCTGTCAATTTGCTGTCCGCCGTATATCGGAAGCGCTCTAACGCCTTCTTTATACTTACATAGAGCTTTTAACTCTTCTGCTGTTTGAATAACAAGTTCACGAGTCGGACAAAGGATGAGCACTTGTACTTTGTCATTTAAAGTATCAATGGACTCTATTGCTGGAATACCAAATGCACAAGTCTTACCTGTACCAGTAGGGGCTTGTGCTATAACATCTTTTCCTTCTAAAAGGACTGGTATAGCTTTTGTTTGAATAGGCGTTGTTTCTTCAAAGCCCATGTCAGTTACTGCTTTTTTAATTTCTTCTGATATTTCTAATTGATTAAATAATATACTTTCTATGATCATTACCTCGACAATCTATTTTTAATTTATAAGTGAAAATATTTCTATCCGCTTACATAACCACATTAAATCATACTACATGTTACAAAAAATCTCAAGGAGTAATGTATTCCCTTTTAATATTTATAGCAAATGTATGTCTCTTATTACAAATCTCTCTTTTTATTGTGCAATCACTCCTTATTATATACTTGTTGGAATAAAATTCTTCAAAAATCTATATACTAGTAATGCCAAATTTTAGTATATAGGAGATACCTTATGCGAATAATCAGCATCAGAATTCTTTTTTTATTAACCTTCCTTGCTACTATTATAACCACTTCCGGCTTTTATAATAACACTTTTTCTTATGATGTTGTTGTTATCGGCAGTGACCCTGAAGGCATTAGTGCATCTATAAGCAGTGTGAGAAGTGGAGCAGATGTCCTTCTAATTGATACTAGAAATGATGTAGGCGGGCTCTATACATCTGGTATGCTTAGTATGCTCGATATGAATTACATCACTTCCGGCAGCTTCGAAACTGTAAATAGCGGATTTTTCAAAGAATTTTATAATCACCTTGGCGAAAAGGGAAACATAGATATTGAAGAGACTAAAAACTATTTTTCAAAGCTTTTAAAAGATGAAAAAGTGACTACCCAGCTAAACGTCTCTAAAATCACTCCAATCAAACAAGGTGATAAAGTAATTGGCCTGTCTTATATTAAAGATAATACTCTTTTCAATGTTAAAGGCAAAGTTTTTATAGATACCAGTGTTGATGCAAAGTTTGCAAGAGCTGCTGGCGTCCCTTATAAAGTTGGACGTGAAGAATTAGGCATGAAAAACAAATACGCTGCTGCAACACTCGTATTTTCTGTACAGGGAGCTGACTGGCAGAAAATTTGCCGTCATCTTAACCAAGACGATTCTATATATACTGGCGCAAATGAAAAGGTCGCTTGGGGATATCCTAATATGCTTGACTATGTTTCTCTTTCAAATGAGTTTCAGTTAAGAAGACTCAATCTTTCATTGCAAAATGATGGGTCTATCGTTATTAACGCTTTTCAAATATTTGATACTGACTCTCTTAACCAAGACAATATTAAACAAAAATATGAAGCCGCTGTTAAGGAACTTCCTCAGATTATTCATTTTTTAAATACTCATGCTGTTGGCTTTGAAAACGCCATTCTTTATAAATATGCTGATGAACTCTATATCCGCGAGGGTGTGAGGATCATTGGCGAATATACTTTAACCGGTGAAGATGTCTTTAACAATGTAGATTTTAAAAATAAGATAGCTTACGGCAGTTACCCTATGGATTTACAAGCAACTGGGAAAGATCAGCTAGGAGGAACCATCCTTACCTCCAGAAACATTTATACCCTTCCAATTACTATCATGGTTCCTAAAACTGTAGATAATCTGCTTGTAGCTGGCCGCTCGGCAAGCTATGATCCTCTTTCCCATAGCAGCGCACGCACAGTACCTGTTGGGATGGCTCTTGGAGAGGCTGCTGGGGTATTAGCTTCCTATAGTTTAACTCATTCTCTTTCTGTACGAGAATGCAGTCTAAGCGATCTTCATGTTAAAAACATCCAAAAAAGTCTCACAGCATCTGGCGTTGTACTTGATACTCCTCTTAATAGAGTTCATCCTGAAAAATCAAGTTATGCTTATCCGCATATTGTTTCCCTTAGAAAAAAAGCTCTTTTGTCCATGGAATATAACTATAAGAATGACTATAGATGCAGTGAAGCTGCAAGTTTTGAAACAATATCCCGCATACTCTCGCTTATTCGTGCAAACTCCAATATAAAGTTATTAACCGCTGATATTCCCACTAACAACCAAGAAATACTTACAGTTTCTCAAATAGTCACTGTCTTCAATCAGCTCCTAGGCACTGACTTTAAGAGTTTAAAGGAACTTTATGCTGCTCATATTATAGATTACACCACCTATAGGCATACTCGAAATAAAAAAACCTTACTCAATGAAGACGTTTATGCTATGATGTCTGGACTCGTTGATTTTTCCATGAACAATAAAAGAAACTACTATTCTACCAAGTAGGATAGTAGTTTCTTTTATTGTTTAGTATGCGGGTGACAGGAGTTGAACCTGCACGCCGTTGGCGCTAGATCCTAAGTCTAGTGCGTCTGCCAATTCCGCCACACCCGCTCGCTCTTTTGCTTTATCATTATAACAGACATTCTCCCTAATAGCTAGTATTTCTTTTATAATTCTTAAAAAAAATAATATTTGAGCTTATAAGGGGCATATCGTATCTGCCAATCTGTTTTACCTGTACAGATTCTGACGTGTCCGTCGCCTTTTTTCCAATCAGCGTATGACTATCTACAAATTCTGTTTCTATAAGCTTATCATCTAAAAATATCTTACTGCTTTCGGTAAACCCATTGCCTCTTATCATCACATCCTTATCTAGCCACTCTGCTTCTAAAATTTCCAGCTTATCAAGACCTATTTGTATTGTCGTTGGATAATAGGGATTTTGATTATTGGTTGCGTATTTCTTACCAAACAATATATCATATTGCATGAGCTGAAGCTCAGTTTGATAATTTTCACTATTTTTAAATGCTGTATGAAAGTCATTCATAACACCACCTTTTAGGTGGTTTAGATTAAAAATATCTGTAGATAGCTGATAGGCCTCTATATTATTTTCTTTACTCTTTGGGAGCTTATTTTGATTGTCGATGATAAAGTATGGGGTATTAAATCTTTGCGCTTCACCAAGACTGTCTACTGCCTCTAACTTCGGATTATGATCCGAATAGACTATAAGTACTGTAGGTTCCTGCAGTGAATAGATATATTCAGCTAGTTCTCCAATAAATTTATCTGTACGCCTAATTAAAGACGTATAATTTTGCAGCTGAAACAAAGTACTGCTCTTTAAATCCCCACTTATATACTTTTGATTTCCAGGCTTAGGCGTAGTGCTATAAGGTCCATGAGTCCCAGCGGTAATAGTAAATATAAAGTCTTCTTTTTCACTTTCATCTAACACACGCTTTATGTAGGTTAATAATATGTGGTCTTCAGGGAAAGGCCGATATTTTACGAGACCTATCATGCTCTCCATAGGAATAAACCTATCAAACCCTAAGTTTTTAAATGCTTTGTCTCTTCCGTAGAAATTTCCTTGGAAATTATGTATAGCTGTTGTTTGATACCCCTTTTTTTTTAAAACATAAGCTATTGTCTCTATAGGTTCTTTACTAGTAAGTCCACTGTTATAAGGAATTTCTCCCGCCGATAAATAATCTATGTTAACTCCTGTTAATACTTCAAACTCTGTTCTTGCAGTAGCCCCTCCTATAGTAGGCACTTGCAGAGCGCCACTATACCCTTCATTAAAATATTTTCTAAAACAAGGAATAGGATCCTCATTAAACTCGGTTCCCTTGATCATAGTAGGATCAAAAAACGCCTCTGTCTGAACCATAATAATATTAGGTTTTACAACAGGCTCTGTTTCTGAAGTACTTTTTTCATTCACATCGCTTTGACCTGTAGCATATGATGTGTCTTTATTAATAGTGCCTACTACCTCTTTAACAGTGTTATATGAATACCCCTCTGCTTTTTCCCTAAAGGAATCTATGTAAGAGTCTATAAATGAATACAAAAATCCATTTCTCTGATACATACTTTTTAAATCTCCTGCCATTTTATCAGCTGCCTCACCTCTAGTTAAATAGTCTCTTTCCAAAAGAAGTATTGCTGAGATGGCCATCAGTACTATCATTCTTTTACCAAAACGCACTTTATAGTTTTTAAAACTAATAAAAAAGCCTACACTCAAAATTAACAACGTTATTAGGATGCCTGCACACCCTCTTTTAATATGTTCCTTAGAAAGATATTGATTAGCAATAGCAAGTCCCTCTCCTAGGCTATAAAAATCAGCCCAAGTAAGCGGTACCCCCCTAAACTCTATAAGCAGCTTACTTACCTCTGCGAGAATTATGTATGGAATTCCTAATAGCACCGTTAAAAAGCAAACACGTTTACTAAGTAATGCAGGAGATACAACTAATAGTAATATATTATAATTCAGTAATACTGCAGAGGGATAATCAGATATAAAATTTAAGACTTGTACACTTCCTCTATGTATCCATTCAATACTTAAAAAAATAGTAACAGAAATAAAGATGCAAATCATAATGTTGATGAGTAATTTAAAATCCTCTTTCTGTATCTTAAGATAGTCTATAGTCGTTTTTATATCTATTTTTTTGATATACTTCATATTCTCACCTCAAGCCCGTTCAGCTATACTCTATACCAATGCCCTTAATAGATTCTCTTATATAAAAGATGTTCCTTGCTGGCTGTTTTCTATATAGTATTATAGACTTGTACTCTTTATGCCAAATACTATACTTTTTAATGTGTATTAAACTTCTTGGCACAAAAACCATGAAAAAAAGACAGACCAAGGTCTGCCTTTACACTCTGCTTCTTTCTATAAATAACTTAGTGCCTATTCATATTTTAATGTTTCTTCATACTTGTTAACCAAGTTACTATTTATATTTTCATTATTTCCAGGCTGATTTTTAGATTTATTGAAAACAAGCTTCAAAAGAACAGGCGTAATAATCGTTGTGACTACAACCATAACTACTATTGGTCCAAAAACCACAGTACTCATCAGCCCAACAGCTGCCCCTTTACTTGCAACAATAAGGGCTACCTCTCCTCTTGATATCATACCTACACCTATTCTCAAAGATTCCTTGTTAGAGAACTTGCATAATTTAGCTCCAAATCCACATCCCAAAATCTTTGTTAATACAGCTACTACAAGAAGTAGTATAGTAAACCATATAATGCTTCCTGACATCTCCGGCATTTCAATAGATATCCCTATACTTGCAAAGAATATTGGAGATAATAATATGTAGGACATTGTATCAAATCTAGCTGCTATATACTTAGTTCTCTGTGAATTAGAAATAATAAGGCCTGCTATAAAAGCTCCTGTTATATCTGCAACTCCAAAAAACTCTTCTGCAACAAACGATAAAAGCAAACAAAAAACAAAGGCAACAATAACAAATCTTCTTAAATCCTTATCATATTGTTTAACCCATTTATCAAACAAAACATAAAATATAACCCCAATACCTGCCGAACAAATGAAGAATAAAGCTATTTTAATAAGTACCCACCAAATGTTAACCGATGAATCCGCAAGACTTATGATAATCGTTAGTCCAATAATCCCTAAAATATCATCTATAAGCGCTGCCCCTAAGATAGCATTTCCCACCCGAGTACTTAACTTGCCAAGTTCCTTTAGAGTCTCAACTGTAATACTAACCGAAGTAGCAGTTAAAATAATTCCAATAAAGATATTTTGCATAATAACACTAGCACTAGCTCCATCACCTTTATTAAATACTGTTGCAACGGCAAATCCACCTGCAAGCGGCAGTAATACCCCCATTAAAGCAATGACAAAAGATGCTTTACCTGTCTTTTTAAGCTCTTGTATATCTGTTTCAAGACCAGCTGTAAACATAAGGACAATAACTCCCAGTTCAGCCATCTGCTTTATGAAATTTGTTTCATTTAAAATGTTTAACATAGCCGGTCCCATAATGAGTCCAGCAAGCAGCGCCCCTACCACTTGAGGCATTTGAATCTTTCTAGTCAATAGGCCAAGTAACTTTGTGCTTATAAGAATAAGCGCGAGGTCAAACAAATACTTATACGATAGCATAAAAATTCATCTCCATTTTTTGATATATTCGAACAAAGTTTATTATATTCCTCTAATAAATAATTTTCAACATTTTATATTTACCAACACTAATTATTTTGCCTCAATTCAGCTCCCTTCATATTAATTTCAAACAATAAAAAAAGGCGCAACAATGTTTAACTTGTTTGCGCCTTTGCAAATACTTATTCATACCACGATATCATATCACTTATTTTTTTCATTTTCAAGTAATTTTCATACTACTCTTTCAATAATTTACAATTCAACCGGCGGATGTACATAGCGAATCACCTCTACCCGCTCAATGCGCCCCTCTTTCACTGCAGCAATGCGAAGAGCCACTCCTGTAAAATAAATACACACTCCCACATCAGGCTTTTCATTTTTCTCCTGTAACCTTTTGGATATAACATCCTCTAGGGTTTCTTCTTTTTCATGAGGAATATTTACATGAGATAAAATATTAATCCTTCTTGCTTTTTGATTAGCACGATAACTTGACTTATCAGCATCATCAACTCCAAGAAGCAAATACTTACGTATGGCAAATAAAGCTGCAATGGATAAAATACTCATTAAGTTATCTAAAGGAGTAGTATGTCCTACGATAAGTTCTCTAGCAATAGTAAATAGCAGAACATCTATAACTGTACTCGGTGTATGTTTACATAACATTTTAATAAACTCAATTCCAATAACCAGATTTAGAGCTAATTCCAGAAAGTACCGAAAGCTCTCTGCTGTATTATCCTCTAATACAAGTATACCTATCTGCTTTAATAATGTAATAATTAAAATAACAACAGCAATCGCAATAGTACCTGAGATAATCATTTCTAATAAATCTGAAGCTTCAACAATCTTTGTTTTAATATACTTTATCATAAACTCCTCATTTCTGTTTTAGATCTTTTTGAATCAGCATTCCCGTTTTAATCATGCGCATCATTCTCTCCGCTGAACGCTCCAGAAGTTCTTTGCCATTATCTATAGCTTTTTCGAGTGTCATTGGCTGATCTACTAAGCTCATGATAGAATCAATACCATACTCATATACTTTTTCAGCCTCTTCTCCGATTCCTCCTACCAATGCTATAACAGGTATATGATAAGGCTTTGCTGCTTCAGCTATACCGACAGGAACTTTCCCATAAATAGATTGCCCATCTATTTTTCCTTCTCCTGTAATGATAAGATCAGTTTTTTCCAAATACTGTTCTATGTGAACTGCTTCCAGTACTGTCTTAATACCCGATTTTAAAGTAGCTCTGCAAAATACCAAAAGCCCTGCACCTAAGCCTCCAGCTGCTCCTGTCCCTTCAGTATCTAGTATATCTTTGCCTAACTGATTTTTAATAACATCTGCATAATGTCTTAAAGCATTGTCCAGATCTTTTACCATCTGCTCGTCTGCTCCTTTTTGAGGACCATACACAGCAGAAGCTCCTTTTTCTCCACAGAGCGTATTTGTCACATCACAAGCGACAATAAACTCTGTTTCTTCTAGTCTTTTATCGATGCCTGATACGTCAATTGTATGAATATCTGTAAGATACTTTGCTCCTCTTCCTAAAACTGTACCTTCTTGGTCTCTAAAAACGACTCCAAGTGCCTGTGCAAACCCCATTCCTCCGTCATTTGTGGCACTTCCTCCAATACCCATAATAATTCTTTTTGCTCCTTCATCTAATGCTGCTTTAATGAGTTCGCCAGTACCATAAGTCGTTGTTTCCATTGGGTTTAGCTTTTCTTTTGGAACTAGTGTAATGCCTGATGCTTCAGCCATTTCTATAATAGCACTTCCATCTGGTAAAATGCCATATTTAGATTCAATCTTCTCACCCAAAGGTCCTGTTACAGTTGTATGTCTATAGGCTCCTTTTGACCCCATTACAATAGCATCTACTGTTCCTTCTCCTCCATCTGCTATTGGAATCTTGATTATTATAGCATTATTAACTACTTTTTTAATACCTTTTTCTATACTATTAGCCGCTTCTATAGCGCTCATACTACCTTTAAAAGAATCTGTAGCAATAATAATTTGCATACGTTTACCCACCCATACCCTTCATTTTTATTTATTATTATCTTTCTTATGATTTGATTATAGTTTCTACAGACACTATTCAATATATCGGTCATCTGCCTCTTTATAAACATAAGGCATCCAATAAAGGTGAATGCCTTAGTCATTAAACTTTATAAAATCATGTAATAGGAGCAGGGTTAAAGATACATAAGTCATTATATATTTTCCACTCTTCTGCCCAGCTTTTTTTACGCCCACTTGCTACATCTATAATGAAGTTGAAAAGTTCAGTGCCTACTTCCTCAATTGTTGCATCTCCTGTAGCAATGATACCTGCATTAATATCGATGAGATCATTCCAGCTTTCTTTTAGATTACTTCTGGAAGATACCTTCACCACTGGTGCAGCTGCGAGTCCATAAGGCGTACCACGACCTGTCATAAAAACTTGCAAGGTAATACCAGATGCAAGCTGCATCGGCCCGCACACAATATCACTGGCTGGTGTTGCAGCATAAATTAAGCCCTTTTTAGTTGGCCTCTCTCCTGGCGAGAGAACCTCAACTATCGGCGAAGTACCTGATTTTGCAATAGAGCCCATTGCCTTTTCTACAATATTAGATAATCCACCTTTTTTATTGCCTGGTGTCGGATTAGCACTACGATCTACTTCTCCTTTTTCCAGGTAATTATCATACCATTTCATTTCACTTGCGAGTTTCTTGCCAGTCGCTTCATCAACAACTCTTTCTGCTAAAAGGTAAACGCCATCTCTTACCTCTGTAACTTCTGAGAACATAACTGTTGCGCCGCCCTTTACAAGCATATCAGATGCATAACCTGCTGCTGGATTAGCCGTAATTCCTGAAAAAGCATCACTTCCTCCGCATTGCATCCCTATGACTAAATCAGATAATGGCAGTGTTTCCCGTCTTCTTTCATTTAGTTTTTTAAGCTTTGCATCTGCCATCTCCATAATTGCCTGCACTTGTTTTACGAATCCTTCTATATCTTGCAGCACGAGTACATTTTCTGGATTAATATCTTCTTCATCTATGATCATATTAGGTGTTAATTTTTCACAGCCAAGAGCTATGACCATAAGCTCTCCGCCAAAGTTAGGGTGTTTTGCAAGATTGGTTAAAGCTCTAATAGGTATGACTGCTTCCGGTGCATTAATAGCAACGCCACATCCATAGGCATGATTGATAGGTACCACGTCATCTACATTAGGATACTTAGGTAAGAGGTCTCTTTTGATACGTTCGACGGCTACATTAAGCACCCCTGTCACACACTGAACTGTTGTACTAATACCTAATATATTTCTTGTTCCTGCATAGCCCCCATCTGGATTTCTGTAACCTTCAAAAGTTAAAACAGGCGGTGTCGGCAAATCAGTTACAATATTAGTTGAAAATACCATATCATCAACTTCTGGCGGTACCGGCAAGCGAAGCATATGCTCATTTATCCAATCTCCTTTTGAAATCTCAGCTAGAGCATAGCCTAATACAACACCATAACGTATTATTTCTCCATCCACTGGAATATCTTTGATTGCAATCTTATGCCCTTGTGGAATCTCATGAAGTGCAATCACATCATCTATAACAGCCGTCCCCTTTGCTACAACATCTACGGTAATGGCAACATTATCTTTTTCATTTACTCTAATATAAAGAGGTCTTTTTTTATTTGTCATTTTAAGTATGTTCTCCTTTACATAAGTTTACTTTAATCATCATATAAATAAGGTAAGTATAGGCACTGTAATCATAGATAATACAGTTGAAACAAAAACACACTTTGATCCAAATTCATAGTCAGCCCCATACTTTTGAGCCAGCAGGGCCGTTGTAGTTCCCACAGGCATTGCAGTGAGCACAACAGCCACGGCAGTTGCTAAAGGATCCATTCTAAGAGTCTTCATTACTCCCATAACTACAACCGGAATGAAAATAAGGCGTACAAAAGTGAGATTAAAAACACTTTTATCACATACAGTTTTTATATTAATTTCTGCAAGAATCGTTCCTACAATGACCATCGAAAGCGGACCTGTACAATCCCCTAAATTTTTTATAACCAAAGCCATGGCAGGATGTACAGGTATTCCAAAGAGCATCTTAATAAGCCCTAGCTCAACTGCGATAATACCAGGATTTAAAAGCACACTTTTGACTCTCGTTTTCATATCTGCCTCAGTAAACAGTGAGATTCCCGCAGACCAAAGAAAAATTCGGTTAGGTATCACAAAAATCGAAGCATAGAAAAGTGCAAGATTGCCATAAGCTGCAGCAACTAGCGGAAGTCCTGCAAATCCTGCATTACTAATAATTGCTCCGTATTGCAGAATGCTTCTTTTTTCAAACGGATATTTATGATAAAGCAATTTCCCAAGTCCCATCGAAAAGAAACATATCAAAAACGATACCCCTAAGATGAGAGAAGCATACTTTAATTGCTGCAACGAAATGTCTTGGCTAAATGAATTAAAAATCATACAGGGCAGGGCAACCTGAATAATAAAGTCTATAAAGCTCTGACGCGTCTTTATATTAATAATATTTTTCTTTCTTACATAAACACCCACTAAAAGATAAATAAACAAAACTGCTTGTATATTTACCATAGAATAAAAGTTTTGCATAAAGTGCCCCTTTTTTACTATTATTAAAGCCACCAATCCTCAAAGTATTATAAGGATAGGTGGCTAACCGTCTAAAAATATATTATGCTATGCCAATTCAGCCGCCTTTTTTGCTTTGTTATTATCCCAAACTGCATAGGCAATTGATGCTAAAATAAGCATCCAGATGATCCATCCAATAGGTCTTGAGAAAAATACTCCTAAGTTTCCACCTGAGCCTTTGAGTGCATCAATAAAATATTTTTCTAGATCTCCGCCAAGAATAAATCCAATCAGGAATGGAGCTGATGGTATACCAATTTTTGAGAAAACATAGCCAATTATTCCGAATAGTAATAATGACCATACATCGAACATGTTTCCGCTTCTTGATGTATATGCACCAACAATACACATGATAATAATAACTGGATATAACCTAGCTGGAGGTATGTTAATAATCTTAGAAATAAATTTAATCGGATAGAACATTACAACAAACATTAATATGTTACATAGAAGCAGGGCTATCAAAATAACATTCCATATATCTGGATTTTGTGTTATAAAGAGCGGCCCAACTTGAATACCTTGCAGCATAAAAGCTCCAATAAGTACTGCTGTCGTTGAGTCTCCTGGAATCCCTAGCGAAAGAAGTGGTATAAGCGCGCCTCCTGTAAGACCGTTATTAGCTGATTCACTTGAAACGAGTCCCTCTACTGCACCTTTACCAAGTTCCTCAGGTTTTTTTGAAAAGTTCTTTGTCTGCGCATAGGCAAGAAGCGAAGCTGCACTTCCTCCAACCCCTGGCAAAACGCCTACAAATGTTCCTATACCGCTTGAGCGAATAACATTTACAAGCTGTCCTTTAAAGTCTTTAAATGAAAATTTCCTAGTTGATTTTTCTAGTTCACCATCTGGCCCATGCTCTCTTCGCATACCAATTTCAGCTTGTTCAAACATTTGAGAGATTGCAAAGAGTCCAATAAGCACTGGGAGCAGTTCAAATCCTCCCATAAGGTCTATTTTGAACATATCAGGAACCATACGCAGCTTATTATTGTCTCCAAAAGCTCCCACTAAAGCTACAAGCACTCCTAAAAATCCAGCAAAAACCCCTCTAATCATATTACCTTTTGAAAGTGCTGCTATAATAGTCAGTGCAAACAAGATAATAAGGAACTTTTCAACTGCTGAAAAGTTAATTGCAACTCTTGCTAAAGGCGGTGTGAATAACCATAAACAGACTAAACTAAATATTCCTCCTAATAGCGATGCGGTAATCCCTATTTTTAAGGCACGTTCTGCTTCACCGCGTTTTGCCATAGGGTGACCGTCAAACCCCGTAGTAATAGATGAAGGAGTCCCAGGAATGTTGATAAGTATTGCCGGAATGAGCCCTCCACTGATCCCCCCTACATAGAGCCCCAGCAGAAGAAAAATAGATGTATTAAGATCATATGCATAAGTCAGCGGCAGGAAAATAGCTACTGCCATAGTCGCTGTCATACCGGGAATTGCACCAAAGATAATACCAACAACTACCCCTAACAATGCAACCAAGAATTGTGTAATACCAAAAATAGCCATAAAATTCACCTTTCTTTCTGATTAGGGTAATGTAATATTAAACAAAGTTCCAAAAACATACCAAATGCTTACACTTGAAACAATTGATATGATGCCTGAAACCATAATAGATTTTATATTCTTGGTTCCTGCAAATAACACATTAAATAAGAATACAAAGATAAGACCTGAAATCAGGAATCCTAATATATCTAAAAGTGCTATATAAAGTACAAATAACACCAATGAACCCCAAAATTTAATCTTATCATAATTTTCTTCAAAGAATTTTTTATCTTTAAAGCTAAACGTGGTGCCTTCTTTCTTTTTCTTCATAAATTCTTGCACAAGTATAATTAACCCTAAGATGATTAATATACCAGTGACAATTTTAGGCACAACAAGATGTGATGTTGAATAGATGACATTGATCTTAAACAATTCTGCCACGAGTAACCCTCCTTATTTCTTTATCGTCATATCCTGTAAAAAAAGCCGGAAAGCCTCAACTATCAAGATGGATTTCCGACTTTTTGATGGTAAATCTTATTTAGTATTATTGAACAGTAAGATCATCTAGTGGAGGTGCCTCATTAATTAATTCTGTTAAAGCATCTCTTTTTTGATATATATGAACTTTTGCCTCTGCAGATGGCATATAGCCGGCAGCATAAGTAAGCTTTTTCATTTCTTCAACAAATGCTGGGTCTTCACTGATTTTTTTAGCCGCTGCATCAAGTTCGTCTACTATTTCCTGTGGAGTATCTTTAGGTAAATAGATTAAGAATTCTTTTGAGAAAGAGAAAGGCTCGCCATTTAAAGTAATACCTTGATCTGCAAATGTTGGAATATCTACACCTTCTATTTTATCAAGAAGTCCTGTAAACTTCATTTTTAGCTTAGCTTCTACGCCTTCTTCTGTATATTGTTTAAGTGATGAGTAGTCTGCAAAGATTACATCACAGTTACCATCCCAAAGCATTTGAGATTTCTCAGCAGTAGACCCGCCAACAATAACAACTACACGTTTAGCAACATCTTCACCGTAGTTTTCTTTAACCCATTCATAGTAAGATATAAAGGCAATGTGAGATACCCCGCCTGCTTCAACAGCAACACGAGCTTTTTGATCAGGATTTGCTTTAAGATACTCTGCTATTTCTTTCATTGTGTTATATGGTGCATCAGCTTTTGCTGCAAAGGCTGCCCCTGGATTAATCCCAACTCGTGGTCCAACAACCATGTTTTCTAATGCATAAGTCTCATCAAATGCGTCAAAGGCAACCCCAAGATAAGTCATATCGTGGAAGATCATAATTGTTGATCCATCACCTTTTCCTGATTTTATCGCATCTAACGCAGCTGCTGCACCTACAGCATCAACTTTACCATTAAAGTTTAACTCTTTTGATAAAAAACGTGTTACTGTATCCGCAACCATAAAGGAATCCCCTGAAGTAGAGGTAGAACCTATTACTACACGTACTCTCTTTTTATCAAATGCTGAAGATTTTTCTGATCCACCTTTATCAGCAGAAGCATCTGATGCCTCAGAAGCAGCTGGAGCTTGCTCAGAAGTCTTTGTACCAGCGCAGCCAGTTAATGCACCTAAACCTAAAACCATAGCCATACCGAGGGATAATAACTTTTTCATTTTCATTTCAATTCCCCTTTTCTTAATATTATTGGATGTATTTCTTCTCTCAAAACCTTTTATATGTGTACTAGTTAACTTGTAATCTCATTATAGTGAAGTTTCGTGCAGGCTACAATTGACAAAAGGAATGAACTATATAGCTCTATCTGTTGTACATTTGCTAACCTTTCTTTTTTTGAAATCTTTATTTCATAATTTATTTCATTCACTCAACGAACTTAATACTTACCTAACTAGACAAGGTCGTTTAGGATCAAACTTCCAGCCAGGCACCAAATACTGCATACCAATGCTGTCATCTCTTGCCCCAAGGCAATTCTCAAGATAAACTTGATGTGCTTTTTCTATTTGCTCCATATCAACATCAATGCCTAAACCTGGTTTTTTTGGTACAGTAATCATACCATCTTTAATCTGCATAGGCTCTTTTGTCAAACGTTCGATACCTTCCTGCCATATCCAGTGAGTATCTATTGCAGTGATATTCCCCGGCACAGCAGCTGCTACATGGGTAAACATCGCAAGTGAAACATCAAAATGGTTATTAGAATGAGAACCCCATGTAAGACCAAATTCATTGCACATTTGTCCTACACGAACCGATCCTTCCATCGTCCAGAAGTGTGGATCAGCAAGTGGAATATCTACAGATTGAAGCGCTACAGAATGACTCATTTGTCTCCAATCCGTTGCAATCATATTAGTTGCAGTTGGAAGCCCTGTTGCACGTCTGAACTCAGCAAGAATTTCACGTCCTGAGTATTCCTTTTCTGCACCACATGGATCTTCGCAGTAAGTTAATATGCCATGCATATCTTTACATAATTCGATAGCATCTTTAAGAAGCCAGCCGCCATTTGGATCCAGCGTAATACGCGCATCCGGAAATCTTTCTTTAAGTGCTTTAATAGCTTTAATTTCTTCTTTGCCCTCAAGCACGCCCCCCTTGAGTTTAAAATCATTAAATCCATACTTTGCTTTCGAAGCTTCTGCTAGTTTAACTATGCTTTCTGGTGTCATAGCTTCCTCATGGCGAATACGGTACCATTCGTTGTCATTATTTTGATCTGAGTAGTAATCAAGATCAGTTTTTTTACGATCTGCTATATAAAATAGATAGCCTAATACTTTAACTGCCTCTCTTTGCATCCCTTCACCTAAAAGCGCAGCTACCGGTACACCTAGGTGCTTACCAAGAAGGTCTAACATTGCAGCCTCTATCGCAGTAACAACATGCACAGTGGTACGAAGGTCAAAGGTTTGAAGCCCACGTCCTGCATCTCCATCTCTATCAGAGAACTGATTACGAACAGTGTTTAATACATTTTTATAATTACCTATTGATTGTCCAATGACAAGCTCTTTAGCATCTTCAAGCGTTTTAGTAATTGCTTGTCCGCCTGGCACTTCACCGACACCTATATTTCCTTGGTCATCTTTTAAGATAACAATATTACGTGTAAAGTAGGGTGCATGTGCTCCGCTCAGATTAAGAAGCATACTATCTTTACCTGCTACCGGGTAGACTTTCATTTCTGCAACAATCGGTGCCATCTCTTCACATCCTTCTTATTTTTTTATAGTTGTACCAGTAATCTTTTCATAGTATTTTGCAATAGCACTATGATCATCTTGACCACATCCATCAGCACGAAGTGTCTGAAGCATTTCCATGACCATAGCTGTCATTGGCAAATGTGCGCCTACATCATGACCCGTATCAAGTGCATTATTTAAATCTTTAATGTGTAAATCGATCTTAAATCCTGGTTTGAAATTTCCATCCATGATCATAGGTGCTTTTGCATTCATAACCGTACTTCCTGCAAGTCCGCCTTTAATCGCTTCAAATACAAGCTGTGGATCTACGCCTGCTTTAGCAGCGAGCATAAATGCTTCTGATACTGCAGCAATATTAAGTGCTACAACAACTTGATTAGCAAGTTTAGTTGTATTACCAGCTCCTATCTGACCACAGTGAACTGCTGATGCCCCCATAGCCATTAATAGATCATAAACCTGTTCAAAAACTTGTTTATCTCCTCCAACCATGATAGAAAGTGAACCATCAATTGCTTTAGGCTCGCCTCCGCTGACAGGTGCATCTAGCATCTTTACGCCTTTTTTCACGCAAGCTTTTTCTATTTCTTGAGAAGCAAGTGGGGCAATACTGCTCATATCTACAAGAATGAGTCCCTCTTTTGCTCCTTCAAGCACTCCATTTTCTCCGCAGACAACTTCTTTAACATGTGGTGAATTTGGTAACATTGTAATAACAACATCAGACTCTGCTGCAACTTCGGCTGGGCTGCCGGCTTCCTTCGCCCCCGCTGCAACTACTTCTGCAACAGCCTCTTTATTAAAGTCTCTGACAACTATTTCATAACCTGCTTTTAATAAGTTTTTGCTCATGGGTTTTCCCATAATGCCTAAACCGATAAACCCAACTTTCATGGTTGTAATCTCCTTTAAAATCATATTTGCTCACAATCACATGTTTGTGCATAATCGCATGTTTATGCTCGCAACCTTATTATACGAAAATGGACCTTTTGCTTTCAATTGGCAAACACCATGAACTTCTATGCGTTTTTTAAATCTTTCACACATTCTTTCAGATTATGAAATAAACATTTCTATTTTCGTTTCCATTATTGCTTTTATCATTTTTACTCATACTCATTCATTGCATCAGATGCTATATATCATATTTATTAGATACCCCATATTTTTTCATATGCCGCCACAAGGTAGTTTTACTAATATTTAATTCTTGTGCTACAAGTTCACGATTTCCGTTATGTTTTTCTAATAATTCTGCTATGAGTGCGGCTTCCGGTGCTTTATACACTACTACCTTCTCTTGATCTTTTATCTGACGAATAACAGGATACAACTGTCCTAGTAAATAGCGAACAAAATTCTCATCTACTGTCCGTCTTGAAGCAGTAAGCACCATGCGTTCGCAAAAACTTTCAAGTTGAATTAAATTACCTTCCCACTGATATTCACAAATCATTTTTCTTGCACCAGCAGTTAAAACAACATACCTTTCATACTGCGAAGAATACGCTTTTATATATTCGTTTAATAAAACCTCAATGTCATCTTGTGTTTTTCTTAAAGGTGGAATCTCAAAAGATAGCGCATTTAAAGCATAATACAAGTCTTCTCTGAAAAGTCCTTTTTTAACAAGAACAGATAAATTTCTTCTGCTTGTTGCTATTACTTTTACATCCAAAGTTAAAGTTTTTTCAATATCATTTTGAATAAGTGTTTTGTATTTGATAGCCTTAAATAAGCGATATTGACAATGCATTGTGAGCTGTTCAATTTCATGAATTAAAACTGTTCCATAATTACCTATCTCTAGAGCACCCTTTTGTTTCTCTGTCCCATTATCAGTATAATTATTTCCAAATAATACTATGGTCTGCATCTCTTCACTCATTCCATTACAATTGATAGATATAAAAGGTGCATTTTTTCTGACACTATTATTATGGATACTTTGTGCAAAGAGTTCTTTTTCGGTGCCTACTTCTCCATAAATCAGAACCGGATTTTTTGTCTGTGCAAACAACTTAGCAAGCTCTATTATTTCCTTCATTTCTTTAGACTTTCTTAAGACTTGGGTAAAGTTGCTTTGCGCTACATACCCATGAAGATACATTTCCCGCAGGGCCTGTGATTCCATTTGCTCTAACTTTTGCACCTTATGACAGGATATAATGGCTCCTTCTACTTCATTGTCTACTTTGATTGGTACTGCCATGATAATGAGTGCAACATTATTAATCCTCAAAAATGAAGAATAACTTTCTTTCTCAGATTTTAAAACACTCTCTATACTATCGAAATCCACCTCTTCTAGTACATGCTGAATATTTTTACCTATAATATCTTCAGATTTTTTCCCTAATATTTCTTCTATCACACGATTAGCTACTGTAACTACCCCACTTTGATTGAGCTTTAATATGCCGCTAAAAGAATATCCCAAAAGAGCCTCCATATGCGCATTATGCTTCTTTTCAACCTCTCTGGCATAATTCATATTTTTGGCTATTTGAGCAGCTTGTCTGATAGAGTCCTTTGTAGATTCTAAGAATAGTGCCGGAATGCCTACAATATTGGCTGTAACAACTGTAATATCTCCGCCAATTAATAATTCTATTTTGTCTTCAACAGCTTTATTAATAGCCTTCTGTGTTTCATCACTTTCCTCGATTAAGTATTGATGAAGCTCTATATCAAAAATTTCATTAAAATAAGTCATATCACAAAACATATTAGGAAAACCAACAATACCGATTCTAGGCTTTGGCTTCTGTAATATTTGTTTTGCTTTTACTATAAGCCTGCCAATTTCTTGACTCGTTAAACAAATTTCTACTACCGGTACGTTGGTATATCTTTTAATTAAAGACGCCTGCAGCCCTCTTGCTACAATAAGGTCTACCCCATCAGCAATAACCTTCCTTGCTTCATTAACTACCTCTGTTGTTTTAACAACTTTCAAAGTATGGACATCTAGGCCTTCTTCTTTAATTACTTCTTCTGCTTGTATAAGCATTTCATTTTTTGGAACTATAAATGCAACGTTTTTCATTCCATTACTCCTTTCTCCCATGAATTCTTTATCTCATATTGTATCCTTGTTTTGACAGATTGTATATCTCTCTAGTTTCGTCTTACTAAAAAGGCTGCCTTGAAATCTTCAAAGCAGCCTTTTTAGTCCTATTTTATTCTTTTAATCATTATTTATTCTAAAGCTTTCAGACAAAATCCTATTATAACTGCATCATGTTAAGTCCAATTGTTTCATCGAATATTCTTTCTACTGTACTTTCTAGAATTCGAATAAAAATTTCAGCAGTTGCACTTACAATCGCTTGATTCAAATGGCCGCCATAAACTGTTTCTTCGACTGTGTTTGTAATCGTAATATGCAGATGGGAATATATGTCTCCATTTTGTGTGGTTATATTGCCCACAAGGGCTGATATCTCAAAATCTCCATCATATTGTCTGGTATAATACTTCTTTTCTTCCACAGCAAACAATCCCATGACAACATGGTTAACAGCACCGATTCCTGTAACATAGCCTAAAGTCACATTTTCTTTTTTACATACTGCTTCAATTGACTGCACCACATCCTCATTTTTTTCAAGTCTTATAACAATCGTATCACCACATACTTTATAGAACATACTTTCCCTCCTTTACAAGAGCATTCTATGCCTTCGATTTTAGAACGATTTCTATACCAATCCCATTTGTCTTAAGATATGATTTAATTTTTCTTTTTGATCTGCCGAAAGCTCTGCAATAGGTTCAAGACATTTTCCAACTTCAAACCCTTGCTGCATGAGTCCTTCTTTAATTACAGCCGGAAAAGTTCCCATATTACAAGCAATACGAAGTGGCGCAAAAGCATATTGTGCATCTAAAGACCCTTTCAAATCACCTGCTATATACTTATTGTAAATATCTACTGCAGCCTTAGGTGCCACATTAGCACAAGATGCGATCGCACCTGTTGCCCCATAGCATAACCCAGCGTAAATAAGGGTATCTCTTCCCATCAATACATGAAAGTTATTATTATGACGAGTTAACCTAATATATTCTGCTGCATTTGTCATATCTCCTGTACTATCCTTGACAGCTACAATATTTTCAATTTCACTTAACCTGGCAACTGTAGACGGTTCAATGGTTACATTTGTTTTAGGCTTATTGTTATACATAATAATAGGCAGCGTAGTGCTTTTTGCAATGGTTTCAAAATAAGCATATAATTCATCCTGCGTTTGTGATACAAACATTGGCGTTAAAACTGAAACCGCGTCAACTCCTACTTCTTCACATATTTTTACAAGTTCAATAACACCTCTGGTCGTGATATGATTAGCCCCACCATATACCGGAACACGTCCTTTTGTCTCATCCATGGTGATCTCAAGAATTCTTTTATATTCACCATTATCAAAAGCATAGAACTCTCCTGTTGTACCCAAAGGAAATAGGCCATGCACCCCTGAATCTATGAAATGATTAATTAATTGCCTAAGAACTTTCTCATTTACTTGTCCATCATCAGTTAAAGGCGTAATAATTGGCGGAATAATGCCTTTTGGAATAAAACTCATATAAGTCACCTTACTTTCTGTTATTCTAGTTTTATAATTCAAATTTTCACAATAACTATCTAAGATTCAAGTTTTCATGAACCACTTAGTTGCATTATATGAGATTCTACTTTTAAAAACTATTGGCAAAGACTATAAGATTTCTTTGTTTTTTTATTGTCTTTACTAACCATTCACAAACTGCATTTATGCTTCTATTTTTCATTTCATTTATTTCATATTAAAAAGTTTAAATGACTATACAGCCCTCTATCGATTATGTGTTTTTTATAGACTTAACAAAAAAAGAACTTGAAATTCTAGGAATTCCGAGTTCTTTTAGATTATATTAACTCTTACACTTAATGCTTAATTAATGATATTTAGGCAGCCATTCTCCATGTGCTTCTATTAAGTCATCACACATACTAATAATGTCATCCATTGAGAGCTCAGCTGCTGTATGCGGATCTAACATAGCTGCCATATAAATAATTTCTTTCTTAAGGGTTGCTGCTGCTTCTATTGTTAAAAGCTGTACGTTAATATTGGTTCTGTTAATGGCGGCACACTGTTCTGGTAATTCTCCCACATAGCAAGGATTAATGCCATTCCTATCAATAAGACAAGGTACTTCTACACAGGCATTTTGAGGCAAGTTAGTAATAAGCCCAGTATTTAGGACATTTCCATGTACCCTAAAAGGGGTATCTGTCTCCATTGCTTTTATGATATAAGAGGCAAATTCATAAGTCTTTTCATGTTCAATTTTTTTATCATCCATAAGTTCTTTTTGCGTTTTACTCCAATTTTCAATCTGCTCAATACATCGTCTTGGGTATTCATCTAAAGGAATATTGAATCTTTCAATAAGATCTGGATACCGGGGTTTAATGTACCATGGTGTATACTCACTTAAATGCTCTGAGGATTCTGTGATGTAATAACCAAACTTCTGCATCATATCAAGTCTTACTAAATCAGTCTTCTTAAACTCATTCATATCGCTTGATAAAGCACGCCTCTTAATCTCCGGGTATAAATCATTTCCTTCAAGGTCTGTGATTTTAAGGAGCCATGCCTGATGGTTAATCCCTGCTATTTCCCATTTGCTTTTGTCTATGTACTCAGTCATATCAACATCTTTTAAAAGTCTAGCCGCACAGTCCTGCACACTATGACAAAGCCCTATTGTCTTAATCGAAGTATGCCTTTGCATATACCCAGTCAGCATCCCCATAGGGTTAGTATAATTAAGAAGAAGTGCATTCGGGCATACTTCCTCCATGTCATCTGCAAATGCCTTCATAACAGGGATAGTCCGGAGCGCTCTAAAGATTCCTCCTATCCCCAGCGTATCAGCTATCGTTTGTCTAAGTCCATACTTTTTAGGCACCTCAAAATCTGTAATAGTACAAGGATCATATCCTCCTACCTGTACCGCATTCACTACATAATGCGAACCTCTCAAAGCTTCTTTTCTATTTAAGTCACAGGATATTTTTACATCCTGCCGCCCTGAAGTTTTGATAATGCTGCTTATAAGAACTCTTGATTCTTCCAGCCTTTTTGCATCAATATCATGCAGAACAATGTCTATATCCTTTATCTCCGCCGTATAGATACAATCACCTAATACATTCTTTGCAAAAATGGTACTTCCAGCTCCTAAAAAACAAATTTTGGGCATAATACAGTTCCTCCTTATTTTTTAAATAAATGATAATTTAGCATCCAAGTAATCTAATTGAGGTCGCACGGCGGAGGAGGGGTGTCTTTTGTGGCTCCACCTTAGCCTACAGCCAACCGGAGTCGCCACAAAAGACACCCCTCCTCCGCCAAGCTAGTCATCAGATACTATGATTGAAATAATTCAACAAAACATATTACTAACAAAATACGTATTGACACTTTTTTAGTGATAACGAAACTGCATATGCGAGTTTCGACTATTTATAAACCTATATGAAAAATACACTAGTTGATATTTGAATAAAGTACTTCGATTTCTTGGAGTCCGAAAACGCGTAATAGAAAACTCTAAACTCTTTCTGCCAGGCTTTCGTTCTCAACTTAAAGAAACCACAAAAGATAAATGCTGTTGAGGCAAGTGCGAAATCCTCATATTTAACTGTATTCTTTTTAGTCTTTAGCCTAACTTATCATTGACCAGCTGGGAGGGGGAGGGATGTCTTTTGGGGCGACTCGGGTTTGGCTGTGGGAGGCGTGGAGCACCGAAAGACATCCCTCCCCCTTCTAGCGGACCTAAAGCATAGAATGCACTACTCATCAGCATGATTAATTATTTATTGCTGCTTACTCATATTTTAAAACTTTTGCTCCTACTTCTAAATAGATAAATGTAGTATCAATATGGCTTAATGTGGTATAATTCCAAAAAGTCCTATTAAGGAGGATCTTGTAATGTCTGTAGAATTAAAGGCTAATGGATTAGGTGCATCTGAGCTTATGATGTATCATTGTGGTTATGAAGAATGTTCTCCAGGCCACTTTTATGGCCCTGCTGTTAGAGATCATTTTCTTATACACTATGTTTTAAATGGCAAAGGAACTTTTCATGCAAATCATTCGGTGTATACGCTGGAGAGAGGACAGGGCTTTTTAATATGTCCTGATACTATTACTTACTATGCGGCTGACATTTCTGACCCTTGGGCATACTGCTGGGTTGGTTTTCATGGCTTAAAAGCCCTGCAGTATTTAGAAGCTGCCCATCTTACTCAGGCAGCTCCCATTTTTTCATCTTCTGATCATGATTATATGGTCCATTGTTTTGAAGCAATGCTTAAAACAATGAAATTGAAATCCGGAAGAGAACTTAGACTTTTAGGTATCCTCTATGCTCTACTATCTGAGCTTATTGAAGTTAGTGAAGACTCCGTCATTCAAAATCGAAATGAAAACCGAAGTGAAGAATACATTAAAACAGCCATCCGTTATATAGAAATGAACTATTCTCGAAAGATAAGCGTAACAGATATTGCTCATCATATAGGGCTAGATCGAAGCTATTTATGTCATCTTTTTAAGAAGACACTCTCAAAGTCTCCTCAAAAATTTTTAATAGACTTCCGCATGAATAAGGCTATAGAGCTTATGTATAATCCGCTTTTATCTTTAGGCGATATTTCCCGTTCTGTTGGTTATAGTGATGCTTTATCATTTTCAAAAACATTTTCTAAAACTAAAGGAATGGCACCCAGCTGCTATCAAAAGAGTATACATAAATAATTTAACGAAAAAACACCTTTATGACGTCTCTTCCACAGGATAGACGTTTTTAAAGGTGTTTTTAGTACTGTCATTACCTAAAAATTTATTGCATACATTATTTATCTATCAGCATTTTCAACTGCAGCTGCTGCCTCTGCGTCATTTTGAACTGCATTTGCACTAATAACCTGATCCTGCACGGCGTGTTTAGCCACAAACTGTGCGATAACATCTGAAATATCAAGCCCTGTCATATCTTTAAGCACTTCGAAACCATTTCCGGCTATATCTGTTACAATTTTTGCAACTTTAGATGCCCCTTGGCCTCCGCCATTATCAATAACAGTAATTTTGTCCACTTGCTCCAGCGGTTTTGCAATTTGTCCCATGATTTCCGGCAACCTGTCTACAATCATTTGAACAACTGCTGCATCGCCATATTTAGCCATTGCCTCAGCTAATTTATCCTTCGCTTCTGCTTCTGCAAGTCCTCTAGCTCTAATTGCAGAAGCCTCCGCATCTCCCTTAAGCCTGATAGCATCTGCTTCAGCTGCTGCTTGAATACGCTTTGCTTCTGCATCTGCTTGTGCTCTTACTTTAGTTGCTTCTGCCAAAGCTTCAGCTTCTTTAATAGATTTAATTTTTTGTGCTTCAGCTTCTATCTCAAGCTTACGGCTAGCTGCCTTAGCTGGTTTGTCTACGGAAGCTATTAACTCTTTTTCAACTCTTATAGCAGCTTCATCTGCTAAAGCTGCTTTTTGTCTTTCTACTAATGCCTGATTTTCAATTTCTTTCAGATTGTAAGCAATATCGGCATCAGCTTTTGCTTTATCTTGCTCAGCCCTAAATGCCTCTACCTTAAGGCTTTTATCTCTTTCAGACTGAGCAATTTCTGAGTCTGCGAGCAGCTTTGCTTTCTTACCTTCTCTCTCTGCTTCAGCTGTTTTTATATCTGTATCCCTTTTTCTTTCAGCAGTTGCAACGTCCGCATCGGACTTAGACTGAGCTATTTGCGGAATCGCTCTGTTTTCAAGATATCCGCCTTGAGTTGATATTTTTAAGATAGAATAGGATATGAGTAAAAGCCCCATAGATTCTAGTTCCATCTTAATATCATTTTCAATGCGCTGTTCAAAAGCTGCCCTATCCTCATTGATCTGTTCCACTGTTAAGGTAGATATAATTCCTCTTAATTTACCTTCTAAAATTTGTTCTACAATAGATCTAATATTTTCTACTGTTTTATTAGCTCCGCCTGTACAAAACTGCTCTACTGCTTTTAAAATACTTTCTTTATCATTTTGGATTTTTACAACTGCAGTCCCTATAATATTAATGAAAATACCTTGTTTTGATGGTGCTTCATTAATATCAGTTGTCATCGAGATATTTTCCAGCGAAACTGTGCAGGAGGTCTCTAAGATCGGAATCATAAATCCTCCTCTGCCGCTTAATACTCTCTTCCTCAAACCTGTTATAACAAGTGCTTTATCTGCTTGGACTTTTCTCCAAAAAGAGAATATGAGCACTAAGACAACAACAGCAATTAATATACTCCCAATATAATTCCCTAATATCTCCAACATATGTAACATCACTTACCTCCTAAAATAAATTAAATTTATATAACACATTTAAGTGTTTATATTTTTCGTTCCTATTCAATAGCTATGAAATAGCGCTATATAAAATACCAAATTTTCAATCTTCTGTTTCTATAAGTATATCATAAACCGAAAGAATTCTCAGTATGATTAACGATATTTTTTCACTTTACATAAAACTGACCAACTTTCCTATTGCATAATAAAAAGACTGCAGATTAGATATTTTCCGCAGTCTTATATTATAGCCCCTATATTTCATTTAATAACCTGTCTAATTCATTCAGCTCTTTTTTAAATTCTTCTAATACATCAGAGCTTAGATCAAGTGCTGGTTTTCTCATAGAACCCGCCGCTATTCCTCTATGTTCTAAAGCCGTCTTAAAATAGGCCATATTAGTACCACCTCTTAATACTTTACAAAACTTAGCAGCTATATTTTGAAGACGTCTTGCCTCTTGCATGTTGTTTTCATTATAGGCCTTATAAACAGCTACAAATGGCTCTGGATAAACACAAGAAATCCCTGATATTGTACCTGTACACCCTAGCGTTAGGAGAGGTGCAAAGAGCCTATCACACCCATGCATAACTGAAACATCTCCCCCATTTACAAGGCTGTATTCCTGCGTTTTCACAAAATCTGCAAAGCTGTATTTAATACCTACTACATTAGGACATCTATCCATAACCTTTTGAAGTAACTCTATTGAAATATCATTAGAGGCACATTGTGGTATCGAATAAAGATACATAGGAAAATCTTCCCCAACACTCTCCGCTATTTCCACAAAATAGTTTTCTAATTCTCTGTCGTTACAATAGAAAAAGGTTGGTGTCACAACCCCTATTCCATCTGCTCCAATCTCTTTCGCATGTTTTGCAAGTTCTATAGTTGAATCGGTAGTCATAGCTCCAACATGTATGTAAACCGTCACTCTCTTATCGGCTGCTTTTACGATAGTCTCTGCTGCCTTTTTTCTTTCTTCTATGTTTAGCTTAAGCATTTCTCCTGTAGTTCCTAAAGGATATAAACAGTCTACTCCTTTTTCAATTAAAAAATGAGTTAATTGTTCCACTCCTTCTAAATTAACCTCCCCATCTTTAGTCATAGGTGTAACCATTGCTGTCGTAACGCCATGTAATTTCTTCATATCCATTCCTCCTAGTCATTCTTTCAATTCTGTGATACTTTTAATGTTTACATTTTATTTTAAAAACTATTTTTCGCATTTTTTCTTGTTTGCCGGCTTCACAGCATGGCATATGCGCATCATGAGTTAAGAGCAGTGCAAACATGCCTTTTTCTAATATAATACTAGCTTTATGAGGTGCATTTTCATAAAACAAGATGTCTTTCTCAGGGGTATGATCTTCCCTTACTATAAGTTCATCTGCAAGCGTCCAATACATTACTTCTGTTCCCCTATCAATATACTGCAAATCTATATACTCTTTGTGTGATTCCCATTCCCCTTCACCACGTGCTATCGTTTTATAGCTCTGTACGAGAGCAAAAAGATCATCTCCTAAGATATCATATCGCCTGTCTTCTAGGTGTGCCTTGTTATAATACTCAATGAACTCTATTATCTTATCTACTGGAATATTAAGATAACTATATTTTTGTATATTTTTAATATGATCAATTATCATAAAAACCCTCCTGTGTCTGTCTCTCTTTAGTCTTAAATTCAAATGATCCTGTTATTATTCTTCATAAATTTTTAATAAAGCCCCCTTTTTCTAGTATTATATTAGAAAAAGGGGGCTTTATTTATAAGCGTTTATCGCTTAGTCATTATTTAGCTCCAAAGTGGTTTGGTATCCACAAAATAATATCTGGTACATATGTAACTACAAATAGCAATATAATCATGATAGTTACCATTGGAAGAATTTCTTTTATGACCTTTTTAATAGGCGTCTTACTCATACCCGATACAATAAACAGTAGCATACCAAATGGCGGTGTTGAAAGACCAATCATCATATTAAGGCAAATCACTACACCAAAGTGCACAAGGTCTATACCAAAAGCTTTTACCAGCGGAATAATCATAGGTACAAATACAAGCTGTATCGTACTGACATCCATTATCGTTCCTAATAAAAGAAATACAATATTAACAACTAATAAAAAGATATAAGGATTATCAGTTATCCCCATAACAAGACCAGTTATGACGTTAGGTACTTGTTCAAGCGCTATGATGTAAGAAAATAACATAGAAGTACCTACTAACAAACCTAGCGTAGCTGTCATTCTTGCACTTTCTCTTAAAATTTTCCAAAGATCCTTAGCTCCCATATTTTTATAAACTAATACCGAAACAATAATCGCATACAAGGCTGCAACAGCGCCCGCTTCTGTTGGTGTTACTGCTCCTCCGTAGATCCCTCCGAGCAAAATAATAGGTGTCAAAAGAGCCGGTATAGCTTGGATCGTATATCTAAGAAACTCTCTTCTTGTATACTTTTCACCTCTAGGATAATTCCTCTTATGGGAGACAATTGCAACATATACCATAAGCATAGCTGCAAGAAGTACTCCTGGAACCATACCACCCATAAACAAGTTCCCTATTGAGGCTCCTGATAACATAGCATATACAATCATCGGAATACTTGGTGGAAAAATAGGTCCTACCGTAGCAGACGCTGCTGTGATGGCGCAACTAAAGCCATCATCATACCCCTCTTTTTTCATTTGATCTATTTCCATAAGACCAAGTCCCGATGCATCAGCAATCGCAGAACCTGTCATTCCCGAAAAGATTAAAGAGGCTAAAACATTTACTTGCGCCGTACCGCCTTTGAATTTTCCTAATAGACCATTACAGAACTGAAAGATCTTTTCTGTAACTAATCCTTGATTCATAACGTTAGCCGTAAAGATAAACAGGGGTGCTGCAAGCATAATATAGTTTGAAAACATATTTCCGCTGATAACAGTAAATACTTGCCCCATATCATTACCGCTTACTATAAAATAAATAATAGAAGCTGCCAGCATAGAGAAGGACACAGGCATTCTAATAATAAAGCACACAGCCATTACAACAAAAAGTATGATGATACTAACTGGCATATTATTTCACCTCCCCCTTCTTTTGCGGAATAAATTCTTTGACTACATTGTAAGCACATCTTACAATAATATCAATAAACATCAGAAGAAAAGGTGCAAATACCCACTTATAAGGCAGCTGCAAAACGCCTGTTATCCCCTGCTTGCTTAGCATAGAAGATGTACAAGGTACAAAGACAATACTTACTAAAATTACAATTACAAGATTATATGTAATTCTAAACACCCTTTGAAGCTTCTCGCTTACTGAATCATAAACCAGCCCGAATACTACGTGCTCATCTAATTTAATAGCTTGCCCTACTCCAAAAAACGTTGTCCACATGTAGGCTAATATACTTATTTCATAAGTCCATGGCACAGGTTTTCTAAGCACATACCTCGAAACTATACCTATCATAAATGTAATAAATATGATTAGAAAGGCTACTGTAGGAACAGTTATTCCAAAAAAGTTAACAACCTTTTTTCCAATTTTTTTTGCGTTTTCCAACTGCTGTTCCTCCCTTACTTACTTTCTTTCATTGTTCTCTATTAAGAAGCTCTTATTTGGCAAGTGCTTGTATTTCTTCGTAGAGACCCATATCCCATTTAGCAACTTGTTCCTTATCATTAAGATAAGCTGCCTGTACTTTTTCTCTGAACTCATCAAGGTTTGGATGTGTGATCGTTAAACCTTTTTCTTCAAAGAATTTAAGAAGTTCTTCTTCTTTCTTTATGTTAGTTGTATCACAAAAATCTCTAGCAGCCTCTGCAGCATCCATCATAGCTTGTTTCTGCTTTTCACTCATAGAATCCCATACTTTTTTATTAACTGAAGGGTAAATAGAGTCAATAACATGATTTGTTACTGCAATATATTTTGTAACTTCGTAGAATTTAGCACTTTGAACTGTTGGAAGCGGATTATCTTGTGCATCGATTGCTCCGGTTGAAAGCCCTGTGTAAACTTCAGTAAATGACATTGGTGTAGGATTAGCTCCAAGTGCCTTGCCAAGGAATAACCACGCTGGTGAGTTAGGCATTCTAAGTAGTAAACCATTCATATCCTCATAGCTGTTGATAGCTTTTTTAGTTGTATTGATTTCACGTGAACCAAGATAGAAGCTAGATAGAGGTACTATCCCTACTTGTTCTTCGATATCTTTTCTTATCTTATTTTTACCGATATCTCCATTTAAAGTTGATGTCATATGGTTATAATCTTTAAAGAAATACCCTGCAGTAAACATATTAAAGTAATCTATTTTAGTTGCAAGTGTTGGATTAGATATGTAAGCCATATCAGCATCCCCATTTATGAGGGCATCAAATTCATTTTCTGCTGAGAAAAGGGATCCTGAATGGTAAACCTTCACTTTTACTGAACCGCCTGATAATTCTTCCACTTTTTTTGCAAAGACATCCATTGCTTCAGTATGAGAATCTCCTGGAACAGAAACACTTGTAAACTTAAGCTCAATTGGCTTTTCCTCGGCTTTTGCAGGACCATCTTCTGCTTTTGCCTCACTTACCGCTTCTGTTTTTGCCGCTGGAGCTTCTTTAGCCTCTTCTTTTGCCCCGCATCCTCCTAATGTAAACATTGTTGCTATAACCATTGAAATTGCTACCATCTTTTTAAACATAATATTCCTCCTCTAATATAGTATTTATTATTGAATTATTATTTATTTAAACTTAATGCCTGGCTCATTTATGCATAAAGCCATTCTCTAACAAAATGGTATAACATTTGAAACTGTTTTACTTCAAGTTGTCTGCTTTGTGTAAGCTCATTTTTATCTTTTACTCTGCTGGTATAACCAATCCCAAGTCCTTCAAGTCCCATATGATACTTAGCATTAACCGGGTAACATTGACACTCTATAACTGATGCTGCTCCTAAAAAGGCTTGCAGCTTTTCAGCTTTTTCAGGATATTTATTATAATTTTCACAGAGCCATACATAAAGCTCAGCATGGAAGTTAGTCATAATTCCACTATAACCTGCGCATCCCATTTTCAAACTTTCTAACAGCGTTGCTGCATTAGCGTTATATATTTTTAGATTTGTTCCAGACACAGCATCTACTTTTGCCTGAAGCTGATCTAAATTACAGCAGGTATCTTTAAGAAATAAAAATCTTTCTGTATCTGCACACCACTTTAATGTTTCTGGAGTAATGAGTCTTTTATAAGGATATGGACATTCATAAATGCCAAATGAAATATCATTTATACTGCTAATGATTCTTTCTATGCTTCTTTTAATAACTGCCTCATCATCATTTGGTTCTGCAAACTTATTTGAAATAAATACATAAGCATCTATTCCCAAATCTATAATCGCTTTCGCTTCTTCAATTTGGTCTGTTACTGACTCAGCTACATGTCCTGATGCTATAACGCCCATATGTTTAGGAGTATTTTCTACTATAAATTTTGTAAGCTCTAATCTTTCCTCCTTTGATAAGAAAAACATCTCACTTGACTGGCATACTGCAAATATACCTGCCACCCCTTGTTTATTATACCATTCGATAATTTTTAGGACACCTTCATAATCAACTTTATTGTCCTCTGTATAAGGCGTTACCATAGTAGGCCACACGCCATTTGCAATTGTACGATTCATCTCTCTCTCCTCTCTTTGTATCTATTTATAATGAACTCTACTTGTATTTGGTTCTAGATATAGTATAATATTTTTAATTATGTCAGGCATCCAATATAATATTTAGTACTTTTTTATACATTTAAATATAAGGTGATAATATTTTTGTTCAAATCACCACTGACATATCTATTCCCTGATGAGATTATTCTTCTCATCTAATCTGCCGAACAGATGAGTATTAATATAGGAGGTGATCATGCATGTATGAACTAATAGATGAATATTGCTGGGAAAAACACAAAAAGGTAATCACTTTCGATTACCATAAAGTATCTGGGCTTAAGAACTTTGCTTATTGGAATCTTAGCCGCGCTATTATTCCTACGCCCATGCATTATCATTCTAATATTATTGAAATGCACTGCCTTGTTAAGGGCAAACGTCTTTGCCATGTAGAAGATAAAAGCTATAATATTACGGGAAATGAGGTCTTTATTACTTTTCCTACAGAGATGCATAGTACTGGTTTTGTCCCTCAAAATCCTTCTGAATTTTATGCTTTTCAAGTTGATCTTAAGAACAAAGATAACCTTCTTGGTTTAAACAAGGAATTTAGCCATGCCCTTTTTGATTTATTATCTGGCTTAAAACATAGGCACCTCAAATTAGAAACATCTCATATCGCCCTTCTAAAGAAGGCATTTAATCTGTTTTCTAAGGGTGATAAGGCTTCAACTTACTCAGGGGTTCAGTATCTTTGCTGTTTTTTATTTAACGTCCCTAACTTAGAGGAAATCAGCCAAGACGAGATCTCTAAACGGGATATACACATTCAAAAATCCATTGATTATATAGAAGAGAATTACCATTCAAATATCCAGTTAAAAGATCTGGCAGCGGCTGCTTGTTTATCCTTGTCAAGGTTTAAAAGCAAGTTCAAGGAAGAAGTTGGAATAACTCCAAATGAATATATTACACTCAGAAAAATTGAATATACCAAATACGAACTTGAAAATGGCACAATGTCTATTACAGATATAGCTTTTAAAGCAGGCTTTTCATCCAGCAATTACTTTTGTTCTGTTTTCAAAAAGCTTTCAAACTGCAGTCCTTCCGAATACCGTGAACGCTTTCACCTTTCTCATAACAAAGAATAGTATAATCTATTTCATTGCAAGCAGTTCATATCTCTATACTTTTTAGGTGTTGTACCTTGAAGCTTTTTAAACACTCTCGTAAAATGACTTTGATCGTGAAAATGAAGCCAGTTTGCAATATCTAGTATTGAATATCCAGAAGAAGCTAATAACCTTTTAGCTTCTTCTATTTTTTCATTCTGGATGTATTCACTTATAGAAACCCCAACTTCTTTCTTAAACAGCTCCGAAAGATAATTAGCATTCAAGTTAACGCTTTTGGCTAATTCTGTTAAACTTATGTCCCCATATAAATGTTTAAGAATATAACGTTTACATAATTTTATCGCTTTTGAATGCTGATGAACCTTAACCCTATTCACTCTGTCTGTAAAATCACAAAGCATTTTAGTATGTAAATCAGCTAGGTCTTTTATCTCATTTGTTTCTTCTATTTCTTGAATATATAAATCACTAAGGGTATAAGCTAGTTCTGTATCAAGTCCCCCTTCTATAGCTGCTCTTGTTGCTAATGTAACTGCACAAATAGCGTGGTTTTTCTGGCCTCGCACGGGATTATTTTTGGAGAGGATTCCAGGCTCCCCATCTTGAGGACTTTGCTGATACATCAAGAGTTTTTCTTTATCTCCTGTTTTGACACAACCAAAGATGTTTTTTTCATTAATTTGTGAGTGATGAAAAATAATATTCTGCCTACTTTTTGAGAGGTTCTCCTCAAAATCATGTCTTATTTTTGCTCCAAACTCCCTAAGAGAACTATTCTTTTCCATCACTTCAGTCAGATCCAATTTTTTATGATAGATACAATAGTAAAGCAAAAGACTTGCACTCACTAGTCTCTTATAGTCTACAACAGTAACAGCATTATAATAATGAATAAGCTTTCTTTTATAATTTAACGAAAGCTTATTCTCTGAAATCAGACTATCAATAGCCTCTGCCGTTATATAGGAGTAGATGGATGGGCCTGCAATAAAAGTACCCATAAAATCTTCTCCGCTATTTAGCTTGACTGCAAAATAATTCTCATGATAAGCAGTTGACTTAACAACAGGAAAATCAAAAGCCTCATCTAAATCAAAAAGCTTGCTAAATAGTTCTTTTTGGCTCGAATGAAGCGGATTGTCCGCATAACCGTATGAGAGTGAAAAATCTATATTATGATCACGATCTAAAAAATAAACAGGCATTTTTAATACATCAACCATTAATCTGCATATGTATTCAATATCTTGTTCCATGGTTTCACAATCAAACTTATAGAGCATAAGCATCCTCTCCCTCATATGAAATTTGTGATAAAATCCCGTTAATTATACAATAACTATATCATATTTCATGCTAAAATAAATCAATATCATAAATTTATTGGAGGTATAAAAATGGTAAGGGACATAAAAGAAATCATTTCTCAAATGACTTTAGAGGAAAAAGCAGGTATGTGCTCAGGTTTAGATCATTGGCACACAAAGAGTGTAGAAAGACTTGGTATTCCTTCTATCATGGTAGCTGACGGGCCTCATGGCCTTAGAAAGCAGGCAGAGAATCCTGATCATCTAGGACTTAACCTAAGCGTACCAGCTACCTGCTTTCCATCCGGAGCTACACTTGCATGTTCATGGGATAAAAATCTGCTTCAAAAAGTTGGTATGGCCCTAGGTGAGGAATGCCAAGCTGAAAATGTAGCTGTTATACTTGGCCCTGCAGCTAATATTAAGCGCTCGCCCCTATGTGGCAGAAACTTTGAATATTTCTCAGAAGACCCTTATTTATCTTCTGAAATGGCTGAAAACCATATTACAGGCGTTCAAAGTCAAGGGGTTGGCACATCTCTTAAACACTTTGCGATTAATAATCAAGAACATAGAAGGGTATCTGTAGATGCTGTTGTGGATGAGCGAACTCTAAGAGAAATTTATTTAGCAAGCTTTGAAGGAGCCGTCAAAAAATCTCAGCCTTGGACTGTGATGTGTGCTTATAATAAAGTAAATGGAGCGTACTGTTCCCAAAATGAATATTTACTTCGCTCCATATTGAAGGATGAGTGGAAACACGAAGGATTTGTCATGTCTGACTGGGGGGCTGTTGACGAAAGAGCCGAAGGTGTTAAGGCAGGTTTGGAACTCGAGATGCCCTCAAGTAATGGTGTCAACGATAAAAAGATTGTTGAAGCTGTCAAAAATGGGACCTTATCTGAATCAGTTTTGGATGAAGCCGTAGAAAGACTTCTAACAATCATATTTAAAGGGGTTGACAATAGGAAAGAAAATGCCTCCTATGATAAAGAGTCCCATCATAAATTGGCTCGTGAAGTGGCCAGAGAATGTATGGTGCTGCTTAAAAATGAAAATAATATCTTACCTCTAAAAAAAGGGAGTAAGTTGGCAATTATAGGCTCATTTGCTAAAACCCCAAGATATCAAGGAGGAGGCAGCTCTCACATTAACCCAACCAAGATAGATAATATTCTTGAGGAAATACAAAAGTCTGTGGGATCAAGTACTGCTGTTTCATACACCGAAGGATTTAGCTTAACTTCTGATGATATTGACGAGAATTTATTTGCCGAAGCTAAAGAGGCAGCTGCTCATGCGGATACTGCTGTGATCTTTGCCGGTCTTCCAGACAGCTATGAATCTGAAGGCTATGATAGAAAGCATATGAGAATGCCGGAGAATCAAATCAAATTAATAGAGGAAGTTGCCAAAGTTCAAAGTAATGTAGTTGTTGTGCTAAGCAATGGCTCCCCTATTGAAATGCCTTGGATTAATCATGTTAAAGCGGTATTAGAGGGATATATAGCAGGTCAGGCTGCTGGCGGCGCTGTGGCTGATTTACTTTTTGGGAATGCGAATCCCTGTGGCAAGCTGGCAGAAACTTTCCCTAAAAAGTTAAGCCATAATCCTTCTTACCTTAATTTCCCGGGCGAAGGTGATACGTCTATATATAGTGAAGGTCTATTTGTAGGCTATCGTTATTATGATAAAAAAGAAATCGAACCCTTATTCCCCTTCGGACATGGCCTAAGCTATACAAGCTTCGAATATACTGATATCACCCTAGATAAACACGCTCTTTTAGATACTGAAAATTTGACAGTAAAAGTTACCCTTAAGAATACAGGTAAAATAAGCGGCAAAGAAGTTATTCAGCTTTATATAAAAGATGTGGAAAGCAGTGTCATAAGACCAAAAAAAGAGCTAAAAGCCTTCGAAAAGGTTGAGTTACAGCCAGGCGAAGAAAAAACTGTAACCCTTACCCTAGGTAAAAGAGCTTTTGCCTACTATAATACCGATATCAAAGATTGGTATGTAGAAAGTGGTGTTTTCGAGATACTTGTAGGCAGCTCCTCAAGAGACATAAGACTTAAGGATGCTGTAAATGTAAAGTCTACAACTCTTACTAAGAAAAAGTATACTAGAAATTCTACACTTGGTGATCTCATGCTTCATCCAAAAGGCAAAAAAGCTGCCACAGATCTTATTACACGTATGGTTGGTGATGAACATAATTCCTCTGAATCTTTAGGAACAGATATGACTGTTATGTTCAGTGATTTTGTTTTGCGTGCTATGGTCAACTTCACTGGCGGGGAATTTAGCGAAGAGATGATGAATAATCTTCTAAAAGAATTAAATGAATAAAAATTAAAATGTGAGAGCAGTATGAACGAAAGATTCATACTGCTCTCACATTTTTTAAGTCTACTTTTTGTTCCTTCTTCTATAGCCACATCTTAATAATTAAAGTAAAAACAGGAAGTGTTACAACTGAAAATAATGTGGAAACCGCAATAATCTTAGCTCCATATTCCCCATCCAAACCAAATTTTGCAGGAAATAGTGTAACAGATGCCGCTGTAGGGCAGGCAGCTGCTAAAATACTTGTCATAATAACATCATTTGCTCCTGGCATCCAATGGCTAACTCCTAAAACCTTAACCATAAGCAGCATAATAATAGGCAAAATAACTAACCTCATGCTGCCAGCGAAATAGATATTTACATTATTCAATGTGGATCTAAAATCGATATTGGAAAGAAAAATTCCTGTTGTTATCATAGCTAACGGTGTATTTAAATCTGAAATGCTTGTAATAGCCTGATTAATAATAACAGGTACATGAATCTGAGTACAATACACTATAAACCCTATTGCAAATCCAATAACTCCAGGGTTAAATACAGCTGATTTGATATTAAATTTCTTTTGACCTGTCATAAGCATAACGCCTTGAGACCATATCATAATATTGAAAATACTAATAAATGCAACTGCGTAAAAGAGACCAATATCACCAACAGAGACTGCTATGAGTGGTATAGCCATAAATCCGCAGTTTGAATAGATTGCTGCCATCCTTTCAATGCGATATCGCAGATCCTCACGTTTCTTTATGAGGACGCTTGAAGCAGTAATTGCTATCCCATGAAACATAACCGCAAGCAAGAACGCAAGTGTAAGCCCCCTTAGATGTGCTTCTTCCACTTCACGTATGTATGATTTTATCATTAAGCAAGGGGTTACAACAGTTAATAAGAAATTAGATAATGCCCTTCCCGATTCAATGGCTACAACCTTCTTTTTAACACATAGGATGCCTATTAAAATATAGATGAAGATTAATAAAACCTGCTTGCCTACAAGTATGGCTTCCTGCATCTCTTATCCTCCTTAATTAGAATATTGCTCTTATTGCAATCCATATAGCATATGAATCGTCTTTTATATATTTATTCATACCAATATAATTTAGAATATTTTATAGATTTGGTGACTACGCCTACTTCCGGATCAGGTATTCTAGACAAAAAAATATCGCCTCTATATTAATTATAGAAAGAGCGATATCTATTATCTTTCAAGGAAGCTGTGCAGTGCTGGCCTCCATACATTCTTTTAATCTTTTAACGAAATACCGATAGTTCTCCATTGATGCTGAAGGTGGTACCTGATGATCTGTGCCTGGTAAATATCCACCTTGTCTTATAACGGCCATTATTCTTCTAAACTCTCCATCAATAGCATCCTTCCCTGCTGCAATGCACAGTTTATTAAAGCCACCTATTAATTTCAAATGAGGATATTTTTTTCTAATCTCTACTATGTCTACTCCTGCATTTACATCTAAAGGCAAGAATCCTTCAACCCCGGATTCTAAAAAACAAGGGATAAGTGTAGTAAAATCGCCATCAGTATCTACTAAAACATGTTTGACCCCACAGCGCTTCATCTTTGGAATAAGCCTTTTATAATAGGCCCCGATAAACTCGTCAAAATGCGTTTTAGAAAGCATAGGTCCATTAGCTCCGCTGAGATCTTCCATAATATAAACGATATCAGCTGGGATAAATGTTAATACCTTGATTAATTTATCTAAATATAGATTAAGCATAAACTCATTAATATCATGAAGCAGATGCGGGTAATCGTAAAAAGCATATAGGTGTGGTTCTATTCCCATAAGCTCCCTAGGAGTCCAAAAAAAACCTGGTATGTTTAACCTGACTGAGTAATCTCCCCTTTTATGTCCTTCCTGCAGATACCCAAATGTTCTGCTTATAACTTCATCTGAATAATACTTCTCAATATCTGCTTCTGCTTTTTCCTTGACGGATTGCCAGTCTGCTTCTGAGGCAATAAGTGGTTTTCCTGTCTCTTGGCAGTTAAAAGGATACGAGAAAGCAATGCGCTTAACCCCATCAAAGCCAAAAAACTTTTCAAAATGATAGTACCACTCAGTATTATTACTGCTGATACCAGCATGCTCTCCATCAAGACTTTGTTTATTAAACTCATTAAGTTCATTTATCTGCAAACCTTCTTCAGACCATCTGTCTACGGTTAAACTCCAAGGATAAAAAGTTTCCTGTACAGCTCCTCTATCTAAATTTTTATCAAAACCAAGTGTCGCATTCTCTCTGTCTCTGCAATTCATGAATCCTTTCCCTCCTCTAAAAAACTCTATTAGTAAGCTATTTCTTTATCCTTTTACAGCTCCTGCAGTCATACCAGCAACAATTTTTTTATTAAAGAAAATAAATAGAATGAGTGGGGGGATAGAAATTAAAACTGCATCTGCAAATAGCAAATTCCATGAACTCCCGAATCTCCCTATAAAGTTATAAAGTGTTAGCTGAATTGTTGCATTTTTAGCCCCTGGTAAAAAATAAAGAGGATTTACAAAATCATTAAATATATTAACGGCTGTAAGTACAATAATTGTAGCTGTAACCGGTTTTAGTAATGGGAAAATAATGCCAAAGAATAGCTGTATTTTGCCGCATCCATCTACAATAGCTGCCTCATCTATTTCTCTTGGTATAGTAGCCATAAAACCCTTATAAAGCATGAGTGAAAAAGGTATAGAAAGAGCTACTTCTACTAAAACCATTCCAATGATGGTTTTAAATAAGCCAATACCATTAAGTACCCAGATCGTTGGCACAATAGCCGGCGGGATCATAAGTCCTGCGAGTGCTAATATATTAATCATTGTTGTTATCTTCCCCTTCTTTCTTTGAAGTGGAAAAGCTGCCATGGAACAAATTAAAACTAAGATAACAATAGACAATAACGTAATAAGTGTACTATTGAAAAACGCTCTTATGACCATGCCTTTTTCTGCCTGCAAAACAGCACTATAGTTTTCTGCAATATGATAAGTAGTAGGTAATTTTATATTCATTTCTGCTGCTTGTGTTTTATCTTTGAAGGATGTAATCATAACAAATATAAAAGGTATCCAAAAAATAATAATTGAGAGAATAACTGCCATTATTTCAACTAATATTTGTTTAGCTCGTTTCATTATAAATCAACCTCCTTTTTATTAAGGAATATGTATAATGGAATAACTAATACGGCTACAAATAAGAATAAAATAACATTCCCTGCAGTAGAAAGCCCATAAAACCCACCACAATATTGTTTATAAATAATAGATGCTAATAAGTCTGTAGCAAACCCTGGTCCCCCTTTAGTCATAACCCATACGAGGTCAAATGTTCTGAGTCCTCCAATAAAAGATAAAATAATAACTGAATTCATAGCCGGTCTGCATAACGGCAAGGTAATATTCCAGAATTTATCCCATGAACTGCCTCCATCTATCATAAGTGCCTCATTATATTCCATAGGAATGGACATAATCCCTGCAATATAAATAACAGTTGCAACGCCTACTCCTTTCCATACATCTACTCCAATAATAGAAAAAAGTGCAAGCTTTACATTCCCTAGCCAGTCAATACCTGTAATATTAAATACTGTTAACATCTGATTAATAAGTCCTTGCGTAGGATGCATTAAACTGCTGAATGTCATCCCTACAGCAAGTGTGCTTAGTAAGTTTGGGAAAAAGACTATAGATCTTAAATAATTTTTTGTTTTAATATTGGAACAAAGAAATACTCCAATAAGTAATCCTAATACTACTTTTAGTCCCGAAGTCATCGTGGCATAAATAATAGTATTTTTAAATCCTATGTTAAGTGAAGGTTCAGAAAAAAAGGTAACAAAATTTTCAAAGCCGATGAATTCCCAATCTGTCAGCGTCCACCTTGTCATACTAAAGAAAAAAGACATCACTGTAGGTAATAGAAAAATAACACTATAAATGAGCGCTGCCGGCAATATAAGTATATATGAATAATGTTTTTTGGTCATTTCTAGTCACTCCTTTTTTTAAAAATAGGTCTGCAAAATTCATTGCAGACCTTCTTAATCTACACTATTCTACCAGCCAGCAAGGCCAAGTTGTTTTGCCTGTTTCTCTACATCCTTATCATATATTGCTGCACATTCTTCTGCTGGTCTAAGGTCACTGCCGCACTCTATAGTAATCTGCGGTAAATTAGGGCCTTTTACAGCCGATACAAACTCAAGTGCTGGGGCTGTCTTTCCTGCATCAAAGTATGGGAGCATATCCTTTACTCCTGCATAAGAGTCTTCCGGAAGCTTTGCACCTTTTATTACGAAAGGCCCTACTGGTTTAACTGCTGACGCATAAGCCGCGATTCCTTTTTCAGATAAATAGTACTCTGCCCATTTTTTTACTACATCTAGCTTCTCAGAGTTTTTATTAATATAGAATGCATTTGGCATCCATACTGTAAGTCCATTTTTATCCGGATTATCTCCTGGCTGTGCAAACACTCCAATATCCTGAATTTTATCTGGGAAACTTGCTTCTATAGTTGGAAGTGCAAAGGTAAGCATTGGATAATGTGCGCCGCTTCCTTCTGCTAACATTTTAAGTGCTATATCATAAGTTGTTGCAAGAGCATCTTTATTAAGGAATCCCCTTTTAGATACTTCCTGTAACTTTTCAAATCCTCTAAGGGCTACCGGAGTAGTAGCAAATTTCGCTTTATTCGCTGTATAGTCTGCTGCAAAATTAGGGTTTTCTGCCTGTACATTATAATAATCTGCAAGCAGTATAAGCTGTGATGTCCAGTCATCTTTATAAGAACCAATAACAGCTGTTTTTCCTGCTGCTTTGATTTTTTCACAGTTTTCCATCAGCTCCGCCCAAGTCTTGGGTACAGAAAGTCCTAGCTCTTCGTAAATCTTCTTGTTATAGAGCCATCCCCCAACCATCGAAGATGAAGCTGGGATGCCATATACCTTGCCATTCACCCCTGCGGTTACCTTAAAGCCTTCATCTACATTAGCCATATAAGCTTCATCTGTAATATCTAAGAAGTTTTGTTCTGGATTAAGTGTTGGAAGTAGTGACCCTGTATTAAAGAAACATATGTCCGTCATATCCCCTGTAGCTAATCTTGTTTTCCTTATATTTTCCCCTTCTGCTCCCCCCGGAATAATCTCTAATTCAGTAACAATGTTGAGGTCTTTTTCCATCTGGGCAATAACTGCATCTACCCCTTCTTTTGGGAAGTCCTTATCCATAAGAAGTGTAACTGTAGCTTTCTCTGCTGGCTTTGCCTCTTCTGTTTTTACCTCCGCATTGACTGTCGTACTTTCCTTCTTATCTTCTGTTTTACTTTGAGCCTCTTCTTTAGAACCACACCCTACAAGCACTGTAGACAACATCATTATACTGCATAATACTGCAAACCCCTTATGTAACATTTTACTCATATTTGTCCCTCCATCTTCTAATTTTGAAAAACTTAATCTAAAATTAGTTTAGCATTCACATTAGTAAAAACACATATAAAAACAGACACACTAAGATGGATTATTCGGCATTATTATCATAGTATGATGGTGGTATTCCCGTGATAGTTCTAAATACCCTGCTGAAATAAGCTGGATCACTGTAACCTACCATCTCGGCAATATCCTTTAAAAGTATCTGTGGATTTTCGTTCATAAGTTTTTTAGCTTGGTTAATACGTAGTAATGTAACATACTCATTAAAAGATGTATTCTTGTGCTTACGAAATAACCTGCTTAAGTAGGTTTGAGACATTCCTAAATGTGTAGACACACTTTGAAGAGACAATGGCTGTGCCAGGTTTTGCATCAAGTAGTTCTCTATAGAATCCAAAAATTCTTCCTTTGCTAATTTATACTGAGTATTTTTATTTGTTTTTAGCAGGCTCTGTGTAATATCCCACACATTTTCCATCAGTTCTCCCATGCTTATAGAACTGCAAATAGCCTCATCGAGACTTATTTCAATACAGCTGCAGCCTATCTCTTTTGGCTTACTGGAATATTTTTTTACAATATGCAGTATTTGTCTTATGTAATTTTCCACTTCTAGTAAAGAAAGTTTTTCTTGTTCCCACTTTTGAAAAACCTTTATCATTTCTTTTTTGAGATCCTCCAGCATAAGGTTAGAAACCATAAACTCAATTTTCTTTACCCATACATCTTCTAAGACTGCTTTATGATTCATTCCGTTCTGAGCAATCCTTGGAACTTTAAAAATCTGATTTTCTCCTATAATAGTTGAAGCTTGAATAGCTTGTATAAGCTCCTTAAATCCTCGCTTAAGGTCTGATTTTTCTACTCTTTTTGAATAGATTGAAGCCGTACAATAGCCCTCCTCTATCCACCTAGAACCTATCTCTCTAACCGAATCTTCTATAGCTCCTGATGCTATACATAATATTTCATGCTCATCCTGCCCCATAAACGTCCACAAGTCTTTTTTATTTCTATATTCTATAGCTGCAGACATATTGATTGCATCTGATCTATATCTTGAGGGTGGGCCATTTTTTCTTAGGAGTGCTATATTATAGGTGCTGCATGGTAAATACCTCTTTAAATGTTCTGCCTCTGTCTCGTCCCCTCTTATCAATGCTTTAAATAGCTGTATCTGCTTTTCATAATAGAGTTTATCTAACTTATCTTTCATTGTATTTAATAGTTCTTGCAACTGCAGCGGCTTAACTGGTTTAAGCAAATAATCAACTACACCTGACTGAATAGCACTCTTTGTATATTCAAAATCACTATAGCCGCTAGTAATAATAGCAAAGATATTTGGATAGTTCTTTTTTATCTGTGTAACGAGCTCTATACCATCCATAATTGGCATTTTTATATCTGTAATGACTAGATCCGGCTTTAAGATCTCTATTATCTCTAAAGCTCTTTCTCCATTCTCAGTTTCTTCTATAACTTCAAACCCTTGACACTTAGTCTCGATGATATTTTTAAGATAGCGGCGTGCAGGCGGTTCGTCTTCTGCTAATAAAATTCTATACATTATTCAGTCCTCCTGATAACTTAATCATTGCTCCTCCACTTGGTATGTTTTCTATCTGAAAATCAATCCCATCTTTATAAAATAAAAGTAACCTGGCATAAGTACTCACTATACCCATTCCTCCCATTTCAAGCTGTACACATTCATTATCATGAGCTAACTTTTTTTTCGTTTCATCTAGTTTTTTATAGAGATCTTTCAGAACCTTTTTATCAAACCCCTGTCCATTATCCCGTATACAAATACTCCAATAGTCTTTTTCCACAACACCTGCTATACTTATCCGCATTACCCTTGATATATTATGAAAACCATGATGAATAGCGTTTTCAACAAGAGGCTCTAGAACTATTTTAGGTATCTGAAGCTCTAACAGCTCTTTGTCTATTTGTATATCAAATTCTAATCCATCTTCAAACCTCTTTTTCATAAGTACTAGATAATTTTCAACATGATCTATCTCTTCTTTTATAGTAGCCTCTCTTTTTGTTGTAGCTGTAGAATATCTTAGCATGGAAGCAATGCTGTCACACATTTCTCCTATTTCTTCATTCCCAATCTCCATTCCTTTCCCAGATATGACATTTAAAATATTGTATAAAAAATGAGGATTAATCTGTGCTTGCAGGGAATCAAAATTTGCCTGCATTTTTAAAGACTGTGATTTTAATTCTCGGTCTATGGAGTCTTTTAATCTCCTTTTTAGATTTTGAAATGATTCATTAAGCGCATCAATTTCATTATTTTTACTTTCTAGCGGAACATAGTCTGGTAAATTGTTTATTTCTATCTTTTCCATGGTCTCTTTTAGTGTTCTAATAGGTTTTGTAAGGTATCTCGAAAAAATATAAACCCCTGCTAATGAAATAGCCATGATACTGAGCCCAATACCAAAAACCAGCTGCCCTGCTACCTCAAAAGGTTTTAAAAGATCCGCTTTGTCTTGTATCATAACAATAGTGACCCCTAACTTTTCTGACACTTGTTTTGCAATGATTTCTTCTACTCCTATTATAGGGTTTTTAGAGGATTCTACGTTTTTTCTTTGCTTTACAGCTGTCTCCATATAATGCTTAATAAGCCTTGCAGTAGTAATATTATTGCTATATAAAATTTTATTATCTTTTGTAATAACGAGCATACGCGTATTCTTATCGTTAGGCAGATTAAAAATCTTCTCTATTTGTTTATAGGACATTTGAACTTCTATATATCCTGTTTCCCCCTTTTCCCCTTCTATTGTCCGTACTAAGCCAAAAACCTTTTCATCTTTTTCCCACCATGGATCATAATACGGGGTAAGCAGCAGCTTCTTCCCATTTAATGCTTTTACTTGTTCTAACCAAGGAAGTCTGCTTATTTTATTTAAAATATTTTCTGGCAGTACTTCTTTTCCATAGTCACTTGTAAAAAAGTCACCTTTCTCATTAAATATATTGACACTATGAAAGTTTCGGGCAATAGAATCCTGATAAAGCATACTTTTTATAATGTGATTAGCTTCATGAATATATATCCCATTAGATAAATCTTGCCTATTCATATAGCTTAGTGTGGCTACCGATCTTCTAAATTCATTATTCCCTATAAAGTATAGGGAGATGAATTCCATAGGACTCTCTAACTGTTCTAGCTGCTGGGACATTTTCTCTACCATAGATTTCATAGACTCTCGGCTATTATTTTCAAATGTTTTTGAACTATAGTAGTAAAATGCTCCACTTAATAACCCGATTGCTAGTGCCACGATCAAAGAATAGACTATTAGCATTTTTTTACCAAACCCCATATGATCCCCCCTCTTTTCGTTTTCTCTATATAAAATGATAGCATACTCTTAACCATCTATAAATTATTATATAAAAAAACAAGTTAGGGATGTGTTTACTCACATGATTCCTGACTTGCTTTTAATCTGATTCGACCAATTTCTTTCATCCTAGCATTTTTGTACAGTAAACTAAATGGATTAATGAGTACACCAGCGTGTACTTTTAAACACAGGTTGCTTAAGATTTTTTTGGTAACATGTTGTGTATATTAGACATACTATACATTACACAAAATAATATTTCTTTAAAATCGATGTGAAGGTGATTGGTATGTCATATTGTAACGAAAATATTTCAATTGAGGCATCTGTAGAATATCCCTTATATGAATCTAAAAAAGGCAGATATTTCATCGGTCAAACTCCCTTTTTAGCTGCTCAAACTGAACATACTTTAGCTGCATTAGTAAACCCTAAGAAGTCAAACAAAAATATCTACGTAAATGCTATGACTATAACAAATGTTTCATCTGCTAGCATATCAGCTGAATTTTATCTAGGATCAACCTTTCATAATGGCACGATAAGTAACTTAGTGAGCTGCACGAACACAGCTATTTGCCCTGAGCCCATTCCAATAGGCCAAATTAAATATTTACCTACGTCTACAGAGCCGCCCACTTATGGTGTTCCAATATTTAGCAGAATAGTCCCTCCCTACTCAACTTTAGTAGTAGATGGGGGTCAGATTATCCTTGGCCCTAGAGAATCTATTCTTATTTATCTTGGAGGCTTTTTACCCGCTGCATCTAATAGTACAAAGCTTGCTTTTGGTTGGTGGGAGGAGAAGTTTTGTTGAAGCTTGGTTACTCATGATTTATTTCACAAAAAAGCAAGTTAGGAATGTGTTTACTCATATGATTCCCAACTTGCTTTTAAAATTACTTAATAAGCATAGATAAAACTATGTTTTCCTGACCCTACCCTATGTTCTGCCTCAATACCATTTGAAGAAGAGTACCCCTGCATGTACTTTCAAATACAGCTTACTATTCTAGCCCATAGCTCCTCTAGCTCATTCTCTCATCTGTCCGCTTTGAAAGCTCTAATCTAATATTTTCATATATGCTGTCAGGAACAAAAAATCTGTTTTCGCCGCTTCCAAGAGCTATCTCAGGCCTATTGCTTCCATGAAAATCTGTACCACCTGAAGGAATCAGGTTATACTTATGTATCAAATACTCTGCATATTCAATGTGTTCATCACTATAAGACGGATAATAACGTTCTATCCCATCCATCCCTAGAGATACTAGATATTTTATATGTTCCTCTGCCTCTTGCTTCGTATATCCCTCTAATCCTATTCTTTTATGATAATGTGCCAGAAATGAAAGTCCTCCCGACTTTTTTATGATATCCACAGCCTCGTCAGCCTCTAAAAGTTCTCCCTTACCATAAGGCACGGGATCTAAGTACTTCTGCCATGCCTCTGGAACATCTCTGCATATGTTTTTTTCAACTAAGCACTTAGCTACAGCTTGTCTATCCAGATATTTACCTGCAGCATGCTTTTTTAATTCCTCTGTGTTCATAAAAATATCTTGTTTTTTTAAAGTCCACAAAATGTTTTCCAGCTTCTCTTCTCTTAATTTTCTAAGTCTGTTGTATACGTTTAGAAAATATTCATTTGCAGGATCTATACCAAGTCCCAAAATATGAAGCAGCCTTCCTTCTTCATAGGATACACTTATTTCAATCCCCTTCAAAAATTTTATATTATACTTGTTAGCTTCTCTTTCCGCTTCATCGATTCCTTCTATATTGTCATGATCTGTCAGCGCCACTGCATACAGCTTTTTATCATAGGCCATCTTTATGATTTCCCTTGGACTGCAGCTTCCGTCAGATACATATGAATGTACATGTAAATCTATCATCAATATACTTATCCTTTCTAGCACTACCACTTATATTCTTTAAGAATTTTGTCCATAACTTTATTGGTTCTAGCCCCATCGATTCCTTTACTTTGACATTTCCCCATACCTCTTAGCTCATCAACAATTGTTTGAATGAGAGGCTGCTGTATATGAATTGGGTTATCTATCGGAAATAACATCTTCTCTGTACTCGTTATAAGCTCGATTGGCTCATTCCTAAAAGTTGAAAACTTAATTTTCCCTTTACTTCCAACAATTTCGTTCATATCATAATCTTCATAAGCTGTAAAACACCATGTTCCAACACCATGAATCCCTGAACTAAACTTTAAATTCGCTGTAACAATATCTTCTGCTTTATAAAGTCCTGCCTGGTTAGATGCCATCCCATCTGCCTCACTAATTGGCCCTAAAATGAAATCAAAAATATCTAAGGTATGTGAAGCTAAGTCCAAAAATTTACCTGCTCCAGCTATCTCTGGTATAACTCTCCAGGGTCTTGTTGCTTCTGCGTATTCATCTTTACGCGGTTTCTGGTATAAAGTTGTAGTTACAAAACGTATTTCTCCAATACGCTCTTGTTCAATTAATTCTTTTATTTTCAAAAACCGTGGCAAAGCCCTTCTATAATAAGCCACAAACAACTGTACATTGGCTTTTTGACAAGCTTCTATCATAGCTTCACATTCATTATAATTTCTTGCCATAGGTTTTTCAACATAGACAGGCTTACCTGCTTTAGCACAACGAAGCGTATATTCCATGTGATATGCCGGCGGTGTGGCAATATAGACCACATCTACTTCTGGGTCGTTGATTAGTGCATCAGCATCATCATACCATTTTTTAACTTGATGGCGTTTGGCATAATCTTGTGCTAATTCACCTTGTCGTCTCATAACAGCAATGAGTTCTGAATGCTCTGCCCTTTGAAAACCTGGTCCGCTTTTCACCTCAGTCACATCACCACAACCTATAATTCCCCATCGAATAGTTTTCATTTTACATCCCCCTTCTTAATTTCTTTAAAATGATGGCATCTACCATGTCGAATTTAACAAAAAGAGGCAAGAAACCTAAGTGATATAAGTGTGATGTAAATAATGTGTTCATTATCTTGCTCTCTCTCATTCTATTTAATAATAGTAACTGTCTCCTGTTTCCTCGGCGGCGCACTTGGCATTTCTCCTGCATTATAACCTAAAATACAAGAACCGACACTCATATAATCGTCTGGAATACCCCATTCTTTTTTCATTTCTTTTCCTGCATCCTGAGTAAAAAAAGCATTAACTGAATGAATCCAGCAGCTTGATAAACCTAGTGACGCTGCAGCTATCATCATATTTTCAAGAGCAAGACTTGCATCTTGAACAGGTGCAATTGCTCCCTGATCAGCGAAAACTATGACTATTGTTGGAGCATGATAAAACGGGTCAATATCTCTTCCTATAGCAGCTTTGCACCCATTACTAATTTTTTCCATAACCTCTTTATTTTGCACCGCAACAAAATGACAGGGCTGCTGATTCATCGCGCTAGGAGCGAACTTCCCTGCTTCTAAAACAGCCTGCAGTTCTTCATCTGTAATTTGTTTTTGCAGATAACTGCGCACACTTCGTCTCGCTAAAATAGTTTTAATTGTATCGTTCATTATTTATGGCCTCCTAAAAGTAAACTAATTTCTTTAATTTGTAATTTTATAATAGTCTTCTTATTGTAAAATTACAAGTCATGACAATCCAAAAAGATACCTCATTAATTTGAGGTACCCTTATCCTGTAAAGCCCACGGCTTCTCTTAGAAGTCTTATCCAAGCAGTTTTTTTACTTGGTCAGCAATAGAATATTTATCAATACCATAATCCTTTTTCAAATAGTCTATCGTTCCCGTTTGACCATACCGTCCCTTTATACCAAGCCTTGTAAATTTCACTGCCTTCTTATTTTCAGCCAGCACTTCAGCAGTGGCACTTCCAAGACCTCCTGCAATTTGATGATTTTCAACAGTAACTATAGCGCCGGTTTTATCGGCATAATGGAGGATCATTTGAAAATCCAGTGGTTGTATGGAAAACATATCTATTACAGCAGCCCGGATTCCTTCCGTCTCCAGCAGCATAGCACCTTCATATGCATCAGCCACACTGATACCGTAGGCAAGAATTGCAACATCGTTTCCATCCTTTACAACCTTAGCAGTTCCTATTTCAAAATTCTCATCCAAATCATAAATCCTTGGTACTTTCTTACGGGAAGTACGTATATACCATAGCCCCCCTTTTTCATAAGCTTTAAGAAGGAGCTTTTTTAACATGACCTCATCAGAAGCTTCTGTTACGATGCAGTTGGGGAGCATACGCATAAGTCCTATATCCTCAAAAGACATATGGGTACCCCCATTATGTTCGCTGGTTATACCGGCATCTGAGCCAAGCATGACAGCGTCAAGCCCGGCATAAGCAAGCGACATGAAAATCTGATCAAAGGCTCTTCTGGCTGCAAAAGAACTAAAAGTATGGATGAATGAATGCTTACCAGTTAAGGATAACCCTGCTGCCACCCCTACCATATTAGCTTCCATAATACCACAGTTAATATATTGATTCGGATAAATCTCACCAAACCGCTTCGTACCGATAGCACCCGCAAGATCAGCTTCTAGTACTACAATATTCTTATCTCTTTTGGCAAGTTCAATCAGTGTATCTACATAAACTTTTCTCATCTCACAAATAGCAGGCTTAAGCATCTTTATCCCCTCCTATTTTCTGTTCCAACTCTTCGATAAACTGACGGATGATCTCCTTCTCATTTTCTGTAGGACGCACATGATGGTTATCTTCCTTTTGTTCCAAGTAAGGAAACCCTTGGCCTTTTACAGTATCCAGAATGATAATATGCGGCTTGCCTGTCGTCTTCTTAGCTTCTTCAACAGCCATAACAATTTTCTCTACACTTTTTCCGTCCACCTTTTGGGTATCAAAACCAAAAGCCCGGAGTTTCTCAGCGTAGTCATAGGTTTGGCAAACCTCATGAGTAGGCCCATCCAGCTGTTTTTTATTTTCATCTAAAAAAACTATAAGATGATCTAGCTTGTTATGAGCTGCAAATTGAAAAGCTTCCCAGCACTGCCCCTCATTCAGTTCTCCATCCCCTACAATACAGTAAACATATTGCTTAGTCCTATCCATCTGAAAAGATTTTGCCACTCCGCAGGCTGCACTGATTCCCTGACCTAAAGAGCCAGTAGTCATATCCACACCTGGTGTCAGTCTCCTGTCTGGGTGGCTGGGCAGTTTTGTTCCAAATTGATTTAGGGTATAAAGTCTATCCAAGTTAAAGTACCCGGTGAGCGCCAATGCCGCATAATAAGCAGGTCCTGCATGCCCTTTTGAAAGTATGAAATAATCTCTCTCTACAAGGTTTGGATTTTGGGGATCGATATGCATAACTTTGCCATAAAGTACCGCTAGGGTTTCTACGATGGAGAGGCTGCCTCCATAATGACCAAACCCTAGGTTAAACAAAGATTTTATCATATTGAGCCTTATCTTTTTTGCAAACAACTCAAGACTCCTGATTTCCTGTTTATCCATAATCTGTGTATTCATACTATTTACGACTCCCTTCCATAGCTATCGGGGCAACGGATAAACCCTTTATCCATTGCCCCGAATATCATCTCTTTATTGCATCTCTTTATTCTTTTTAGGCTTTACATAAGTAGCTATAATCATAATCGCAAGCACTCCAAATACCAAAGCTGTTGCAACTACCGTTCCGAACTGTCCTGCTTTTCCTAGGGCAAATCCGGTAGCGATAAAGTCTAGATCTGAGAAAGTCGTCCCTGCATAACCTAAATCACCAAGAAGCGGCATAATGAGAAGAGGAGCGAAAGTAAGAAGCAGACCGTTAACAAAAGAGCCTAAAACTGATCCTTTTACCCCGCCAGTTGCATTACCAAATACCCCCGCAGTGGCTCCGCAGAAAAAGTGAGGTACAACACCAGGCAGGATAATGATTCCTTTGGTTATAACCAGCAGAAGCATACCTACGATACCTCCGATAAAACTGGAGAAAAATCCAATAAGTACAGCATTAGGTGCAAAAGGATATACTACTGGGCAGTCAAGAGCCGGACGCGCATTAGGAATTAATTTTTCAGAAATTCCTTTAAATGCAGGAACAATTTCTGCAAGAATCAGACGAACACCCTGAAGAATAATATATACACCTGCTGCAAACTGAATACCTTTTGTAATAGCAAATACAATAAAGTTCGCTCCACCACTTAAATTACTCTGTACATAAACCGGTCCGCAAAACAGTGCTAGAACTATGTAGAAAATGACCATAGTAAGAGAAATAGATACTGAGCTGTCACGCAGAAAAGCTAAGGATTTAGGAAAGTTAAGCTCTTCTGTAGATTTAGAGTTTTTGCCCACTAATTTCCCAATCATAGCAGATGCCCAATAACCTATTGTACTGAAGTGACCAAATGCCACATCATCGGTTTTAGTCAGGATCCTCATTGTAGGCTGTGCCATCGCTGGAAAAAGAACCATCACAATACCAAGGGCAACAGAACCCACCACAACCGTCATTGTAGGATTCATACCTATGGTCAGAAGAATAACCCCTATCATACATGCCATATAAAGAGTATGGTGCCCTGTCAAAAAGACATACTTAAACCGCGTAATACGTGCAATTAAAATATTAGCTATCATACCAAAGAACATAATAAGGGCAGTAATCTGTCCATAGTCTCTTAATGCAACTGCAATAATAGCTTCATTATTTGGAACTACTCCTTGCGTATGAAAAGCTGTTTGAAACATATCCCCAAAAGGTATTAAAGAAGTTACAATGACATCAGCCCCAGCTGACAGTACAATAAACCCCAAAAAAGATTTAACGGTTCCCCTTACCACATCTGATGTAGGTTTCTTCTGAAGCATAAGGCCTATAAGAGCCATAACAGCTACTAAAACAGCCGGTGTAGAAAGAATTTCTTGAATAAAGTTTAAAACTATCATATCTTTACTCCCCCCTAAATGAATCACATTACATCTTCTATTTTTATTCTTAGATAATATTTCGTGCCTTGAGAACAGTGGAGATTTTTTCTTTTAGTTCTTTTTTGTCTAAGAGATTATTAAGTTCTACCACGTTATCTAAATGTTTCATAGCCATGGCAATATCCCTTCCAGCTATGAATATATCTGCGGCTCCAGGAGTAGCTGCCCCTAAATCACTATGTTCTACCTCCACGTCCTTGGCTCCTAGTTCCTTTAAAATGGTTTGAATGTTCATTTCCACCATGAAGCTGCTGCCAAGGCCAGTTCCACATACTGCTAAAATCTTCATGTAAAACACCTCCCTTTCTTTATTCTGGTACGGTTTCCAACATTTTAAGTACTTCTTCTGTAGTACTACATGCAATCAGCTCTTCCCTTGATTGAGTATCGCTAAGTAGATTAGACAGCTGAGCTAGTGCTTTTAAATGGGTTTTACTATCCACTGCGGCTAAGGTAATCAGAAGTTTAACCTCTTTATCAGGATTATTCAGTACATTTACAGGTTCCCTTAATTTTAGAAAACTCATGCCCATTTTCAGCACTCCCACCTTGTTCTCGGCATGTGGAATGGCTATCAGAGGACAGATCACAATATAAGGACCATGGGTTTTTACATTAGAAATCATTGCCTCCACATAGGATTTCTCAATAGCTCCGTTTTCTAAAAGAGGCCTAGCTCCCAGCCAAATGGCTTCTTCCCAGTCAGAGACATGGTCAGCAAACCGGATGGTAGCTTCCGTGAGCAAGTCTTTAAGCACAGGCAATCCACCCCTTCTCTCTAATTTATATTTGGGGATCAAATGTTTTTGTAAAGCATCGGTCAGTCCACCTAGGTCAAAAATTTGGGCGTAGTCAGTAATAATGTTTAATAGGGTATTTACCGTTATACTCTCTCTCTTTACACCGAATACAGAAGAGTAGACTTCCTCAGCTAAGGTAAACTTTTCATCCGCCGTCAAAATAGGTGATATAAAAAATACATGTTTATTGGGTCTATCTAACATATCTTTCGTGGCCGAAAATATGATGTCGTAACTTTCAGATGAAATGTAGTCGAATTCTTCTAGATTACATGGGTCAAGAAATAATATTTCTGGAAACATTTTGGTGAGCTGATTTTTCATCATGACTGAACTTGCCAGTCCGTTTTGACAGACAATGATGGCCCGTTTTCGCATTCTATCTGGTTCATAAGTTTCCAGCATAGCAAGGAAATGAATGGCTATGTACCCGATCTCATCATCTGGAATAAAAGAATCTACATAATCAGATAATGGCTCTAGTACTAATCTGCAGATTGAAAACATATCACCGTAGTCCTTTTTAATTTGATCTAAGATAGGGTTGACAACAGGAATGCCATATTTTAAACGGAAATAGGCTGGCTGAAGATGCATAAGCATATTTTTTGCCACTTTTTCTTTATCTTTAAAACAATTCCCAGTTACAGCTTCAAACCTATTAGCAAGTTCATAGGATAATTCTTTCAGAAACAGACTTTCTTTACTGTATATCTGAAAATATATTTCATTACCTAAGGTCATACTTAGAAGAAGGATAAACAGATATTCTACTTCTGTTTCAGGAATAACTGGGTCAAGAGCCTTATGAAGCCCGGTTGCCGCTGAGTAAAGAGGCAGGTGCATCCATAAATGTTCACTAAAAGATACCGCCTGATAGGAAAGGGCCTGACAATGGTAAGGTAATATACTGATAAAATAAATGGCCTGGGTCAAATATTCACTGATGACAGGCAGATTAAACCGCTTAATAACTTCCCCAATGATGCACTCAGTTTTTTTATGCTTCTCCAAATACGATTTATCCTGGAGTGCCAAGGCGATCTGTTCTTTGCAGAGATAATTGTCTTTCATACTGGAGATTGCATAAAGAATCAATGTTCTGATATTTTTTGCACTGCCTATAAAATAATAGCCCTGCTTTCGGGTATAACTTAGAGCAACACGGTAATTAGCTGCGATTTTGCCAAGTTTCTTTAAATCTGCCAAAATCGTACTTTTACTGCACTTGAAGTCTACAATAAAGTGATTTAGTCCTAGAGGTTCCTTTCTAGTAAAAATCATGAGGCAGCAGAGCCATATCTTATTTTCTCCGCTTATGATAAAATTTTCTGTCGGTATATTCAGTATTCTGACCGCTTCTTTTGTTTCATCAGATATCAAAAAGCGGCTGTGAGAAAGTTTAATGGGTGAAATATCCTTAGCTTTTAGCATGTCATTGATTTTTTGGAGGTCATAGCTTATCTGACGTTCGGTGCAGGCCAGTTTGCTCTTTGCCTTTTCCAAAGAATAAGACCGGCTTGACAGAATATACTGCAGTAAATTGAATGCGCGCTTTTCAATTACTTGCATGAAATCACCTCTTTCGTGATACAGCAAATGATCCTCTGTAATCTCAGTATAAGTCGGTTACAGGGCCATTTCCACTGTTATTGGGTTTAGATTTTGTGTATGCAGAATGAACAAAAACAATCTTAAAACTATATTTTTGAAGCATATGATATACATATTATTAAGACGTCCAACTTTTTATTCTAGATATCACACAAAAAAATAGAGATATGAAAGTTATTTCATATCTCTAAAATTTTCCCATTTGTTTTTATGACATCTTTATACCACAGCGCACTATCTTTTAAAATTCTCTCTTGCGTTTCATAGTCTACATACACAAGCCCAAACCGATCATTATAGCCATTTGCCCATTCAAAGTTATCCATTAAACTCCACTGCAAATACCCTTTTACATCTATTCCGTCTTCAATAGATTTCTTAAGCTCCAATAAATAGCGGTTTAAAAAATCAATTCTATTCGGATCATGAACTTTGCCATCCAAAGACACAGTATCATGACATGACATACCATTCTCTGTAATCATAATAGGTGTTTGATAGCGCTCATATAAAAACTTTGGCAGCCAATAGAGACTCTTTGGCGTTACCGGCCAGCCTATTGCTGTTTTGGGATGTCCAATCATTCCCTTTACTCTTTCAAAACCACCCTTGCCATCAGCTCTAACTGGTGCTGATTGATAAATATTTTGTCCATAATAATCAAGTGGCTGGCTGATAAGTGCCATATCATCTGCCCCTACCTCAGGCATAAGTTCTCCAAACTGCTCTGCTGCTTCTTTAGGGTAAGCCCCGAGCATTACAGGGTCACTCCACCAGCCTATACTAAAGTGCCAATTATCTGGTCTTGTATCAAATGTTGCATAACGTGCGGCTTCTATATCTGCTTCCTTGTCAGTAGCTGGATAAAAGCTATTTCCAGTTGGTGCATAGCCAATTTTGCAGTCCTTTACTGCCTCTCTTAATGCCTTTACTGCTCTTCCATGGCCTAACAAAACATTATGAGCCATTTGCAGGGTATCCTTTACAGGATAGGCAATCCCCGGAGCATGTGCAGTATCTACAACTGAAATACCAATAAAGCATTGAGGTTCATTTAATGTAAAGTAATATTTAAGTCTGTCTCCCAACCTTCCTGCTACAACCTTAGTATATGCTTCAAACCACCTCGGACTGTCTGGATTAAGCCACCCACCTCTTTTTTGGAGTTCATAAGGATAATCCCAATGGTATAAAGTTGCATAAGGGGTAATGCCATTCTTTATAAGCTCATCTACTAAATCCGAATAAAACTGAAGCCCTTTTTCATTGACCTCCCCTATACCATTTGGTAGAACTCTAGGCCAAGAAATCGAAAACCTATAGGCTTTAAGGCCCATATCTGCCATCATTTTGACATCTTCTTTCATCCTATGATAGTGATCACAGGCTATATCTCCTGAATGTCCTTCAAAAACCCTGCCTTTTTCCTTACAGAAAACATCCCATATTGATAAGCCTTTACCATCCTCATAGGCGGCCCCTTCAATTTGGTAAGAAGCAGTTGCTGCCCCCCATATAAAATCCTTTGGAAAACTCATATTTGTCAATCCATCCTTTTTCCTCTAATATTTTATTTCTATAGATTGATTTTAACATGCTTCTCTTGAGGTAACAATTTAGAAATTATAAAAAAATTAGACAAAATATTTTCTACTTATAAGTTTCGTAATAAAATTCTGCCCCACTATTTAAATGTCCTTTTTAATAGTGGGGCAGAATTTTATTTCAAGTATTTAATTTAAAAGATCGAATAGAAAAATTAAGGTTTTCCATGGTAGCGGTCAATCTTTGAGAAAGGCTGGACAAGTTCTTGATGACATTTGTCTGTTCATCACTCAAAGCGTTCACTTCCTCAGTAGCAACCGCAGATTCCTCCGTAATAGAAGTAATATGAGTTATTTCTATAAGTGTTTCATCCTTTAACACCCTAATGTCTTGGATCTGATCATTAATTTCTCCTACTTCAGCATCCATCATTCTGAGTGTTTGTATGATACTGGAGAAGATATCAGAAGCTCTCGCAACAGCTTCTTCCTGGCTGCTGAAAATAGTACCTGAGTCCTTGATAAGCTGATTTGTACTCAGATTTTTATCTTGGATTTTATTAAGCGTCTGCTGCACCTTAGCTGTCGAAACTCTGGACTGCTCTGCTAAATTTCTTACTTCGTTAGCTACTACAGCAAACCCTTTACCCGCTTCTCCAGCACGAGCTGCTTCAATACTTGCATTAAGTGCTAAAAGATTAGTTTGATTACTAATACTGTTTACGAGCAGAATCATCTCTTCAATACCCTTATTTAACCTGCCAAGCTCCAAAATGCTGCTTTCAATATGTGTAAACATTTTTACAGAAGAAACCATGGTTGCCTTTAAACGTTCAATACAATCCGTAGCTTCTTGGATGAGTGCCTTTACCCCCTGATTGTTTTCATAAATAGTGCTGCTTTTTTCTATCACCCTGGAAATCCCATTAGATAAATTCTCCATAGCGAGTGCTCCTTTTTGAGCATTAGCAGCCTGCGCTACTGTACCGGCAGCAATATTATTTACTGAATGAGCTAATTGATCAAAAGTTTCTACTGAGTATTGTGTGGACTCCGCTAAAACTTTACTGTCCTCTAAACTGTTATCAATAACTTTTTTTGTCTCTTTAATTAGGCCACGTATATTCGTAATCATATAATTAAAACTTACACACAGCTTAGTAATTTCATTATTGCCCATTGGCTCAACTTGAATGGTCAAATCCCCTTCTTCTGCCTTTTTCATACATTTCATGAGTGTAACAATCGGAACTGAAAACTTCTTTGCAACAGTCAGTCCTACTATAACAGCTATAAATGAAGTAACTATAATAAGAATAAAAATATAGATAGTAACTCCAGCAAGTTGTTTAGTAAGAGAGCGTTCAGGAATTTGCGCCGCTAATTTCCATCCATTTACGAGCGTAACATAGGTTGTTAAGGTTCCTTCACTAAAGAGTGTATCAGTATCTTTTTGATCATCCAAGAAAGGCCTAAGTGCTTCATTTGAAGCAGAATTCTCAGATTGATTGCTGTGAATAATATTTTTACTGCTATCAGTAAGGGTAAGTGCAGAGCCTTCAAGCAGTTCAACGCTATCAAAAACAGAAGAAATACTTTCTGGATTTATTTCTACACAAACAGTACACGTTCCTTTATTAGAGGATGCAATAACATCTCTTACCACATAGAGTGAACGAGATGAATCACCTAAGCCTCTTTTCCACACAAGCTTTCCGCCCTCACTTAAGTCCTTCAGTTTAAGAATATCTTGCTTATTTAAACTTGCTCTGTTTGAAAGAACATCTCCTTCTCCAAAGATGATATCTACACCTGTAATCTTATCATTTAAGCTTTCCAAAGAAGTCATTGCCTTAGTGATACGCTGCTCTGCATCACGTTTGTCTGCAGGATCAAGCGAGAAATAATGTGCTAAGGTATTGCTTTGTACAAGGTCAGATACAATAAATTCCGTGATATTGTTTTCAATCTCCTTTATAAAGCTATTTGCATTAATTCCTACCTGGTTAACCATTTGTACTGTTAACTGTTTGCTTGTGGTCTTAAGTGCGTTTTTTGAAATAGAATAGGACAAGTAATTAACAATAAGGAGCGGGATAATAGCAAATAGAATACAAATTGTGATTAAGCTCCTTTTAATAGGCACAAATTTGGTATCTGATGATAAAGTTTTCTTACGTTCCTTAAAACCTAACAGCATATCCTCATCCCCTTATTTATCACTGACTATTTACTTCTTTTTTTAGATAGTACATCAAATGCAACAGCAGCTAGCAGGACAAGTCCTTTTACTGCTTTTTGATAGTTTGAGTCAATACCCATAATAGACATACCATTATTGAGAACTCCCATAAAAATGGCTCCAACTACTGCTCCGCCTACTGTTCCAGTACCGCCATAAGCAGAAGCCCCGCCAATAAAACAAGCACCAATAGCATCTAGTTCATAGTTTGTTCCAGCTGTAGGTGCAGCAGAGTTAAAACGTGCCACACATGCAAGCGCTGCTACAGCGCTTAGGAAAGCCATATTAACATAGGTAGCAAAAAGCACTTTATTTGTGTTAATACCAGAAAGCCTAGCCGCTTTTTCATTCCCCCCCAGTGCATAAAGATGACGGCCTGGAACAGTTTTAGAAGTATAATAAGCATAGGCTAAAACAATAACTGCAAGTAAAATTAAAATGGCTGGAATACCTTTATACTGAGCCAATGAGTAAGCTGTAGCTAAAACAGCAACACAAATAACAACTGTTTTCCCTATTAAAACAGCCATAGATTCTAATTCATAACCTTTTTTAGCCTTATCAAATCGATTAAGTATATTTGAAACTATGTAAATGGCGCATATAGCAATTCCCGTAACGATACAGAGCACATTAAGTTCACCGCCAAAAACGTCTGGAATATAGCTGTTAAAAAGTACTAAGAAGTTTTCAGGCAGCGCTGAAATAGTAAGCCCATCTAAAACAATAAGTGCAACTCCACGCCATAAAAGCATACCTGCAAGTGTAACAATGAATGCTGGAATGCGTGCATAAGCAATCCAAAATCCTTGCCAAACACCTATCAGTATACCTACAGCTAAACAGATTAAAATAGCCAGTGTAATATTCATTTTCATATTGACAATAAGTGTTCCAGCTATAGCACCTACTAATGCTACTACCGAACCAACAGAAAGGTCGATATTCCCACCTGTTAAAATACACATGAGCATCCCTACCGCTAAAATAACAACGTAACCATTTTGAGCTATTAAGTTATTAATGTTTTGTGGCGCAAGGAGGGTTCCTCCTGTTTGGATAGCAAAAAATATAGTAACAATTACGAGTGCAATAATCATTGAATTCTTTTTTAAGATTTCCTTCGTTCTGGTCATAGTACTTATTCTCCTTTATTCTGACTTGATTTTAAAATATGAGACATGATGATTTCTTGAGTAGCTTCTTCTTGGAGAATTTCTCCTACAATAGATCCTTCATTCATGATATAAATACGATCACACATACCTAGCACCTCAGGCAACTCTGATGAAATAAGGATAACTGATTTACCTTCAGCAACAAGGTCATTGATAATACAATATATTTCATATTTAGCCCCAACATCAATACCCCTGGTGGGTTCATCAAGTATCATAATATCAGGATCTGCAAACATCCATTTGCTAAGAAGTACTTTTTGCTGATTTCCCCCACTTAAGTTCCCTACATTTTGCTCAACGGAATGACATTTTGTTCTAAGCTTTTCTTTATATTCTTTGGCTATATTAATTTCTAAATCTTTATCAATGATCTGATATTTACTTACCTTATCTAACTTAGCTAGGGTGGTATTAATGCTTATAGGATTATCTAGCACTAATCCATTCCCTTTACGATCCTCTGTAATATAAGCGATTTTATTTTCAATAGCTTGTTGTACAGTATTTAAATGTATTTCTTTACCATTAATAATCAAACTTCCTGAGATATTAGTCCCATAGCTTTTGCCAAAAATACTCATGGCAAGCTCTGTTCGCCCTGCCCCCATAAGTCCTGCAATACCAACAACTTCTCCTTTACGAACATTCAAAGAAACGTTATCTACAACCTTACGCTCAGTATAAAGCGGATGATATACGGTCCAGTTTTTAACTTCTAGACTAATTTCTCCAAACTCATGCTTCTCACGTTTAGCAAAGCGGTCTGTTAACTCTCGCCCAACCATGCCCTTAATAATACGTTCTTCACTAATAACATCTTTTGACTTATCTAAAGTCTCAATCGTTGAACCATCACGAATAACTGTTATCTTATCTGCAACATAAGCTATTTCATTTAACTTGTGTGAAATAATGATAGAAGTTAATCCTTCCTTTTTAAACTGCAATAGCAAATCCAGTAACTTACGTGAATCTGATTCATTAAGTGAAGCTGTAGGTTCATCTAAAATAAGAAGCTTAACATTTTTAGCAAATGCTTTTGCTATTTCTACTAGCTGCTGCTTACCAACCCCAATATCCTTTATAAGGGTATGTGATGATTCTTTAAGCCCAACTGTTTTAAGTAGTTCATCTGCTCTCTTGTAGGTTACACTCCAGTCAATCGCTGATTTTTTTCCTTGCTCATTTCCAAGAAAAATGTTTTCACCAATTGTCATGTACGGAACTAATGCCAGCTCCTGATGAATAATAACGATGCCTTTTTCTTCACTGTCTCTTATCTTATTAAACTTACATAATTCACCCTGATAGAGTATCTCTCCTTCATAGGTTTCATATGGGTAGATACCGCTAAGTACATTCATTAGAGTAGATTTACCTGCACCGTTTTCACCAACTAGTGCATGAATTTCTCCTTTTTCTACTACAAGGTTTACATTATCAAGTGCCTTAACACCGGAAAAACTTTTAGTAATATTTTTCATTTCCAGCAATACGTTTGCCAAATTTACCCCTCCTAAAATAGGTAGTATATAAGAAGTGGGCAATGTCCATAACATCGCCCCCTTACTTAGTTTATTAAAATCATTCCCTTGATCTAACTTATATTATTTTAATTGATCTTCTGTATAGTATCCTGAGTCAATTAATAATTCTTTGTAGTTATCTTTGTCAGCAAATACTGGCTCGCAAAGGAAAGTAGGTACGATGCCTTTTCCATTGTCATAAGTTTTTGTATCATTTACAGGTACTTCTGTACCTTTCATAATAGCGTTTACCATTTCAACAACTTTTGCAGCTAATGTACGTGTATCTTTGAAGATTGACATAGATTGTTTTCCAGCTAAAATGTTTTTCATAGCTGTAACATCACAGTCTTGACCTGTAAGCACTGGGAATGTATCTCCTTTGTAAGAAGATTGAAGTGCATTGCTGATACCAATAGCACATGAGTCGTTAGATGAAAGAACAACATCAAGTTTAGTTCCATCAGAGTAATGTGCAGTAATAAGGTTTTCCATACGTTTTTGAGCTTCTTCTGTAGACCAGTTAAGTGTAGCAACTTCTTCAAATTTCTTTTGGCCAGAAACAACGTTTAATTTACCTGATTCTATGTATGGATTTAAAACATCCATTGCTCCGCCAAAGAAGAAACGTGCATTGTTATCATCTGGTGAACCTGTGAAAAGTTCGATATTGAATGGACCAGCTGCATTTTTAAGATCTAAAGCATCTACAATGTAGTTACCTTGGATTGTTCCAACCATATAGTTGTCAAAGGTTGCATAATATGAAACAGCATCAGAGTCCATAATAAGTCTATCATATGCGATAACTGGAATATTAGATTCTTTTGCTTTTGCAAGTACAGTTCCGAGTGACCCACCATCGATTGATGCAATAACGAGTGCAGTACAACCGTTAGTAATCATGTTTTCAACTTGAGATACTTGAGTAGATATATCATTATTTGCATATTGTAAGTCTACTTCATAACCTGCTTTTTCTAATTCTGCTTTCATGTTGGCGCCGTCTTGATTCCAACGTTGTAAGTCTTTAGTTGGCATCGCTACACCAATTTTCCCGCCTGCTGCTGGTGCTGCTTCCGCAGGTTTTGCTTCTTCTGCTGGCTTAGCTTCAGCAGTAGCTTCTGTAGCTGGTTTTTCGCCTTCTGCAGCTGGTGCTTTAGCCCCACAGCCTACTAACATAGTAGCAGCCATTATACCACATAAAAATACACTTAGCAGTTTCTTTTTCATTATATTTCCCCCTTGAATTTAATAAATAATTTCTACTTCCTTACTATAACACGTCTTGAATAGGACTTTGTTTTTAGATTGCTTCATATTTTTAACTTATTGCACATTTTTTTATAGTACTATAGCATTTTTTTGTGCAAAAAAATAAAGTCTAGACAAAACATTCTAGACCATTTATTAGTACTATTCACTAGTTGGTATATTAAGATATACATCTTCCTTTAGGTGGAATCCCCCTTCAATAATAACCTCATCTATGTTTATTTTCGTAACAGCTGTTGGCTCTAGTTTTTCATAAGGAACCTCAAATTCACCATCAAAAAACTTATCAGGTAGCTCTAGCTTATCCCCTTTTGCCAAAGCAACGGCATATTCTGCTGCCTTGTTTGCCAGTTGGTCTACAGGTTTATAAACTGTCATATTCTGCGTCCCCTCTACAATTCTTTGGCACGCTTCAACGTCTGCATCTTGGCCGACTACGCTTACTTTACCAGCCAGTCTTTTTTCAGCCAGCGCCCTTATGGCCTGCCCTGCAAGTCCGTCATTTCCGCACATAATACCATCTATTTCATAAGATGACTTAAGTTTCTCATTTGTTAAGGCAAAAGCTCTTTCCGGGAGCCACTCATCAATGTTTACTTTATCAATTATGTTTAAATTACTTTTTTTTAGTTCCTCTTCAAACCCTTCAGTGATCTGAACGACATTATTATCTGTTAAGGGGCCTCCTATCACTAAAATATTTCCGTCTTCAGGCACACTGCCAATAAGGCTCTTCGCCATAAGTTCCCCTACTCTTTTATTATCAAAAGATATGTATAAGTCTACGTTAGCCTTTGTCATGATACGGTCATAGGCAATAACTTTAATACCTGCTCTTTGTGCTTTTTTTATAACATCAGTCAGTGCATCTGCTACAATAGGAATAACTGTAATAACATCCATCTTCTTCTTGATAAAATATTCTATTTGGTCGATTTGCTCACTCACATCTCCATTGGCATCTTGCACATTTACTTCTGCTCCTAATTCTTGAGCCTTTGATACAAAAATATCCTTCTCTCTCTGCCACCTTTCAATAATGTACGAATCTACAGACAAACCAATCTTGATTTTATTATTTTCTGTTTCTTTAACTTGCGCTTTATCATAACGAGCAGTAGTACAGCCAACACTTCCTAACAAGCAGATGCAAACTGAAATTAAAATATGCCTTCTTATTTTCATATACTATTCCCTTCCTTGAACTCCGTTGGTGTTACCCCTACACACTTTTTAAAAATGCGGCTAAAATAATTAGAATCTCTATATCCTACTTCTATAGCAACTTCTTTAATACTAAGTTCGCTGTGAAGTAATCTTTTAGCTGCATCAATACGAATCCTGGTTAAATAGTCAATAAAGTTTTCCCCTACTACATCTTTAAAAAGCTTACTAAAATAATAAAGACTAATATCTACTTTGCGAGACACCTCCTCCAATGAAATATCTTTTTTATAATGCTCTTTAATATACTCTTTGGCCTTCTCTATGCAGTTATTTGAATGCTCATTTTTTTTAGTCATTACATTATTACATGCTTCACAAACCTTCTGAATAAACCATTTCCTAAGTTCTTCATAAGTCTTCATACTCACGATGGTATTTAAATAATCCTGCCTGCTTGTAAACTGATAGGTCATCCCTCCGCTTAAATATGCTTTTCTTTCACCATATAAAACTAGCTCAAGTACCTTTAATTTAATATCCATCTCACAGTCTGAATAATTATTTAGCATCCATTCAAAATATCTTTCTGCTGCTTCTTTAGCTTCTGCAAGTTTACCTGCTGAAATATTATTAGACAAAGCCTGCTCTGTTTCAATAGGATAATTGCTTTCATATCTGCAGCCTAAAGGCAGATCTTTAAAGTGAACTACTGTACCATCTGAATTTCTCATGGCATTCATAGCTTCTCTATAAGATTCTACCAATCGGTCCAGGCTTTTTACATTCCCAATGCCAAGACGAAATTCTGAATCTATTTTCTGCACGAGCTTACGAACCATATGTCTTGCATTTTCTATAATGTTAATACGCTCATTATAATCTATTTGGGACTCTTTATAGGGAATAAAAATAATTGTCTTATTAGTCATATTGGCCCCTACTACTCCCCCAGTATACTCTTTTACAATTTCTCTTAAGTTATAGGAAAAAGACTGAGCTTTAATGCTTGCTCCTATAGTATTGCTTAGATCTGTACCTTCAACGGCATCCCCATATTCAAGTACCATCATATATCCATATTTATCTTTAATATCTAGGAGTTCATTATACTTAATCATATCGCCTGGAGACTCTTCCTGAAAAAGAATAGCATATACAAGTCCGGCCTCTATACTAGGCATTACAATTTCCAGTTTTTCTTTTACTAATAAGTCATAACTCCTTTTTTCCTTTTGATCGTCAATAAGCCTCATAGCTTTTTTGATAACTTCAATAATAACCTTCTGATTAACAGGCTTATTTAAGTACTCCATAACACCTAAATTAACCGCCTCTTTTGCATAGTCAAATTTATCATAAGCAGAGAGTACAATAAAAGTAGTTGACGGGCTAATCTTTTTAATCTCTTTTATAGCTTCAATACCATTAATGCCAGGCATCTGAATATCCATAAATGCAATATCAGGCCTGAATCTTTCTGCTAGTTCAATAACCCCCCGGCCTGTTTTTGCAAAATCTATAGTGCAGATATCTTTGAAGTTTTTTTCGATAATAAACTTTAAAGAATCAATAACAATGCCTTCATCATCTGCTAACATAATTTTGTACATATCCCATAACCCCTCGCTCGATTTTTGGAACTTCTAAGTTTTTATTTATGGCTTACATGAGGAATATGAATAATAATCTCTGTCCCCTGATTTTTGCCGGCGCTTATAATCTCTATCACATCCTCACGATTATAATAAAGCTTCAGCCTGTTAATAACATTTCCAAGCCCGATACCATTAGAATTCTTTGATAAGTCAGGCTCTATAATTTCGCCTCTCATAATATCATCAATCTTTTTCTGCTCAATCCCAATGCCATTATCTTTAATACTGATATAAGTACTGTCAGCCTTTTGGTATACCTGAAGTTTAATAATGCCTTCCCATTCTACGTCTCTGATACCGTAATTAATTGCATTTTCTACAATAGGCTGCAAGATCATACTGGGCACACATATTTTCATTAAATTATCATCTACTGCTTTTTCAAAATGAATCTCTCCTGAAAAACGCACATTTAAAATATGAATATAGTTGTCTACAAGTTTTATTTCTTCTTCTAGTGTTGCATCTTCATTTATTTTTTTAATATTGTAACGGAAAAAATCTGCCATATTTTCAATGAACAGGCAGGTCCTATCAGCACCTTCCATCATTGCCAGCTGAGCACCTGCATTGAGAGTATTAAATAAAAAATGAGGGTTGATCTGCGTCTGCAGATATTTAAGCTGAGCATCTTTTAAATGGCCTGCCATAATGAGTTCTTTTTCTTTCATCATATTTTCCGTTTCCAAATTGATTTTTATTTTTTCAATGTACTCTTGAATACTCAAAATCATTCGGCTAAATGCTTTAGATACAATCCCAACCTCATCTAACGCCCTTACTTCAACTAGGCTGACTTCAAAATTACCTTTTGCTATCTCATTAGCATTCTTAGCTAATTGAATCAAAGGGCTGATAATACTATAAGTAAGTATATAAACGAGAAAGACATTCATCAAAATAATAATAATCAAAATAGCCGTAGCAATTGTTTCTAAGTAGCGCAGTGAAACTAAAAGCACTTTATAATTATCAGAGTTATATTTAAACTGCTCATTATTTAAACTATTAATATATGTATTGATATATGAAAATAAGTCTGACGCTTTATCATAGTTCCCTTTATATTTCTCAACATTACGTGCACGCTTAGCCTGCATAGTTTCTCTGGTAACAGTCAGATAGGCTGCAGACATATTTTTAATGTTTTTTTCCATAAGCAGTATATGGCTGTCTGTTATCGTTGTATTTAAACGTCCCAGCAGGTTATTGTATCTCTGCTCTGCTGAATAATATCCATGGAGTGCTTCGGAACCCTTGGTCGTTAAATAATCAGTCATGCTATCTTGAACATCCGCAAGTGAATCGGATAACTCATTTAAATTAACATTACTTTTATAGACTTCATTAATTTTGCCAATCATGGAATTAACATTAACATACAAAAAAATGTTAACAATAAAAATAATAAAACATGTAAACATAAAAACGGCTACAAGTTTAAATCTAATCGTCAAAGAATACCACTTATACTTGATAATATTAATGATCATATTCATTCGTACTCTCACCTCAAATGATAGTTTATGGCGTAATCATCTTCTCATTTTCGTCCTTTAAATAATGGCTGACGTTTTCTAATGTGATAACCTGCGTATCAACTGGCAAGTAATCACTGACACGGCCCGCTCTTGTATATTCATTTATAGCCTGCACACACAGAGCTCCCATTTGTTTGGCATCAATGGAAATGGTCGAATGAATAATTTCCTTTTGAACAGCACTTAAAATATCTTGTGAGTAATAATACCCAAGGATATCAACCAGGCCCACTTTGTTATGATCCACAACTGCTTGATAGGCACACCTAGTATCTATACTGCTAAGACAAATCATAATATCCGGTAAATTTTTTGTATCCATAATAATATCTCGTATAGCTTCTTCTGAAGCAAATGTATTTTCATTATCAACCGTTACTGTTTGAATATCTAATCGCTTATTTTTAGCATCTTCTTTTTGTATGGTCTGCTTAATGCTTGAATAGATGATATTTTTATTTGCATCTGAGCTGCTGGAATCCATAAGCACTAAAATTCTTTTAGTATCCTTATCTTTTATTTTTAAAACTTGCTGCCCATAGGTCTGCCCTAAATTATAATTATTAATGCCTACAAAACTTTGACGTTCACTTTTAGGACTGTCTCTTAAGACTGTAATCACCACTATTCCTTTTTGAACAGCCTCATCAATAAGTGCAGTAACCTCAGTGTCTTCACTTCCTTCTATAATAATGCCGTCTACTGCGCAGTCTATAGCTATCCTTAGCAATACCTTGACATCATAATTCCCAGACAAATTTTTGCCTACATATTCTACATAAGCATTATATTTTTCTGCCTCTATTTTAGCTTCTTCATAAACTGACTCCCAGAAAGGAAGATCCATATTACTTGTGATGAGTGCATAGTGTTTATCATACCTTTTATAATTCGTTATATTCGAGGCATCCATAGATAAGAGTTTTTCTCTAAAATAAAAAATGCTAAATATAGTGAGCAGTATAATGATAGTCATGCTCCAGCATATAACTAAAGTTAAAACTTTCTTATGTTTATTAAATGATTTCATAGTCATTGTACAACTTCCTTATGCTATTTTATGTGTTATGCACAAAAATATATATTTTAAAGTACCTTTAATATATATTAATATTAGTATATCACGTGTGTTGTAATTAATCTATAGATGGTTATTTGTTAATTCTATACTATTTGCCTCCAATCAATGATAAAATTTTATCACAATAAAAGCAGACACTAATGCCTGCTTTTATTGTGCTCATTATTCTATTTTTATTCATTTTCTATTACTACTTGTGACTCAAGGATATAAGCATTATCCATATGGGCTACTTCTTTAAAGAAGTTTATAGGGACAAATGTCTTTCCTTCCACCAATATCGGAGCTGTCCCAAGCTTAATAGGCGACATATTCATATAGGTGTAGTAATCCTTATTAATTGTCAAAGAAATATCCTCACCAAGCATAACACTTTTCAACTTTTCGTCCCATTCCACCTTAAACCCAGCAGATTCCGCAGCTGCTCTAAGTGGCACCATTACAGTTTCGTGCTCATTGATATATGCCTTTTCAGCACTTAATAACTTTTCATTTACAATCACTTGCATTGATGATGAACTGTTCAAAGGTGCTGTATCTTCAAATAATACTACTATTTTAGATGGTGTTGTTTGGGCTGGAATACTTTTAGTAGCAGCTCCATATACAACTACAAGTTTTCTGTTTGTAAGTTCTCCTTTAAAGGCTGTTCCATCTTGTAAAATAATTTCTGTATCTGGAGAAATATTGAGCTTTAATAACTTATCAGCACTCAGTAATTCTTCATCAAATACATCTACTTTCACATTTTGCCCCTCTTTTTGAACAACGGCAACTATAGTCTTATATTGCGGAGGATAGATCATAATCATCGGAAGATTAGGATCATAGAAACCAGTCACTACATCCCCTTCCGCTATTTTAGCATCACCTAGAATATACGTCTCTTCAGAAATAACGAGGTTGGCTTCTTGCCCCTCTTCATTTTGTACGAGGACATATTTTAATCCATTTTCGCCTTCAGATTCAGTGATCTGTTTCACCACTCCAGTAAAAGAATTAAAATAAATCTTATTGACCTCTTCATTTGTTTGTGAGTCGTCTTTAATAACTTGTAACTTCTCAGAATCGGCTGCAAAAGCTGTAACTGCTGAAAATGCAAAAAGTGAAACTGATAAAAATCCAGTAAGTATCTTGTTTAATTTCATAACTTTTTCTCCTTTTTAATTCAATTATACTTTTTTAGACGCTAAACTTAAAAAGAAGTTCCATTATATTTATTTGTAAAACTATAAACTTTTATTAATTAAGCTTACATCTATTTAATTAAATTTATTATAAGCATGTTTTAACTCATTTACACTTTCTGAAATTTTCTTAGCCATCGTCATTATCCTTGCAGAGTACTGACTTTGTTCTATTGTTTCTGCATTCACTTCTTCCGTTACACTGGCTGCTTGCTCAATAATATCGGCTACTTCTCTTATTCTATAGGTAACATCATTTTTTTGTTTGCCTATTTGCTGCAAAACAAATGTAGCATGTCGAATCTTTTCATTAATGCTTTGCATATGTCCATCTATTTTTTCAAAGGTTGTATATGCCTCTTCTACAATAGGGGCTTGCTTATTAAAAACACCAATAGCCTTTTCGAGGCCTTTACTTGCTTCCTCCCTTTTAACATCTATCTTGCTAATAATTGTATCAATAGCTGCTACTGCTTCTTGTATCTGATAAGATAGTTTTCTTACTTCTTCAGCAACTACACTAAATCCCTTGCCGGCTTCTCCTGCACGGGATGCTTCAATTGCTGCGTTAAGTGAAAGTAAGTTTGTTTGGTGATTGATATTCTTAATTAAATTGAGGATAGTTCCAATACTGCTAACTTCTTCACCTAGAGCTTTTACTTGCAGACTTACAGTATGGCTCATATTAATGCTGTCTTGTGACTGCTTTGTAAGCCTACTTAATTTTGCCATTGCTCCTGTACTCATATCTGTAGTAAGTTTAGAATCTGCCTCAATAGTATGTATCCCTTCTATGATTTCATTAATAGCTTGTGATAAGCTTTCCATTAAAAACATCGATTGTTCAATCTGCTGATTTTGTACTTGGGCTCCCTGCGTAATATTATCTATTACAATTTCTATATCATGTGCAGATTCAGCTGTACTTGCTGCCACTTCCTCTAATAAAATAGCATTCTCTTCTACTGTCTCTGTCACTTCTTTAGCATCGTTTATTAAGGTTTTTAAAGCAGTAAGCATATTTATAAAACCATTCACAAGAAGATTGATTTCAGAATTTGAAACCTTAATATTCCCCTTTAATTGTTTTTCTATATTTAAATTACCATTCTCTATTTCTCTCATATATCTTGCCATTATTTTAATAGGTGAAGCTATCTTTTGACTTATAATAAGGCTAATTAAAATGACAATAATGACAAATATAAAAAGCATCATCAGAATCTTATTTTTTGCATCATACATACTTTTCATAAGTACTTTCATTGGGGCATCCATTACAAGCTTCCACTCGTTTATACATGTTCCATAACTTATTATTGTCTCTCGATTGGTTATTGTTCCTGATAATCCCGCATCACCTTGCACTTTCGCTAATAACTGGCTTTGTGTTTTGTCTAGTGATGTTCCAATGAGATTAGCATTATTAGAAAATACAATCGTATTCTTATCATTTACAAGCATGATAGGGATATCACTATTTATACTTGCTTTCCCAAGTACCTCTTCATAATAGGCATAACTTAAAGGGAATACACCTATTATGGCTTTATTTGCATCTTGGGTATCATTTATTTTTTTTGCTACACAAATACGGTTAAGCTCCCCCGTATTTAGGAAAAACCATATATTCTGAGTCGTTTGAGAATTTAAGATTTTAGTATAAATATCACTGTTTTTAAACTCCTCACCAGCTAAAAAATCTGTTAGGATACTTTTTTCATCCTCACTGGCATTTCCGCTGGATAAATTATAGAGTATCTTATTGTCAGCTAATATAATGACAGCATTGATGTTATTATTGAGAGTAAAATCATTAAATATACTATCATCTATCTGACTTTTAAATGCTAAATGCTGAGACTCACTCAGCGTTTTATAAGACTTAATAAAGTTCTTTAAATCTATATTAAGACTTATTTTTTTCACTACAGAATCAACTGCATTTATATTTGTATCTAAGTTATTAACAGCTTGTTCTATCATCTTCTGCGAGGATAATCCTAACGATTCTTGTATAGTCCATGCCATTTGACTATTTGTATATAAATTTAAAATTAGGCAAGGGGCAATGCTAATAATTAAAAATAGCCCTATCAGCTGACTTTTAAGACTTGCTCTTCCTCTTTGTTGTTTCTTACTAAATTTAAAGTACCTTTTCAACACGTAAAATCCCCCTGATTCGTATTAGAAAAAAATCTCTGTATATATACACAGAGATTTTTTAACAACCATTATTAAGAATAATCTTTTAAACAAAGGCGTAATTATAATCTTGCCCAGGCCTCATTCAATGTACGTTTTGCATTAGCTATTACAATATCTGGATTTTCATCTTCCCATGGTTTAACTTCAAAGCTTACAATAGGAGGATTTTTTTCATTAAGAAAACCTATTTCCATAAGTACCTTCAAGTATTCTGTAAGTTCCTCTACATCATTTTCACTATTTGGAAACCCAAAACGGGGGTGTGCATCGCCGTACGCCGGCATGCCTGCATCTTTGCATACTGCATTACCCATGTGTGCATGTATAATATAATCTTTAATAGGTAAAATAGCCTCGCGAGCTGTTTCTCTTACAAGAGGAAGGTGGCTTAGATCTACCATGAGTCCAAAATTATCATATTCAGCTCTTATTTCTTCTGCATAACGTTTTGCAAGCTCTACTGGTCCTATAAGGCTTTTCTTATCTACATCAAAGTCAAATACTTCCAGTGCAACCATCATATCACCTTTAGCTTTTGCATAAGTACAAATTTCTTTTGTAGATTTCACAAGCTGTTTATAGCTTTCTTCTTTAGTTGCTTCTTCGTATTTGCCTGCTAAAAAAGCAAATCCTTTTGCATTCATATAATATGCTTCATCAATACCTTCTTTTAGATTTGCTAGGGCAGCAAGTCTTCCCTTCTCATCAAGATCGTTAATGTTAAGTCCGGTTGTAAGAAGACGTGGCTGACCACCATAAGCAACTGCCATATGACTTGTTTCAAGCATTTTCTTTGCTTTTGCCCTTGTTTCATCATCTTTAATTGTTGTGATTTCAATTGCATTAAAATACGCATCACAAGCTACTTTTTCAATAGATTCTAGTATAGGCCCTTCTCCTTTAATTGTGCTTGGATAGGCCATGTGGTAAATAAGCCCTACTTTCATATATCTATACATTGATTGGTTCATATTATTTCCCTCTCTTTCATAACTAATTATTTCCTTTTGATAACTTTACATGCTTCATCTAAAATATTCTTAGCTGCAAGTCCGTACTTTTCAAGTAATTGTTCATAGTCTCCTGATTCAGCGAAAACATCCTTAACTCCTACAATGGCTATTGGTACAGGACAGCTTTCAGCAAGCGCTTCACTTACTGCTCCCCCTAAACCACCATAGATGTTATGTTCTTCCGCAGTTACAATAGCCCCTGTTTCTTTGGCACACTTTGTAAGGAGATCCTTGTCAATAGGTTTGATTGTATGTATATTAACAACCCTTGCTGAAATACCCTTTTCTTTAAGAAGCTCATGAGCTTCTAGAGCTTTTTGAACCATAACGCCAGTTGCAACAAGTGTTACATCGTTTCCCTCCCTAAGCACTTCTCCTTTGCCTAATTCAAAGGTATAGTCTTCACCATAGATAACAGGTACTTCTGCGCGACTTAGTCTAAGGTATACTGGCCCATTATGAAAAGCTGCTGCCTTAGTTGCCGCTTTTGCTTGAACGGCATCAGCTGCAGACACAACTGTAAAGTTTTGAAGTGCTCTAAAAAATGCAATATCCATAAGTGTGTGATGTGTAGCGCCATCATAAGAGTCTGACATTCCAGCATAAGCTCCTGCTACTTTTACATTAAGTTTGCCATAACCTATTAAGCTTCTAATTGGATCTCCAGCTCTTAGCACCATAAATGCTGCAAAAGTATTAATAAAAGGAATATATCCTGTAGCTGCGAACCCAGCTGCCATACCTGCCATATTAGCCTCAGCTACCCCCACATTAAAAAATCTTTCCGGGATTTCTTTGCCAAACGTTATGCTTTTTGTAGAACCTGATACATCTGCGTCCAGTACCACAACTTCACTATTTTCTCTTCCTAATTCGAGGAGCGCTTCTCCATATGCATCTCTAATTGATTTTTTCATTAGATCACCTCCAATTCTTTGATTGCAGCTTCATACTCGTCTTTACTAATCGGCTTACCATGCCATATGTTTTTGCCTTCCATAAAAGAAATCCCTTTTCCTTTTACTGTTTTAGCATTAATAATGCTAGGCCCATCTTTGTAACCTTTAGCCTCATCTATTGCATCTGATAAGGATGAAATGTCATGTCCATCTGCCTCTATAACATGCCAGCCAAAAGCTTCCCATTTTGCTCTTATATCTCCCATAGGCATAATTTCTTCAACTGTTCCATCTAATTGAACCCCATTGTTATCTAAAATTGCAACAAGGTTATTAAGTTTGAACTTACTCGCCGCCATAGCAGCTTCCCAGACTATGCCTTCTTGAATTTCACCATCCCCCATGACAACATAGACCATACTGTCCTCATTTCTGAGTTTAAGCCCTTGTGCCATTCCACAGCCTGCAGAAATACCAAGGCCCAATGGCCCTGTTGAAAGTTCAACACCAGGTGTTGTCTTACTGCAAGGATGCCCTTGAAGCATTGCATTAATCTGCCTTAAATTTTGAAGTTCTTCTTTTGGAAAAAATCCTTTTTCTGCTAAGGTTATGTAAAGCATTGGGGCTGCATGTCCTTTACCAAGAATAAACCTGTCTCGTCCCATGCTGTTTAAATTCTCTTTGGTAATATTCATTTTTTCGAAATATAATAAGGTGAGGATTTCGGTGCAGGAAAGTGATCCTCCCGGATGTCCTGTTTGTATTTTATACAGTAAATCAATTAACGTTCTTCTAAAACGCTTGTTGATGACTGTAAGTTCATTAAGTTTTTCTTTGCTGATTGTCATTGTTATTCGCCTCCTAATACAGATTTTAAATGACCTATGAATTCAGTTGGACTTTCTAATACTGGGATTCCAAAAGTCTCTTCTAAACTTTGCTTAGCTGGTGCCATAGAGGCTTGTGCTAAGACAATAACATCTTTTTGCTTAACCTTTTTTGCTTCCATAATCATCATATTGATAAATCCAGGGATATCTCCTCCAAACAGATGCTTCCCCGCTTCCGGCACACATATTGACGAAAGGTTAACCGAAAGATTTGATACTTTCCTAAGCTGTGTAAGCTGATTTATCGTTGGCCCAATTGTGGTAGGGGCTGTAGCCAGTATGGTAATGTTCTCTCCAAGAGCGAGTGCTTTTTGAAGCATTGGTGTGTCTATTTTAAGCAGTGGTATTTCAAAAAACGGCATAAGCCTATCCATAGCATCAGATAAAGATGAACAGGTACTGACTATATAATCAGGCTCATAACTTTCTAAAGAACTTATAAGTCTATAAAGTATTTTTAATTCTTTAGAGGTAATTCCTCCATTACTTACTATACTTTTAATAAGAAAGTCATCTATAACATTTATAATTTCCAGCTCTTTAATATGCTCCTGAAGCTTTGAAGGAAGTACTTCATGTACAGGCTTAACAGTATGTAAGAGTGCTATGCGCTTCATGTAATGCTCCCCTTTCTTACAAAGAGTTTAAAATAGGTCTTAAATGAAGAGCCGTCCCTTGAGCTGCTTCTAATTGATTAGGCAATTGATAAATTTCCGTACATACCGGGCCATCATAGCCTGTTTCTTTTAGCGTTGTAAGAATCTTTCTGAAATCCAGTCCACATGTTCCAGGATATCTTCTGTTGTTATCTGCTAAGTGCATGTGTATTGTGTAATCCTTACTATCTATTATGGTTTGATAGATATCTTTTTCTTCTATATTTACATGAAAAATATCCAACATGATCTTAAGCATATCACTTCCTACTTCTTTACAGATCCTTATGGCCTCTTCGGCTGTATTAATGAAGTTGGTTTGAAGATAGGTAACAGGTTCGATTGCAACCTTTACGTTTTTTCTTTGCCCATGCTCTGCAAGACGCGTGAAACCTTCTAATGCATATTCATATGAAAGAGCTCTAGGGAGTGTATCTACGAAACCGCCTCTTACACGTCCTATATTGATATTCGCTCCAAAATATGCTGCAAAATCCATGATTTCTTTAACACGTTTAATAGCTTGCTGTCTTACTGCTTGGTCTGGATCCATAAAAGTAAGCTTTTCTTGTCCAAAAATTTCTCCTGTACATACTAAAACAAGATCAAGATTATTTTTAGAAAGAAGTTTTTCAATCTGTCCCCAGTTTAACTCTTTAGGATTTAATGTCATAAATTCCACACCATCAAAACCCAATTCACCTAAAGTATCTAATGATACATCCAGATCTCCTTGAAAAGCTGTTACTGACGGCGCTATAGCTACATCAGGTGTTGCTACTTGGTAACAAAGTTTCATAGTCTTCCTCCCTTATATACTGAGTAACTTAAACTCATTTTGATTCATCGATATAAGCAAATGCATCTTCATCATACATAATATAGTCTTTTGGAGATGTTACAGCTGAAAATGTGTTATAGCATAAGAAAGGTTCATTCCCTGTATTTCTTATTTGATGCTTGGAGTTTGCAGGAAATAAAATTAAATCTCCTTTTTTAAAAATTGCATACTCACCATCTACCCAAACTTCCCCCTGCCCTTGAAGAACAAAAACTGTTTCTTCTATTCCATCATGGGCATGTACAGGACGCACGACAGAATGAGGTGCACAGGTCATAAATAATCCACTCATCATCTTTGTTCCCACTGTATCAGGAGTTGTAATCCACTGTAAGGTTCTCCCCGGCAGTTCCTGCTTCTCAATATCTTCTAAATTAACAATTTTAATCTGCATTTACTCTACTCCCTCACTAACTATTTATCTTTTAAAGACTTTGCTACTCGTGAAGTAAGTTTAACTGCATTTTCCATAGCATCCGCTGTAGCAATTCCTTTTCCTGCTATATCAAAAGCACTGCCATGAGCTGCAGTAGCAATAGCCGTCGGAAGATTAGCATGGAAGGTCACTCCATATTGAAAGCCTTTTAATTTAAGAGCGATTTGGCCTTGATCATGATACATTGTAACGGCTGCATCAAATTCCTTATTGAAAGCTTTAATAAATAAAATATCTGCTGGGTAAGGTCCTACAGCACAAATGCCTTGTTCCTTTGCTTTTTCAATAGCAGGCATAATCATATCTATTTCTTCACGTCCGCAAGTTCCATTTTCACCCCCGTGAGGATTAAGTGCAGCTACTCCGATAACTGGCTTTGCTTTCCCTGAAAACTTTAATGTATTATCAGCAATCTTGATTCCTTCTAGGATACTCTCAATACTTAAATTTTTAACAATATCTTTAACTGGTACATGACTTGTTACCCTTGATGTCCATAAATCCTCTAGCACATTAACCTCACATGTTTTTTCTTCACATCCGAAATAATGCCCAAACATCTTGTTTTCGCTTTCAAAGTGATGTCCACCAAGCTTCATAGCTGCCTTATTAAGCGGTGCAAATGCAAATCCATCTAGTTTTTTCTCTTTACATAATTCAAGAGCCCTTATTAGCATATCCCCTGAAGCTTTACCTGCAACCTCACTGATTTCGCCTACTTGAATAATGTTTGGGTCCACATCTTTTTGATCTAAAATATAGTATACATTTGTTTCAAATTTAGCTTCTTGCACATTTTCTATAACTTTAATTTCAAAAGCTCCTCCAACTATTTCTCTTGCTCTTTCAAATATTCTCTTATCCCCAATAATAATAGGATTACAATGTTCATTTACTTTATCTTCTTTACATAATCTTGCAATGAGTTCTGGACCTACGCCGCATGCATCCCCCAGCAATAGCCCTATTATTGGTTTAAAACTATCTTGTATCATTATTTTTGCCCCTTTCTTTGATAGTTCTTTTATGTCTAATTGATTAAGAACTACATTTACTTATTATTAGAGCAATTTTAGTGCCAACTATAAAAAAGTAATTCATCTTTTAATGATGTTTATATAATTGCCCTCACCTGCATAAAATAACACTTTTACATGATTTACTATTCTATTTGTGCAATACTCCTTATCGCTGCAGCTATATGTATCACGCTTCACATTCTGTTTAAAAATGAAACATTTGCAAAACGTTACTAAAAAATACCGCTTAAATGCACTTATACATTTAAGCGGTATTTTTTATTTTCTATTGCTCATTATGTTTATGTCTGCTATTTGTTTTCTTCTTCAAATTCCTTAAGCTTTCTCCAAAGTGTGCTTCTGCTGATACCTAATAATTTTGCAGCATCCGTCTTATTATACTCTACTTTTTCTAACACCTTAAAAATGATATCCCTTTCATTTTTGTGGATTGGCAATGTTTCTTCGTACTTTTGACTCTCTTTTTTTTCTTCAGCCCTAGAAACTTTTACTGCCCCCAGATGATCTCTATGGATAACATCCATCATATCTTCTTTCATGTCCATACAAATATCTAGATCCTCATTTTTTACAATACTACTCTCACATAATACAACTAACCTCTCACAAATATTTTTTAGCTCTCTTATATTTCCAGGCCAGTGATAGCTTAGCAAATCTGATTGGACACTTTTTTCCATACCATCAATGTTTTTCCCCAACTTTTCATTAAAAGAATAAATGTAATGTTTACAAAGCAGCAGAATATCTTCATCTCTTTCTCTAAGAGGCGGTATTTTGATACTTAAAACATTTAATCTATAGATAAGATCTCTGCGAAATTCTCCTCTTTGAACTTTATCATTCAGATTTGCATTAGTAGCTGTAATAATTCTTACATCTATAGGAATAACTTTATCGTCTCCTACTCTTCTAACTTCTTTTTGTTCTAGTACTCTTAAGAGCTTTGCCTGAAGAGTTAGAGAAATCTCATTCACTTCATCCAGAAAGACGGTTCCTTTATGAGCTAATTCAAAAAGTCCCATTTTCCCCCCTTTGATAGCCCCTGTGAAAGCTCCTTCTACGTAACCAAAAAGTTCTGTCTCAAGAAGATTTTCAGGTAATGCTGCACAATTAATAGCTACAAAAGGCCCCTCTCTTCTGGTGCTCATATTATGTATACTTTGTGCAAAAAGTTCCTTCCCGGTTCCTGTTTCTCCCATGAGAAGTATATTAGACTCTACCTGGCTATATTTTTTTGCTATAGCAATTGCTTTTTGTATTGAGCTGCTCTTTCCTAAGATGTCTTCAAAAACATATTGAGCTACTAAGCCTTTTTTATAGAGTGATTTTCTAATCTCACTTTCTATCTGCTGTATTTTGTCTACCTTTTGAAAAGTATATACAGTTCCTATTATTTCTCCTTTAACTACAATGGGGACTGTATTCATACTCAAAAGAGTCCCTTTGTATTTATAAATTTGATTAAGTTTTTTTATACCTTCTCCTACACTATTTTCTGAGTAACTATTGGGTATGACCTCTTCAATATGTTTGCCTGTTAAATCTATGGTTGGAGAAAGTTTTAGTATTTTATTGCATATTTTATTAGCCGTTGTAATATGCCCCGTATTATTAACTGCTAAAATAGCTTCTGCAGAATAGTCTATGACTGTTGCTAAAAGCTGCGCCCGTTCTCTTTGCTGAATAATCGCCTTCGCTGTATTAATAGCTTCCTGCATAGCTTTCTCTAAAGTTTCCTTACCAGTTTGAATAAAAACACTCTTTACGCCTAAACTCCTGGCAATATTATTTACCATTAGTCCGCCTACCACTGCCTCTACTTGGTTCTCTTTGAGAAATATAAGGTGCTCTTTCGCTTCTTGATCTGATTTCACAGTATCATACTCTACTTCAATATCAGATATGGCATCAATCCCTCGAATGGAATTCACCATTCCCTCCCATGCAACTACCATAACTTTTTGAGCATTATATTTACTTTTTGCTTCTGCTATTGCCCGAATCAAATCAATACCAGATACACCTATCTCTACAACAGTCTTATTGGGATGTAATCTTTTAATGGTATGATAAGTAATCCCTCTCGCCACAACAACATCGTATATATCCAGCTTTAGTTTTTCAGTATCCTCTACACCAATAATGTTCATACTATGAACCATGATGTCCTTTGTTTTATATTTATTAATGACCTGATTGACATCTTCTTGTATGGCGTTATACGGCGTAATAAACAGTATATTAAACATACCTTACACTCTCCTTTGAAAAGAATTTCCAATATTTAGTTCTTCTCTATACTTAACTACTGTTCTGCGTGAGACATGCACTCCTCTTGACCGTAATATATTTTCTATTTTTGCATCACTTATAGGATTTGTTTTATCTTCTTCTTGTATAAGTGTTTTAATATGTTCCTTAATAGCTTCCTTGCTCATTCCATCATCATAGCAGATATCTTCTTGCAGCTTAGAAACAGCACCAGTAAAAAATGATTTTAGACTTAGTACTTCCCACTGGCATGATAAATATTTATTTTGAAGTGCACGGCTCACCGTTGATTCATGGACACCAATTTCATGAGCTATATCTTTAAGCCTTAAAGGTACTAAGTCTGATTTTTTTCCTGTCTTAAAAAAAAGATATTGCTTATCTACTATCGCCGTACATACTTTAAGCAGTGTCTGCTGTCTGTTTTCTAAAGCGTTTATAATATGTGAGGCATGCTCAAATTTTTTATTGAGGTAGGCTAAAACATCCCTATCCTCCTGCCCTTTTTGAATATCTTGAAACATAGTGTGCCAATAGCTGCTTATTTGGACTTTTGGTATATATTTATCATTAAGCGTAATAGTATACTGATTACCCTTAAAGCTTACAAAAACATCTGGAATAATATAAACTACTTCTCTCTTGCCAAATCCATTTCCCGGAATCGGATTAAGTCTTTTAATCTCAATAAAATATTCTTTAACTTTATGAGATGGAATACCCATAAGTCTTCCTACTTTCGCAAAATTCCCCTTAGAAAGCAGTTCTAAATGTTCATCCACAAGTAAACCTAGCTCTTCACCTAGTCTTCCACACAATTCAAGCTGAAGTTTCAAGCATTCCCTATAGTCTTTACAGCCAACTCCTATAGGATTAAGCTGCTTAATATACGTTAGCAACTTATTAATCATTTCTGTATCTGTGTTTAATAGGCAGCTTAGCTCCTCCGCACTTTCTTTTAAAAATCCAGCATCATCTATCATCTTAATTAATATCGTAAGAAGACTAAGCTCTATTTTTTTAAATCTTGTGCGGTCTATTTGAGAAAGCAGATACTTTTCTAGAGTAACCTCTTCCTCATCTGCCTTTTCAAAATAGTCATCTTTCTCTCCCATACCCTTTGTATATGCTTTTTCTTTATTATTTTCCAGGTAAATAAGTTTCTCAGCCAGATACTCATCCTCTGACTTTTCGTTCTTGTTTTCACCTGTTTCTAAAATAGGATTATCCACACATTCTTCATTAATAAAAGTGATCAAGTCTAAATTATTCATTGCTAAAATATTGAGCGATTGCTGCAAATTAGGAGAAATAGCTACTTTTTGTTCAACTTTAATTGTGTTACTTAGCTGCATGTAAACGCCTCCCATAATGAAATATTGATTGAAGTCATACGCTGTTACTGCACTGTCATCTTACTTTTCTATCATTATATCATGTAAAAAAGTGCCGACAATATTTCAGCACCTTTTTACAAAATACTATGTTTTCAAATTAGCCTTTATAATCAACTACATTTCTGCTTATCGTAATGGGTCTTACAAACTTATTGGCTACAGCATTATGTAAAGGGTGATGGTGATAATGCTCTAAGGCGTATTCACTTTCAAATTCCGAATAAAGCACAGCATCAAAAGATTTCTCAGCATGTTTGAAATCTATTCCTACTTCTAAATGTATTAGCCCTTCAATTTTACCATTAAGCTGTTCTAAATTGTTTTTAATTTTAAAAGCTGCTTCTTCTTTCGTTTCTCCACTAGGCGGCTGTATTCGCCACATAACAATATGTTTAACCATATAATTCCTCTCACTAATTATTAACTACATTAACTGGTACACCATCCAGAAATGATTTAAGATTATCAATTGCAATGTTAAGCAGTCTGCCTCTTGACTCTTTTGGAGCCCAGGCAATATGTGGTGTTAATATACAGTTTTTAGCTTTTAGAAGAGGATTATCTTCTTTGATTGGTTCTGAGCTCACAACATCAAGACCTGCGGCTGATACCTTGCCCCTGTTTAAAGCATCTGCTAAATCTTGTTCATTAACGAGCGGTCCTCTTGATGTATTGATAATCATAACGCCATCCTTCATTTTAGCAATGTTATCTTTGTTTATGATGCCTATATTATCTTCGAGCAATGGACAATGTAAGCTGATCACGTCTGATTGTGCAAGAAGCTTATCAAGTTCAACATATTTAAATCCTTCTTTAAGCATCTCTTCATTAACATACTTATCAACAACAATGACCTCCATTCCTAGGGCCTTAGCAATTTTCCCTGTAACTTGACCTATTCTGCCAAAACCAATAATCCCCATTGTCTTACCGCTTAGCTCTATAAGTGGGTAGTTCCAGAAGCAAAAGTCTCCGGCTTCTCCCCATTGGCCTTTTTTAACAGCCGCGTCGTGAGCTCCCACATGGTGGCATATCTCCAGAAGAAGCGCAATAGCAAATTGTCCAACTGCACTTGTCCCATAAGTTGGTATATTAGTTACAGGAATACCGCTTTGTTTAGCGGCTGCAACATCTACTACATTGTAACCAGTTGCCAAAACACCTACCCACTTGACATTATTAACCTGATCAAAAATTTCTTTTGTAAGGGGCGTCTTATTTGTAAAAACTATTTCTGCATCCCCAATTCTTTCTAAAACTTTATCTTCTGGTGTTCTGTCATATACTGTAAGTTCCCCAAGTGTTTTAAGTGCTTCCCACGAGAGATCTCCTGGATTAAGTGTATAGCCATCTAATACAACAATTTTCATCTTGTTTCCTCCTTGAAGTTAAAATATACATTAAATACTGTTCTTTAAATATACTTAGCAAGATTCATGCCAAGTGGTCTACTATTTTTAAATAAACTTGCTATATTTAAAACAAGCAGGCCCTTTGACCTGCTGCTATAGTAATCTACTATTTTAAACTTTTTTATATAGGTATATCCTGTATGTTTAAAGTGTTTTATAAATATACTCTAGCGTTTTATTTTGAAACACTTTTAATAAGCATACCTGTTTTTATTATTCGCATCATTCTTTCTGCTCCATCTTCTACTAGTTCTTGCCCTTCATTGATAGCTTCTTCTAAATCCATAGGCCGATCTACAATACTCATAATAGAGTCAATACCGTGATCGTATACCTTTGAAGCTCCTTCTCCTATTCCGCCTACCAACGCCATTACTGGGATGTGATAAGGCATTGCTGCTTGTGCCACTCCTATAGGAACCTTACCATAGACAGATTGCCCATCTATCTTCCCTTCCCCTGTAATGATAAGATCAGTATCAGTTAGATACTGTTCAATGTGAACCGCTTTCAAAACTGTTTTAATACCTGATTTTAAAACAGCGTTACAAAATACTAAAAGGCCGGCTCCCATACCACCCGCAGCACCAGTTCCTTGTGTATTTAAAATATCTTTTTGCAGCTGCTCCTTAATTTTGTACGCATAATGTCTTAACGCATCATCTAGCTGCTCTACCATTTCAGAGGTAGCTCCTTTTTGTGGCCCATAAACAACAGATGCACCTTGTCTGCCACAAAGTGGATTTGTTACATCACAAGCTACAATAAATCTCGTCTGACTTAATCTTTTATCAAGTCTTGATATATCTATTGTTTCAATCTCTTTGAGATACTTAGCTCCAAGACCTAATATATTTCCTTGTTTATCTTTAAATACAGCTCCTAGAGCCTGTGCAAATCCCATACCGCCGTCATTAGTAGCGCTTCCGCCAATACCCATAATAATGTTTGTTGCTCCTTCATTTAAGGCTGCTTTAACAAGTTCTCCTGTTCCATAGGTAGTCGCTTCAAGTGGATTAAGCTTTTCCTTAGGTACTAAAGTAATGCCTGATGCTGCTGCCATCTCTATAACTGCACTGCCATCCGGCAACATACCATACCTTGCCTTTATCCTCTGACCTAAGGGTCCTGTTACCATCGCATCTCTATAGGTCCCTCCCGCCCCCATTACAATAGCATCTACAGTGCCTTCTCCACCATCAGCTATAGGTATTTTAATGATATCTGCATCTCGAAATACTCTTTTAATTCCTTTTTCTATGCTGTTTGCGACTTCTATTGCACTCATACTTCCCTTAAAAGAATCTGGTGCGACAATGATTTGCATACGTTCACCTCTATCTCAATCAAATTTTTATTATTCATTTTCATATTTATAAAACTAACTTACAAATGCAGAGTTATTTATGACTATAATTAAAATACATTCTGATGGCAAATAAAATAGCCATGGACACGATTGCTAAAATAAGATCTGTAGCTGTATAGTGAGCAATAATAATCTTTCTGGATACAGCAAAAATTAAAACATCAATGGCACTTCCTGCAGTATGTTTTGCTAACATCTTTATAAACTCAATACCTACTATAACTTGTAATATATCCGGCAAAATATTCTGATAGTGTAAGTTCTGCCCTATGATACTGTTAACGATAATTTGTATGGCACTATAGCCAAGTCCAATGAGCAGCATAATGGATAAAATAATTTCCATATAGCTTGCTATTAGGGAGATTTTAGATCTCAGCATCTGTTTCATAGTCTCCTCCATTGTTTTGCTATTCTTAAAATAAATACTCTATTTCTGTACCTGCTTAGATTGCAAGCTGTTATACACCAAATATGATTTTAATGATAATACCTGCAATAGGTACCCATATAACCGCACACATTGTTGTTAATATTCCTATGGTATTTGAATATTCTTCTTCCACATGGTATTGTCCGGCTACAATAGGCAGCTGGTTAATCACCGGCATTGCAGCTAGCAAGGCAAAAGTCGCTGAAGCCAAGCTTGGAATAGCGTTTAAAATGGGGCAATATTTAAGCATACCTACTACAATAGTAGGATAAATGACTAATTTCCCTAGCATTACGCCCCCTATATGTCTATCTATGCTTAGACTCTTATAGTCTGTAAAATACATCATTGCTCCTATATAAATCATAGATAAAGGTGTTGCTGCACTATTAATTTTAGCTATAGGATCATGTATAAAGCTTGGCAGCTTAATGCCTAAAAGAACAAGCAATACCCCTATAAAGAAACCTCTTACAGGCATAGGAAAAAACCGTCCTATATTTTTTTTATCCTGTTTTTTCTCCTTCACAAATCCTCTTACTCCGATAATCCAAAATAAGCAAGTGTTGCACACATAATAAAGCATCACATAGCTTGTACTAGTACTGCCTAACAACGTTTCTGCTATTGGCAGTCCAATAAATATTGTATTTGAAAAAATACATGCTGCTCTGAAAATACCTATCTTTTCTTTTTCTAAAGGAAGATAATATGTAATAAAAGTCACTAAAACATATCCGATTATAATGAGCAGAATGGGAATAGTAAGAAGTCCTACTATATTTGAAATCTCCGTTTCTCCAAAGTTTTGATAGCCATTATATAACATTGCGATAGGAAAAATAACCTGTATAAGAAGCTTTGCTAACTGTCTATTAAACTGCCGGTCCATCAACTGTTTCTTGGCACTATAATAACCAATTGCTGTCATTATAAATAGTTCTAATACTTTACTGATTAAAATAATACTACTCATCTTATCCCCTTACTTAGTGTTATCTATAAACTGAAGATAGATAGATTTTTAAATAATTTAGAGGCAATCCTATATGTATGACTACATTACGATTGCCTCTAATGATCTTTATACGTTCTACAAAATAATCCGAATACTAATTACTCTGCTGGATTAGGCTTTTTGATTAATTTAATTAAAACTGGTGCTAAACAGAATACGATAATAAGTATCATTAAAGTAATGCTGATTGGACTGCCTACAAACACATTTAAACGTCCGCTGGATATATCAAAAGCTTGTCTTACATACATCTCCAGCATTGGTGTAAGAACAAAAGCAAGAAGGATAGGTGCTTCTGATATTTTAGCTAGTTTTAAGAAATAAGCTAATACACCTGCCCCAATCATCAGATACACATCAAACATATTGTTGTTTACAGAATATGTTCCGACAATACATATACATGAGATGATAGGAATCATAATAGAGCTAGGTACTCTTACTACTTTCATCAAGATAGGAATGCATCCTATTGCAACAATTAAACAAAGGATATTTCCTATGTACATAGAGCCAATAAGTCCCCATACAAAATCTGGATTGTTTTTAAAAAGAAGCGGTCCTGGCTGTAATCCCCACATCATGAGGCCTCCAAGAAGTACTGCTGCTGTGCCTGAACCCGGTATCCCTAAAGAAAGTAATGGTGCAAAAGCTCCTATAGCCGCTCCATTATTAGCTGCTTCTGCTGCAGCAACTCCTTCCATAGCGCCTTGTCCCATCTCCGCTTTATTTCTTCCAACTCTTTTTTCCATTATGTAAGATAAGAAGGCTGCCATAGTTGCTCCGGCTCCTGGTAATATCCCTATGAAACATCCAAAAAGACCTGAACGACATGCTACTGGTGTTACTCTCTTGGCTTCTGATTTGTCAAGTATACTTTCTTTTATAGTAAGTCTCTTTTCCTCTACTGCGCCATACTCACTGCGATTAACAACCATATCAATAACTTGCCCAAATCCAAACATACCTATTACCAGTGGGATAAAAGATACTCCACTAAATAAATTAATACTATCAAAGCTGAATCTAGGCTGCCCAAGGGCTTTATCAAGACCTATTGTGGCTAACATCATTCCTATAGCTGTTGCTAAAAGCCCTTTTGATGGATTATCACCTATAATCCATCCTATAGATGTTAGGGCTAATATAATAAGCCATGTAAGCTCTGCAGGCCCAAATGAAAGTCCCCACTTAGCAGCTAAAGGTCCTAAAAAAGTAAGCATAATAATCCCAATACTTCCGCCAATAAATGAGGAAATAGAGGCTGTGAATAAAGCTTTTCCAGCTTTGCCTTTCCTGCTCATAGGATATCCGTCTAACGCGGTCATAATAGCTGGTGAGTCTCCTGGTATATTAAGCAATATAGCACTAAAGGAGCCGCCATACATATTAGAATAATATAGCGCCGCAAGCATAATAATGGCTGTAGTAGGATTCATCTTAAACGTAAGCGGCAGCAGCAGTGCCACTCCTGCTAATGATCCAATCCCCGGCATCGCTCCTACTATCAGTCCCATAAATGCTCCTGCCAGAGCTGCAGCTATATTAGGTATTGTAGCAGCTACTGAAAAACCCTGTAACAAAAGTTGAATATTTTCCATACACTTTCCTACTTTCTCTATAAAATTCAGCTATGCACTAATTAAAGCAGCCCTAAAATACCTTGCGGAAGCGGTACTTTAAGCCACATGACAAATATAGCATATATTACAGCAGGACAGAGTACTGCTACAAGTCCAGATTTTAAATAGCTTTCTTTTTCATAAAATCTAATCCATGAAAAAATATAAATTACAAGTGTAATAATAATACCTATTAGTTGTGATACAACTATAATGCCAAGTAGTATGAGCGGAGGCAAAAATGCTTTAAATGTAAAGTTTGTGGGTGTTTTATCTTTAAACTCTGCCATTGTAACAACTACTCCAAATATAATTGCCAGTATTCCTGCTACGAGCGGGAGAAATCCACCTCCTGGGCCTCCCCTTATCCAGAGTCCGTAACTAAACGACATAACCGTCCAATAAATCCCAATCAAAATAAATACTGCTGGAATAAATCGCTTCATCTCTATCACTTCTCTTTCTATACGTATACTGTCATTTTTTTGCATTACTACTGAATAATACCTACTTCTTTAAATATAGTTCTATAACTTTCTACTTCTTTCTCAAAAAAAGCTTTTGCTTCTGCTGAATTCATATAAACAGGCTGTAAGTTGTTTTTTTCAAGATAATTTGTTTTCCATTCATCTGTTTCTGTTACCTTTTTCAGCACTTCATCGTAAAATGCAATAGCTTCTGCTGACATCTTTGGAGGTCCTGCAAATGCTCTTACCTCACTAAGAACAATATTATCAAATCCTTTTTCTTTGAAAGTTGGTACTTCGGCAAATGCACCCCCTATTTTTTCCGGTGCAAAAGTTGCAAGTGGCACGAGTTCTCCTGCTTCTATTTGCCCAATACATTCTGATGGATTAAAAATACCAACATCTACATGTCCGCCAAGCAGTGCCGTCATAGTATCTCCAGAACTATTGAACTGCACATAAGCTGCCTTTGTCTCAGCGTATTTATTGATAAGTTCAAATGCTAAGTTGTCTGTATTTCCTCTTTGTGAGCCTCCTACTTTAACCTTTTCTGGCGTCTTGGCTGCTTCTATAAAATCCTCAACTGTTTGATATGGTGCACCTTTTTTTGTAACAAGAAGCAAGTTATCATATGCTACAACTGGCAAGTAAGTAAGCTTATCCGATGTAACAGGAGCATTATTTGCAATAGTACTCATAATTTGTCCATTATGAAGAACCATTATTGTTTCATCATTAGTTCCCTTACCATAAACATAAGAAAAAGCCACTCCTCCAGATCCTCCTGGCATATTAGTTACCATGAAGTTTTTAGGTGTATATTGATTTTTAAAAGCTATATCTGCAATCGTCCTAGCATTAAGGTCTGATCCACCTCCTGCTGATGATGGTACTACAACTTCTACTTCTTTCCCAGGTGTAAAAGCCGGTTTTGCTTCTTCTGCACCTTTTACTGCTGTTTCTGATGTTTGGAGTGCTTTTGATGCGCACCCCGTTGCAGCACTTGCTCCTATTAATACCGATATCACTAAACTCATCATTTTTTTCATTTTCATTATTCTTCCCCCTTATTCATTAAAAGTTTAATTTGTATTAAATAAACGCCCATACTAGTTAAGATTTCTAACTTTTCTGTAATACAATTCCTCCTTTAATTCTATGATTTCAAGATATTACGTTTATGCTTTCTCACTCACTAATTTTAAAGAGCAATTTTAATGCCAACTGTATTCTTTTAAAATTAAATAAGGTATTTGTTTATTCGTTTGCGTTTAAAATCCTTAATTTATAGTGAACAATAAATGATTTTATATGTATATATAAATAGTACTATGCTACAAACTAGTAATCACACTGTATAAAAGTGAACACTATGTTTCATTATTTAACACTCCTCTAATAAAATCTAGACACATACATTTCGACAATACTCTATATTAAGCGAAAATATAAAAATCCCTAGGTCATTCATTCTCCCAGGGATTTTGGTTTTAGAAAAGTTTTACTTGATATATCTGCATTATTATTAATTTTACCACTTTTTACAGCTAAAGTCTATTACAAGCTAAATATAAACAAATCTTCATTGTCTGTATAATGAACTTCCAATAGCGTAAAAATAGGCTTTGGAAACAAATTATCAATTAATATCCTTAAGGAGGCTATAATGTGTAAAAAAGCAAAGATTTTACTCATTGTCAGTGGATTATTTACATTTGCCATGGGATTATCCAATGTTTTTGTAAATATTTTTCTTTGGAAAAAGTCCAATGACTTTATGATTATTGCAAAGTATAATTTAATACATTATATTTTTATACCTATTACTTTTCTTATAGCTGGATGGCTTGCCAAGAAGAAAAATGGCATATGGTCACTTAGAATAGGAATTGCCAGCTTTATGTTATTTTTCGTGTTTATCCTTTTTATAAAAGATAGAATGACAGAATACATTTATCCTTTAGGATGTTTACTCGGAATTGCTTCAGGTTTTTATTGGTTAGCTTTTCACATGCTGAGCTTTGATTTCACATCAATAAATAACAGGGATACTTTTAATGGTTTAAATGGTTCAATAGTAGGCGCTGTTAATGCAGCAGCACCCTTTACAGCCGCTTATATCATTGAAAGAAGCAGGAATACGTTTGGCTATACAATAGTCTTTTCAATTTCTTTAGCGGTTTTTGCTGTTTTAATTTTAATCAGCCTGCTTCTTAAGTCGGAGCGTTATGGAGAAAAGATCGCATTTAAAAAAATATTTATAACGGCTAATAAAGAATGGAAACTTCTTAGAAATGCTTTTAGCCTATGGGGATTAAGGGATGTCGTTATGCTATTTTTAATTAACATACTGATTTACCAAACGACTGGGAGTGAAATGGCTCTAGGGAAGTTAACATTTTTCTCTTTTTTATTAGTATCTTTATCTTGCATGCTTCAGCAAAAAATAATAAAACCAAGGCGCCGCGTTTTCTCGATAACATTGGGCGCATCAGCTATGTTTATTGCAGTAATAGGCCTTGTAGTTAAGATAGACTATATGTTTCTTATTTGGTATATATTTATCGATGCTGCTTTTATACCATTTTTTACAGTTCCTATGTCATCAGCAGCATTTAATCTCTTATCAAGAAGTCATGAAGAGGAATATAGAACAGAATATATTATCAGTAAAGAATTTGCTTTAAATACCGGTCGTATAATAAGTACCTCCATACTCATTTTGCTGTTAACTTTTTTCAAAAATCCACGACTATTAAACTATTTTCTTCTTTTTATAGGCAGCGCACAGCTTGGAGCACTCTTTTTCCTAAGGAAAATAAAGACTTGGGATCTATAATCCTCACACATTTATTTCTTTAGTACAATAAAAAGGCGTGCAAAGAACGCACGCACTTATGTAATAGCAATGGCTGCATTGCTATTACATACAATCAATATATTCTGATGGACACTTCCCAGTAATAGACCTAAAAATCCTGCTAAAATAGAACTGATCTTTATATCCCACCATCGAAGTAATATCTTTGATAAAGAGGGTTTTATCCTGCTGCATAAGTTCTTTCGCTTTTTCTACTCGGATATTGGTTAAATAGTTATTAAAAGACGTATTTTCATACTTACGAAACATTTTACTTAAATAGGTCTGGGAAACTCCAAACTTTTTACAAACGGTCTGCAAGGTTATCTGTTCGGATATATTCTTATCTAAATATGCTTTAATTATTTTTATAAATTCTGGCGTGTCCACCTTCCCTAAACTGCCGGCATCTTCTTTAAGGTTTTTATTAAAAATAAAATATAGACTTTCTAGCAGTTCTTCTAAAGAGCTTGCATAAAAAAAAGCATCATCCAGCATAAATTCACATTTACTGTCAAACCCAGTATCATTATGATACTTCTGTATCAAGTATAAGATTTGTCTAGCCATTCCCTCTACCCAAAGTTGGGGACGCTTTTGCCTTTGCCAATCAAAAAATAAGTGTTTGATCTCTTCCCGAAATTTCTCATACTGGCTTTCTTTAATAAGATATTCGATTTTTTTCAGGTTCTCTTCTTTACTAATCTGCTTAAATTCCTTACCAGTATGCTTTTCAATGTCCTCAAGAAATAAAATCTGATTGACCCCTACAATGCTTTTCGTATCTAGTGCACGATACAAGCTTTTCATAATGGTTGGAAGCTCCGCTACACCAAAGGCTTCTTTAACTAAAATAGTGGTCAAATACTGTTGCTCTTTTTTCTCCTTGTTTAAGATTTCCTGAACGATTGACTCAAAATCTTTATTAAATAAGATGGTTTCAGGCAAAATATAAAGTGCCTCCATTTCATCTCTTCCATAGATAAACATCTGTTCGTGAATATCTGAAAAAATTTCTATACCTGTCCCACAGAAAAAACGCCTTGGTAATCCATTCTTCCTTATTAAGGCAGCATAATAGGATTCGGCCTCAAAGTACTTATGTAGTGTTTTGGCGTCAGTGCTGCCGCCTCTGCATATTTTTTGAACAAGTCTATTCCTTCCTTCATAATAAACTTGTTCTAATTTATTCTTAACGCTTTCTAAAACAGCTTTTAATTTACTTGGAGTAATAGGTTTTAATAGATAGTCACATACTTCTGATTGTATGGCTCCTTTTACATATTCAAAGTCCTGATAACCACTTACAATAATAGACATACACTCAGGAACTTCCTTTTTAACTAAAGAAGTTAGCTCGATCCCGTTTAATAGAGGCATTTTAACATCTGATATTAAAATATCAGGATGTTTTTTCCTCACTTCTTCTAAACCACTTTTTCCGTCCTCAGCCATCCCAATGATTTTAAACTCGCTGCATTTCGTTTCTATAATGGTGCATATATGACTAAGTGAAGTAGGTTCATCATCAACTACAACAACCGTATACATTACTATTAACCTCCTTAACTTTTTCCATCGGAGCACCAATAATGACGCTTGCTCCTTTTTCTTCATTAACAAGCTCAAACGTCAAATCATTTTCGTATAATAATAAAAGTCTTGCATACATATTGATAATTCCCATACCGCCAATCTCGAGCTCAACGCTATTTCTTTCCGTCGTTAGTTTTTCACGTACATCATGCATCTTATTTTTTAGCTTTATTATGGCATCTTCCTCAAAACCTTGTCCGTTGTCTCTAACTGCCACATACCATCTCACATCTTCTGTCCATCCTCTAATTTCTATTTTCATCACGTCAGTCGAGTTTTCAAAACCATGATTCACACTATTCTCAACAACCTGCTGAAATAAAATTTTAGGGATAATTTGACTTTGAATCTCTAAAGGTACATCTATAGTACACTGAATTTTGTGGGCATAACGGGACTTAAGAAGATAAAAATAGCGTTCTAGGTAATCTATTTCTTCTGCCATTGTAGCATAGCGATTCTTTGTATTCGTCGAATATCTTAACATGGCAGCCAGGCTATCACAAATTTCGCAGATACTTTCGTCTCCGCTTATAACCCCTTTATGAGAAATGACATTTAAAACATTATAAAAAAAATGCGGATTTACTTGCGCTTGCAAAAGATCAAATTGTGCCTGCAGCTGTAAGAGAGACATTCTTTTTTCTTTAACAATTGCCTCGTTTAAACGATCTAAAACTCTCTGGTAGGACTTATTTAATGCTTCAAATTCATCGTTAGTAGAATTAAAGGACATTTTTTCTTCTAGGTTTTCAATATGTGTATTTTCCATAAAAGCTCTTAGCTCACGAATGGGCTTTGTTAGATGTCCCGAGACAATAAAGACAAAAATAAGTGATATGATAAAAAAGATACTTGCTATTTGAATAGTCATGGTAGTAATATATGAAGCTTCTTTCATCATAACCTTCACGTCTTCAATTACAAGAACCGTTGTATCACTTTCACCCGAATGGTGAATAGACACGATTTCATCATCCTGAGTATAAGGATTTTTTGTTTGGGTGATACCATTTGAACTTTGTTTTGCAAGCTCTAGGTAATATGTACTCTGGACATCATCTTGACTCTTATAGAGTATTTCTTGCCCTTCAGTCACTACAACAACTCTGACACCCTCTTTTGGAATCTCAAATAAGGAGTCTAAAGAAGAAGTTTTCTTTTGTATTTCGATATACCCCATATTACTTCCCTGTATCTGTTTTACAATAGAAAACACTTCCGGATTATCTAGCAAGCCCCATTCATCCGTGTGGGGCCCTATTAAAACAGGCGTTCCTTTCTTATTGACAAGTTTGCCAAGCCACTTTAAATCATTAATGTTCTTTTTGGGGTCAATAACCTTTGCTGCGTAATTATCATTTGCAATGACATACCCCTGCTGATTAAACACGATGACCCTATAGAAGTTATTCATCATATAGTCCGAATAGATTTGAGAACGAATAATTGATCTTGCCTCTTCGATATAACGCAATTTTATCTCGCTGCTTGAGTTATCTATTGACAAAGTTCTAAGAGCATCCAGTACATCCATATCAGAAAGCAAATAATTAGTAATGAGCTTCATAGGTTTGACATTTTCATCAAACTGATCCGATAGCTGCTCTGCAAGCAGTTCTAGGTTTCGATACTCATTATCTTTATATTGTTTAAAGCTGTAGGCATTGTACCACGTGCCTAGGATCACTGCCACGACTGTTACAAAGGATGCATAAGTTAATATCATGCGTGTGCGAAAGTGCATAATAAACCTTCTCTCATTTTCCTTTTATTATATCACTTGCTTTATCCTTTTACAGCACCAGCTACCATACCGTCTACTATTTTTTTATTCAATATAATGAATAATATCAGCATAGGGACTGTAATAATGATAACATCCGCGAATAACAAATTGTATGAACTGGAATACTGTCCCATAAAGTTATAAAGCGTCAGTTGCACGGTAGCATTCTTGGCGCCTGGCAAAAAGTATAGCGGATTTGTAAAATCATTAAAAATAGTAACAGCATTTAAAATAACTACTGTAGCCGTAACAGGCTTTAATAATGGAAAAATAATAGTGGTAAATAACTTGATTTTTGTGCACCCGTCAATATAACCTGCTTCCTCCATTTCAACAGGAATTGTTGCAATGAAGCCTCTATAAAGCATAATAGTAAAAGGAATTTGCAGCGCTGCTTCAATCATAACCATCCCAAAGAGCGTTTTGTAAATATGAAGCCCCTGCATCAGCCAAATAGTAGGCATAATAGCAGGAGGCACCATAAGCCCAGATAATATGATGAAATTTAAAGAGCCTACCATTTTATCTCTCCTGCGCGCAAGTATATATCCTGCCATAGAGCATGTAATAATTAATAACAGTACAGCACACGATGTAATAATAAAGCTGTTTTTAAATGCTGTAAGGACAACATAGTTATTGGATTTAAAGACCTCAAGATAATTTTCAAATAATGCTTGATCAGGAAAGCCAATACTTAATAGGTTAGCTTCGCGGCGCCCTTTGATAGAGTTCATAAACATGAAAATAAAAGGAACGATAAAGATAAAAAAAGCTGCGGCTATACCTACTATATCTCCTAAAAGATAAAGATATTTTTTCTTTTTCATGATCAGTTAACCTCCTTACTCAGCAAGTATCTCTGCAGCGGAAATGCAAATACGGCTATTAAAATAAACATGACTACGTTTCCAGCAGTTGATAATCCGTAGAATCCTGCTGCATATTGCTTATACACAATAGATGCGACAACGTCAGTAGCAAAGCCCGGTCCTCCTCCAGTCATAGCCCAAATGAGATCAAAGGTCCTCATCCCTCCGATAAAGGCTAGTATAATGACTGAATTCATGGCAGGACGACATAAGGGCAGTGTGATATTTAAAAATTGTTTCCAGCTATTTGCACCATCAATTGACGCTGCTTCATAAAAAGTTTTATCAATGGATTGAATACCTGCTATATAAATAACAGTTGCTACCCCCACGCCTTTCCATACATCCGTACCTACAACCGAGAATAATGCTATCTGAATATTCCCAAGCCAATCAATGGCTGGTACCCCTATATTTTCTAATACCTTATTAAAAAGTCCTTTTGATGGATGCATAAGGGCGCTAAAAGTAATGCCGACTGCAATTGTACTTACTAAGTTAGGAAAAAAAACTATAGAACGAAGAATGTTCTTGGTTTTTATAGCACTTGTTAAGAATACAGCAATCAGTATGCCTAATACAACCTTAAGACCACAAGTTAACACTGCATAAATCAGTGTATTTTTGATACTAATATTTAAGGACTTTTCAGTAAAAAACATCTTAAAATTATCTAACCCTACGAATTTAAAATCCGTAAAGTTCCATACCGTCATACTAAAAAATAAAGATACTACCATTGGTACTATAAAAAATAGTGTAAATATCGTTAATGCAGGTACCAAAAACCAACCGGAATACATTTTTTTGTTATCCATCTTTTCCCTTCTTTCAACCTAAAATATTCATGTAAATGTATGATACTTTTAACCTAGTTTAAATAGGATAAGCCGTCTTTTGACGGCTTATCATTGCGTTCAGTTATATTTTTATTTCCAATCCAATCCTAATTGAACCGCTTGCTTCAGACAGTCTGCATCGTATGCCGCAGCTGCTTCTTCAGCACTGGTCAGGCCTGCAGCACATTCTTGTGAAATAGCAGGGCAGTTAGGTCCTTTTACTGGAGTTTGGAATTCAAGTGCTGTTACAGTCTTGCCTGCATCGAAATAAGCCTGCATATCATTTTTAACTGCATCATATGCTGTATCTGGAAGTTCATAACCTTTTACGCAGTATGGCCCATCTGGTAATACTGCTCCTGCATAAGCATTGAGTGCCTCATCTGAGATATAAAATTCCATAAATCTTAAGATATCTTCTGTCTTATCTGAGTTTTTATTACCATAAATGGCTGTAGGCATCCAAACTGTTAAGCCTTGATTATTAGGGTCATCTCCAGGAATCCCAAATACACCGATATCATTCACTTTATCTCCATATAGTTCGTAAATATTTGATAAAGACTGTGTTAACATAGCCCAGTGGCCTGCTTCACCATTAGCCATGATATCGCATCCATCATCATAAGTAGTAGCTAGGGAATCTTTATTATAGTAGGCTGAAGTAGCTGCTAACCTTTTCCAGCTATTAAGACCAGCTTCACTAGAAGCATATTTTGTTTTGCCTGCCTCGAAATCTTTTGCAAAATTAGGATCTTTTGCAGCAACATTGTAATGATCCCCTAAGTATAACACCTGAGCCGTCCAGCTGTCAGCAAATGTACCAAGTATTGCTGTTTTGCCTGCTGCTTTGATAGCATCACAGTTAGCTATAAATTCATCCCAAGTTTTAGGAACCGTGAGTCCAAGCTCTTTATACATAGATTTAGAATAAAGAATTGCTCCTGCTTGCGCCGATGCCATAGGAATTCCATATGTAGCCCCATTAATAGCAACTGCACTTACAAATGTATCATCTAATCTGCTTGCCCAATCTTCTTTAGAAATATCAATAAAGTATTCGGATGGATTAAGAGCTGCGAGTAGTGAGCCTGAGTTATAAGCACATAAATCTGCCATATCTCCTGATGCAAGTCTTGTTTTAACGACGTTGTCACCGTCTGCTCCTCCTGGTCTTATTTCAACTTCAACAGTAATTCCAAGCTTTTCTTTTGCTAAAGCTGCAACTGCATCAAATCCTGCTCTTGAAACGTCTCCGTCAATTAACAAGGAAAGTGTTGTCTCTTTAGGTTCTGTCTTTTTATCTGCTGCCTCCTCATTTGATGCTGCAGGTGCAGCTTCAGCTGCTGATGATGTCTCTGCAGATGGATCAGCTGCGTCTGATTTGGAGCTACAGCCCACTGCACCTCCAGCTGCTAAAATAATGACCAAAACAGATGCTAAAAGTTTATTAAGTTTCATTAATATTTTCCTCCCCCATTTCTTTTATATGTTAATATTAGCATTATTATTAGCAGCTTAACATGGATTTTCTAGTCATATGGCATGAAGAATCCAATAAAAAATAGGATGCTGTTTGATTAGACATCCTATTTTTGTCCAAATTAACTATCTCTTAAACTTGATACTATATATACCAGAGCCTGCTAACGCTGCTTTGCCGCTTGTATGATCCGCAAAAGTCAGTCCATCACTTTCTAATACTTCCTTAGCCTGATCTAAATATAAAGTGGCTGTTGTATTATGAGGTACATAGACTTTCATTGTAACGATATTTCCTTCTACTTCCCAGTTCATAGCGAGGTTGCCATAAACTGTTTGATAACTCGCTTTCACATAAGAAAGATTGCCTCCTAGTTGAGGATGCAAAATAGCGTGCTTGTATCCAGGATTTTCTTCATCAATTTCAAATCCAGCAACTACTCTGTAGAGCCATTCACCGATTGCCCCATAAGCATAGTGATTAAAGGAATTCATGTCAGGACTCCACAATGTGCCATCTGGCTTAATCCCATCCCAGTGCTCCCAAATGGTTGTAGCCCCCATTTTGACTTGATAGAGCCATGATGGGAAATCATCCTTAAGGAGCAGATCATAGGCTTCTTTTGTATGGCCGTTTTGGCTTAGTGCATGACAGATATAAGGTGTCCCTACAAAACCTGTAACAAGATGCCCATTTTCCTTCTCAATTAACTTAACCAAGGTCTCAGCTGTTTTTTGGCGATACGCTTCAGGAACCAAATTAAAATAAAGTGCAACAACATGAGCTGTTTGAGTATTTGCTGTCATATTTCCGTCTTTGTCAAAGAAGTGTCTTCTAAATCCTTCTACTATCTCTTTGTGCAGGCTGTCATACTCTTCATAATCTTCTACTTTTCCTATGTATTTAGACATTTTAGCAAATAGTCCGGTAGAGTAAGCATAGTAAGCCGTACATGTTAAATCATTAGGCGTTGCACCAAAATAACTTCCTTCTTCTGCATCCAGTGCCACCCAATCTCCAAATTGCAGTTTATAATTCCATATGCCGTCATGTGAATGCCTTCTCATAAAGTTAACCCATGCTTTCATACTGTCATACTGCTCTTCTATAATCTTTTTATCGCCAAAAGTTAAATACAGGGTCCATGGATTAATGACTGCTGCATCAGCCCATGCTGCTGCTGAATGGGTACCCTTCTTTAACAGCCAATTATCATCGCATTTACCAGAAAGAATGTCTGGTACCACATGAGGAACGCCGCCTTCCGGCGTTTGATCTGCTGCTACATCTTTAAGCCATTTATTAAAGAAAGTATAGGTATTCATAAGGTACGTGGCTGTTCTGCAAAAGATCTGAGCATCTCCTGTCCATCCAAGCCTCTCGTCTCTTTGAGGACAATCTGTCGGTATATCTAAAAAGTTACCTTTTAGTCCCCATAATATATTATGTTGAAGCTGATTTAAATCTTTATTAGAACACTCAAAGGTACCTGTAGGTTCCATATCGGAGTGGACTGCATAGGCTGTAAAGTTTTCAAGGAGTGGCTCTCCAGGGTAAGATGCTATCTTCGCATATTGGAATCCTTGGAAGGTAAAGCTTGGATGATAGGTTTCTTCCCCTTCCCCGCTGCAAATATAAACGAGGGTTTCTTTTGCGGCTCTTAAATTATCAAGGTATACATTGCCATCAGCATCTAATATCTCAAAGCAGTTAATCTCTACTTTATCTCCTTTTTGGCCCTTTACTTTAAAGTGAATCCACCCTGTCATATTCTGGCCAAAGTCAATAACTGTATCTCCTTTAGGGGTTACAAAAATTCGTTTCGCCTTAACTTCTTCTATTTCTTTTACTGTACTTCCAGGCTGCGCAGTTAAGTTAGCTTTATCATAGTCTACTACTTCAACTGACCTCCATGTTTGATCACAAAAGCCTGACTCATTCCATCCTTCTTGCTCTAAAGCAGCATCATAGATTTCACCATCATAAATTTCTGAAAAGAGTATAGGGCTGTCAGACCCTTTCCATGTATCATCTGTCACAATAATTTCTGAAGTACCATCTTCATATTTAATATAAAACTGACCAAGGAATGCGGTCCTATTTCCATAGTGGTTTCTTTGAAATTCAAATCCCATAACACCTTTATACCAGCCAGCACCCACCACAGCTCCAAGAGCATTTTCTCCATCCTTAAGCATATCTGTCATATCATAGGGCTGGTATAATAAACGCTTGTTATAAGATGTCCACCCGGGAGTAAGCTCATCCTTTCCGACCTTTTTGCCGTTTAAGTAAAGTTTATATAGGCCCAGTGCAGTAGTAAAAGCATAAGCTTCTTTTACTTTTCCTTTTATTTCAAATGCTTTTCTAAGATATGTTCCTTTGGAATTTTCTGCATCCTCTTTTGTTTCTGCTGAAATAAAGGAAGCTTGCCACTCACTATTAGAAAGTAGCGCTGATACAAAACTTTCACTCTGGCTCCATAGGCTCGTTTCACCATAGTTATCCGTAACCTTTACTCTAATAAAGTACTTACAGGCAGATTCTAATTGGATGCCATCTATAAAAACATGAGCAGACTCATCACTTTCAATGATACCGCTGTCATACAAAATATTAGAAAAGTCTCTTTTATGAGAAACCTGCAATTGATAAGACTTTTGCGATACATTTCTTTTTTCACTTTCTAAAATCCAGCCAAGCTGCGGCAGCTTTGTTACCCCCATCGGCTTCTTTAAGTAATCCATACGTATTTCGGATACTTTTAACATGTCTTTACCCCTCCTATATCCAAATTTATAATGCTATTTTAAAGAACTATAAACTTAAGATATATCAAACAAAGAGCTATAACAATAACGGTTCTTCGTTAGTCTATTGACCAAATGTCAGCTTTTTTACCGCATAGCTTTTATTTTCTTTATGTCTTTACGGTACTGAGCGGGAGTACAGTCTTCTGACTCATAAAATTTTTTATAAAAAAAATGCGTATTACTATAACCACTAAGCGTAATAACCTCTGATATTGACAGCTCAGTGTTGCTAAGCAACATTTTTGCTTTATTCATCTTTTGTTCTTGAAGATGCTCAATAAAACTTCTGCCAGTTCTTTTCTTTAAAAGCATGGTCAAATACTTTTCATTTAAAGAAAAGTGCTGGGCTACAGAATGCAAGGTACAAAACTCATAATTTTTTTCTATGTGCTCTAAAATATCAAATATTTTTATATTAACTTCATTGTGTTTTGTATGCTGCGATGCATTACCACGGTAGGTCCTTAATAACTCAGTAAATAAGATAATCATATAGCTTTCCATTACTTCTCTTTTCCCCAGCGAGTCGCTATAATACTCACAAAGCAAATCTTCCATAAGGCTATGTATCCTCGTATTCCCATGAGTTTGAAATAACAAGTATTGTTTCACATCATGAACTTTCATCACCGCATCCATTAAAAACTCTGCCAAAAGTCCTTGTTTGGTTATTCGGTTAAAGAAAGTAGATGCAAAAAATTCTTTTCTCATTAAGATGTTAACAATAATATCGTTTTCTTCTGCCTTCTCAACTGAATGAACTGTCTTTGTATCTAAAATACAAATATCTCCCTGCTGACATACCACCTTTTTGCCGTTAATAATTTGAGTACACTTTCCCGACCAAACATAATTAAGTTCAATATAATTATGTTTATGAGCATATACCTCCATAAAGCGCTCCTGCTTATTAGTTCCTATATTTTCATAGGAAGATAAAAAATACTTGTCTTCAAATAAATAGGTTTTTAAAAAAGTGCCTTCTCCTGAGGAAGATTCCTCATACTTTTCATAAACCTTATCTTCATCTTTATATTTTCCTTCTAAAGCCATTTTTTCTTTCTCAGTATATTCCCTTAAAAAAGCATCTAGTTCTGTCCTATCCATTGATATTTCTCACCTACAATTACTTTATTTTTTTCCTGTATAATCATTAATAATATATGTCGCTACTGGCTTATCTTTTCCTTTAACAAAACTATATCTGCCTTTAATCAGTTCTGCTTTATACTTCAAAATGAGTTACAGTTCCAAGCTTAGTTCCTATTTCACTATATATATATCATGCTCGAAAATTGTTTTACCCTTCTTATCTTGATATGTCCTTGTTGGGTCAACATCAATTTATATAGATATCTTAATATTATCATTACTTAGTCTTATTGTATATCGTCCCCCTGCCTTTTCTTGTTAGATGACTTATAGGGCTACACGAAAAAATAGCGCAAAAAAAGCCTGAGCAAAAGATTATTTAAATGTAATCTTCTGCTCAAGCTTTTCTACTTATAGCTGTATTGGTAATTCCATACAAAATACTTCTTTTTGAGTAAGCATCTTGCTTCTTCCGTCTGGCTGACTAGTCCCAACATATATTGCTGCTGTACTGCCATCAAGTACTTTATTTCCTTTATCATCTATAACCTTTATACTGTCATTTTTAACTTCAAGATTAATTGTTTTTGTTTGGCCCTTTTCAAGTTTAACACGCTTGAAAGCACATAATCTATGGTTCAATACTTCAAAATTACTGTCTTTAATTTTAATATAAACCTGCACTACTTCTTCCAGGTCATAATCAGATCTATTTGTAACTTCTACTGATAACTTTATATTTTCTCCCTCTTTTACTTCATCTTTATCAGTTTTAACATCCGAAATAACAATATCTCCATATGTTAAACCATATCCAAAAGGATATAGTGGCTCACTTTCTATATATCTGTAAGTCCTGTTTTTCATTGAGTAATCTGTAAAGTCTGGGAGCTCGTTTGTTTCTTTATAAAATGTAACCGGCAGTTTGCCTGATGGAGAATATTTCCCAAACAATAATTCTGCTACCGCCTGACCACCTAGTGCTCCTGGATACCAAACTTGAAGTACTGCACTGCAGTTCTCGTGGGCATAGTCAACTGCTAAGGCACTGCCTGAACTTAATAGTACAATAACAGGTTTACCAAGCTCTGTTACTTTCTCTAACAGTTTCTGCTGAAGACCTGGAAGTTTTAAGTCCGGCTTATCTCCTGCCGCATAGCTATTGCCTGTGTCTCCTTCTTCACCTTCTAAATCAGCATCTAAACCAAGGCACAGAACAACTACATCCGATAATCTAGCCACAGATAAAGCTTCACTCATGCGGTCATTAGCAAAAGCAAGAGGTTCTACTCTATCTTTATATAAATGACACCCTTCCGAATAAAGTACTCTCGTACTTTCACCTACACTATTTTGTATGCCTTCTAAAAGAGTAATATATCTTGAAGCTGTCCCGCAGTAATTAGCTTTTAGGATAGCACGACTATTGGCATTAGGGCCTATTACAGCTATGGTTTTGAGCTTATCTTTATCAAGTGGCAATATCCCGTCATTCTTTAAAAGTACTACAGATTTTCTAGCTGCTTCAAGCGAAGCTTCATGATGATCCTTGCAGTCGTTAAGGGTATAAGGAATGCTGTCATACTCACATGTATCATCAAACATTCCTAACTTAATTCTGGTAGTCATTAATCTCTCAGTGCTTCTTGTAATGTCTTCTTCTGTTATAAGTCCTTGCTCATAAGCCTGTAAGAGATGTAAGTACGTATTACCGCAGTTTAGGTCACAACCATTCTTAAGAGCCAAGGCCGCTGACTCCGGTGCAGTGCTGGTAACCATATGATTCGTATGAAAATCTCTTATTGCCCAGCAGTCTGAAACAACATGACCTTTAAAGCCCCATTTATCTCTTAAGATATCTTTAAGCAGGGTTTTACTGCCGCAGCAAGGCTCTCCGCCTACCGCATTATAAGCTCCCATAACAGCTTCGACATCTGCTTCCTTAACAAGTGCTTCAAAAGCTGGAAGATATGTTTCCCACAAGTCTTTATCCGTCACAATAGCATCAAAGCTATGTCTCTCACCTTCTGGTCCGCTGTGAACTGCAAAATGCTTAGCACAAGCAGCCCCTTTAAGATGCTTTCCATCTCCTTGTAAGCCTTTGACAAAGGCTACACCAAGTCTTGATGTAAGGTAAGGGTCTTCTCCATAAGTCTCATGACCTCTTCCCCATCTTGGATCTCTGAAGATATTGATATTTGGCGACCAAAAAGTAATCCCTTTATAGATATCTCCATCTCCATTTTGAGACTGCTCATTATATTTAGCTCTTCCTTCTGTTGCAATAATATCTGCTATTTCTCCTAAAAATTCATCGTCGAACATAGCTGCAAGCCCTATAGCCTGTGGAAAAATTGTAGCAGTCCCTGCCCTTGCTACCCCATGCAGTGCCTCATTCCACCAATTATAATAAGGAACACCTAAGCTTTTTATCGCTGGGGCATCATATTTAAGCTGAGACGCTTTTTCTTCTAAGGTCATGCGGCTTACTAAATCCTTTGCTCTTTCTTCTGGTGTTAAGTTAACATCTAAGTAGCTTGGTTGCTTTTTCATTTTATTCTCCTTATCTTTGATCTAGATTTAATCTTTATTGTCATCATAGCAATTTTCTCTTTTCATTGCTCGCAGTTTTCAATAAATCATAGACGGATCTTACGACTATGATTATAATTTAAATAAAATATTAAGAATCGCGGAGGGACAATGAGCGCTTATTACGAAATACCCGTCTATTCTAGTGAATTTCCCATACTTGTTTCTAAGTTTAGCTGTTTCAGCTTTTTGGCTCACTGGCACAAAGATATTGAAATAGTCTACGTCTATGAAGGCAAGTTAAGACTTAGCATAAACTCTCAAACCAAAATACTTACATCCGGTGAATTCGGTATTTGCTGCAGCGGAGATGTTCATTTTTATGATAGCGAAGACCTTAACTGTCAGGCTATTCTAATTGTCTTTAGCACAGACTTTATTGACTCTTCGCTTGCATGGCCGGAAAACTCTAGATTCATTTCTTCTTTTTTAGATCATACACTTATTAATAATCTCAACTTAAATATTGATATATCTCATAAAATTGGCTGCTTGCTGCTGGAAATTGCAGATGAAACAAGCAAAAAAAATCCCTATTATCATATATTTTTAAAAAGTAGGCTGCTTGAACTGCACGCTCTTTTGCTAAGATATATTCCAAGAAACACCCAATCTAAGAGCCGTTCTAAGAGTTATTTGATTATCAGGAAAATGCAGGATGTTATGAATTATATCCATCATAATTATAAAGATAACATAACCCTTTCTGATGCAGCCCATCTCGCAGACCTTGGAACATCACAGTTTTCAAAACTTTTTAAAAGCTTATGCGGCATGAGTTTTATTACATATTTAAACAATATAAGAATTGCTAAAGCTGAAGAAATGCTCCTAAATAGCACAACCCCTATTATAGACATAGCCCTCGAATGCGGCTTTAATAGCATTCGCAATTTCAATCGCACTTATAAAGCCTTAAGGCATTGTACTCCAACTGAGTTACGAAACACTCATTTTTAAACTCCATACATAAAACCTCTAATGAGGCGATTCTCCCCCTACCCTTTGACTGCTCCTGCAATAAGACTATCCTGTACCTTTTTACTCATAAAGATATACACTAGAAGAGTAGGTATAGTCGCAACCACAAGCCCCGCTCCAATTGCGCCCCAATCGATGGTATATTGCCCAGCCAATGACTGGATTCCTACGGTTAAAGTTTTATATTTTGTATCACTTATAAATACTACAGCAAACATAAGTTCATTCCACGCTTGTAAAAAAGTAAAGATTGCTACAGTTGCAGCAGCTGGTTTCATAAGAGGAACGATAATCCTAAAGAAAACCCCATATATACTACAGCCATCCAGGCAAGCTGCTTCCTCTAACTCTCTTGGAATAGATGACATAAATCCAATAAAAATCATAACTGCCATAGGTATTGCAAAAGCAACATAAGGTATGATAAGTGCAGCATAAGAATTAACAAGTTTAAAGTTTCTTAACATAATAAATACAGGTAATAATGCTGAATGGATGGGTACAGTAAGACCTAACATATAAAAACCATTCATTGGTTTTTTAAGCTTAAATACCATTCGAGTCAAAGCATAAGTAGCCATGAGAGATACTATTGCTGTAATAATAATAGTTGCTCCTGTAACAATAACGCTATTTAAAAAGTACAGCCCTACACTTCCAGTTACAAGTGCTTTCTCATAATTTTGCCATAGCCACTCTTTTGGAAGTCCTAATGAATTTCCCCCAAATATTTCACTATTACTCTTTAAAGAAAACGTTATGAGCCAATAAATAGGAAAAATCTGAATAGCTGCCCATGCAAATAATAAAATATACATAATTGCTGATCCATTAGTTTTCTTAGCTGAGGTTAAGTTTTTTATATTATTTTTCATTATGCCACCTCATCTGTTTTAAATAATTTACCTATAAGCAAATACAACACAAAGCATTCTACAATAACAAAGATTGCCATTGCACTTCCATAGCCATAGCTATTGCTTTTAAAAATTGTTTCAACCATCAAAGTACTTGTCACTTCACTGGCACGGGCAGGGCCCCCTCTTGTTAAAACAAAGACTAGGTCAAATACCTTTAATGAGCCCACTACTGCAAAGGTTAATGAAACCTTTAATATAGGTTTTAACATAGGTATTGTAATAAAGGTACATGTTTTAAGCCAAGATGCCCCATCTATTTTGGCTGCTTCAAATACATCTGCTGATATAGACTTAATCCCTGCATACATCAAAAGCATATGATATCCGATATACTGCCATAAAACCGGAACAACACTTGACATTAAGGCTGTCTCTTTATTTCCTAACCATTCAGTTGTAAGATTATCAAGTCCTATTACTCTAAGAAACATATTTAACAGACCATACTCAGGATTATAGATTTTCATCCAAAGCTGACCTATAACAACTGTAGAAATAATAACAGGGATAAAAAATACTGTTACAAAAAATCTCTCAAATTTTACGCCTTTTGATACAACAAGTGCTAATAATAGTGATATTGGCAGCTGCACAAAAACAGACGAAAATGCAAATACTAATGAATTTTTAATTGACATTAGAAATGCTTTATCCTTAAATAACTTAATATAATTCTTAATCCCTATGAAATCACCTTTTCCAAAGCCATCCCAATCCAGCAAGCTATAATAAGACGACATAATAATTGGCACTATAATGATAAACGCTAATATCACAAACGAAGGAAAAAGAAAAAATGCTATTGCCTTCTTATCGCTCCATACCTTTTCCATCTGCTTCACC
>JARBUI010000024.1 GCA_029239755.1 Clostridia bacterium | reverse complement strand
GTGAATGGAACCTTATAACCTGGGTACTGAGAGTTTAAATAATTTCTTTGAGAAGAGTTAGTATGGTAATCAGAATTTTTTCCATTAAAACGACTCATATTTTCTTCTCCTTTCAATGTGTTTACAATAATTAGTATATGTTAATGAGGTAGATATGTGATAATTTGACATTTTTTCTGTTTGAAAATGATTTATTTTAAGTGAAAGTACATTTAAAATATGAGTATAATGGGGTATAATTGAAATCAGCAAAAAGATAGATATGGGAGATAAGAAAGGAACATCATGGAAGAAGCAAAGCTTATTAAAATGATAAAGATCAACCCTGCTGTTATAAGAACGATAAATAATCCTACAGATGAGATGAAGCTTCTGGCTATAAAAAAAGATGGATTAGTATTAGAATATATCAATAGTCCAACTAGAGAGATGGAAGAGTTAGCGATAGATAATAATACGAGAGCTATTAAGTATATCAATAGCCCAACAGAAGAGATGATGATAAAAGCAGTAAATGAAGGATGGAGTATCCTGCAGTATATTAAAAATCCAACAGATAAAGTTATGAAATGTGCAATTAATCAAGCTGGATGGGCTATTCAGTATGCTGCAAATCCAAGTGAGGAATTACAATTATTAGCAGTGAGAAAAAACTATGACTCACTTAAGTATATCAAACAGCCTTATGAAAGTGTGCAGGAAGAAGCTGTTAAAATCAATTATAATGCACTAAGATATATTGATTCGCCTAATTTTAACATAGAGCTTATGGCTGTTAAAAGTAATGAAGCGGCTATCGACTTTATTACTAACTTAGATAAGAATAAAATGCTAGCATTTTTGAAAGTCAATATTTTAGTGATTAAGTATATTGCAAAAGAAATATCTAAAATTGAATTAGAAGAAGTATTAAAAGAAGCCTTATCAAAGGAAGATGTTGAAGAAAAGTATGTTAGGGATTTTTTGAATTGCAGCACGATAGATCGGAATAGTAATACCATACCAATAGATAAGATCATGTTTATTGATAAATATGGAAGTAAAAAGGCAAAAAAAATAGCTGTAGATGAAAAGCTGAAGATGATATAGGAGAGGCAGAATGAATTTTATAGAAACGTTAAAAAGTGTTGACTTGGTATTATCTACTGGAGAAGTCCCTTTAATAGTAGGAGAAAGCGGCATAGGAAAAACAGCTTTAGCAAAGACGTTGGCTAAAGAAAAGTGCTGGAGTTTAATTGTTATTGATGGCAATCTGCTTAAAGAAGGTGAAATAGGTGGACTGCCAATTGTAGAATCTTATAAAGTAGTTGATTCAAATGGAGATCATATAGAAAAGAAGATGACAGTCTATGCTGTTCATAACAAGTTAAGGGAAATGGATGAAGAAATAGCTAAGGGTGAGACAGTCCTTTTATTTATAGATGAGATTAATAGATGTGAACATACAGTACAGCAAGAACTTATGAATTTAATATTAAATAGAGAAATTAACGGGTATAAGTTACATGAGGATGTCAAAATCTTAGCGGCAATGAATCCATCAAGTAAATATGGCTCAGACTTTGATTATCAGGTTGTGGATATGGATCCGGCTCAAGAAAACAGATTCGTATGGTTAAATATGGAAAGTGACACCGTGCAATGGCTGCAGTGGGCAATGGATACGGGAATTGAGCAAAAGGTGATAGAGTTTATTTCGACCTTCCCAGAATATTTGAATAAAAAAAATGAAGAAGATATAAGAGCAACTCCAAGAAGTTATGAAAGAGTTTCTAAGAGCTATAAGCTTTATAAGGAGAAAAAAGATTCAATACCAGCATCTGTGTTTTTAAATGTTATAAGGGGAAATGTAGGCAAGGTTATTGCAGAGGAGTTTATCAGTTTCGCTCATGCAGATTATAGTCCATTAATCTCTTATGAAGATGTTTTTTCAGGCGATACGCTGAGTGAGGCTGTTGCTCGCAGAGTAAAAAATGAAAGCCATACAAGACTTTATCTAACAGCAGTCAATATTTTAAAAAAATTAGACTTAAATATGCAAAATAGTGAACCAGAGGCAAGTCATTCTATAAACAGGTTAATTGATTTTTTAAAAACATACCCTGTAGATCTCATGGTAGGCATTATGAAGGATATTAAAAATAGTTATAGGGAAGTATACAAAAGAGCTATAGAAAATGAAGCCTTTGTAGAGTCCTATTTTGAAGCTTATAGGTTAATAAGGGAATAGTATATGGAAAATTATTTTGAAAGACAAGTACAAATGCTTTATGAAAAAGCAAATGAAATGATTAATGCTGTATCTATGTTAAAAACGAACCGTGCTGGGGAGAAACTTGAGATCGATAGCTCCCAAGATTTTAAGGATGAACTTTTTAGTCTTGTAGATAAAGTTAATTTAAGTCTTATGGAAGAAAAGGATAACTTCTATGGCTATTTTTTATTTCAAATGTCGCGGGAGATAAGATTTGATATAGCAAGTCCTACTGCTATAAATTTTAAAGGAGCTAAATATGTTATCTATTTTAATCCTATCCTGTTTTTAACGTTGAATATCAAACAAATGGAAAGTACCATTAAACATGAAATCCACCATATATTATCTTTGCATTTAGTAAGAGCTAAAGCATTAAAAGGAAGGTTCAGTACACTCGCTTTGAATATGGCAATGGATATCGTTGTCAACGGATATTTAAATCATCTGCCACCCTATGCTTCTACGATAGAGCAGGTCAATTCAAAATATGCTTTAAAACTTAAGCCCTATGAGACTTTTGAATATTATGCAGAAAAGATTCAAATAGAGCTGGATTTGCAAGAAAAAGACGATGAGGGCGAAGAAGATGATAGCCTTAACAATGCAGAGCTAGAAACGGAATACGATCCAGAAAAAACACATGATATTTGGGAGTATTCTGATGATATAGAAGAAAAAACAATTAAAGAGTTTACAGAAAAATTTATTGATAATGCTCAAAAAGGTATACTTCCAGCCTATTTAGAAGATATGATCGCAACACTTAAAAATAGTAAGGGTGAACTGCCTTGGCATTTGTATCTTAATAGACTGATGGGAACGCTTGAAAGCAATAAAAAGAAGACTATAGTAAGACGAAACAGAAGACAGCCTGATAGATTAGATTTAAGAGGTGAACTTAGAAGCCATAAACCAGAAATAGCTGTTGCTCTTGATATAAGCGGAAGTATTAGTGATGAAGAATTTAAGCAGGCTATGAAGGAAGTGCTTAGTATCGTAAAAAATTATAATCATGAAATAACCATTATTGAATGTGATAACCAAATTAGACGGGTCTATAAAGTAAAAGCTGCAGCGGATATAAAGGAGAGAATGAAGATAAGCGGAGGTACTAAATTTACCCCAGTTTTTGATTATGCGAATAAGAAAAAGACTAATTTATTGGTGTATTTTACTGATGGGAAAGGTGAGGATAAGCTGCAGGTCATCCCAAAAGGGTATAAAATTTTATGGGTTATTTCTGGAAGAGGAGATAAGCTTTCACTAAAAGAGTCTTACGGCGCAATCAAAAAACTTAGTAAGGTTGAGATAAAAGACAGCATTCTAGATATGAGTGATGTTAGAAATGATGGCTATTCAATGACTAATCAAGAACCAATTATTTAAAACAGGAGGCCAATATGCAAAAGATCACCCCACACTTATGGTTTGATAAAGAAGCCGATGAGGCATCAAAGTTCTATACCTCCCTATTTGAAGGTTCCAAACTAAAGGACAAAACCATATTAAGTAATACTCCATCGGGAACAGTGGAGATGATTACAGTAGAGCTGGCAGGGCAAGAATTCATGTTATTATCTGCAGGTCCGTTTTTTAAATTTACACCAGCTGTATCCTTCTTAGTAGCGTGTAATACTGTGGCTGAAGTAGAAACACTCTGGAACAAACTTATCGAAAAGGGCCAAGCACTCATGCCTTTAGACACTTATCCATTTAGCAAAAAATATGGCTGGGTAATTGACCAATATGGTCTTTCATGGCAGGTGATGCATAGGGGAGATTTTGAAATTAAGCAGAAAATCACTCCAACACTCATGTTTGTAGGGGAGCAGTGCGGTAAAGCCGAAGAAGCCATTGGGTTTTATGCTTCTGTGTTCAAAGACTCGCAAATAGGCGATATATTTAGATATGGGGAAGATGCTGAGCCAAACAAGCATGGTACGGTGCAGCATGCAGCATTCACTCTTGAAAATCAAGATTTTGCAGCAATGGATAGCGCTTACGACCACAATTTTACGTTTAATGAGGCTATATCTTTTATTGTGAATTGTGATACACAAGAAGAAATTGACTATTATTGGGATAAGCTGTCTGCAGTGCCGGAAGCAGAGCAATGCGGCTGGTTAAAAGACAAGTACGGATTTTCGTGGCAGATTACACCTATAATCATGAATGAGATGATGTTAAGCAAGGATACAAAAAAACTGTTACAAGTAACTGAAGCATTTCTTAAAATGAAAAAGTTTAATATTGCTGAACTTAAAAAGGCTTATGAAAGATGAGCTTTTTAAGAATAAAAAAAAATGAAGGAGATGAAGAAAATGGCTGTACAAGTTTATATCAATTTTAATGGGAACTGCCGTGAAGCTGTAGAATATTATGCTGAGGTTTTTGGAACAGCAAAACCAGTAATAATGACATTTGGAGAGATGCCGCCTAACCCAGAATTTGCTTTGCCAGAAGAAGCAAAAAGTTTAGTTATGCACGCAAAGCTTGAAATTAATGGAAGTACTGTTATGTTCTCAGATGTTTTTCCAGGAATGCCTTTTACTGCAGGTAACAATATAAGCCTTACAATCGTAAGTACAAGCATGGATGAGGTTAAAACTTTATTTAGTAAACTGAAAGACGGTGGCTCTGTAGAAATGGATCTACAAGAAACATTCTGGAGTAAATGTTATGGTTCTTTAATAGATAAATTTGGAATCATATGGCAGCTTAGCTATGATGACGGGCAAGTGAAAAATTAGTAGTTTCAGAGAGCACTCCAAAAAGAATACCTTCATGATCTGCTCCAATTCATTATGGATGAGCTGTCAGCCTATGAATAAAATATGGAATTATCTGGCATGCTAAATTTAATGGAGGAGAGTGAGAAATGTGGAAAGAACATTGGTTATTATTAAACCAGAAGCAGTAATAAAAAAATTAGCTGGGAGAATTATTTCGATCTATGAGGACAACCGTTTAAATATTATCCATGCACATAGATGTTTGCCCACAAAAGAAGTTTTGGCAAAACACTATAAAGCACTCCAAGGAAAAGATTTTTACGACAGTGTCGTTCAGTTTATGTCTTCTTCTGAGGTGATTGTCTTGATTTTAGAGGGAGAAAATGTTGTAAACATTGTCAGAGAAATTAACGGTTCAACGAATCCTTTAAAAGCCAAGCCTGGAACCATAAGATATATGTATGGAGAGACTGTCCAGGAAAATGCTGTTCATGGTTCAGAATCAGTTGAGGCAGCTAAGGAAGAAATCGAGATATGGAAAGACTTAATACGATTTGAAATATAGCTTTGAATATAAAATATGGTGTTGGCAGATATGCAGAGTTAATACTGAATGAAAAGAAGTGAGCACTGTAAAATACAGAACTCACTTCTTTTCATTCTATGGGTTGATGTTATTTATGTCTTTAGAATCAGTTTATTGTGTGATATAATATTCTGGAAATATTTTGAAAAATGTGAGGATAAGTACCGTGAGAAAAAGAATAACTATTATAGTGTGTGTTATTTTAATCATTTGTTTATCACCTACCTTTATACTAGCGAATCAGTCACCTCGTATCAGCATCAATGGGCAAAACCTAGATCTAGGAAACTGGATTGTAGATGATCAAGGCACCAGCTATATTCCTTTCCAAGTAGTCTCTAACCTTTTTGGGGCCAAAAGCTCTTTTGATGAAAAAAATAAGTCGGTTACACTATTAAAAGGAGATATGAGCCTATGGTTTCAAGCAGATAATAAAGAGTGGGTTTTAAATCAAACAAAGTTAGAGCTATTAAATCCACCCAGGATGATTTATGATACACTTTTTGTCCCTCTTAAAGTTACTTTTGAAAAGCTAGGGGCAGCTGTAAACTGGGATAAGAAGACCAATACAATTTTTATATCAAGTGATGAAATGGCATATCAGGGACAAAGTATAAAGGAACTTTTAGAGCAGCCACTGCCACAAGGTTTTGTAGAAATTAAAATCAGCGCTGCCGGAGATTTCATTCTTGGTTTTGATGAAAAATTTGGTACAGTAAATCGTTTTGATACAGTATTTAAAGAAAAAAATAATGATTATAGTTATTTTTTAAAGAATGTAAAACATTTTTTTGAAACAGATGATCTTACTATCGTCAACCTTGAAAATCCTCTTACTCTTGCAACCAGCAAGACTGTTAAAGAGTTTACCTTTAAGGGGAAACCAGAATACACACAAATTTTAAAAGAGGGAAGCATCGAAGCAGTCAATATAGCAAACAATCATACTTATGATTATTTACAACAAGGCATGAAAGATACTATTAACCATTTAAAGAAAGCCAATATAAGCTATTTTGGTGATGGGCACAAAGCAATCACTGAAGTTCAAGGAATTAAAGTCGGAAGTCTTGGCTACAAAGGATGGAGTAATGCTAAAGCAGTGAAAGAGAGCATTAAAAGAGATCTTGAAAACATGAAAAAAAATACAGATCTAATTATTGTAAGTTTCCATTGGGGGGAAGAACGTTCTAACTATCCTAATAGTATTCAAAAAGATTTAGGGAAGTTTGCCATTGATCAAGGAGCAGATTTAGTGCTGGGACATCACCCACATGTGATCCAAGGTATCGAGCAATATAAGAATAAATACATAGTGTATAGTCTTGCTAATTTTTGCTTCGGCGGGAATAGAAACCCATCAGACAAAGATACATTTATCTTTCAGCAAAGTTTTATAGTGGATGATAAAAAACAAATAGTTACGAGTAAAATGAATATTATCCCTTGTTTAGTTTCATCAGTTACCTATAGAAATGATTACTGTCCAACACCGCAAACTGGCCAAACGGCTGACCGCATTATGAATCGTTTAAAGCTATACAGTAAAAATTTCGTAAAGTCAGCAGACTTCCAGAAATAGAGATATCTTGCTAAAGGGAAAGTAATAGGGGTGCTCATACTTTTGATGAGCACCCCTATTACTTTACTATTTAAAATATAATGACTGCAACAATGATAGTAGCAATAAGTCCTGTCATTACAGGTATTATGTTTTTTCTTACAAGATCAGCAGGCTCAACGCCGCATATTGCTGCTACAGGAATAACTCCCCAAGGGATGATTGTTCCGCCGCCGACCCATATAGTTGTTATTTGTCCAAGAGCAGCAAGTCCTTCTTTGCTTATACTTATTGCTTCAGAAAAGGTCTGGGCGAGAGAGCCGATTAAAGGAAGACCGGAAAAGCCGGAACCATCAAGTCCGGTGATGCCTCCTATAAGTGCCTGCATCAAAATAACGGGAAACTTTGAAAGCGGTGCTTTGTCGGCAAGATATACACCTATATCTGTTAAAAGACCTGTAGCATTAGGTCCAAGTATTTCTTTTGCCATACCTTCACTTCCAAGGAAGAAAAAAGCACCTATTACTATGACTGGAGCAAATATCTTGATTCCGAATTTAAAACCATCTCGTATGTAGTCCGTAACTTTTTCAAAGGAATCTGAAAGTTTATGTTCAATGACAGCCACCACAGACATGATAATGACTGCAGTTCCGCCAACAAGTGCAGTGGCATCTCCGCCGCGGAGCTGATACTTAACCATTAAATAAGCATCAAGTAAAAAGGCTAGAGGAGCAGCAACCGCTACAAAGGATGCTCCAAAAGAAGCTTTTAAAGGGCCTGCTTCAGCAGCCTCAAGGGTAGCAGCTATCTCCGAAGTGTTCTTTGTTTCTTTTTTCATCATAAAAAATGCAGTTGCAACGGTCACGACGCTCATTGTTATCCAAAGTGGGATACTTGCTCTTATTACGCTGCCCGCATTTTCAAAACCTGCTGCTTTTGCTGTTATAGCAGGAGCGCCCTGAATAAAAAAATCACCGGATAATGCAATACCATGGCCAAATAAATTCATAGCAGCAGCAGCCCAAACAGCTGGCAGTCCAACCTTAAGAGCAGCTGGAAGCATTATGGCACCAACTAGTGCAACAGCCGGTGAAGGCCATATAATAAAGGAAACGGTTGTCATGACAAGACCTAGGCTTAAGAAAGCAATACTCTTATTAATCATAAATTTTTTAATAGGACGCATCATTAGCTCATCTGCGCCTATATCACGAAGCGCCTTGGACATTGCCACAACGAGTGAGATGATAGCAATGATACTCCAGAATTCTTTACCTGAAGCTATAAGGGAATTAAATATAACTTGTACGGCTTTAATCATGCTTCCAGAAGAGGCAAACCCTATTAAAAACAGTCCTATGATACAAGGAAGGACAGTATCTTTTTTAAATGCCATGGTTATTATGATTACGAAAACCATAATGATATAAATGTAGTGAAGTATTCCTAGCGAACCCATAACTATCCCTCCTATTGTAATTTATTTGAAAATATATTTTTAACGCCGCACTCCTCAACTCTTTTAACAATTTCAGAAGAATCTGTTATATAGATACCAAGTTCTTTCATTCTGTCAAAATACACCGAGCCTGAGAATGTATATTTCTTTGACATTCCCTCAGGCTTTGCCATTCTTTCCTTAACGTACATAATAGCATCTCCTGTAGCAAGACAATCAGGTAACTGAAGTAAGTCCATTTCTAGAGAATACCTTACACTATTATGTCCTGCAAGGGTTCCTGTTACAATAGCTTCAGTATGTCCAACTAAAAGACCTGCCTTTTCTCCTGCACAGAATAGATTTGCGGCGCCCTCAACTTTCAAATAGTTATCTCTTGGAGCCATTGCAAAATATCTCATGGAGTTACCTTTTCCACCGGCATAAGGATCTTCATATCTAGCATTTTCAAAACCAGGTATCTTTCTTAATGTTTGAAGATCATAGTATGGGGTCATAAGCTTGGCATGACCAGTATCAAGGAGCACTATATTATCCTTAAATTCAGGAAGAGCATATTGCTGACAAGCCTTCACATCAAGATGATCTTCAACAAGTTCCTTAGGAAGTGGGATAATGGCTACACCTTCATCATTAAGCATCTTTTGAATTTCCTCTGAAAGTGATTCCTTGTAAAGTTTACAAGAACCGCTCATAGCCCCAATAGATCCATCAGCTTTTATGCCCATAGATTCTTTAATACCCGCAAGGCCTGTAATACTTATTCTTCCACCGAAGCTTGGACAGCGAAGTATACACATTGCACAGCCATTACCATATTTTGAACAATTATTCATTGGTCCTGCTGTGCCGGTTGCATCGATAAATACATCCCCTTCAAATAGATTACCGTCTGCATCTTGAACATTAATTATGTACTCACCTACAAGGTGCATTTTAGTTATTCTTACTTCAAAGTGAATCTTTATACCTAGGGTCTCCATATGTTTTAAAACTTCGCCGTGAGTTTTGGCAATATCATAAAGATTTGCATGTTTGTGTCCAGGAAACTCTATATTGGTATGCCTTGAACATCTGTCGCATATCTCAAAAAGATCTCCACCTCCCATAGCTATAAGTTCTTCGGTAGCAGTATATCTTCCATTGTTTCTCATAATACCGCCAACGAGTCCTGTTCCAAGAAGCATATCTGTCCTTTCAAGAACAGTTACATCTGCGCCGGCTTTTCGGGCACTGATGGCTGCTGCGCAGCCAGCCCATCCGCCTCCAACTACAATAACTTTTTTCATGATTTCCTCCTCGATGATGTCAAAAATTAAAATAAGGCAATTGGATAGTCCAATCGCCTTGTTTTATAAAAAATCATATGTACAAAACGATAGCTCTCCACCGGAAACGGTGACAGTTCACGAACTATTAATTCGGAAACCAGGTATAGGTTCAAGAGAAAACCTATCCTTCGGGGCCATCCCCTTTCATTAAGAATCGACGATATCTCTCATACCTCATCTTATTTACTCTTGTCAGGCCCACCTCTATCTGTTCATATTAAATTAGTATAATCATACTACGAAGAGAGTAAACATGCAAGATGTTTTATGTAAAATAGATGGAGTTGGAAAAAGTTGAGCAGCAGATTAGTATAAGCAGTACTGCTTAGTGTTAAACGCGCTCAGGGTGCACAGATTTTTTGGCTGATTGGCTTAAAAATGTTGAGCCGAGCAAGAGTATTGTTCCTAATATCTGTATGAGAGTCATATTCTCATTAAAAATAATGACGGAAGCAAGCAGTGATGTTATGGGATCTACATAGCTTAATGCAGCAATACTTTGACCTTTCAAACCCTTCATTCCAGAAAAAAATAAATAAAATCCTACTCCAGTATGGACTACCCCTAATATGATAATATATACGAGGGAAAAGGCTGACATTTGAAACAGATTAATATCTTCCTTAATAAAGACATAAGGAACAAGTATAATGGCTGCAAATGACAACTGCAGCAGTGTAGTCTCGAGGTTAGTCATATTATGTACAAACTTGTTTGAGAGCATCAAGGCTGCATAAAATGCTGCGGCAATGACCCCATAGAAAATGCCTAATAGGTGATTGTATTCTGTATCGCTATTACCGCTGTTTTGAACAATTAAGAACAATCCGAGTAAGGAAGTACCTATATACACCACGTTTTTAAGTGAAATTTTTTCTTTCAGTACAATAGGGGACATGACAATGACAAATACTGGGGCAAAATAATAGCTTAAAGCAGCATTTGCAATAGTTGTATGTTTATAGGCCTCAAAAAGAAATATCCAATTCGCTCCTAAGGCGAAGCTCGAAAACAGCAATGCAGGTAAATTCTTCCTAATGTTTTGCCACGATATGTTTTGCTTCGTTAGGATAAGCACCCCTAAAAGAAACAGACTGCCTATAAAACCTCTTATAAGTGCTATTATACTTGATGGGAGGTTAATATATCTGACAAAAACGCCAATTGTTCCAAAGATCATCATAGATAAAATAAAGTATATTTTTGATTTCATGCTAAGTTCCCGCCTTCTACTAGTTTGATTTTGTACTGTAAAATGTATACTTCTCAAACAGCAGAATCTATGGTTAGTTATTAGAGAACTTTTACAAATACCTAACAGTAAGGATAGATTCTACTGTTTTGGCATTGTTGGCGGCGGAAGTCTTCTCCCTATAATATTACCCATATTACATCCCTCCTTTTTCCAAGGTTTTTAGAAAGCAGAATACAATATTCCTTAATAAATAAAAATAATTCTATCAGGATATTATATCCTTGTCAAAATGGTATGAACAAGTTAATGAGAGTGATCTGACACCTAACTGAACCCACGAACTTAAAGATAGTCTAAGTTCGTAGGTTTTTGAGTTCAACTAAACTGAACATGTTCAAAAAATATTGACGAGAAATAGATTGAGTGATAAACTGAACGTGTTCAGAATAAAATATTAATATAAATACATTTTATAAATGAAAGGGATAACTTTGAAAAACGAGAAAAAATTAGATGCCAGAACTAGAATACTAGAAAGTGCTTGGAATATACTCCAGGAAAAAAAGGATCCTAATGCTGTTACTGTAAGGGATATAGCAGCTAGGGCAGAGGTAGGCATTGGGCTTATTAATTATCATTTTGAAAGCAAAGATAAAATGCTTATGGAAGCTTCCGGAAATGCAATGAAAATGGCGGCAGCCGTGTGGCAAGACTTAGCAGATAATGAGGAGACAGACCCTAAGGAGGGACTCTTTCAAATGCTCACACAGCTTTCAGATATGGGAAGCGACTATGAGTATTTAATTAAAATGGCAGCTAGATCCGAACTTTTAGAGGGAGAGGTGAGTACACCACTTTTTATCCTGCCTTACGTAAAACGCATTACTGGGCTTGAGGATACAGAGGCAAGACTAGCAGCATTTGCACTTATTGCTGCAATTCAGTCTGCTGTACTTAGGACTGATGTATTTGAAGGATACAGTGGTTACAACATACAGGACAAGAAAGAAAGAGATAAGATGATAGCAAAGCTTATTGAGGTTTGTTTATAGTCTATAGAGATGGGGGATAAGGGGTTATGTTTATACTGGAAGTCAATAGAAGTCCTAAGGGGGTTGGGGGCAGAGATGAGTAGTCATTTTAATTTATCTGAGTATATGAATAATGGAATCGAAAATATTGTAAAAGGTATAGTTAAAGCATCTCTTAAAAACCCAAGAGAAACAGCTTTTGCAGTAAAATATGCTTTAGCCAGCAAGAAGGCTAAAAGGAAGAGGGAAATACTAGAAAGACAAGGTGAAAATGTCCCAGCTTTTTTAATTGCAAGTATAACAAGCAGCTGCAATTTGTTTTGTAAAGGCTGCTATGCTAGAACGAATAGTTCCTGCGGAGAAGGGCATAGTAAGGAGCAGTTAACCAGCGAAAAATGGGAATTGATATTTAAAGAAGCTAAAGCGCTTGGTATTTCTTTTATACTTCTTGCTGGAGGAGAGCCTTTAATGAGAAGACCTGTGATAGAAAAAGCAGCAGAAGTGAAGGATATTATATTCCCTATATTTACAAATGGAACCATGCTTGATGAAGAATATATTAAGTTATTTAATAAAAATAGAAATCTGGTTCCCATTCTTAGTATAGAAGGGGATAGGGTACAAACAGACGGAAGACGAGGTAAAGGGGTTTATGACGTCCTAATGAATGGGATGGATAAGTTTAAAGAAAAAGATATTTTATATGGAGCTTCCGTTACTGTGACAACTGAGAATGTGGAATCAGTCACCAGCAAAGCTTTCTTTGAAAAACTTTATAAGAAAGGATGCAGGGCATTGATTTTTGTAGAATATGTGCCCGTGACAGAAGAAACAAAACTACTGGCACCGACTGATAGGGAACGTAAAATATTGGAAAGAGAGCAGCAAAAATTAAGAAAACAATATGAAGACACTATATTTTTATCTTTTCCAGGGGATGAGAAATACTCAGGAGGATGCCTTGCGGCAGGAAGAGGCTTTTTTCATATTAGCAGCAATGGATCAGCAGAGCCTTGTCCATTTTCACCTTATTCGGATACTAATGTAGGGCATTGTACATTAAGGGAGGCGCTGAGATCCCCCTTATTTAAGAAACTTCATGAAACTGGTATGCTTACTGGAGAACATGATGGCGGGTGTATTCTTTTCCAAAAAGAAAATGAAGTTAAAAAATTAGTAAGTACAGACTAATTGCAGAAAAATAGCCTTTCTTTGAAATATATTAAGAAAATGAGAATAGAGAAGAGAGGGGGCAGCTTAACTGGGCTGACTCCTCTCGTTTGTGTTCTGCACGCTGCAAGGACTACAAGTGATTCAAAGAAGATTAATAGTAGTAATCGTAGCCACGAGCATACCCTGAATAACCATTATAATAACCGTTACCATAAACGTTACTATAGCCATTATAATAGCCGTTACCATAGCCGTTACCATAACCATTACAATAACCGTTACCATTGGCATAGTCATAGTTAGGATAGCTGTATACTCTAAAGCTATGTCCAGGATAGAAATAGTCATAGGCTGCTAAATAAGGATTTATATATCTTGATCTATCATTATACATTTTAATACCTCCTTTCGCTAATCTTATAATATTCTAGAGCTGGACGAAGTGTGACAAGTAAGGATAGAGTAGATAACAAGCATAGTTTATATGTTATAATTTAAAATATATTCCAATTACTTCTATTTATCTTTGTATCTTATTAACCATTCACTGATTAACTTCATATTATATAATAATTTCATTTAAAGGAGTGGTTAATAAATGAATTCACATTATAAGAATTTCCCTGATCCGCAAAGACAAGAATATGGGGACTCTGATGTTTGCCCATTTTGTAATAATATAATACCAGATCATTTTGATCTATATGAGGAAGATAATAAGGAACTAAAGGATGATGGTATAATTCGCCAGAGACCTCAGGATATTAATAAAATTATGGCTCTTATTAATCAGCAATACAATAATTACTATCAGCTTCTTCAGAGGTATAGAATTCAAAGAGTTGTAGCACGTAATATTTTTAGAAACATAGTAACTTACGTACTAAGAGAAGAAAATAAGTACTCTGGAAGTATTGAGCAGAAAACAAATAGAATCTTTGATGCTTATAGGCGTGATAATCAGATGATTTTTGCGATTTTAAGAGGTTTTGGCGTGCCTGATAATCGTACAAACCAAATCGTAAGATCCATTATACGCTTAACCTTGGAAAATATGGAGTTTGAAGAAGATGAAGACCAAAATGGAGGGGAACAACCTTCATCAGACTGGAGTGAGTGGGAAGATCTTGGTGGGATATTAACATCTGCTCCTGCAGTATCTTCTTGGCAGGCTAATCGCTTGGATGTATTCGGAAGAGGTCAAAATAATGCTCTATGGCATAAGTGGTGGAATGGCTCAAGGTGGAGCGAGTGGGAAGACTTAGGCGGCGTATTAACTTCAGCACCTGCAGCAGTATCCTGGGGACGAAATAGAATTGACGCGTTTGGAAGAGGCCAAAATAATGCTTTATGGCATAAGTGGTGGGATGGCTCAAGCTGGAGCGGATGGGAAGATTTAGGCGGAGTACTGACTTCGGCACCTGCTGCAGCATCTTGGGGATCAAATAGAATTGATGTGTTTGGAAGAGGGCAAAACAATGCTTTATGGCATAAATGGTGGGATGGCTCAAGCTGGAGTGAGTGGGAAGATTTAGGCGGCGTATTAACTTCAGCACCTGCAGCAGTATCTTGGGGACGAAATAGAATTGACGTGTTTGGAAGAGGCCAAAACAATAGTTTGTGGCATAAATGGTGGGATGGTTCAAGTTGGAGCGAGTGGGAAGATTTAGGTGGGCGAACAATAAGCTCAGGACCAGCAGCGTCATCAACTGCACCTAATAGGCTTGAAGTCTTTGCACGTGGAGAAAACAGGCAGCTGCTTTATCGAACTTGGAATGGAAGAAGATGGAGTGGCTGGCAGTCCCTTGGAGGGGTAATAACATCAGAACCAGCAGCAGTCTCTTGGGGCGGCAATAGAATAGATGCCTTTGCAAGAGGTCAGAATAATCATCTCTGGCATATTTGGAGGCCATAACTAAAAAGGCTATAAGTTTTAATGAGAAGACTAACAGTTTTATGAAAACAAAACTGCTAGTCTTTCTTGATGCGCTTTAATTGTTCGAACTAATTCTTAAATACAAATTTAAATAGTTGTTTTAAGTGTAAATACTGCCACATAAAATGGAATGTAGAATTTAGTGTTTTTGTTTATAAAAGATGGGTTAATTCTTTAAAAGACAAAAAATAATTCTAAATTTAATGCAATTTAAAGGGGTGGGTAATATGGGAGAGGAAGTGGAAAACCAATCAGAAAGGCAAATAGATGAGGGATTAGAGGATCCAATAGGCGAAGAAACAGAAGAGCAGACAGAAAGCTTAGTAGACGAAGAAATAGAAGAACAGGCAGAAAGTTTGATAGAAGAAGAAACAGAAGAGCAGGAAGAAAGTTTGATAGACGATGAAATTGAAGAACAAACAGAAAGTCCAGTAGAACATGAAGTAGAAGATATAGCAGAAAAGCCTATAGATAAGCCAATAAAAAAGTATAAGAAGTTTATTATAGGTATAATCATTGTTCTTTGCACTTTACTTATCTTTTATTTGGGAATAACAGCATATTTTATAAATCATTTTTATTCTGGTACAGAGATTAATGGTATTGATGTTTCTGGAAAATCGGTAAAGGATGTTGAAATACTACTGGCATCTAAGCTACAGAGTTATACGTTAAATCTCGAGGAACGGGGAGGAAAAAGTGAACAAATAAAAGCTGCTGATGTAGGGTTAAGGTATCCTTCCGATGAAGAATTTAAAAAACTTAAAAAAAGTCAAAATCCTTTTGACTGGATTTTAACATGTTTTAATACAACAGATTTTAAAATGACAGTAGATGTTACATATGATGAGGAACTATTAAAAGAACGAATAGATAAGCTTGCTTGTTTTGACAACAGTAATATCATTGAACCTAAAAATCCCAGCTTTCAATATGTAGATAATGGTTTTGTTATTGTGAATGAAATCCTAGGTAATAAAGTGGATAAAGATATTTTATTCTCTTATGTTTCAGATGCATTACTTAAAAAAGAAGCTAAAGTGAATTTGGAATCGATGTGTTGTTATATCAATCCACAGTATACTTCGAATTCACAGAAGATTATAGAGGCTAAAGACATTCTTAACAAATATTCATCTTCAAAAATTACCTATACTATTGGTATCAATAAAGAGGTTTTAGATGGTTCAACAATCCATAAATGGCTTACAGTTGATGAGCGTTTTGGGGTTGAAGTTGATAAAAAGCAGGCAGAAGAATACATAGATAGGCTCGCTAAAAAATATGATACAATTGGCATGATAAGAAATTTTACTACAACATCAGGAAAAGGCATACAAGTTGGCGGCGGCGATTATGGCAGACCTATTGATATAGCTAAAGAAACACAGAACTTAGTTTCTGCTATAAAAGAAGGACGCACCATCATAAAGGAACCGTCATACAGTCACAGTGTTTCTTATCGTGGCAATAGTGACATAGGTGATACCTATGTAGAAATTGATTTGACAAGCCAGCATTTATGGTTTTATAAAAAGGCCTCACTGATAGTAGAAGGAAACGTTGTTACGGGGAATGTAAGATCCGGTCTTGCAACACCTAGAGGTGTTTATAGGTTAAAATACAAAGCAAAAAATGCTGTGCTGAGAGGACCGGGATACGCGGCTCCAGTTAACTATTGGATGCCTTTTAACGGTGGGATAGGAATGCATGATGCGAACTGGAGAAGTGCATTTGGAGGAAATATATATAAGACAGATGGCTCCCATGGTTGTATAAATTGTCCCAACAATCTAGCTAAGGCCATCTACAATGGTATTGAGCCGGATACACCTATAATTTGTTATTAATAATAGCAGATTATATAGATTGAATGTTTTAATATATGCAGGCTGCGTAATAACGCGGCCTTTTTTTATGAAATAGGAAAGTTCGTCTTGCTAGCAAGGGACCAAACTTTCCTATTTCACAAGCGCGTGCGTTTTTTTGCACGCTTTCTTGTTTGGTAGGAAAAGAACCACTGTTGCATCTATTAAACATCTAAAGTTCAATAGATGTTCAAGTTTTCATCACAATCGACTTTTATAATGACACTATGAACTAACCAAGGAGAGAGGAAGATGATTATGAGTTATAAAATGAGAAAGATGAAAAATAGATTACTGGCTGCTACACTTATTTCATTTATTAGTGTTTCGGCTTCAACAGCTTGCGCGGCCAGGCAAATAGGAAGCCAAGCTGAAAGTCAAGTAGAAGCAAGTATTAATGGGAAAACAGAAGGAGGTAATTCAAGCACAGCAAAAACAAGCATAAATGATAAAAGTGAAATATTTGTTGAGTATGACAGCGATGATATGGACTCAAGTTTAAAAAGTTCTGAGGCTGCAGATATAGTATTAAAGGGCAATGTGATAACTGCAGACAAAGATGGAGTCAGTATAGATGGAAATAAAGTAACTATTTCTTTAGCAGGGATATACAACATCAGCGGCAAATTAACTGATGGACAGATAATAGTGGATACAGAAGATAAAGAAGTTGTTAGGCTTATTTTAAACGGCGCAGATATTACCAGTACTAACAGTGCCCCTATTTATGTTAGGAATGCAAAAAAGACAGTTATCACTCTTGCAGAGGGTACGAAAAATAAAGTAACTGACAGCGCTTCTTATATTCTAGAGGATACTGAATCAGATGAACCTAATGCAGCTATTTTCTGTAAAAGCGACCTGACTATAAATGGCAATGGATCACTGACAGTTAATGCAAACTACAATAATGCTGTTACAAGCAAGGATGAACTAAAAATTGTAAGCGGTGATATGACTATAAATGCTGCTGCTGATGGGCTTAGAGGTAAAGATTATGTTGCTGTTAAAAGCGGGGCTATCACAGTTAATGCAAAGGGTGATGGTATAAAATCCAATAACGATGAAGATGCAGAAAAGGGATTTGTTATCATTGATGGAGGCACTATAAATATTACTGCAGGTGAGGATGCTATTCAGGCAGAAACAAATATTTTAATCCGTGATGGAGACATAAGTATTTCTTCAGGCGGCGGCAGTAAGAATGGTATTAAAATAGCAGATATGCCGCCTGGCATGAAGAGAGAAAAAGTCGAAGAGAAGAGTGATGATGCAGTCAGTACCAAGGGCATAAAGGCAGAAGCTCATATAACAATTGAGGGAGGAACTATTAATATAGATTCCGCTGATGATTCCGTCCATTCAAATAGCAGCCTTAAAATAAATGGGGGAACTATTGTGGCAGCATCTGGAGGTGATGGGATACATTCAGATGATGAACTTGAGATTAATGGGGGGAACATCGACATTACAAAATCTTACGAAGGTATTGAAAGTGCAGTCATTACGATTAATGATGGAGAAGTTCACGTTATTTCAAGCGATGATGGGATAAATGTTGCTGGAGAGAATGATGGTTCTAATCATTATCTATTTGTTAACGGAGGATATGTTGCAGTTGATGCTTCAGGGGATGGGCTTGATGCAAATGGTTCAATCAAGGTAACGGCAGGGACAGTGATTGTAAATGGCCCTGCAAATAGTGGTAATGGGGCGTTAGATTATGATGGATCATTCGAAATGACAGGAGGCTATATTCTAGCAGCAGGAAGCTCTGGTATGGTGCAGGCGCCTGATACATCCTCAACACAGTATTCAGTTATGCTGAATTTCGAATCAGCCTTGCCAGCAGGGACTATTGTTCATATTGAAGCAGAAAATGGAGAAGAAGTCATTACATTTGCACCTAAAAAACAATATCAGTCAGTAGTACTATGCTCTCCTATGCTAGAAAAAGGTTCAACCTACACGATCTATTCGGGAGGAAGTGTAGGAGGTGAAAGTAAAGATGGTCTTTACTCAGGAGGGACATATACTGGGGGAACAAAATATCAAAGCTTTAAGGTTTCTGACACCATAACAAGAGTTGGTACATTTAACAATGGAAATATGAGAGGCGGTAAACGCAGACCAGTATAAAATTGTAAAAGATAGGGGAGGAAAATAGATGTCTGTTGCTACTTTTAAACGTTTTGAAATGAAATTTTTACTAACAAAGAATCAGTTTGATGAGCTTATTCCAAAACTACAGGGGAATATGAATCCGGATAAGCATTGTGTGGCTGGTAAAAACTATACTATTTATAATATTTATTATGATACGGAGGACAATCATTTAATTCGGACGTCACTTTCAAAACCATATTACAAAGAAAAACTTCGCCTAAGATGCTACAAGCCTCCAGCTTCTTTGGATGCAAAGGTTTTTTTAGAACTAAAAAAGAAAACTGCTGGCATAGTCCATAAAAGGCGGGCAGTTATTACCTTACAAGAAGCGTATGAATTTATAGAGCTTAGGAAACGACCAGTAACGGAGGATTATATCAATGAGCAGGTTGTAAGTGAAATAGAATACTTTTTGCATTGTAACAAAGTTCATCCAGCAGCATACATCAGCTATTCACGCATGGCATTTTTCGGTAAAGACGATAAGGATTTCCGCGTTACCTTTGACTGTAATATCAAAACAAGAAGGAATGAGCTTCATTTGGAGAAAGGGGACTTTGGAGACCAATTATTAGAAAGGGGTCAGTACTTAATGGAAGTTAAGATTTCTCGTTCTATGCCCCTATGGCTAGCTGATGTTCTGGCAGAGCTTAGAATATATAAAACAAGCTTTTCAAAATATGGAACAGAGTATAAAAAGTATTGTCTTAGTAAAGAAGCAAAAGAAACTATTTTTGATTCAAAAGTTTGTGTAAATTTATAATATTGGGAGTGATAGTTCTATGTTAGAATCGATATTTTCAGGAACAGCAGGTGATGCCCTTACTTTGGTTCAAATGCTTACCGCATTAGGTGCAGCGCTACTATTAGGTTTGCTTATTAGTTTAGTCTATCTTAAAACCCATAGAGAGGAAGGTTACTCAGCTAGCTTTACAGTAACTTTAATCATGCTGCCTGCTATTATCGCAGTTATTATTGCAATCATTGGGAATAATGTAGCCAGTGCCTTTAGCTTAGCGGGTGCCTTCAGTCTTATTCGTTTTAGAAGTGCTCCAGGAGATCCTAAAGATATAGCCTATGTATTTTTCACATTAGCTATTGGGCTGGCATGCGGTATGGGGTATATTACATATGCGGGTATTTTTGCAATTATTTTATGTATCGTTATGATTATTCTTAATCAAACAAACTTTGCAAAGCAAAAGTCTAATCATATGCAGCTTAAGATTACTGTTCCAGAAGATCTTAACTTCCAGGAGTTATTTGACGATATTCTTGAGGAGTTCACTCATTCTTGGAATTTAAAACGAATAAAAACCAGCGATTTTGGAAGCGTCTTTGAAGTTATTTATAATATTAATATGAAGCAGCAGACAGACCAAAAAAGGTTTATTGATAAGTTAAGATGTCGAAATGGTAACCTAAACATTACACTCATACTAAAGGAATATGAAGATAAAATGAGCGCATAATGATATAATATTGATAGGACAAAACCCTCACATTTAGAAATCTAAGTGTGAGGGTTTTTGAATTCTAAAATAGGACTATGGCATTCTTTGTCCTCGTGAAGCCACTAGTAATTCATACCATTCATCTCTTGTAAGCTGAACATTAAACGCCTCTACTGCATTTTTAATGCGCTCAGGTTTTGTAGTTCCAATGACAGGATTAATTTTAGAAGGATGTTTCATAAGCCATGCTAAGACTATACTATCGATAGATGTACCTTTATTTTTTGCAATACGTCCAAGTATTTCTTTAGTTTGACAAATCGTTTTTGGTGTACTTTCATCTATGGTTTGTTTACTGTAAATGCCTCTTGCTAAGGGGCTCCATGATTGCAGGCTTACATCATTAAGCATGCAGTACTCAAGAGTGCCTAATGGAAAGTCAAGATTTTTACCTACTGAATTATTAAATCCTACAGCGCTTGCTACAAAATCTGTTTTTAATAGGCTAAGTTCTAACTGATTAGCTACAATTTTTCTTCCGGTATAGGACTCGATAAGTTGAATTTGATGATGATCCATATTGGATACGCCGAGGGCACGAATCTTACCTTGGTTAAAGAGTTCATCTATTGCACGTTTTAGTTCGTCTCTACTCATGAGAGGATCTGGACGATGTAGTAATAAAATATCAAGGTAGTCAGTATTTAGACGCTTGAGAATACCATCAGTAGCTTCAATAATATGAGAATAAGAGAAGTCAAAACGAGAACCAAATGGAGCACCAGTAAGGCGAATACCAACTTTAGACTGAATGATTATTTTCTCTCTCATACCTGGGTTTTCTTTTAAATAGTGTCCAAAGACTGTTTCGGATTTTCCCGCTTTATAAATGTCAGCAAGGTCAAAAAAGGATATTCCACACTCCAAGGCTGTACTTAATGCAGCATGAGCTTCTTCAATATGGGCTTCAGTTATTGGAGTATCTTCTTCCCAAGCACCGCCTAATCCCATAGCCCCGTAAATAATATACTGTTCAGGTAAAGATTTATTGCCAATTTTCATAACTGCCTCCTTCTAAATAAGTGAAGATAAAAGTTTTGTAATCCTAATTATAAGTATACATGATAAATAGAATAAATGGTAATAAATTACTAAGTAGAATAAAATTCAAAAAATATAGATCCTTAGATCACCAGCTATTTTAGAGCTAGAGTGAATTGCTTATTGATTTTAAATATAGGAATAAGAACACTTGTTTTTTATGGTCATAAGTTTTATAATGAAACTTGCGGAATTTAATATTTATTCTGAAAATTAAATAATAACTGGGGAGGTTTGGTTCGAAATGAATAAGAGAGATTTTTTTAGTATGAGAACAGTAATTCTATCATTTGCTTTTTTTATGTTCATGAATTTTTTAATCAATGGTCCTTTTATTGGATTAGCCAAGCTTCAAGAAATTACAGGGGGACATAGTATTTTGGATATGGAATTTACAGGATACTCAGTGGAAAAGGCCTATAATATCTTAGAGGCTTTAGGAGAAGAAGGAAGAGCCTTTGATATGAAATATATAGTTCCTCTTGATTTTCCATTTCCTTTATCTTATGGTTTATTTTATTTTGTTAGTTTAACTTTTATTGCAAAGAAAATGTTCAAAAATCTTAAAAAGCCTTGGCTTTTCGGTATCATTGGAGGGTTTGCAACTCTTTTTGACTGGCTTGAAAATCTAATGATCATTAATCTTTTACAAAACTATCCTAAGAGACTTAATGGAGCTGCTAGTATTGCAAGTGTATTTACTCAGTTAAAAGGTCTGTTTATTGCAAGTACCATGGGACTCATTGTCATCGGCCTGCTTGCTTTAGTGATTAAAGCATTTTACGTAAAAGTAATAGCTAAAGTGAACTAAATGATTCGCAGTTCCTGTGACATGAAAGGTGAGTAAAGAAATGAATATTTATGTTAATCTCATTAATGAAGCTGTTGATTACATTGAGGAAAACATTCATGAAAGAATGTCACTTGAAGACATTGCAAAACAGCTCTGCGTATCTAAGTTTCATTTTAACAGGATGTTTAAAACAGTATCTGGAATGACATTAAAGCAGTATGTACTTGGCAGAAAGTTAACCAAGGCGCTATGTTACTTAATCGAAACAGGGGATCCAGTGATAGATGCAGCTTATCGTTTTGGATTTGAATATCCTGAGGTATTTAGCCGAGCATTCAAAAAGCACTTCGGAGTTTCACCCTCGGCATGTCAAGATGAAAAAATACATGTTCATTCTGTAGAAAAAATAAATATTATAGACCGGGATATCATCAATTATAAAGGGACTTTAGCTTTGAATGGAACAGATACATACGTGACTAGACTACAGCTGGAAGGAACCTATATAGAAGCTTATGTTAAAAGCGAGCAATTTAAGTCTTTAATGCAGTCCGCTGGAGAGGCTTTTTTAGCAGCAGCACAAAAAGTCAGCTGGCTGGATCATACAAAGCTTTACGCTGTAGTCAGCTGCCATGAGGAAGATAATGGTGAGTATACTGTGTTTTATGGCATGCAGGGAATAGATATAAGTCAAGAGACGAATTTTGAAAAACGTGATGTACCTGAAGGATGGTACGCAAAATTTGTATATCATGGGGATATGTTTGATATCAGGGAAACTTTTGTGGATGATTTGTACAGATGGATTATGGTAAAAGAAATACAGCTTAACCTTAATGGAGTGGGTATGCTGAATATATTTGAAGAAGACTATTTAGAAACCAGTGAAGTTCAGATTCTTGTCCCCATAAAGAAACCCTTAAGTCAGCAAGAAACATCATGAAATGACTACCTAAAGCGGTTAGCATAGATAGTAAGTGAGATTTCGTTACTATCTATGCTTTTTTAAAGGAGTGGTTTTTATGAATGAACTTAAGGGGAAAGTTGCTATCGTCACAGGCGGCAGCAGGGGTGTTGGGAAAGGAATTGCACTTGGTCTTGCAGAGTATGGGGTTACAGTTTATGTAACCGGACGTACAGAAGAGGGAAATAAGCTGCCTGATTTTTTAAAGGAAACTAGCATCTATAAAACAGCTAAAGAAGTTATAAGACTTGGAGGAGTGGGTATTGCGCATAAGTGTGACCATTCTAAGGATGAAGAAGTAGAGCTTTTGTTTAAAAGAGTTGCTGCTGAACAGGGAAGACTAGATATATTAGTCAATAATGCTTGGGGCGGAAGCACGCATGCAATGCAAGGATATTTTTATAATACTCCCTTTTGGGAGCAGCCAGTTTCATTGTGGGACGATCATTATATTGTTGGGGTTCGTTCAAACTATGTTGCCAGTCAATATGCAGCGAAGATGATGACAAGTCAAAAAAGTGGTTTGATCATTAATATTTCCTTTTATGGCGGCAGGAGGTATTTAAATAATGTTGCCTATGGGGTATGTAAAGCAGCAGTTGATAGATTGTCCGCTGATTCAGCTCATGATCTTAAAGATTACGGTATATCTGTATTCTCGTTATATCCAGGGCAGGTAAGTACTGAGGGCATGATTGAGTATGCAAAATATGATAGTTCTGTTCATATTGATGAAATGGAATCTCCACAATTTGCAGGAAGATGTATTGCTGCTTTAGCAAAGGATGAAAAGTCTATCATGAATACTGGGAAGATACTCATAACCGCTGAGATTGCAGAACATTATGGATTAACTGACATAGATGGTAAAAAGCCAAAGTCATTACGAACAGAGCTATGGTAAGTTTTTAAAAACACGTTTCAGAATTGATAAATCAGTTAAAGATTACGGGTAGTTCCTTTACCTTAATAATAGAAGAGATAGTACATTAGGCAAAAGAATAACTATATTACTGAAAATACAGGATTGTGTAGACAGTTTACTCGATAGACTTTATACTAAAGAAATAAAATACTAGAATCAATAACTAATCTTTGAACAGTAGAAGTATAATACGGTTCAAGGATTTTTTATTGCAAAATATCTTTCTATATAAAGGGGATTGAAATGGAAAAGAAAAGAGCTTATTTTTTAGACCATTTAAAAGTTTTTTTAACCTTTCTTGTGACTATTCACCATGTAGGCCAGGCTTATGGTCCAACAGGAGGATTTTGGCAGTATAAGAGCAGTCTAAATGAAAGTACTGCATGGCTAGGCAGCTTTTTTTCAGTTAATGCAGCCTTTTTTATGGGTTTGTTTTTTATGATTTCAGGTTACCTTTTGCCAGCTTCTTATGATAGAAAAGGATTTAGGCACTTTATAAAAGATAAGTTATATCGTTTGGGGATACCAACATTGTTGGCTGCGTTTGTTATTGTGCCATGTGAAATGTATTTTTATTATAGCTTTTATACCGGCAATATGCCCATGTCGCTTATGAACTACTATATACATATTTATCTAGGGATAGGTGGGAAGCCAACAGGATTTGTTGAAAGTGTAGGTTGGCCGGAATTCAACTTTGGGCATGCTTGGTTTATAGAACAGCTTCTTATTTATAGTATTTTATATGCAATAGCAAGAAAGCTATTCGCTCAAATAAAGCTGCAGGCTAAGCAAATGAGAATAAGTATTTTGTTCCTCTTCATTATCGGGGGTGTCGTTTCTGTAAGTTCTTTAATTATAAGAACGTTTTATCCAATAGATAAGTGGGTTGGTATACTTGGTTTTATTCAGGCAGAACCAGCACATTTGCCGCAGTATGTTACTTTCTTTATAGTAGGTATTGTAGCTTTTAAAAAAGACCTTTTTATGCAATGCGATAAGAAATTAGGATATTGTGTATTTGCAGCAGGGGTATTCATGGGTGCAGTTATTTATCTAAGAGACTTGCTGCCAGGGTTCGTCATTCAGAATGTATATGGAAACTGGGCATGGTATGAATCTTTTATGGCTATTTTTATTTCATGGGGGTTAATTGTATTCTTCAGAGAGAAGTTAAATAATACTTCAGCTTTTGCAAAAGTATTAGCAGATAACTCTTTTACAGCCTATATTTTGCATTATCCTATTGTGTTAGCTGTTCAGTATAGTTTAGACCTAGTGAATTTAGGCAGTGCGACAGCAAAATTTTTTACTGTTAGTATTTTAGCTCTTATTATGACTTATGGCATAAGCTATTTAATGAGAGAAATAATTAATGTCACAAAAAGAAAGAGTTATGTCCATGAACAATAGACCTTTAAAGTTAATGGCACTAGGTATATCAATCATGATACTAGGAACTTATGTACATATCGAACCAGGACTAAGTCAAAATTTACATGGTAATGAGTTTTTAATTGTAATAGCAGGGTTTATTATTTCGTTAGTTGGATTTTATAAAAATGGCTAGCTTCTTTAATAAATAGCGTATTATATAGACAGAACTTATTGATAAGTAAAGCTTATTAAAACTCTAAAAAAGTTTTCAAGAAAAGGTGTTGACTTCTATAATTCAACATGGTATTATGTAAAAGTCGCCGCTAGTAACGGCGTAGATGAAAAGGCCTCAGGGCTTGATAATCAAAACTTAAATGAACTTTGAAAATAAAATAGTAACCATAAAACCAGTCGATTCAAAAGAGCTTCAGTATTGAAGTTCGAA
>JARBUI010000009.1 GCA_029239755.1 Clostridia bacterium | reverse complement strand
TTCCAACATGTATAAGTATCTCTAGTCCAGATTCTGTTTCAATACCTACAGCATGATTTGTAGAAGATATTTGCACTATTTTCCCATCACAAGGGGCTACTACTATCCCAGCAGTGGGCTCTATAGCTATACCGTCTCCTACCATTTTTTCTGCAAAAATAGCATCAGGTACTCCTTCAATAAGTTTTATAGTCCCTTCAATGGGTGCATACAGGTCAATTACCTTGGAATTTTTTAAAAAATTAAACATTGTGTCATTCTCCTAATTCAGTTATTTAAAAGATGGGCAGGCACTTAAGGCCTGCCGCTAAAGTTTATGTCATGGATTAATAAATAGATTATAATTGCTTTTTAATTTCATCTGCTATAAGTTCTGCTTTTGTTCCTACAATAACTTGCAGGTTCTGGCTGTTTGGTCTCATAATACCAGAAGCTCCTAATGCTTTCATATCTTTTTCTTCTACTATTTTAGAATCTTTAAGTGTGAGGCGAAGTCTAGTAATGCAAGCATCTACTTCTTTAATATTATCTTTTCCGCCTAATTTATTTATATACAGTGTTGCTAGTTCTGCCATTCCTTTTTGTGAAACTAATTTTGCAAGTTCTTCTGTTTCTTCATCATTTTCGCGTCCTGGTGTAGGAATATTGAACTTTTTGATAAAGAATACAAATATGAAGAAATAAGCGGCACCAACAATAAGTCCTAGAGGAATAATCCATAATCCTTTTGTTGAAAGTCCCATATTAAGTACATAGTCAATAAGACCTGCTGAGAATGAGAATCCATGTCTTATACCTAATAAACTTGTTACAGCAAGAGCTATACCTGATATAACAGCATGAACTGCATAAAGAACAGGTGCTAAGAACATAAACATAAATTCAATTGGTTCTGTGATTCCTGTTAAAAATGCTGTAAAAGCTACTGATACTAAAGCACCGCCTACTGCAGCCTTATTTTCTTTCTTTGCACAAACGTACATTGCAAGAGCCGCTGCTGGAAGACCAAACATCATAATAGGGAACCAGCCTGCCATATAAATACCTGCTGTTGGATCTAAAAGACCTTCTGCTGGTTTTTGTGCAAAGTATCTGCCAAGGTCTCCTGTTGCTCCATTGAATTCACCAAGCTGGAACCAGAAGATGTTATTAAGTACGTGGTGTAAGCCAGTAGGAATAAGTAAACGGTTTAAGAAACCAAAGATAAACTCTCCTATACCGCCGCTGTTTGCTGACCAATTACCTATTGCTGCAAGACCATTTTGAATAGGTGGCCATATGTAACCTATAATACCTCCTAGTACAACTGATGCACCGCCAGTTACAATAGGTACAAAACGTCTTCCCCCAAAGAATCCCAAAAAGTCAGGAAGTTTGGCTGATTTAAACTTGTTGTATAATATACCGGCTACTATACCTGCTATAATACCACCAAAGGCCTGTAATTTAATATCTGGATTAATTGTTGTAGCTGTCGTATTTAAGATAACATAGCCTACTGCACCTGCAAGTCCTGCTGCCCCATTTGAATCTTTAGCAAGACCAACTGCAATACCTATTGCAAAAAGCAGTGCCATATTTGCAAATACGGCGTTTCCTGCTGCAGCTATAAAAGGTATATTAAATACATCTGGCTGTCCTAGACGCAGTAATAACCCCGCAACTGGCAGCACTGCTACCGGAAGCATTAAAGCTTTTCCTAATTTTTGAACGTTACTGAATACATTTTTCATTCCTGTTCCCCCTTATTATATTTTAAAATAATTGTGGATTATATATAAAGAGTTTTTTCTAATTATAGTAATTGAATAAGTTTTTCAATTTCTATAACTAGAAAACTCACTATATCATCTGAAAAATAAAGACCTATTTCTTTTTCAATTAAATGCGTGATCTTTAAGGCTGCTTTATAACTCTCTCCCATTTTAAGAGGCATATATTGTTTAATAGGCATATGCATTTTTTTATGCTCACCTGCTGCCCACATAAGCGTTCTAAGAGCTCTTAAAAATTCCTTACTAACAGAACTGCTAAGGGAAATCTTACAATCGTACGCACTTTCTATAATCATGATGCACTCTTTATAAAGTCTTGTCTTTTTCATTGTTTCTTTAACTGTCTTGTTTACCTTTGCAGAATAGAGGTGAAGCGTTATAAATCCCTTTTCTTCTTCCCCTATTTCAATGCCTAGCTTCTCTTCAATATGCTTTGCTGCTATTTCAGATATCTCATATTCATCGGGATAAAGAGACATAATTTCATTGATAAAAGGGTTTTCTATGATAATCCCCATGTTGAGTCTTTCTATAGCAAAATCGATATGTTCAATAAGCGCTCTAGCTGTGTTTTCATTAAGCTTTCCTATTTTAGATTCTGCGATACCAATAATTTGTTTAATCACATTTTCTATTTCTTTTTTTCTTTTGCTTAAGGAATATGAATCTAAACTCTCTGTTTGAATCTGGGTTTCATAAAATACCTTATCTATCTTGTCATTGTCCGGCAGTTTATCCCCTCTCCTCTTACCGAAGCCTATTCCCTTACTAAGTAAAATAACTTCTTCTGCATTTTGCTTAGCTAATACAACATTATTGTTATATATCTTTAATACCTCATATTCCATATTCCCACCCAGAACCTTTTCATATAATCACTATCTGCTTGATATGTTATCCAATATAATTGCATATATCTAGTCCTGCTTAATATTAATATGCTTCTATTATTTCTTTTATGGCTAAGGCTGCAGCTTTTTCATCTGTCCCCTCCACTGTAACTTTAATGGATTCACCCTTCTTCACATTGAGTGCCATGACATTCAGCAATCTTTTGGCATCAGCAGTTTTCCCTTCTTTTTCTATTTTTATTGCAGAACAAAATAGGGCTGCTTTCCTTACCAATTGGGTTGCAGGTCTTGCATGAAGTCCCGTTTCATTCTTAATTGTGATCATAAACTGTTCCATTTCAGGCCTCCTCTCTTGCATATAAATTTGGTTAACAAAAAAAGGCATAAACAACTACTAAGAATGCTCTTAGTGGTAAAGTTTATGCCTGACTTAATCAGTAACACACTTTGTATTCCATTAACCCTATTATATAATTTGTATACTTTTTTGTCAACAACTAAATCATTATAATTAATTTTCACAAAAATATAACATTAATTATCTTGCAATTCATTAGCTCCTGTAATAATTGATAAGGCATCCTGCCAAAATAATGTTTCTCTCGTCATCTGTTAAATCAGATAAAGTAAGTGTAAATTCTGTTATGGTATCTGAAATAATGTAAGCTTTAATAGCTGATACTTTATCTTGAACAGCTTGTTTAATATAAGGCACAAAGATATAATCTCCGTTTTTAAATTTAAGTTCCTCATCTAAAATAAACGGTATCATTCCCCAGTTAATAAGATTTGAGCGGTATCTCTTTGTAGCATATTCTTTTGCAATATTCGCCCATCCACCAAGAACCTTTTGACAAGAAGCAGCTTGTTCACGAGCTGAACCATCTCCTGGCTTAACCGCATAAATAACACTTCCTATACCTGTAGTCTTAGCATCAATGGTACTAAACCCATCTATTTCTTTAATCGTATCAAACACAGATTTAATCTCATCGTTTACTTCAACAGGATTTTGTCCCTCAAGTCTTGCAAACTCTACTTTCTGAATTTCTTTAGCACGTCCAACATAGCCTGGATCACGGCGTGATAAAGTAAATTCTGCAAGTCTAAGCGGATTTGAGCGGTAGCTTGAAGTTTCACCTGATGGGATAAGTTCATCAGTTGTTGTGACAGCATCATGGATTTCTGCTGCAACCTTTAATACAATATGATTTGTCAGATTAGACATTTTGGGCCAGTCTGTAATGTTTGGACCAAATTTAAGCTCAGCTCCTGTATCAGCTTTACCTACACCATTATAACAGCGAGTTTCATATATTTTACTGTTAAAGTAATATTTAGGTTTTGTAAAGTTTAAATCAATATCTGTTGCAGCTGTAAGGTATCCGCCATTTACAGAAGTTGCTGCAATACTGCGTGCATCCATCAGTGCAACGGATGCGATTTGTCCGTCACTTGGTTTAGACCCTTCACGGTTAAAGAAGTTTCTTGTTGAATGTCTGATACTAAGTGAGTTATTTGGAGGTACATCTCCAGCTCCAAAACATGGTCCGCAGAACGCTGTTCTGATAGTTGCCCCTGATGCCATCAGTTTGGCAATCGAGCCATTTTCAACAAGACTCATATATGTTGGCTGACTGGATGGATAAACACTAAGTGCATACTCATCAAAGCCTATTGACTGCCCATTTAAAATATCAGCAGCATCACAAATATTATCAAAGGTACCTCCTGCACAGCCTGCAATAACCCCTTGCTGTACAAGAAGCTTACCATTTTTAATCTTGTCTCTTAAAGTAAAGCTGACCTTAGCGCTGCCAAGCGTTGCTTTAGCTTCTTCTTCAACTGTTCCTAATATGTCATATAGATTTGCATTTAATTCTTCAATTGTATACGTATTACTTGGATGGAAAGGAAGGGCGATCATTGGCCTCACCTTAGATAGATCAACATAAACTACTCCATCATAATAAGCGACGCTGCCTGGTTTAAGCTCTTTATAAGCTTCTTTTCTGCCATGGGCTTCGAAGTATTCCTCTACCGCACTGTCAGTTTCCCATATAGATGAAAGGCAAGTCGTTTCCGTTGTCATAACATCTATACCATTTCTATACTCTACATTAAGGCCGTCAATACCGTCACCAACGAATTCCATCACCTTGTTTTTAACATAACCGTTTTTAAATACTTGTCCAATAATGGCAAGGGCAACGTCTTGTGGGCCGACACCTTTTACAGGTTTTCCTGTAAGGTAAACAGCCACAACCCCCGGACGATTTACATCATAGGTTTTGCAAAGAAGCTGCTTTGCAAGCTCTCCCCCGCCTTCACCTATAGCCATTGTACCAAGTGCACCATATCTTGTATGACTGTCTGAACCTAGTATCATCTTGCCGCATCCGCTCATCATCTCACGCATATATTGATGAATAACTGCCATATGGGCTGGTACATAAATACCGCCGTATTTTTTTGCAGCTGAAAGCCCAAACATATGATCATCTTCGTTAATAGTCCCGCCTACTGCGCAAAGACTGTTATGACAGTTTGTGAGAACATAAGGAATAGGAAACTTTTCAAGTCCGCTTGCTCTTGCTGTTTGTATAATCCCAACATAAGTGATATCATGAGAAGCCATTGCATCAAATTTAATCTTAAGCTTGTCCATATCCCCTGAAGTATTATGAGCTTCAAGTATGCTATAAGCTATTGTATTTTTTGATGCCGCGTCCCTTGATGGCACACCCTCTCCTAATTTTTGTTTAAGAATATTTGGAGCATCTGCGTTATCTGAAACAAGATCTCTTCCATTAACAAGATACGCTCCGCCTTCAAATAGTTTAATCACTGCTAATTCCTCCTTCAAATAGTAAAGTTATTTTATATAAACACTAAAGTTATACTCTTAAGCCATTCTTCATGCTTCCCCATTATAACATAATATTTACTTCTGTCCTATATCTTAGAAGCAATTTCAAGAAATAACCTGTATAATTACTTACAAACCCGACTAAATATTAGGTCATCTAAGTTATTCAAATACTCTCTCGATGTCTCCCTTATCAATCATATCGAAGAGCATACGTACAACTTCTTCATCTAAACACTCACTATTTACATCTTTCATCAGAATATCTTTTACACTGGATAAGGGCAGCTTATTTCTATAAGGCCTATCCGAATATAAGGCATCAAATATGTCTGCAACTGCTAATATTCTTGTTTCAATTGTTATATCCTCACCCTTAAGGCCATCAGGATAACCTGATCCATTAATCTTCTCGTGATGATTTCTAACTGGAACAAGACACTCCCGCAGCGAATCAAGAGGCTTTAATATAGTCTCTCCCACTTCTGAATGCCTTTTGATTACTTCAAATTCCTCATCAGTAAGCTTATCTGGTTTATTGAGTATACTTTCAGGCACTCCAACCTTTCCTATGTCATGAACAATTCCTGCTATTTCAAGCGCATTCAATTTTTCTTCTTCAAGCCCCAGTCTTTCTCCAATCATCCTGCTGATCATTGCTACTCTTCTTGTATGCCCATCCGTATATTTGTCCTTTGCTTCTATAACATTTGCGAGAGTAATAATCAGGTTTTTAGTGCTCTCAGTTTCCTTATTATAATCATGCTTTAACAGCTCATATAACCTTGTTATTTCTCTGTTTGAAGTTTCAATTTCTTTATATTTGTCCTTTAAATGATCCGCAAGTTCTTTTTTCTCAAGGCCATTTTTTACTACTTTTATAAGATCGTTATTATCCCAAGGTTTTTCAAGATAATAATATAGGCCTATCTCATTGATACTTTTAATTGCATTTTCTTTATCCGCATAGCCTGTCAAAAGAATAGTTACTGTATCGGGACATTTGCCCCTTACATTTTTTAAAAACTCCAGTCCATTCATTTTAGGCATCATAAAATCAGAAATAATTAAGTCAACCTTATTATTCTCCAGTTCCTCACACGCAAGTGCCTGTTCTACATCATTATATACAATGACATTCTCCTTCAGCATCAGCTTAAACATAGTAGAAAGGGTTGTTGTTATCATCTTCTCATCATCAACTACCATAATCGTTCTGCTCAATTCTATACACTCCCCAAGTTATTAATATTGTTTTAATCTAGGTTCTTTCATTATCCATTGGAATTTTTATTATGAATTCTGTCCCCTTGCCGAGTTCACTTACTACAGATATTTCTCCATTATGATTTTGGATAATATTATAGGTTATATAAAGACCAAGCCCCAAACCTACTCCTACCCCTTTAGTTGTAAAGCCAGGATCAAATATTTTTGAGATATGCTCTTCTTTTATTCCTGTTCCAGTATCCTTAATCTTTATAATGATATGTCTTTCCTGCTCGTATGTATGAATGAAAATTTCTCCTTCACCTTCAATGGCTTGCGATGCATTGACTATAATATTCATAAACACCTGGTTTAACTGGCCCGGGAAACACTTAACGGGCGGAATATCTCCAAGTTCCTCATGAACTTTTATTCTTCGTTTCAGTAAATTATTAGTGAGCACTAATACGCTTTTTATACCTTCATTTATATTTGCCTCTTGAAATTCTGCCTGATCGAGTCTTGAAAAACTCTTAAGGCTTTTTATGATCTCTATGATTCTGCTGCAGGCCACTAAGTTCACATCATTAATTTCTTTTAGTTGACTTAACATTAAACTGAGTTCATCATCAGACTGAGTAGAGACATACTCCATAAGTCCATTTAATAGCATATCTGCTAACTGCACATTACTGTTAATGGCACCTATCGGCGTATTGATTTCATGAGTTATTGCAGCCGTAAGAAGTCCAACGGATGCCATTTTTTCGCTTTGCACGAGCTGCGACTGCTGCTTTTGAATTTGCAATTTAGACCCCATGAGTTCATCATTTTGTGCCTCAAGCTCAGCATTTTGATTTTCTAAGGCTCTCTTCTGATTTTCCAGCATTTCATTATAGCTATTTAATTTTTTCATAATCGCATTTGTAGAATCTGCAAGAGATTCAATTTCTCTAAGAGGCTTTTTTAATATGATCTGAGTACTTGCGGCTGTCTCGTGGTCCTCATCAGCTATAGCTTTTACCTTTTTTTCAAGTTGATTTAATGGATTGATAATAGGTATAACAAGAAACATACTCAGAATCTTAGCTATAATCAGTGCGACTATACTCAAAAATATAATGACGACAAGGATTGGAACCATAATTCCCATTATGATACGGGAGTTCACTCTTACGGTGATGCTTCCTATCTGGTTACTATTTGAGTCAAGTATAGGTTTGATGGCCTCAGTATCCTCATAAAACCCCGATAACTTCTTTATATCTACTTGTTCATCTGAATAAACTAGCTTATCATTAACTTCAATTCTTATGTAGATATTATTAACATGCCGGGTATATGGAATAAATTCATTTATGATAGTTCTTTTATTTAAACCATCTATCCATTTTTTTGTTCTTAGACTATCTTTGTCTATTTCATCAATGCTCTCTATTCCCAAGACCTTAAGTGCACTTCCTGAATTGATTTCCTTTTGAACAGCATAACTCACCGTTTCCGCCTGAAACGCCGCAAAGCCCCTTAAAGCCATCAAGATCAAATAAATAATGACTCCGCTTAAAAATAAAACAGTGGTACACGCCGTAAGAGACATCGCTCTTCTTATTCGTTTTTTCAATGATCTCCTGTTTTTTCTCTTTCCCAACTCTTTCTACCTGCTTTCAATCATTCTTTATATCTCCATTTTACTATACTTAGAGCCATTTACCTAGTAATATACCAGTTATTGCATCATAACATTATTATCTTGACAAATGATATAACAATTGTGTGTAGATTATGTGACTGTATTATGAATGTTTTTTGTTTTCTCATGCCCTGCCTAATCATTAAGCATTTGAGCTTTTTTGAGTAGCGCACTTTGTTAAAGCAATCATACAAGTAATATTCTGCATCTCCTTAGGCCATAGGCAACTCTACCTACTTTGGTAGGGATGAATGGATTTATTTTATAAGCTTTTAACCCATCTATATAAATAGCGGTTGAAATCCTATACTTTTTGTAGTTGTAGACCAAATGGCCTGCATTCCTTAAAACAAGCAAGTTCGGAAGCTTGCAGCTACAGAAAGATGTAACTTATTAATCACTTTCTGTATAGTTTAGTAATGATAGCTAGGCGGGGGAGGGATGTGTTTTGGGGCGACTCGGGTTTGGCTGTGGGAGGCGTGGAGCCACAAAATACATCCCTCCCCTGTCTTGCGAACCTAACATAGATACCGAGCTTACAAAGTTTGTCACTAGTCTTGGAATATTCCTAAGCATTCTTAGCATACACAAAGAAGATGCGAGAAAAGCTATTCCAGTTTTTCTCGCATCTTCTTTTCAGCTATATCTTATAAATATACTTAAGTATCCCTTTAGGCATCTCAATATTAGACTTGCTGTACCTCACTCTTTCCAAAAAGTCCAGCACTTCCTCAGCCTTGATGTCCATATTAAATAAAGTAAACAATCTAAGCTGCAGCAGAGTTAAATAAATATCCTTTTCCTTTTCCCACTGTTCAAATACAAGGATATTCCTATAAAGCGCATCAACTACAGTATTTATAATCTTTATAACTTGTTCAACAATATTATCGTATAGCAGTTCTACCGAATTAACTTTTGTAAAGATACTTACAAACTGAATCATTAACGTATCCAAAATATCCTTTGTTTCTTCAGCAGTAAAATTAGAGCTCAATCTATTTATAATAATTCTATTATATATCTTATCTGTATAATAGTGTATATAGTTTTCAAAGTCATTTGCATTATCATTTACTTCTATTTCAAATAACACTCTAAAAAATAAGCTCCATTGAAATTCCTCATTAATGCGCCCTTTAATATGATTTCCCAAAATGCTTGTACACGTATCTTTAAAAACAGGATCTCTCTCAAAAAGGATTTCCTCTTTGAAGTCAATTGTGCTCTGATCTATTTGTCTGAGCCTATCAAATCCTACAATAAGATGGTTGTTATATTTTTCTATGCCATTCTCAAGTGCATCTCTAAAGACATATTTCACTATTGCTTCACAAGATTTTCTAAAATCTACAAGCACCCCAATACTATCTTTCATACGCAGGGCAAATATATCGTAAATAATTTTAGAGAGTAAATTTTCAAGTTGCTCTTCTCTTTTATCAAAAGGAGTGCTGTCTCCTGTATCAAATTGATTAGATATGAGTAGAAGCTGTTGGTCAATTGTGGTTAAACTATTTTTAATAGCCTTCATGATATCCTTATAAAAGGCATCTGCTATTACATAATTATAATTTTTATATATGATTTTATGCTCTATTTCACTCCAGAAAATATTAACAAGAGACTTTATTTGTATCTCAAAATTAACCTTTATTTCTTTCCCAACATATTTACAGTCAATCCTATACATTTTGATACCATTTTTTTGCTCTTTAGGCTGTTTGCTTCCTAAGTCAAGAATGACATGCGGATTTAAAGAGTTATAATAGTAATCTTCGGTCCCCTGAGCTTTTTCATTAAAGTACTTCTTAATAAACTTATAAATCTCTGTTTCATCCCCTGTAAATCTGCACTCTAATCTTATCCCTATAAGATCTGGTATATTTTCAAGAAGCGTTTCTACTGTATCATACTTCTGATAATAGTCATTTCTAATGATCTTTTCTTTTAAGCTCTTTTTAGACTTGACTCTTGAATTAATGTTAATATAGCCTTTGTTTGCCCCAAATAAAAGCTGCTCAAAGAAACCTTCTAACTCCTCGCTCACTTCTTCAAGGCTTGGCCTCATCTCTTCTAATGCATTTAAAACCTCTTCAATAAAACTAAATAATTTTAACTCCATGTATTTGTTTTTTCCTCCTGCCCCTTACTGTCCCCTATTTTTAATATCTTCCCCATTATATCATACTTGCTTACAAATGGCCTATTAATAGTTTGTCTACTCAAAAAAAAGACCTATATAGACGAGGCCTTTTTTATTCTATACTATTCAACTATTTTATATCCAGCTAATTTTGCAATTTCTAATATTGTTTTTTTAGCAATCTTTTTACCTTTATAATCAATTAGGTCTTCCATACTGCCATTAAAAATATCTGCTGGCTCATATTTTTTAAGTATAATTCTGTCGTCGTCTACAAAAATTTCCAAAGCATCCTTTTCATTAATGTCTAAATTTCTTCTTAATTCGATAGGTAATACTACTCTTCCTAATTCGTCTACCTTTCTTACAATCCCTGTTGATTTCACTTAAATCCTCTCCCTTTTAACTATTCTCTCTCAAAATTTTCCATCTTTAATAATTATAAAGTACCATAATTAGAAATAAAAGTCAATTATCTTTTGCGGTCTTTTTGCATTTTTTGAAAAAATCATGTTATTTTATACTATAATATTTGTCGAATAATGATATTGTGCAAGTTTTTTATAATTTTATTGTAGAAATTATATCTAAGTACTGTCCTCTTCCATTTTTTTACATTTACAATTATGTCACCAATTTCCATTATAGTATAAAGAATTGTACATGTTCTATTTTAAGCTGCATATATTTATAAAGACAACTTAGTTGTTGATTCCACTTAGAGTTTTATAAGGAGGCATTCATGTTAAATTATCTATGGAGTTTTATGATTATTTTTTCAATAATTATTTCAGGTTTTAATGGTGGGATGCGTGAAGTGACTGCTTCTGCGCTTTCATCAGCTCAAGGAGCAGTTGAACTCTGCATTAAAATGGGTGGAATTGTTGCCTTGTGGATGGGAGTTATGCGTATTGCAGAAAAAGCAGGGATTATTAATGCACTAGCACGTAAAATGACTCCTATTCTAGACTTCTTATTCCCAGAGGTTCCGAGAGATCATCCTGCAAGAAAATACATAGCAACTAACCTTATAGCTAACTTTTTAGGCCTTGGATGGGCTGCAACACCTCCAGGTCTTAAGGCAATGACAGAACTTCAGAAACTTAATAAAAATAAAAGCATAGCCACCCATTCTATGTGTATGTTCTTAATTGTTAATATATCTAGTGTTCAGCTTATCTCTATTAATATGATTTCTTACAGAACCTCTTATGGCTCTGTAAATCCTACAGAAATTATTGCTCCCTGCATTATAGCTACACTGTTCTCAACTTTAACGAGTATTACATTTGCTAAAATGATGTATAGGAAGGAGAAATAAATATGGCATTTATCGTTTGGCTGTCGGATTGGATGATTCCTATTATTATATTTGGCATTATCATTTATGGACTCATTAAAAATGTAAATGTTTATGAAGCTTTTATAGAAGGCGCTGCAGATGGATTAAAGGTAGTAATAGATATACTCCCTACCCTCATTGGCCTCATGATGGCAGTAGGCATGCTCAGAAGTTCAGGTGCCCTTACAGGCATATCTAACCTCATCAAACCTTTCATCAGCTGGACTAAGTTTCCCAGTGAAGTTGTTCCGATCGCACTTATGCGAACCTTTTCATCTTCTGCTGCAACAGGTCTTATACTAGATATCTTTAAAAATTACGGTCCAGATTCATTTATAGGAAGACTTGTGTCCATTATGTTTGGCTGTACCGAAACCATTTTTTACACCCTATCCGTCTATTTTATGACTGTTAAGATTAAAAACAGCCGCTATACACTGGCCGGTGCACTCCTAGCAACTTTTGTAGGGATTATAGCATCTTATTACTTAGCTTTATGGATTTTTGGAGTATAATGTATTCCTTTTTCCCAAAAAATGTTATAATAAGGCTAATGAAAGTATAAGGAGAACAATCGATGCTGAAGAAAATTAAATCTTTAATACTTGGATCAACTGATGTATATAATAATGAAATTTGGTATCATAAAAATGGCAAGGTTATGTATGAAGGAAGCGTTAAAGGTGCTAACTTCCATGGACTTGGAAAATACTATAACGAATCAGGTAAGCTCTGCTATGAAGGTGCTTTTGTTATGAATGTACCCCACGGCAAGGGTAAATGCTATTTAGATGATGACATCATTTATGAAGGTGACTTTCATAAAGGTGAAAGAACAGGGATAGGTACTTGCTGGTGGCCAGATGGGTCATACTATAGCGGTCGTTTTGCAAATGGCCTTATGGAAGGCAAGGGCAAATTACATAAAGCTGATGGTACAGTTTACGAAGGGAATTTTCTTAAAAATCACATGCAGGGTAATGGTATTGCCTACTATCCTAATGGTGACAAATATGAAGGCGAATTCCGTGATGGTATAGAAACAGGAATAGGTAAATTATCTATAGAAGATGGAATTTACGAAGGAGAGATTATTGGAGGCGTCCCTCATGGAAAAGGCGCATTTCTTTGGAATAACGGAACAGCTTATAGAGGTGATTTTGTAGAAGGCGCCATGACTGGTAAAGGGATGATAACTTATCCGAATAACCATAAGTACATTGGTGAATTTAAAGATGGCTTAAAGCATGGTAAAGGAACCTATCAAGATGAAAATAACTATCAGTACGAATGCACCTTTGAAGAGGATAAAATTATAGAATAAAATGGATTTTTTACTGGATAATTTATGTAATTCCATGTATAATAAATGTATCATCCTTAATGCTCAGCTAGGCATGCGAGATTTTAAGGTATAAGGCAGAAGACTACTTCTGCCTTATTTTATTGTGAAGCAGGAAATATAAGTAAAGACAGGCTCCTAGGCGCCTGCCTTTCTTGTTTTTATGTAAAAACTCATGCAATAAATCAAAAACACTAAGCTCAGTACCCCATATAAAGGATACAAAAATTCTACTAGCTTTGCAAATCCAATAACCGAAAAAGGAGCTGCTACGGCTGCTACTAAAAATATAGCTGTATGATACTTAATTTTAAACTTATTCTCCATAAAATGAGATAAACTATAAATGTTAGATACTTGTGATGAAAACATCTCAAGCCACATCACTCCCAATATACATATTTGCAGCAGCTTGCTTGTTTGATTAGCGACTGCTAGCAGCGGTACTTCATACATTTTTGGGTAAAAAGGATTCACCAGCATTAAAAACATAATAAACATACTAAGTACAGTAAGTATAATACTCCCCACTATAATTCCTTTTACAATCTCTTTGGGCTTTTGAATTTCACATGCTAGGGGTACTAAGACCCCTATTATAGTCAGTATGTTAAAACTTACGTAAACTATAGTAGACAGCATTAGATTACTCTTTTGTCTAGGTATAAGGAACATATAAGAGTAGGTAATATGTGACGGATTTTGAAAAACATATGTAAAAAAGACTGCTGACATAACTATCATAAGAGTTGGAACAACTATACTGTTAACTTCAAATAAGCCCTCTGTATTTCTAAGTAAAAATATACTGCTGATAACTATCATAATCGTAAATCCAACCCATTTGGGTACTCCAAAATACTGATTAATGATGGATCCGCTGCCAGCTAATATAATTGATGTACTGCTTAGTAAAAAAAGCGTCAAGATAATGTTAATGAATCTTGCGATAACCTTTGGGCAAACAAGATCTACAAATTCATTATATGAACTCACACGATAACGCGTTGTAATAGAGATAATAACTTTTCCAAGTACCATATAGAGTACGCCGCACAAAATCAGTCCTAAAAATCCAGCAATGCCATATGTTGCAAAAAACTGATTAAGTTCTCTTCCTGAACAGACTCCCGCCCCAACTATGCTCCCAATAAAAATAGTGGCTATTTGCAAAACCAAGATCTTTTTCTTCATATCATCCTCCCACTACAAGCTTATCCATATACTATATATATTCTTTAAGTACATATTTATGACGAGCCTATGCCTCAATCTTTAAAAAGATTACGCTCATCATTGCATCCAATATATATCATTTCATGAAATATATCCAATTCCATATATCACAATAATATTGCAATAATCAACATTATTATTAAAGTTTGTATAAAAAATAATGTCATTTCTTGTCTACGTGCATATTATGGAATTAGAGCAGCGCTGCTCAACTTATAATATTGGAAGGGGTATGTGTATGGGATATTATAAAAGAAACAACGAAGACGTTATGGGAGACTTTGATAATGGCCGCAGACATCATGGCAAATGCATACGTAAATGTGCAAGAAAATGTGAAGAAGCTCTCGAATTTGTAGAAGATGTAAAAGACTTACTCGACGATTTATTCGAAGAAGAAGACGATCATGATTGTTGCCATAAATGCTGCAAATGTTGCTGCCATAACGACAATTACTGGGGCAGATAGTTTCATTCACCTTTCCGGGAGGCTAACTTTTAGGCCTCCTCTTTTTTTATAATTACAATGGGATCATTTATACTTTATGTTTTCTCTCTGAAGTTCCGCTTAGCAGTGGGGGAAAGATGATGCTCTATTCTATCTCTTTAATCTTTAGTTTTATTCTTTACTCCTTAACTTCTGATATTTATTTTAGGGGAGTATATGATAGCACAGGGCGTGAGAGATATCTTTTGAGGCGACTCGGGTTTGGCTGTGGGAGGCGTGGAGCATCAAAAGATATCTCTCACGCTCGGTGCGCCCCTCAACTACAATAAATATGTCTACTACTTTCCCACCTAGTGAATATACTATAGTAGGAGGTGATTTTATGAGTGCTAATTTAAAAATTTCAGAGGTTATCGAAAACATTATAACGCCTTCTGATAATTGTATCAGAGCACAGATAAAAATGACGAATACCTCGAATACTTTTATCAACAATCTAAAGCTTATCATTAAAGCCAAAGAAATTGCTATATTAGAAAAGTCTGTTATAAGACAGCGCGGAGCTCTGTCTTTTGATGCTGCCGAAAGTGAACTAGATGTCGGCAATCTAGCTCCTGATGAAACAGCTTATTTTGAATATGCTTTCAAACCTATAGAAAATATAAATTCGTTATCCAGTCAGATGATTATCAGCTATACCCCTGAGTATTCTGACAGCGAAGTATCAGAAAATGTCACAGAACTATTAAATGAATAAAAACAAAAAAAAATGCTAATTAATCTGTTAGCATTTTTTTATACAACCCTTACTATTTCAATCTGCACGTTTTCATACAGATCAATATACTTTTCTTTTACCTTTACTATAGGCCTATGAAGTGCATGTGGCTGAGTAAACACTACTTCTGCTATTTCTCCTGTACTAAGCAAAACATCTTCCCCAATATAATAATTAATAACATTATTACAAAATTCCAAAAGCATATTGATATCAAATTTTCTGAGCATATCGCATTTAAGAGTTTTTACAATGTCAAATATATTTTTATATTGTCTAAGTATATCATACTCATCTGCTATACTTATAATCCTCGAAACATCATTAATCCTCTCTTCGGTTAAATTAAGCGGATAACCACTTCCATCACATCTTTCATGATGTGTAAGCACAGCTTTAAGCACTTCATTATCAAGTTCATTATACTTAAGAAGTTTTTCATATCCATAAATAGGATGTCTTCTAAACTCAACTTTTTCTTTAACTGTTAAATCATTTTTTTTATTTAACAGATACTCTGGCATATCTACTTTTCCAATATCATGCAAGAGTGCAGCTACAACGACCTGATTAAGTTTAGCAGGACTGTAATTGATCCAACGGGCAATTAAAAGGGATAAAAAGGTAACATTAATGCTGTGTCTATAAATGTCTTTAGCCATATCCTTCACTAAGTTCACACATGCAAGCAAATTAAAATTACTAGTAAATTCTTGTATAATGCATTTAGCAAGGCCTTCTATTTCATTCATTTGTACCGGTACTTCTTCCTTACTACTGCCAAGAATGTTCTTAAGCATCGCTACATATTTTGCGTAAACTGCCATGACTTCTTCTTTGACTTGCCATAAACTTTCTTCAGGTTTAATTCCAACCCATATTTCAGTGTGTTTAAACTTTCCAACCCTCTTCAGAATGTCTTCTGTTAGCAATTGGTCTTTTCCTAAAATGGTACTTCCTGTATCTATATCTACTATAGGCTGCAGTAAAATCATGCCTGGAGTACATTCTGTAATCGGCATAATAATTTTAGTAATCTCATTGTTTTGCATATAAGTAACCTCTCTTCTGCAAACATCAATCTATCTTAAATATACAAAAAAATACTCTTATTATACATAATATACATCATACATCTTATACTTTCCACATTTTTCGAGCTATAATTAATTATTATAACTTCTTGCAAGGTTTATTAACCCTTATTGACGCTTAAACTCTGCTCATAAATATTATAAATGGTTTCATAGGCTACTAGCTCAGGATGATTTTTAAGTTTTGCTGTATTACTGCACATCGCTTCACTCCAACCCTCAATTTCTTCTCTAGAAACAACTATATCTGCATGAAGCATTTTTAATAAAAATTCTTCAAACTCTTCTCCAGAACCAAATCCTAATAGTTTATAAACCTTTTCTACTTTGCTCTTATTTTCGAAACATCTTAAGTATGCCTTAAATAATAAAGCATTAGCAAGCCCATGGGGAACCCCTTTAAAATAAGTAAGGGCATATCCCATTCCATGTGGCAGAGACGTCCCTGTATTAGCGATTGCCATTCCTCCTATACTTGAAGCCAGCATGAGCTTTTCTCTTATCTCAAAATCAAAGTCTGCTTCTAAAAGGGATGGTACACACTCCCCCCATAAAGTCAGCCCCTTTTCAGCCAGCATGTCACTTAAATAGGTACTGTTGGTATTAAGATAACCCTCTACTAGGTGAGTCATAGCATCTAAGGCTGTGTTAACTGTGATGTCATAGGGTGCTTTCTCTGTATATTTTGCATCTAAAAAGGCTGCCTTACAAAAAACAATTTGCCCTAAATTTCTTTTTGTTTTTGCCCTATGATCAGTTAAAATGGCATAAGGTGTTGTTTCACTCCCGGTCCCCGCAGTCGTCGGTACCGCCAGTACTGGAATACTTTCAAACTTTTTTTCAGAAAATAAGGTTTCCTCTGTTAAATGCTTATTTTTAATCATGATCCCAATAGCCTTAGAAGCATCCAGCGGTGACCCGCCTCCTATACCTATTATAAACTCCGCTTCTTCAGTTTTTCCAAAACTTGCAGCTTCTTCTATCGTTTTTGTACACGGATTTTCTTCTATTCTATCAAAAATAGCATAGGCTATATTCATCTCCTTGAGTGTGTTTGTCACATCCTCAAGTGCACCTGTTATTTTAGCTGAATTTTTTCCGGTTACAATTAAAGCCTTTTTGCCATATCCCAAAAACTCATGCTTGTTCTTTAATACTGCATTTTTTCCCATAAGTATTTTTGTTGGCATCCTATATGTAAATTCCATTTTTCAAGCCCTCCTACTGTACCTACTCCCTACGTCTATTATACACCTGCTTCAAACACTAATAAAATACATGTTTATATTATTATTGTAATGGATATATTTTTCATATGCTATAACTTTTTTAAAATTATCAAAAAAAAATGTTGACAAATGAGCTTCATAGTGACTATTATAATACCATAATAACATATTTAAATATGACTTTTTAGACAACGAGGTCTATATATACGTTTCATACGTATGTATAGACCTTTTTTGTTTAATTAAAGTAACTTATTTTAATAATCCATGGGCCCGGCTTATTAAAACTTTATAAAATGAGGAGGTTAATAATATGGAACAAAATTATACACTCGCAATTGATACTATTTGGGTGTTATTAGGTACTGCTTTGGTATTTTTTATGCAAGCTGGGTTTGCAATGGTAGAAACAGGTTTTACGAGAGCTAAGAACGCCGGAAACATTATTATGAAAAACTTAATGGATTTCGTTGTAGGATCTCTTATATTTTACATCCTTGGTTTTTCGCTTATGTTTGGGGATAGCATTGGAGGGTTTATAGGGCTCCCTGCTCTTCTTAGTCAAGGAGAGTTTTCAGCTCTAAAAGAATGGATGGCACTTGACCTTAATACATTTATTATTTGGCAAACAGTCTTCTGTGCAACAGCTGCTACAATCGTATCTGGTGCAATGGCAGAAAGAACTAAATTCTCTGCTTATCTTGTTTATAGCTTTTGTATTTCTGCAGTTATTTACCCTGTAGTCGGCCACTGGATTTGGGGAGGTGGCTGGCTTGCTGGTCTTGGCTTCCATGACTTCGCTGGTTCAACGGTAGTTCACTCTGTTGGTGGATGGTCAGCTCTTATCGGAGCTATGATCCTTGGTCCTCGAATTGGTAAATACAGCAAGTCTGGTAAAGTTAATGCAATTCCAGGTCATAGCTTAACACTTGGAGCTCTTGGGGTATTTATTCTCTGGTTAGGTTGGTTTGGCTTTAATCCTGGTTCTTCATTATCAGGTATGAATACAGGAACAAACTCTCTCATCTTTATGACAACAAACTTAGCAGCAGCTGCTGCTACACTTACAACTATGATTATTACTTGGGTAAGATACAAAAAACCTGATGTCTCAATGACCCTTAACGGTTCTCTTGCAGGTCTTGTTGCTATTACAGCTGGCTGTGATGCTGTTAGTATCGAAGGAGCTCTTATAATAGGTATTATCGCTGGTTTTGCAGTAACCTTTGGTATTGAATTTGTAGATAAAAAACTTAAAATTGATGATCCAGTTGGAGCTATAGGTGTTCATGGTATTTGTGGTAGTTTAGGTACAATACTCGTTGGTTTATTTGCTGTAGATGGTGGCCTTTTCTACGGCGGCGGCTTTAAATACTTAGGGGTTCAAATTCTAGGTGTTGCAGCTGTTGCAGTTTGGACAATGATTACTATCTCAATTGTATTCTTTGTCATTAAGAAAACTATCGGACTTAGAGTCTCTGCAGAAGAAGAAGTTGATGGTCTTGACCTACATGAACATGGTCTATCTAGTTCTTACGCAGATTTCGAAGTAAAATCTCATTTAAAAGATGTCATTTAACAATTTAATGCAATATAGTATAAGGGAGGCATATTATGGATAGAATAACTAAGATAGATATTATTACAAGACAGAGTAAATTTGATGACCTCAAAGACGCTCTAAATGAAATTGGCATTACAGGTATGACAGTTTATCAGGTACTAGGATGCGGTAACCAAAAAGGGAAGACTGAAGTCTATCGTGGAAACGAATTAACAATGGACTTACTTCCTAAAGTAAAACTTGAGATTTGTGTATGCGAAGTACCAGTTCAGCTTGTTGTAGATACCGCAATTAAAGTACTTAGAACAGGTAAAATAGGAGATGGTAAAATCTTCATCTACCCTGTAGAAGATGTCATTAAGGTACGTACAGGAGAACAAGGTGTTAAAGCCTTATAAAATAACATAAACTTAAGGGGACAGCTCACTTGCTGTCCCCTGTCGTGCTTTTTTACAGCATGTCCAAAACTTATTTTAAAAGAGGTGTATAAATATGTGTGGTATTGCCGGCTTTATTGATTTTAAACACGATATATTAGGTCAGACGAGTACAATCGAAGCAATGACTGATACGCTTAAGCTAAGGGGACCTGACAGCTACGGTTACGCAGCCTATCGCCATATTCTTTTTGGCCACAGAAGGCTCGTGGTTGTAGACCCTGACGGTGGCAAACAACCTATGACAAAAATTTTGAACGGTTATAAATATACGCTTATTTATAATGGTGAATTATATAATACAGATGACATCCGAATGGAACTTAAAGAAAAAGGTTTTAGTTTTGATTCTTACTCAGATACAGAAGTCCTATTAACCTCCTATATGTGCTGGGGCATTGACTGCGTCAAAAAACTAAACGGTATCTTTGCTTTTGCTGTTTTTGATGAAAAAGAAAATCAAGTACTCTTAGTGAGAGATCCATTAGGTGTCAAACCACTTTTTTATAGTATTAAAGGATCATCTTTTATTTTTGGTTCCGAAATTAAGACGATTTTAGCACATCCCTATGTGGAACCTATTATTGATAAAGATGGGCTTACTGAAATCTTTGCTCTTGGTCCTGCCGTAAAACCAGGCAGCGGCGTATTTAAAGATATCCAGGAAATCCCTCCAGCCTATCTTATGATTGTTCGTCCTGACGGGATTACAAGCAAAGAATATTGGAAGCTTACTCCCGCTGAAAATAAAGAGTCCCTTGAAGAAGCTTCAGAGCACCTTAAGTCTTTACTTGTAGATGCTATTGAAAGGCAGTTGGTAGGCGACGTACCTCTTTGTACTTTCTTGTCTGGAGGCCTTGACTCATCCGCTATATCCGCCATAGCAGCCAATTGCTATAAAAAGAAAAACAAAGTCTTGACCACCTATTCTCTTGACTACGAAGATAATGATAAGCATTTCAAATCTACCTTATTTCAGCCTACCTCTGACCAGTATTGGGCACTTCAAATGGCTGAATTTATAGGCAGTGATCACAGAAGTTATATTATTAATCATGAAGAACTGGCACTTGCCCTTAAAGATGCTGTCATCGCCCGTGATCTTCCTGGCATGGCGGATATAGATTCTTCTCTGTTTTTATTCAGCAAAGAAATAAGAAAGGATTTTGTTATTGGCTTATCTGGTGAATGTGCTGATGAACTATTTGGCGGGTATCCTTGGTATACAAGGCCCGAGTTAATGAACTTGCCTACTTTTCCTTGGTCAAATTTTATAACAAGCAGAAGATCTATTCTTTCCCCGGAATTTAAAGACTTACCTATTCATGAAATAGTAAATGAAAATTACCTGACAAGTCTTAAAGAAGTTCCCCATCTCGAAGGGGAAAGCAAGGAGACCTATCGGATGCGGGAACTCTTTTATCTCAATCTGAAATGGTTTATGGTCAACCTATTAAATCGTAAAGACAGAATGAGCATGGCAAACAGCTTAGAAGTAAGAGTCCCTTTTGCTGATTATAGATTAGTAGAATATGCTTTCAACTTACCTAATGAATACAAGTTTTACGAGGGCAGGGAAAAAGGACTCCTTAGAAAATGCCTACAAGGCATATTGCCTGAAGATATCATTTATCGTAAAAAGAGCCCTTATCCCAAAACACATAATCCTATTTATACAGACTTAGTGTGTAGTATGATGCAGACTATCCTTGATAATCCCGCTTCACCGCTCTTAGATATTATTGATACTGCCTTTGTGTGTGAACTTATTGCTACTAAAGGCGCTGCCTATAAAAAGCCTTGGTTTGGTCAGCTCATGACAGGTCCGCAGCTTATCGCTTACTTGGTTCAGTTCAATATTTGGCTCGAAGAATACAAAGTTAAGCTGATTTAGCTCATATCTCTTCCATTATCTCGTTCCCTAGTAGCGGCAGGTCTTAAGTGCCTGCCCACTTTTTTATCCCCAGCACACATGGAAATTCAGATAGGCTCTTAGCTGCTATTCAAGGCAATGTCTAATATTAATCGATTCCTCTTTTAGAAAAATGTTAAATGTACTATTTATATCACAGGTTGCCAGAAGCACCTCTTCAGGAGAATCTACATTTTTCCCTTTTAGCTGTTTTATCAGCCAAGTTTCATTTTTACCCACTGCTTCTAAATTATCTTTCATAATATGCCCATCGATAATAACATTGGCAACTAACCCCTCAGCCTTAGGTGAAAGCTGCATATCCTCAACATTTATAGGCCTTTTGCTTACTTTAGGCAAAAAGCTAATTTTCCCATCACTTTCCATAATAGCCATATTAAGATCATTAATATCAAAATAACCTGCCAGCCTGCATTCTTCCAGCAGACTATTAACTTCATAGCGTACCTTCCTAAGATTTTTATAAATAATCTTCCCATCTTGCATAAGTAAAATAGGCGCTCCTTCAAAAAATTTTCTCGCCCTCATACTTTTGACGGTTAAGATGGCTATTAAGGTGTATATCCCAGCATAAATACTCATTGCAATGACAAAATAAAACCATTCTATTTCGCTATCAGCAGTCATTTGAGCTGCTATAGACCCAATAGAAATACCTACAATATAATCAAATATACTAAGCTGTGAGATTTGTTTCCTCCCCATCACTTTACTCATTACAAATAGTGCAAGTATTGACCCGATACTCCTTACAACGATTACCCACAGCTCTTCAAAATTAATCATTATATTCATCCTTAATAAAGTTATTTTATATAACCCTATTTTAATCATTTCATGAGATGTTATACATATGACTAATATCTTTAGGTCTAATATGTTCTAATGGAATAAATATCAGAGAACTCCACATGAATACGTTCAATATGATCTTGCTTTGTAACTGTATTATACTGTACTTGTCCATCCTCTATTTCTTGCATGGGCAGATTAATGATAAATTGAGTGCCTTCACCCTTGCTGCTTTTAAAGGATATTTTCCCGCCGTGCATTTCAACAAGAGACTTTACAAGACTTAATCCTATTCCGCTGCCTTCATTCTGTCTTGTAAACATTTCATCTGCTTGATAGAACCTTTTAAAAATCTGGCTTTGTTTATTTTCTGGTATTCCAATTCCAGTATCTTCTACTTTTATACATATGCCATTATCACAATCATGGACATTAACAAATATATTCCCACCTTTTGGTGTGAACTTAACGGCATTTGAAAGTAAATTTAATAAGATTCTCTCTATCTTCTCGGCATCACAAGCCATTATTTTCTCTTCTACCTCTGTATCAAACATAAGATTAATCCCTTTATTCTCAATATAGTCAGATACAGACAGGGTGATTTCCTCAATAACATTTATAATATTGCAGTTTTTAAGATGTATTTCGAAAGCCTTTGCATCAATTTTAGAAATATCTATAAGATTATTTACCAGCTTTAACAACCTGTAACAATTTTGTCTCATAGTCCCTATGCTTCTTGCAATTTTTTCTCTGCTTTTAGCATACTCTCTCTCTCCAAGATATAAATCCATTAATTGCACAGACCCCAAAATAACATTAAGCGGCGTCCTGAGCTCATGGGAAATGTTAGAGAAAAATTCTGTTTTCATCTTATCCTGCTCTAACACTTGATTTAGCATCTGCTTACTCTCTAAAATACTTTGCTTAAGCATACCTGCTTCTTTCTTATCTGTAATGTCTGTCATAACCCCAACTATTCCAATGGGTACTTCGTTTTCATCAGTAAAAACAGATTTGTTAAAGATAATATGTCTTAGACTGCCGTCAGCAAATCTCACAACATCTTCATAAGTCTGACTGCCTAAGTTTTCGGCAAGTTCTAAATCCATTGTTTCATATGTACTGGCAAGCTCCGGCTCAGCTAAATCATAAACTGTTTTCCCTATAGCTTCAATATTACTTATTCCTATAGCATTCTCCAGTGCACGATTGTAATTAATGTATTTAAAATCTAAGTCTTTAAAAAAAATAGGACTTGGAATCGTATCCATTAGACCTTTAAATAATATCAATTCTTTTTTAAGTTCTTTTTCTGCTTTTTTTCTTCTCTCTATTTCATTTTCAAGTTCCCTATTTTTATCTCTTAAAATTTGGGTAGTCTTTCCAAAGTAAAATGCAGTTAAGTAATATACGGCAGATCCAAAAAACATGTTAATTATCCCATACTTATAGTCTACATTTACATTTAAAAAAAGGTTAACAGATGATAAAATGACACATAACGTAGCAGTAATCATCCCCACTTTAAAACTTATGCTTATACAACTTGTTATTATAAAAACAAGTCCTAGGATTCCCTTTACTGATAGCGGTATAAAAGGTAATAAATATACAACTACTATCAGCATACCAAAGAAAAAATAAGACTTTTTCATAATTTTACCCCTTTTTCTAATTATTCCAACTCTATATTAGCACACTGTATAAGCTTTTCCCACATTTTTCATAAGCGAGTTTCGACAACATTTACGATGCTAACTCAAATATATTTTTTAAAACAAACTGTCAAAAAAACCATGCCCAAAAATCTATGGCATGGTTTAGAACAAACTTAGAAAATATTTTATATGTAAACGAGCTGCTCTTAGTTAATATTTACTTTTTTAAAAAGATTTAATAGTTGTCTAGCTTCATCAGGTGTTGCTGCTTGGAGCCCCATAGCATGAATTAAGTTCACAAGCTTTTCTACCACTTGATAATTATATTTTGCATAGGTATCATTGCCGAGATAATTGCTGTCTTCAAAGCCAATCCTGACAACAGATGCTCCCATAGCGATTGCTGCTGCAAGAAATGTCCAATTATCCCGTCCAAAATGAGTAACTCCCCACAGTGTATTAGCCGGAACAAATGAACGAAAAGCTATTAAACTTTCTATCGTAGGCTGCATTCCGCCTTTATGCCCAAAAACAAGATTAAATAAAATAGGATTTCTAAAAGGATATTCTTGTGCCACAAATTCAATATTGTGAATCATACCGATATCAAATACTTCAATCTCCGGAAGAATTTCTTTTTCATAGACTTTCTTTGCACAGTACCTAATATCATCAAAAGAATTTTTATAAATTGCTTCACCTAAGTTAGTTGATCCGCCGTTTAGAGAGGCACTTTCTACCCGCCAGTAATCCAGAGGGCGGCACCTTTCTTCTATAGTCATGTTAGAAATGCCTCCTGTAGACGCCTGTACTACAACATCTGTTTTGGCACATATTTTTTCGAAGCTCTCAATAATGACTGAAGTATCCGGTGTTAATTCCCCTGTTCTTTTTTTACTATGTAGATGGCACATAGCCACGCCCAATTCTACACTTTTTTTGACATCCTCAGCTAAAGCATCTGGGTCGACTGGTGCAGTCCCTGCTACTGGAGCCAAAGATATAATGACTTTTCTCATATTTTTTCTCCTTTAATCCGCACTTGGGGTTAAGATAACTCTTCCACAATTTCTTTTAGCGTATTGATCTCTCCAACGTTCCCTGGGAAAATAATATAGGGCATATTCGGGAATCTGCTTTCCTCCCCGGTCATCCAAACTGGAATACCGGGCTTTATTTGTCCCATAACCATTGCCTTTTTTACCCTAAGGGCTTTCGTTCCTACATCACTAGAGGTAATGCCGCCTTTTGCAATAATAAAGCGTGGTTTTATATTCATTTTTCCTATTATACTCGTAACTGCATCAGATATTTTTACAGAAGTCTCTAATATCTTATCTTTGTCCTCTGTATTTAACATCAGAAGTTTTCGGCTTGTATAAATTGCAGTAGTCTTTCCTTTTTTGATATTCTCTTCTGCAGACTCAATAATGCGGGTTACTTCAGCTTCTAAGCCCCCTTCCTCTAAAACCAGATGGGCATTAAACTCAATGAAACAAATCTCTTTTTCAGAAGTTTTTAAAGCTTCTAACTGCATAGTTGTTTTATTAACATGAGAACCAATCAGAACGATTCCGCCATTTTTTGTATGAGGCTCTACCAAGTCCTGCTTCGTTAGCAATGGTACGTCACTCACTCCGCCAAGAACTTTAGGCATAGCTGCAGCACTTCGTATAATAAAATGCCTTCCTTCCTCTATTGCCTGAATAAATGCAGCACAAAACACCTTAATATCTACATAGTCAACTGCATTGACAATCACCTTACAGTAATCATGAGCTGCCATTAGTTTTTTAGAAATAGACTCTACATTCAAACTTCTAAGTTCCTCTAATGAGATAAAAATACATTCTGCGCTTTTAAACTGCCCCTTGCTTTTTTCTTCTATAAAATCGCCAATATGCGAATTGACATAACCAAAGGTTTTATCTTTCGCAAACTCCGTTTGTCCTGCAGGTACCAGCGCATTATTTTCCTTCACATAATGAATATTATTTAGAGTGAAACGTCCGCCCTCCTTAAAAAAAGGACAAAAAATCTCACCATAAAACTTTTTATCACTACGCTTTTCAATTTCATCACGCAATATTTGTGTTTCCAGAGGATAATGGCCTCTCATAGTTGAGTCTCCTCTAGAGATGAGGATAAAGTCACGTCCAGTTTTTTGAGATACCTCGACTATATTTCTCGCTATTTCTTCATGGACTGCTGAAGTACGTTCTGCTGAAAAACTTCTTGAGTTAGTCAAAATAAAGAACATATTACTATCTTCTTTAAAGCCACTTAAAATAGTTTCTTCTGTCCAATCTGTGTAGACTGATACCCCATGAACTGTCTGAACACCTGTAGGGTCATCATCTAGCACAATGATTTTTTTATTTAATCTATTTATTGCATTATTTAAAAGTCTATCTGCTTTTGTTTCATCTACAGAAACGATCTCCTCTAACTCATTACAATCTAAAATCTGCAAATTACTCATCGCTTTCTCCTTAACCTATAAGATTTACTTAATTGTTTGCCAAAACACATAATGCTCTGAAACAGTTCTTTCTATCTTTTCTAAATCCTTATTTTTAATAAGATCTAATAATTGTCTATGCAGCTCAATGAAGCTTTTACGTTCTCCTGTTTTTAAAATGAGTTCAATTGCATGAGTACGAGAAGGGATAGTAATACGATCAACATAGTTATACATACTGGCTAATAGCTCATTGTCAATTGCCATCGTTATAGCCATATGGAAATTAAGATCTGCTTCTAGGATTTTCTCTACCGATGCAGCTTCTTTATTGGTTTCATATTCCAGCCTATTCAGATAATCCGTAATAACAGCTAACTGTTCATCTGTTAGTCTTTGAATTGCAACCTGAAGAATGCCAATGTCAATGACCTTTCTTAGCACAATAATTTCTTCTGCTGAATCTTTCTGCAAAATAATCCCATAGAGCATTGGATCAAGCATTTTTTGATTATAACTATCACTCACAAATGTCCCTTCTGCTCTTTTAATATAAACGACTCCATAAGCTTCTAAAATCTTAATGGCTTCTCTTATAGAATTCCTGCCGACTTGAAAGGATTCACACAAATCAACTTCTGTTGGTATTTTATCTCCAGGTTTTAATTCACCTTTTATGATTGCTTCTGTTATCTGGTTGACGATGCGTTCTACTACAGATTTTTTTTCTTGTAAAGATACATTCAATAAACTTTTTTCATGAGTCATCTTCTTAGTTCCTTCTCTTATGTCTTTATAGTAAATTCTATCTATTAATTCTGCTGCTATAAACGGCCATAGTATATTAAACATAATATTATATTAATTGATTCATCAATTCAATATGTAATATAATAGTTCCCTTTCCTGTCTTACATCTTTAAACTCTACATACTTTAGATAAGGCTTGCCGGCCATAAAATAAGCTGCGGGAAGATGATTAGAACTGTAATGACAGCCATTGTCGCAAGCAGGTATGGCACTAGCTTTTTCATAACCTGACCTGCCCTGATGTCCATAAGGTCACAGGCAACATATAAACACATCCCTACAGGCGGTGTAACAAGCCCGATGCCGATTACAACAGTAATCAAAACAGATAATAAAGTTGGATCGATACCAACAGCTACAGCAACAGGATAGATAACCGGCATAAAAAGCGTAAGCGTTGCAATAGATTCCATAAACATCGTAACAATAAAGAATATAAGCAGGATAATAAGTAAAATAATTGTAGGACTTTTTGAAACACCGAGCATGGTTTTTGCAACCCATTTATCAAATCCTGCCGTTGTAAGCATGATTGTAAAAAGTTTAGCTGCACCGATGATGATAAAAATTTTTCCGCTTGTCTTAGCTGTTTCATACATACCCATTTTGATATCTTCTAAGCTTAGTTCTTTGTAGATGATGCCTCCAGCAACTAAACCATAAACTACTGCAATAACTCCTGCTTCTGTTGGTGAAACAATCCCTGTAACAATTGTTCCTACAATGATGATAGGCATAAGCAGTGCAGGAAGAGAACTCCAAGTTGACTTAAGGATTTCTTTGGCATCAAACTTACCTTCTTCTTTTGGAACACCTTCTTTTTTTGCCATAAAATAAGATACAATCATTTGAGCTATGCCAAGCAAGATCCCTGGGATAATTCCGCCAAGAAACAGTTTGCCGGTTGATATACCTAATATACCGGCTATAACAACCATCGGAATACTAGGGGGAATAATAATGCCGATCGTAGATGATATAGCTGTAACCGCAACTGTCATCTCCTTGCTGTATCCTTTTTTGACCATTTCTGGCATCATCATCCCGCTGACACCTGCAGTATCCGCAACAGCAGACCCTGAAATACCTGCAAAAACCATACTGGACAGGACATTAACATGAGCGAGTCCTCCGCTGAAACGGCCTACAAGACTATAGCAAAAGTTCATAAGGCGCTTAGAAATGCCGCCTTTACTCATTGTAAAGCCTGCAAATGTATAAAGCGGAATCGCAAGCAGCGCAAAGGAGTTCATCCCTTCGAATATACGTTGACCTACAATGACCATACCGCCATTCCCCAAGAAAATTATGCCGCCTATTGCAGCAAGGCCTAAAGACATAGCAATAGGCACGCCAATTGCTAGCAGCACAAAAAATGATATAAGTAGAAATGAGATCATATCTTATTGCCTCCTTTTTCTTTTCGAGATAAATCAACCATTAATCCTATGAAAGCAGAAATAGCACTTAAGATTGAAACGATTGGTATAAGCCAATATACATAGGCCATCTTTAGAGGAGCCATTGTTGATATTTCTTGTTTTGACTTAGTAGCAAGTAAAAATGCTCCATATGCAAGTCCGATGTAGAACAGAATAGTAAAAATAGTAACTATCGTTTTAATTATTTTCTTGCCAAACCCCTTAACCACACCTTCAAGAATATTAACATTCAAATGCTCTGTATGAGCACATATTGCAATTCCTATAATGAACATTGCCCAAACATTTAAGTACTGAGAACTTTCCATATACCATTTAAACCCTCCAATACCTGGTATATAACGCAATATAACATTTGTAGTTAAAATAATCATCATGACTGCCAGCATAGTACTGGAAATGACAGTTGTGACTTTATCAATCCAAGATTGTAGTTTCTGCATCTAATCATCTCTACCCTTCTTTTTGAAATTTAAAATACTTTATTAGGCTTATAAATAAATGGGCGAAACATTCGCCCATTTATTTATATGAAATCATTTTTCACAGATCATTATCAGCGGCTGGCCTTCCACTCTTTAGCTCTTGTAAGCAGATCCCCATAGGTGTCTTTAAGTTCCTCAGCCACACTTGCTGTTGCTTCCACAAATGGTGCAAGTTCTGGAGTCGTAATAGTCATACCAGCTTCTTTAAGCAAAGCTAAATAGTCATCTGTCATTTTCTTGTTGAGCTCACGATTGTATTTCTGAGAAGCTACAGCAGCTTCCGAAACAACCCCTTTCTGCGTCTCACTCATTTTATTCCATATACTTTCAGATATTGTAAAACACATACCGGAATAAATATGGTTTGTAATAGCTAAATTTTTCTGTACTTCGTGAAGCTTATTATTGTATATAACAGGTATTGGATTTTCCTGTGCATCGTAGGTTCCTTGTTGAAGTGCCATGTAAAGTTCTGAGAATGCCAGTGGCTGGGGATTAGCCCCTAATGCTTTCATGGTAGCCATGATCACAGGATTTTCAGGCGTACGAATAAGAATACCTGTCATATCCTTACTTGAATTAACTGGAGAATTTGAAGTGACACATCTAAAACCATTGTCATAGTGTGCTAATACACGCATGTTATGTTCAATAAGCAGTGCTTCAGCATCAGCCTCTATATCGCTGTCCATAAATGCCCAAGCTTCTTCAAAATCTTTAAACTGGAAAGGAAGAGCTGAAATACCCATCTTCGGTACATATGTAGCAAAATTACTTGCATCAGTAATAATAATGTCAACTGTTCCGGAATCAAGGGCCATAGACTCAATAAGAGCAGCATCACCGCCAAGCTGACCGGATGGATAAAGCTCGACTGTAACAGAACCATTTGTTTTCTTTTCTACCTCCGCTTTGAACTCTTTAGCAGCTAAAGCACGAGGATCTTCTTCATTTGTTGAAAAACCGATCTTTAATGTAATCTTAGGGTCTGCTTCATTGGCTGCGGCTGGTGCTTCTGCAGTCTCTTTTTCCTCTGGTGCATCTTTTGTATCTGGAGTGCTAGTCGTTTGTTTTGTATCTGACGAAGTTGAAACATTTGTTTTAGTGCATGCTGCAAGAGTAAATAACATCATAAAGCAGATTACTAACGAAATTAATTTCCTATTCATTTTTCTTCCTCCCAGAATTTAACAGTTTTTAAATTAATCCTTTTTTTACTAATGCATCTTTAAGGGCTGCTGCTCCAAATCTTGGGCTTGAAAGGACTGGTTTACCGCAAGCATCATGAACAACTTCCTCACAATAAGCCATAGAACCTTGAGCAAATAAAATAACATCTACATCCTTTTCAATTTCAGCTGCTTTACTTAACATTAATGTTTTAAACGCCTCTTGATCTAATCCAAAGGCCCCTTCAATCAAAGCATCTACTAATGTAACTTCTTTATCTATTTCTCTTGCCACTCTTCGAATTGTATTCTTGGTCGGTTCTAATGTCGTTGAAAGCGTCGCCATAACGCCAATTCGCTTTCCTTGCCTGACTGCCTCAAGGCACATTTCCTCATCTACTCTTACAATTGGAACTCCTATGTATTTTGCGATATTTTGCACGGCATCTGCAACTTCCCCTACAGATGAACACAAGTTTAGTATGGCATCTGCCCCCTCTTGAACTGCTTGCATGTACATAGCGACTAATTTTGCTGCAGCATTTTTAGTAACATAACCAGCAGACCTTGTTTCACTTAAAATGGATGGATCTTCATAGCTCATCAGTTCAATATTTTGACCAAGTCTGTCTCGAACCTCTCTCTCTACCCAATCGATTAGTTCCGGCGTTGTGCTCGTATAAACCAATGCGACTTTCATCCTATTCCCCCTTCTATACATCCAACGTAGGATGTTTGATTTATGTATTTATTTTCATTCTTTTTATACTATTTGTAAATAGTATTTTTTAATGATTTTTCAAAATTGTTTTGTGCATTTGTAACAATAATTTATTTGTCCTGTTAAAATTAATTATATTTTTTGTCACAGATATAGGGTAGTCAACCAAAATTTATGTTGATTTTCCACGAAGTATCAACCTGTAGCATAGCAAGTGGATTTTCAAACACTTCTTATTCTATTTACATTCTAATAATCTCTCGAGATAATTCAATAAATGCTTTGATTGCTGGTGAAAGCCACTTATCTTTATGATATATCATACGTGTTAATATTCCAAAATTCCGATCACTCCACTCTAATCTGCTCATAACGCCTGAAGCTATCTCCTCTTCAACTGCCATCTGCGGCAAAAGCGAAATCCCTATCCCACTTATTACGAACTTTTTTATCGCCTCAATACTGCCTATTTCTATAGTTGGCTTTGTCTTAACTCCTGCTGCTGCTAACTGTGCTTCAAAAGCACATCTATAACACGCATCTTTTTCAATAAGGATGAGCTGTTCACCTTGCAAATCCTCTGGCTTAACGTGTTCTTTATATACTAAAGAATGGTTTGCACTTGCAACAAGCACCATTGATTCCGGCTTTAAAGTCTCAGTGACTAAATCCTTATCTATTATTTCATTCTCCATCAAAACGGCTATATCCACTATATTGTGCCGAACCCAGGTATAGAGTTCAGAGCAAAGTCCTAGTTTTAAAATAATTTCCACTTCCGGATAGCGTTTCTGATATTGCCGAAGGACTTCCGGAAGGCGATAAGTGCAGATGGACTCTGGGGCTCCAATGGTTAAAGTTCCTTTAGGAGTATCTGCGCCGCCTACAATTTCCTTTGCTTCCTCAGCCAGCTTTAACATATTTTCTGCATAACTTAGAAACTTCTCTCCAGCAGTGGTTAAAAAAACGCTTCTTCCCATTCTCTCGAAAAGTTTAACTTGCAACTCTTCCTCAAGCAAACGTATTTGGGCACTGATACTTGACTGTGCATAGTCAAGTATTTCTGAAGTTCGGGTAAAGCTTTTGGTTTTAGCAACGGTGCAAAATGTTTTTAACTGTTGTAATTCCATCTTTATTATCTCCTATCTAAAAAAACGATTAATCCAATCGAAACTATCGTCTGCAGCGTTATTTATTTCATGATACAATTTGTTTAAAGAATAGGCAACATTAAATATATTTAAATGGAGGGATCGTATGAGCAGTAAAGATTATTTTGAAGAGGTAGCCCCTGAGTGGGACAACATGAGACAAACTTTCTTTTCCGAAGGGGTACGTGAAAAAGCATTTACTCTAGCTAAAATTCAGCCAGAAACACTTGTAGCAGATATTGGCGCTGGAACTGGTTTCATCACTGAAGGATTACTTGCACATGGGGCTAAAGTCATAGCTATTGATCAATCTGCAGCAATGCTTGATGAGTTAAGCAAAAAATTAAATCACCATCCAAATGTCGATTGCCTTTTAGGTGATTCGGATCACTTACCTGTATCTGATAACATTGTAGATTATGTTTTTGCTAATATGTATTTACACCATGTTGAGTCTCCTCTTAAAGCCATACAGGAAATGGCAAGGATTCTAAAACCCGGCGGCAAACTAATTATTACAGACCTGGATGAACATAGTTTTGGGTTTCTCAAAGAAGAGCATCAAGACCGCTGGATGGGATTTGAGCGAGATAAAATAAGGCAGTGGTTCGATTTAAGCGGCTTAAAAGATATTCAGATTGACTGTATAAGCGAAAACTGCTGCGCCGCATCATGTACTGGGGACACAAAAGCTAGTATAAGCATTTTTGCTGCTTCCGGAGTTAAACGTTAAGAGAAATGTTTATCTAATCATATATAAATATATATTGAAAAAAAGTGTAGTATGCTTCCAGCGAGCACAAAGAGATGCCATATAAAATGATGATATTTGAACCAATCAAATACAAAAAACAAAACACCGATACTATAACATAAGCCCCCTGCAAGTAATAATACAAAGCCTACTAGAGACACTGCTGTAAAGAGGCTTCCTGCAAAAAAAACAATCGTCCATCCCATGAATAGGTATATAAGAACATGTATTTTAACAAATTTTTCAATGTACATTGTTTTAATGACAACGCCAAGTATGGCGAGCCCCCATTGTATACTGCAAATCACGAGGCCCATAGGACCACCAATTGCCAGCAAGCAAAAAGGCGTATAAGTTCCCGCAATCAATAAATACACTGAAGAATGATCCATGCGTTCAAATATATTTTTCACCTTTCCCTCTGGAAATGCATGATAAAACATGGAATTAGCATAAAGCACGATAAGTGAGACAGAATAAATAATCATACTAACTGAATATAGGGTATGATTATTCCTCTCCCCCTTTATGACCAATAAAATTAAAGCAGCAATTCCTAATAATAGGCCAATTCCATGGGCAACTGAATGCGCAATTTCTTCTCCAAGTGAAAAATGTTTTCTAACAACCACTTTATTAAGTTTATTCATCTGACACCTCCATAAAACGATCCATTACACTAATTAATGGATCGTTCTTTTAAAGACTAATATTCATTTGCTGACCATTTAAATACACTCTTATTTCTTATTCATAGAGTCAAATAACATATTCTCAATCTGCTGCAAAAAGTCGGTGATGGTAGAAATGATACTCGATCTTTTACTCATCCTTAAATTTAATTTCTCTAACTTGTTTCCTAAAGAAGCTACAAGTTCGGCAATAGAACCAACTCCTGTTGCTGCCCCATTAATTTCTCCGCTTGTCCTTTCAATTCCTGTAACTATTTGTTTACTAAAATCTTTTACTTCATCCGTACAATTAGTCACTTGTTTAAAATCTTTTTGGACATTTTGTGCATACTCAAAATTATCCTGTATGATCGATTTTGTCTTTTCAATTTCTTCTCTTAGGGAATCTATACTTCCATATAATGTTCTGACGCTTTCATCAATCCCACTTACGAGGTTTGTTGTTGAAGATGACAGTTTTCTTATTTCCTCAGCTACTACGGCAAATCCTCTGCCGGCTTCTCCTGCTCTTGCAGCCTCAATCGAGGCATTTAGTGCCAAAAGATTAGTACTCTTTGCTATACTCGTTATACTGCTTGACATTTCTTCGATATTTTTAAAATTATTCTCTAATGTATAAAATTTTTCTCTAAATAAATCAAGCTGAGTGCAGGTGCCATCAAGCTTATGGGCTAATGTGCCCATCTTATCATCTGCTTGTTTGACTGCAGCATCAGAGCGGTCCATAACCCCATCAATCTTATTTGCATATTGACTAAAATCATTGAAATTTGCATCTAGATTGTTAAGCATCTCTTGTATGTTATTAAGCTGAGAATAGGTTTTTTGAATATCTTGAACAGACTGGGTAACTTTAACCTCTTCATCCATAAACTCCTCAAGCTTTTCTTCTATATGTAAAACGCCATAGTACATATGTTTATCATAATTAAAGCTCTTTTCCGGGTCCAGCTTTTCATTTTGTTCTATTTTCAAAGCCATTTCTTCATTTAAATTTCTATCTTTATTTTTGTTTAATTTAAGCCATTTCATATTTTACCCCTCATCTACTCAAATACAGCAAGAACCATGGTCTGATTAAAATGTTGCTGATTAAGCTGTTCTCCATAGCCTGCAAACCCAATGTAGTTTCCTAAGGCAGTACCCATCTCTTTAGCAAATTCATTTAAATAGCCATCTTTTTCAAAAAGTATAGATCGTGCTAAACAGTTTATCATAATAGCGAGTGACGGTTTTGGCACTTCCTTTTTTACTTGCTCTATTGTTTTATGAATAACACTCTTATAATCATCAGGTTCTAAAAGAACCATTTGTGAGTTATTGTATACCCGTGCATGATAGGACATCCCACTATTTTGAGTAACCATCTGGTTTGCAGTAATATACATATCACTGCCAATAATCCTTCCCAGAGGATAACTATCTAAATAACGTGGAAGCCCTTCAACAGTAGTATTTAAAGCTTCCGCTACTACTTTTGCAGCTGGCCTGTTATTGTATTCATATACGATACGATTTCTTACATCTACTTTTGTCGCTGTAAAATAATGCTGAGTAGGTTTATAGATATTTTCTCTGTATAACCTAATCTTCCCACCCAAGTTTTTAATGATTACAAAAGCACATGCATTGCTGTATACTTTGCCATTAAAAGAAAGCATTGTCTTTTCTGCTCTGCCATGATCACCTGCTGATCCTCCAAATAACGGAATATTCTTTTTTGCAAGTACAGAATTTAATGTAGATAAAACTAACTCTTCACAGCTTATTAAAGCTGAAGAAATCTCAAAGCACACCGTATTAGTGGTATCACGAAACTTATCTACACATTTATTGATGCGGTCAATATATTTTAGCGGATATCTATCCACTTCTTCTAATACATCTGCATAACATTCGATACCCTCTTCAATACCCATTGCAAGAAGTGCTGATTTATAAGCTCCATCTTTACAAAAGCCTGCAAAGGAGCTAGATCCAATAATAATACTATGACTAAACTTATTCTTTATTGCTTCACTATACTTTTCAAAATGTTCAACATCTGAAAAAAATAATATCAGTTTAGGCGATATAAACTCCGCTGTAGCCTCTGATACTGCTTGCTGTAAATCGCTTTTAGAGCTTTTTCCTATTTTATAATTCATGTCTAACACCTTCTCAGTTAAAACATATAACGTTTATCAACTATATGTTTCTTATTTTTCAAATTCAATTATTTACTTAAATCGGCATTAATTGATAAATTAATACTTTTAACATAAGTATAAATAGTTTATTAATTGAAGTCAATTTGATTGACAAAAATAAAACAACTTTCTATGGTCATTAAATTTCATCATAGAAAGCTGCTTCGAATTTCTTAGGCCATTATACTTTAGCTTTACTTATTAATTTTTCAAGATAAACGGATTTCATTTGTTTGCTTGCCATAGATTGCTTAATAGGCGGCATTTTTAATATAGCAGATAAAACAGCTGCCATGGCCCTATGGCTCCCAAAAGCTTGATTATCAAAAATTAAATCTTGTAATTGTCCTTTTTCTATGGCCATTAGTACAAGTCTATGGACTGAATTAACAGGGGTAATGATTTTTTGTTCGCGGCGCTTTAAAAGTATGCTTCTTTGAAGGCAGGCTCTTGCACAAACACCACATCCTAAACATATCTCTTCATTAATTTTAACCTTTTTCTCTTTCTTCCCTTTTGCGTCATCCTGCACTTCAAAATCAATAGCCCCAATAGGACAAACTTTAAGACATTTACCACATTTACTGCAGTTATCATGGTTAATATCTGGGATATATCCTGTCGTTTGCACAGGATGCAGCATGCCAAACTTCTTTGCTGCAATCATAGCTTCACAGCAGCAGCCACAGCAGTTACAAATAAATGTGACGCCCTCTCTGACATTTTCACCACACTGTACGAGATTATCCTCATAGGCCTGATGTAAAAGTTCGAGACATTCAGAAGCTTCTACCCTTCTCGCATGGTTATGTTTTACCAAAGACGAGGCCGTACTGTTAAAAGTCATACATATGTCCATAGGGGCCCCGCAGGCCTTGCCTACATGATGCATCTTATGTCTGCAATAACATGTACTAATCCCTATATCCTCTGCTTGCTTGATAATATGACTAGCCCTTTCAAAATCTAAAATATGCACTTCATTATCCTTAGTTAATACCTCTTCTTGTACAAATACTCTTCCAAGTCTTGTTTCTGTGCCAAGAAACAGCTGCTTTACAAAGTCTTCCTCAACATTTAAATACTGATAGTACAGTTCGGCAAGAAGTTTTTGGTCAATATCATGTCTTGTCCGCATCATTGAAAACTCAAAAAACCCCGCCATAGGCGGTGGCAGCACATACTTTTGGATCCCATCATGGTTCATATCCAGAAGGATGGCCCTACTTGCCAGTTCATCTAATATTTTACGTGTCTCAGCTTCACTTGTTTTCCATATATGGCTCGCTGTTTTGATTGTAAAAGGTTTGATAGGCAGCAATGCAACATAAGCTGCCTCTTTTTCACTGAACAATAAGCTGAGAATCTTATATAAAATTTCTGAGGGAGGTGCCCCCTGCGGGAATCTATTTAATCTCTCTTCTAAACTTTTATAGGCAGACTTTCCTACTATATGAGACATTTAACCACCACCTGCTCTTTTATTCAAAACATATCACACATTCACCAATATGTAAATATTTTACTTTTTCTGCTCATTTGATTTATTCCCTTTTCTCTTCTTCATAGCAAATGACGGGGGTTCCCTCTTCAATATTCTCAAAAATTCTTTTAGCTAAATACAATGGGGCATTGATACACCCATGACTTCCGCGTCTTTTATATATTTCTCCTCCAAAAGCATATCTCCAGCTTGCATCATGTATGCCTATATTTCCGTTAAAAGGCATCCAATAAGTTACTTCTGCTTCATAATTATGGCCTCTCAAGGTTGATCCTTTCTGTTTATAATTAAGCATATAGACTCCAACCTTAGTGGGATTTCCTCTATTAGGATTCCCCGTTACTACAGATCCCTGAGCTATAAGCTTGCCATTTTTATAAAACCATAAATGCTGCCTTGTTATATTAATTTCTACATAAGTATCTCCTATGTCATCTTTACCTCTTACTACAGCCTTTTGAATATATAGCGGCTCTTTTTTAAGAACTTCACCACGCTTTATACTCTCTAATAACACTTTTGCCTCAGCAGTCCAGTTCATTTTCCATCCATAAAAACCGCCACTAACTTCTACTGTTTTACCTGTAGATGTTTTAATTTTTCTTACGATGCCAACCGTATCATATTTATGGCTTAGCCCCTGCACATATTCCCTAACTGCTTTTTCATCAATGATGACTTCTAAATCTTCATCAACACTAAGCCACCTGCTTATTCTACTCTCATCTACTATTTCATTTTCATTTCCAAATACATAGACAATTTTTGCCCCTACATACTTATTGAGTAAATGCTTAGTTTTGAGCGTTTTATCAGAACTTAAGGTGTACTTTGGATTGTAGTAACAAAGACTTTCATTTAAATCCAATTCTGTTTCCCCTTTTAATAGACTCTTTTCTATAGCTTTATTTAATATATCTTTATGTATCTTATTACCATATACTTCTGCAACGGTTTCATATGAACCATTTGAATACTTAAAACTTACATTTTGAGGTTCTATAATGGCTTTATTTAAACAATTTAGTTCGTTTATTTTACTTTCCAGATAATCTTTATTATAAATAAACAAATCTTCTACATAATAGTTTTGATCCTTTAATAATGAGCTGATCCATTTAAATGAACTCTGCATGCGATAAACTTTAAAGATACTACTTTTTTCATTGTATCTCATGCCTATATGTTGCCCGGTTATTTCTTCTGTTTCTCCGTTTCTTTCAATGAGCTGCAGCTTATAATTTTTAATAGTCTTTTTAATAATACGCTCTGCATCATCATGTGCTCTTAAAGAGACATCTACTCCATTTATGACTGTATTAAAAAAGTAATGATTAGTGAAATATAATGCAATAAGTAAATATACAAGTACAATTGAAGCTGTTAAAATTGTAATATTCCCTACAACTCGGCTTTTAAAAAATTGGTTTATTTTAATATTTCTCATGCCATTTATACCTTTCATCAAAAAAATGCATTCTATTGAAACATAATGATTACTTTATAATATGCTTGTACTTTTGACTTTAAAACTTAAATCATTAGTATCCATAAAAACTGGCTCTTCTTCTATGAACAAGGTGCTTTAATCGGTTATAGCATAAATACCACAAAAAAAATAACGACTCCTTATATTAATGGAATCGTAAAGTTCTTTAGAATAATCATGAATTTATTTATATTCTTCTAGTGCCTTTAATAAACTATCAGTATTAATAGGTTTCTTAATATAGCATTTGGCTCCAAGTGCTATACATTCATTTTTTACATTTTCATCTCCTACTGCTGATATAATGATTACAACTGTCTCAGGATTAATTGTAATGACGTCTGTCAGCACCTCCATACCCTCCATTGTATTTTCACCCATGTTTAAATCCAGAATGACAATACTTGGATTCTGAGTTTTGAATAGCTCCATTGCTTCATCCTTACCTGATGCCTCAAGAATGCTATAGAGCCCTCCTCTTTCAATAATCTTTTTTACAAACATTCTCATATAAGATGAGTTATCAACTATTAATACTTTTTTCATTTGTTAAATCTCCTTTGTATGTATCATGTTTTAAATTGAATGCCTGCTTTTTAAATATACCCTACTTACACAGGTCTTTTATTTGTATAAACAGCCTGCCACACTCATCTATTTTTTCTTTTTTAGCAGCTGCCTCAAACTCTATTGCTAATTCATAGAGAGCATTAATTCTTAGGTTTCCAGAAGAACCTTTTAACTCATGAGCAAGCCCAGCTAACTTCTTAAAATCTCTATTATAAATAGCATCCTTAATACCTAAGAGTAAATCAGGAAGGCATTTTATATACTCTTCAAGTATTTCCTTTGCATCCTCTTCATCAAGTCCAGTGTCTTTAACTAAGTTATCAATATTATGATCTATTATGCTGCTATAAGTATCCTTCTCCTCTCTTTCTTTAGTATTTGCTTCTATCATATGAAACATGGTGTCAAAATGAATAGGTTTGCTAATATAATCGTCCATTCCAGCTTCAATACACTTTGCATAATCACCTTCCATAGCATTAGCTGTGATTGCAATAATTGTGGTATGCTTTTTATCGCCTTCAAGACGCCTTATTTTAGATGTACATTCATACCCATCCATTACTGGCATCTGGCAATCCATAAAGACAACATCATAATCTTTTTCTGCCACTGCTTTTAAGGCTTCACTGCCATTTACCGCCACATCACAAGTCATGCCTCGGGTTTTGAGCATACTTATAATTATTTTGCGGTTCATGGCATTGTCTTCAACCAATAAAATCCTTGGATTTAATGGATTCTTAAATTCTTTAACGTTATGATTAGGTATCACTTTTTGCTCTTTGTCTTGTTTTGTGAGACCCAACACCAGGGCAATAGCGTTAAACAAGTCATATTTTCTCACAGGTTTAGCTAAATAAGATGAAAAGCCATATTCTTTTGCCATCTTAGCTTCTCCCTTTTGAGTTACAGGGGTTAAAAGTATGAGCTTAATATCCTTGGCACAAGCTACTGTTTTTAATGTCGTTGCAAGTTCATAAGCACTCATATCCAGCATTTGATGATCTATAATCGCAATGCTTATTTTGTCTTTAGTATTCGCAGTTGAAAAAATGGTAGTAATGGCACTAGCTCCATCTTTAGCTTCAAATACATTAACAGCAGTTTCTTCAAAATAGGCGCTCATACTTTTTCTATTATTAGCATTATCATCCACAATCAAAACATTAACACCTTCAAGTTTCTCAAACATGAAATGGTGCTCTGATATTTCTTTTGCTGCCTTTAATTTTATATTAAATTTAAAGGTTGAACCTTCACCATATATACTTTGAGCTGAGATTTTACCACCCATCATTTTTACGAGTTCATTACAAATGGCAAGTCCAAGCCCAGTTCCCCCATATTCTCTAGTTGTAGAAGCATCTGCCTGGCTAAAGGATTGAAAGATAGTATGAATATGCTCCTCGCGAATTCCAATTCCAGTATCCTTTACTTCAAAGCCCAGGGAGGCTGCCCCCTTCTTTTCCCCTAAACAATCAACTGTAACAGAAATCTCACCTTGCTCAGTAAATTTTACTGCATTACTTATGAGATTGTTTAATATCTGTCCAAGCCTTGACGGATCTCCAATAACCTCTTCTGGAACACCGGTTTTAATCATGGTGTAAATTTCAAGACCTTTTTCTGCTGCTTTAGGCGCAAGCAGTAGCACTGCATCTTCAATAACCGTTCTTAAGTTGAACTTAATCTCTTCCATTTTTAGTTTTTTAGCTTCTATTTTTGAAAAATCTAATATGTCACTAATAATATGTAATAATATCTCTGATGCAGATTTTGCTTCACGGATAAATTCTTGTTGCTCTAAAGACAAATGAGTTGACTGTAATAGTTCAAGAAATCCAAATACACCATTCAGTGGTGTCCTTATTTCATGAGACATATTGGCAAGGAACTGACTTTTTGCAATATTTGCGGATTCTGCCTGCTCTTTTGCCGCGTGCAGCTCAGTTTCTGCTTTTCTTTGCTCTGTAATATCCTCAGCAGTACAAATAAGGTATTTAATGTTGCCAGTTGCGTCCTTCTGAGGCTTGCTCTTAATGTGAAGCAGCCTATTTTCACCTTGGAAGTTTTTAATCTCAAGTTCTTTTTCTGCGGGCTCTTTCTTTTCAAACAGCTCCCAGTTAACTTGTGACAACTTATTTGCAGTGTCTATATCAAATATATCGTATAAATCCTGGTATTCTAAATCACCTTTGCTTTTTCCAAAAAACGCTGCATGCGCTTCATTAACACTTTCATATGAATTAGCATTACTTAAAGCCCAAATCTGTGATTGAGAGTTATTCAGTAACAGAGCTTGTCCGTTAATGATTGATTGATAGGCTTTTTCCTGTACAATGCGATTTCTTATGGTTGAAATAAGCATTGAAACTTCCCTTAATATTTCGACTTGCTCCTTTTCCCAGATGATAGACTTAGATAAACTTTCATAGCCGATAAAGCCAATTAAGTTGTCTTGATCCTTTAATGGAATGGTAAGAGAAGCCTTTATTCCCTCAGCAAAAAAAGCATCTGCTTCAAACAATGCTTCAGCTGGAAGTTCTTCCTTACTATTTATTGCAATAAAATCATTGTTCTTCATACTACGCATTAACCATGGAAGAGCATAAACTATTTCTTCTTCCTGCGTTTCTCTTTTGGGTCTTATCCCTTCCTTATTCCATTGAGATTCTATTTGCATAAAAGTAGGATCTGTAGAAAAATAATAAATAAAAATTCTATCTAAATCAAAAATTTTTCCGATTTCTTCTAATGTTCTTTTTAGCTCAGTCTGATAGTTCATACTATCTACATTAAAAAACCTTAAAAAAGTATTATGAACTAATTTTAGATACTTATCATGGCTTATAAAATCTATACCATTCTCTTTCCCACTCATAAAGTTTCCTCCAAATTTTAAAGTTCACAAGGTTTAGCAATAAAAAGAGTTAATTCTTTTAATAAGTCAATTTCATAAGGTTCTGAAAGTATGTTTCCTGCTTTATCACATATAACCTTAACTTTAGGCCTAGTTGGCATTGAGTTGTTTTGGCTTACGACTAAGCCCTTTTCATTTGAACTTAAAAGAACGCAGCTTCCTGTAGGAAAAGCAGCTATGTTCATTGTAAATTTTCTCACCATTTCTACGTCAAAATAAATATTACTCATTCCCACCAGATATTCAATAACTTCTGATACCGTTTTACTTCCCTCCTTATTTCTATCTGATATCAAATTATCAAACACATCACATATGGATACTAGCTTTGCCATTTGATTTATCTCATCACCTTTTAATTGCATAGGGTACCCGCTGCCGTCACATCTTTCGTGATGCATGAGTACTGCTACTTTTACATGTGCGCTCCAAATCCGCTGCTCTCCTAACAAATCATATCCAGCCTTTGGGTGCATGAGCTTAATATATTGATCTCGTTCATTCTGAGTTTTGAACTCCGCCATAAGCTTCTTATCATTCATAATTCTTATCTTACCAATGTCATGCAGCAGTGCCCCAGTAGCCAGATCTTTAAGCTTTGACATATTGTATCCCATATGTGTTCCTATTATGGCAGAAAGTACACTGACATTGACTGAATGTGCATATGTGTTTTTATCACTTGCGCTTATTTGTGCAACATTTATCAAAACATCTTTACTAGACAGCACATCCTCAAGTATTGAGTTCACCGAATTCATAACACTGCTGTCATAAGTTTTTCCTTCTCGGCAGTATCCTTCAATCATTTCCTTCACAGCACGTTTACTCATTTGCCTTGTCTTTTCAGAGATATTTTCTTCAATGATTATATTTTTTGATATTTCATCATCAATATAGACAGAACTAATTCCTATTTCTTTAATCTTTTCAATATAAAAAGGTGTCAATTTTACTCCCGCATTAAGTAAAATTCTGTCCATTTCATCGTAAATCTGCTTTCCAAGGATTTCATACCCTTTTAAGTGAGATACACTAACAATTCTCATATATGTTCTTTTTCTCCTTCCAGCCCGACAACCAGAACACTCATAGCAACCATCTTATCTAAATATTAGCATACTCCTATACTTCTGACTACATAAACAAAAAAATGCAGTCCACCGTTAAGCTCCAGATTTTCTGTAGTTTTTTAGTGTCTGCATTTATGTTGGTGCGACAGCCCCATTATATCACTTCATCTATTTTTTTATTTTACTTTCTTTCTCTTCTTAACACAAACCCAATAATTCTTTTATCCCATCTATAGCCAAATAAGGGGCCTCGACGCTGCCAAAACCATACTTTGCAAATACAAACGGAATACCAGCAAATACCGTTGCTTCATAATCGCCTTGGGTATCCCCAACATATATGACATCATCCAAATGGTTTCTTTCTATAACGAGCCTGATGTTTTCACCTTTACTCTTGCCAGTATCTCCAAAGCATTCATAGTCAGTAATATACTTTTCTATTCCTGCCTTTTCCATAAATAATTCAATATAGCCCGACTGACAATTACTCACAATGAACAAACGACATTTCTCCGAAAGTTTCTCAATAGTTTCTTTGACATCCGGAAACAATAGATTGTCTGTTCTTTCGCTTAAGATATCATGTTCATATTTGCAGCACTGTTCTAATATTAACTCTCTTTTTTGCTCACTTGCATCATAGAATAAATTATTTGCTATGACGTCCATGGGCTTTCCGAATTCTTTCTTCAGTATAGAGGATGTTACGACTGCAGCTGTTCCCCCTACTTCAGAAATTGCTTTATTCCATGCTTCGGCTACAACTTCCGTTGTATCCCACAAAGTACCATCAACATCTAGTATTATATTCTTCATTTGGGAACCCTACTTTCTATTTCTCATTTACTAGAATATCATATTAAATAATATTCATCTGGTCAATACACGGAATTTAACTTTGTTCCTTAATCCTATCACAAAAATTGTTATCATCGTGACAATACATTCCGTCAGCACAAAAGCTAACCATATGCCTGTCATTTTTAAGGTCCTGCTTAACAAGATAACCAGTGGAACAATAATAACACATCCTCGTGCGACTGAAATAACAAATGCATCCTTTGCACGCTCTACAGCGCTTAAATACGCAGCCATAATGATATTGACGCCTGCAAACAAAAAACCTATAAAATAAATGCTTAGCCCTGTCTTTGCAATCTGGGCTATTTCTAAGTTCTGCTCGCTGTTAAAGGTCCTAATAATACTACTAACATTACAAACTACGGATAAATAGATAATCGATGCTGTTACGAGGGATGTAAACAAGGCCAATTTCATAACTTTTTTTAATACGACATCATTCTTAAGTCCATACCCCTTGCTGATAAGGGGCTGTATACCCTGCGCGATTCCAACAAATATCGCGATGCCCACAAGTGCTATATTGGCAACAATACCGTATGACGCGACGCCTAAGTTCCCCTCAAGTTTTAAAATCACCAGGTTAAAAGTAATAAGAACCACAGCAGAAGAAACCTCTGTAATAAAAGCAGATAGGCCTAAACTAAATATATCAAGGGCAGAAGACAAAAGCATTCTGCTACGGATAGTTCTAAAGTTATTTTTCCCTTTTACAAAATGCATGAGCAGTACCCCTAGGCTGATGATTGGTGCAAGACTTGTTGCAAAAGCTGCACCAAACATACCCATTCCAAGTGGAAACATGAAAACATAGTCCAAAATGATATTAGAAAAGCTGCCTGTCAGCATTGCGGCCATTGATAACTTAGGACTATTATCATTGCGCACAAAGGCAATCATAATGTTATTGATAATAAAAAATGGGGCAAAACATAATATTGTCATCAGGTATGTTTTTGTCAGAGGTAATGTAGATGTATCTGCACCTAAAATCAAAGCTAAAGATCTTGATCCGAATATACCTGTTACTAAAAAGATCGCTCCTATAAAGATACCTAATTTCAAACAAGTAGCAAATACTCTATCTGCTCTTTTATCCTCCTTTTGAGCTTTTAATATGCTGTATCTTGCAGCACCGCCAATCCCAATCATGAGCCCTGTGCCATGAATGATGCTGTAAATCGCTATAGAGAAATTCAGAGCTGCAATACCTGCAGATCCCAATGCTTCTGCAACAAAAAAGGTATCTGCGAGAATATAACAGGAAAGCCCTATCATGCCCAGAATGTTCAAGCTGACATACTTCGTAAAATCTTTTAAAATAGACTTTTCCATCTATACTCCTCCTTAAAAGTAAAAAAGGTGCCCCGAGAACATTCCTTCTAAGACCTAACGGAATGTTTCTAAGCACCTTACAATCTTTACCCGGTGGCAAAGATTAGGTTTTTATTAGTTTCAACAAGGAATAGTATAGCCTGATTTGGCTGAAGACTCAACTACTTTTTAAAATTTAGGCTATCCAAATTCTCCTATACCTTCATAATATCCAACTATGTCTTCTTATCTCTCAAGCGGGTCAAGCAAGGGGTGCCACTGGTATTTGGCTAAATCAATCTCTCCGTTTATATCCACCTCAACTCCTTCCATCTCAAGGCATGTTATCTGCTCCTTATAGGCTGCATCATTTCTTAGGGCAATCTGTCCTTTTGCGTTAATTACCCGGTGCCATGGAAGTCCATATTTATGGCTCATCCCGTGAAGAATACGCACAACCTGTCGCGCACCCCTAGGGCTTCCTGCAATTCTTGAAACTTGTCCATAGGTCATGACTTTACCACTTGGGATCCCTAATATAATATTAATAACTTTTTCGGTAAAAGCCGTCATATATAGATCCTTTCTATTGACATTGCATTATACTACTCCTTTATTTAAAGACAAAAACGCAGCTGTCATCGGTGAAGGCAACTCTGGTGTTGAGACTGCTATCATCTCTCGTTTTCTATGCCTTATCCTTTCCCTCTTAAAAAATCTCTTGCTCTATCGGATATCAAGCAAGAGATTTTAATCTATTTTTAAACGTTTTGACAGTCAATCTTATATAACTCATTTTTTTGTTTAAGAGACTTAACTGGGCATTACATGGACAATTTGCTGCACTCGGACATAAAATACCGTGTCACTGTCATACGACTTTACAACAACATGATCCATCTTTACATCTGTTAGTATCCCTTGTAAGTTTCCTCTAACTGTCTCAATAACTACTGATTGCCCTACTGCTTTTTTTAGTGTTTCTGCAAAAAACGGTTCTGTCAGCATGGTATAATTGATTGGCTCTCTATTTTGAACCTTAGGCATTTGATGTCCCTGGTAATTCATTGGCTAGGCCTCCAAAACTTAACTTATTTCTCTACTATAATACTTATAATATCTGGGGAATGTTACATTTTTATCGAATCTTCTTTAGTTTTAAGAGATATAGTACAAAGAATACAGCACTTATTAAAGTCAGTACTCCAGGAATGATAAGCATGTCAAGGTTACCTGTGAGACTGCCATAAAGGCGTCCATACCACTCTCCAAATCCCCAGGATAGGCAGACTGTAAATGTCTTAAACAGTGCAATCCCTGCTAGGATATTTCCAAAAGACTTATTTCGCATTAACATAACGGCAGTAATAGCAACTGCTGGGAACACTATCCCCAAATCAAGGACAAAAACTGCATAAGTATCCGTTGGGACATGTCTGATAATACCAGGCATAATCCGAATTATCCATATTAAACCAAGTATGACTACCATGCTAAATAAAAAGATACTTATAGCTTTGCGAAGCAGTCGGGGAAGTGAGGTTTTTAGCACAAACTCCGGGGTAAAACTTAATAGCCCAAAGATCATACTGTATAGAGATAAGCTGAATACCGCTAGATAAATGAGGTAAATAGAAGTATACTGCCCCTGCATGACATAGAGTCCATATCCATAAAAGAAATTACCTACTAGCCCAAGGATAGTAACCAAGGTTTTGTAACCTGCTCGTTTAAGAAACATCACAGACAGCAGCATTAGAAGTAGCGCCAGTGGAATAAAAGTGATATCCTGCGCCACTGACCCTACCAGTAAAAACTCAGTTATTGTCCCTGCATTTAAAGCTTCCCCGTAAATGCTTTTCTCAAAAACTCCTGCAATAGATGCAAAGAGTGCCATAATAGACAGCGCCAGTGTCATATATGCGGTGATCTTTCCCCTTTGGATTATAATATCACTGTACTTGTTTGTTGATACCTTCACTTTCAACATGCTTCCCCTCCTTCATAGCTATAACATAATAAAATTAATCTCCTCCAGCATACAAGTTATATATTTTTGTTTGTCAAAATATATGTCATTTAAGGTGCTTCTATAATTGGTTTTTAGAAATACGTAACAAGTTACCTATATAAGTAATATATTATGTATTTCATTCTATTGTCAATACTATTTAGTAGGTTGTTTAAATCCTTTTCCCTTATACAAAAAACTAGAACAGATAAGCTTCCGTTCTAGTTGATGTACATTCTTTTATTTCATATATTAAACCTCTAATAAGCGCCAGATGATCTGCGCCTTACATGACTCATTATAAAGCCGCTTTCAGGATAAGTAGGCATCCTGTTTAATCTATAGCTTAAGTCCTGTTCGGGAACTTCAAACTCGATCTTGTTAACCAAAAAGTCTAGAGTTGTTTTCATAATCTCAACGGTGATTCCTTCTCCAGGGCAGCGGTGTCCTTTAGCAGGGTCTCCGCCTCCTTGGGGGATAAAACTATATACGCTGCTATTCCTTTGCCTAAATCTCTCTGGTCTAAAGGCACTAGGGTTTTCCCAAATCTTAGAGTCATGATTCGTTCCAAACATATCGAGTAAAACAAGCATACCTTCTTTAAATTCATATCCATTCCAAGTAAAATCTTTTCTTACCCTGGCCCCTAAGAACGGACTAAATGGATAATAACGTCTTACTTCCTGGGTAAACATCTCGAAGTCTTCACTGCTTCTATTTCTCAGCCTTTCTTTCCATTCAGGATGTTCATGAAGCGCCAGTGCCGTATAAGTAATAAACGTTGCAATAGCCACGATTGGACGCAAAACATTGATAAGCTCTATGGCTGCCATCTTAGGATCCATCATGTTGCCATCAAGTCCTCTGTGAAAAGTGATTTCATAAAGCGGTGAACCCTCTCTAGCTTTCATTTTACCTAAGCGAACATCTTCAATAATCTCGGTAATCCACTCCTCAGCATTATTTCTAGCTATTCTGCCTTTCCAGTGACGAGGTCCAACAGCGCCAAAGGCATCTACCATCGCACTAAAATCCTCTGCCCACTCCTTGACTTCTCCCTCAAGAAGCGGAACTCCAGCCCAGTAACAGGCTGTTCGGCAAAGGATTTCTTTTGCTTCATCAAAAAGTACAACATTCTGAACCATCTCCCACTTCACAGCAGCCGCTTCCCACTGCTGACTTACAAGTGCGGCCAGCCTTTTTTGATGATTTGGTGTCATAATTGACATGAATAACTGCTTGCGGTGAAGATGTTCCTCGCCATCCATTGTTTGAACCCCTTTTACTCCAAATAAAGTTTCCTGTATCCGCCTAGGGGCTGCGCCGTGCCTGACAAACTTTTCTGAATCATAGACAAGTCTTGCCGCCTCTTCTCCGCTCATGCAGATCACTTCCTGCCCCATAAGCCTTGTTATAAATAAATCAGTTTCATATGCATCTACCCTATTTTTAATAAATAAATATCCTTCCCGCATCAGAGCAATGCTGCTGTCTAATGCAAAAACCTTAGAAGCTTTCTCTTTTATCATCTTACGCCTATCTCCTTTTAGCTGGCAAAACGCAAACTGCCTTCTTGCCGCTTTGCTATTATAAGCGTATATTCTCCTATACTATTAAGAATTATTCCAGCCTTAGATTCGTTTAATCCCAAAGTGTTCATCCTATTACTAAAGATACGCCGCTCCTAAGCACATATTAACAATTTTTAGTTTCTCTAATAGATGCTCATCTAATGACCCATTGCTCGGCATAGCTTGATATCCCATTCCCCACAAGTCCCAGTTTAATGTTTCAAACCTCGGAAACTGCGGAGTGTATTGTTTAATATAATAAACTAAACGATTAACTTCTGCATATTTCTCTGGAGCCTCTACTTTCCACCTATCATATATTTCTTTACTCATAAGTCCCTTTAATACTTCAGCTACTTGATAACGGTAGTGTTCATCTCCCTCATTGTATGAGCTAAAATACCCATTGAGATTTCTTTGCAACATGCTATACATCAAAATCCCTCCTGAATTTTTCCACATTGTTAATGAAATATTCCTTAACCTTGACACTTATATTCTGTCTTTGCTTTACGCTCTCTATTAACTCATTGATGGTATGCTTATCACATTTTTTTATAAGTTTTTTGATATCTTCCTTATCCTTTTCTGAATACCGGCCTATTTTAGTTACAATAATATCTTCTCTGCTTAATGCATAGACTTCTATCTTTTTAACAGCACTAACACGTACTGCTCTTTCTTTATAGTCTTCTGCCAAAGTAGTCAGCATGGTATCTAAATAATCCACATCCCCCAGTATCCTAAAAAGCCTCCCAGCTTGTGCTGAATACTCCAAATCCACAATATCTATATCGCGAGTTGCTCTATCTAAGTATCCCTCTATAATACAAGCAGATCCCCCTAACAAATAGATAGGGGGACAATCCAGCTGCTTAAGCATTGCAAAATCTTCCATATCTTGAAGTGCCAAGGTAAGTGCCTGTTTATCCATACTCATAATCGACTACTCCTTATATCTATTCTTATCATTTATTATATCTTTAACTGCTGAACGATGCAAGAAAGCATACAAAGAATGTACTTGTGGAACAAGAAAGCTTGGGTATTATTATTTCAAAACATTGTCTAATCTTATTAAGATAGACATAAGTTCTGCTCTTGTTACAGCTTTATTTGGTGCCATACGTGTACTGCCCCTTCCACTTATGAGCCCTAACTTTGTGCAGTAAGCTATAGCTTCTTTATAAGGAGACGTTTCAGTGTCTGCAAAGGCTATCTCTTCTCTTATAGGTTCTAACTTGCCCTCTGTTATTTCATAAAGCACCTCGGCTAGCAATTCTCTAGAAAGAGGCTCACTTCCAAGCTGGCTAATGGTCTTTAGTGTTTCTTCACTCAGCCTTGAACCAATAGATGCCATGCTGTAAAATGCCCAGTGGCCTTTGTTGCTGATGTATTTTTCCACTGTACTTCTAGTAAGCCTCATACCCTCCACATGATTTAAAAGTAATATCCGGTCTAGGAAAGTAAACGTATCTGCAGCTTGAAGCGGAGCCCTTGGTGCAAAGCTGTCATCTGGCATGCCTGCAGCAATACCAAGTCTTGCTGCCTCTCTAATAGTTTCATATGCCCAGTGACTTCGGGGCACATCTGTAAAAGCTGCGTCTTCAATAGGCTGAGGTGTAATTAAATGAATCGCTATATCCTCAGTAATGCCCAACTTTTCTAAAAGTGCTGGTGACGCTAAGATTGCCTCCAGCTCTGCTTCTGTGAATTTATTTCCTGTAAGCTGCTTGAGCATTTCAATTGTTAATGAAGGATTTAAGGTTGTATAAGGAAGCCTTTCCTCAAAGTAAGCTGCTATTTGTTCTTTTTGGGTTTCTCTTAATGAAGCAATTCGATTCTCTATTGTTGATGTATTGGATGTCGTAGTGTTCCCACCACCGTCACTTGGTGTTCCTATAGCTGCCCATTTTGCTATTAATGTCACATTTTCAGTAATAGGGGTACTATTGGTGTACTTTTCATCACCGCTAAACCAACCTTCAAATCGGTAATTCGCTCTTGTTGGAATAGGAAATGTTAAGGTTGTTCCTCTTGAAATATTAATGATAGGGCTTACAGCGCTTCCCCCGTTGCTATTAAAGGTTACGGTATAGGTTTGTGGTACTACTGGAGCTGCACTAATCACTATGCTTAATGATTGGGTATCACTGCCTTCTCCATTAGCTGCCTGAACTGCGAAGTTAAAAGTCCCTGACACTGTTGGTACCCCTCTTATCTCTCCTGTTGCAGGATCTAAGGTAAGCCCTACTGGTAAAGCCCCTGCTTTGACTGACCATGTAATAGGTATATCCCCTATTGCTTCCAGGACTTGACTATAGCTTGTACCTACTGTTCCATTTCCTAAACTCGTAGTTGTAATTGTTGGGGCTTGTGTCCACTTTGCCCAATATTCCTTATCTCCCACTTCATGAGTACCAATAGCAGTAATTGCTGCACCTGTCAGATTTTGATTATCATACCATCCTGCAAAGGTATAACCTTGTCTTGTAGGCATTGGTAAGGTTGTTTCTGTTCCATATGAAAACTTAGTTGGAGCACTACTCACCTGGCTCCCTTCATTAAGATGATAAGTAATATGATAGCTCGCTTCGTCCACTGTTACCTCAATAGTTGCATCAAGGCTTACGCCATCTACTAGTTTTACAATTCCCTCTGTATCAAATGTCACTTTACCTGGCACTAAGAAAGTTTGTACTGTTTTTATATCAGGATTGTAGTTTACACTATCTAACTGCCACTTTATATCAAAGCCTTCATCGCCCTTAGTCGTTTCAGCAGCTACTACTAATGGCAATCGCAGTTTTAAATCATCTTTACTCATACCATTTAGTATGTTTGTTAACCCATTGGCTGCCTCAATATGTTCTACAGATGCAAAGGATACAGAGGATAGATTCAGTTTTAAAACAGGACGAACACCTAACTCATTAAAAACATAGCGACCGTGGTCAAACAAATGTCCCAAGGGACTCACATATGCTCCATTGCCATTACCATTTCCTGGAGACCGCAACCACCAGCGTTGATTATATGTCTGCTGAACGATTTCTACATTCTGAGCTATTCTGCTAGGATTACCACTAAATGCCCAAGTTCCACTATCCTTCACTTCATTAGCAGATGGAAGGACAATTTGCTGTTCAGGTCTAAAAGTATCTTCCGAGTTATAACCACTTTCCACTATAGTGCTGTAAGTTGTAATCCATCCTTGTTCATCCTCCGTAAAGGCTGTTTTTAGAAAGCCCTTTTCAGTGTCATCATTTTCATAGCTCCCTGTGCTATTCAGATAGTTGCAAATATCTGAACCTGACCAATTGTTGTGTTCCGAAGGATCATATTGTCTATATTCTAATATACACTCACTCATTAAAGTCAAAGTTTCAGCTGCCATATCCTTTTCCATTACACGCCAGAGGATAGGTGCGTCTCCCTTTCTCCCAAAATAAACCTTATCACCTTTATGAAGCGTTAAAGCTGCTTCATTAGTAGCAGCAGTAATTGTAACTGGCACTGGTTCACTGGCATAGTCTGTCATTTTGTCACCGTTTAATTGTTCTGTAAAGATTTTTATCGCCATCGTATCATCAAAGTCTGCTGGAATCGTTAATTTTGCAGTACCACTTGTATCTTCATCAGCTGGCAATGCTTTAATAACACCATAATATTTTATCCCACTATCATTTATCATCATAGCTGAAAGATACTGATTAGCTCCTGTCGTAGCTCCTGAATAATTAATTTCTATTTCTGTGGGGTCCCCTGGTATGTATTTGCCCTTTGCCACAGCTGAAATTGTCTTTTGACCTGTAGGGTTGCTACTTTCATCGTATTTATCTATCAAAGTCAACTTTTTATCATTACTTGTATCTTGTACACTATTTAGCGTACTACTTGGTGTTCCCTTCTTTACTCCACCTCCATATGCATCAGATGCAAAGAGCACATTAGACATATCGAGCTTAAAAGCAGGACGTACACCCATGTGAGAGGTGACCCAGCCACCAAAAACCTGACCCCAGCTGACTACACAATCAGCAAGGTCAGTCATATATGATGGCGACCGTAGCCACCAGTCTTTATTAAAAGGAGTCTCTCTATATCTATATCCCTCTGCTTCTTGTGCTACTCTATCACTGTCTTGGTTCCAGCCAAAAGCGCCCCCAGCTCGCACCTCATTAATAGATGGTAAGACAATTCTTTGCATACTATCTATTGTTCCCCAGCCATATGATTCGTCGTTTATTCCATAAGGGACAATATCCCCCTGCTCTGCTGTGGTAAAGGCTGTCGTCAAAAAGCCATCACTTGTATAGATATCTTGACTATTAAGATAGCGACAAATATCTGAGCCTGCCCAATTTTGATGGGATGAATCATCGTACTTTCTATATTCTAATATGTACTCACTCATGAGCGTAACCTCACCACTTTCCACTCCCATAACACGCCATAGAATAGGTGCCTTGCTGTTATCATTCTTTGTATACTGACCAAAATAAAATACCTGTCCTGTAGCTACATTTCCGTAATTTGCAGTGTCTTTAACCAGCTGTATGTTTGTTGTTTCTGCTGCCATAACTGGTACTGTTACTGGAAATAATGTCATTAGTATTGCTACGACCAGCAATAAACTTATTCTCTTTCTTATTTGCATGCTCTTTTTCCCTCTTTCTATTTGCATAAGTTATTCATGGGCTGCTTAGTCTCTTAGAGAAAATAAAATTGCATCAACACTAAGTCTTAATGGCATATACTCTTCTTTCCCATCTGCCGCATCCCAATACACGGATTTCCCATCACATTTAACACGCTTAAAGGTTGATTGATCCTTCAGTCTGAGATAAGGAATGGTTTTAACTATTTTCTGCATATTAAAGATAATACTGCTTCCGCTCTCAAAGCCTATCATGAGCTTGTAATCATCACTTGCCTGGACGCTTATGATTTTGCACATACTTTCACCAACTTTCATTTTATAAAGACATACTTATCTATCTCCTATTTTAAATAAGTTTACAAAACATGTGTATCCCCCATATGGGGGATACACATGTTTTGAGCCTTTTCCCGATGATTGGCATGCAAATATTCTTCTGATATAATTAAGTTAATCGTAGAAAAGGAGGGATAACTTGAGAAATGCTGATCATTTAGAAAGAGTACGGATTAACCAAATACTATCTGCTGTTTATAATTACCCTCTTACCCTGCTAGAAGCCCCTATGGGCTATGGAAAAACCACTGCGGTAAAGAAGTTTATTGAAGCCGAAAAAATAAATCCCTTTTGGTTTACCTTTCCTGACTTAAGTGGTTCAGAAGCCGTTTTCTGGGATAAATTCACCGATGAAATAGTTAGGCAAGATGCACATGCTGGGTTTGCCTTAAAGTCCCTTGGTATTCCTTCTGATGCTCCGCAAATGGAAAAGGTGCTGCAGATTTTCTCAGGTGTACTCCCCGCAGAAAATTTCTTCATGATACTGGATGATTACCAGTTTACTAAGAGTGCAGCACTAAAAAAGCTGATTATGCGGCTTGCCCGTGAGGAGCTTGACGGATTACATATTCTTCTTATTACCAGGGACACTACCGATATTGATTTTGTAGAGCTGCTCTCAAAGGGCCTTTGCTACATCCTATCCAGGCAGCACTTGAAGTTCACATACTCTGAAACTCAGGATTACTGCCGAAGGGTGCATCCCGGTATAACCGATGAGGATTTAAGTAAAATATATGAATATACGGACGGATGGATTTCATTCATATATATTATTCTTTTGGGTATTAAAAATGGAATTCCTGTGGGCCTGAGTACAATGATAGAGGAAATGGTTGAGAAGGCATTGTTTGCCCCATATGATAAGGATATGCAGAGTTTTCTGCTTAAGCTCTCGGTACTCGAAGACTTTACGGCAGAACAGGCCAAATGTGTAACAAAGAACAAAAATACAAAGCCGCTGCTAAAAAAACTGACTAGGGAAAATGGGTTTGTTTTCTATGATGAAAAAAGTAAAACATACAAAATACACAGCGTTCTTCTTGACTACTTAAGGTTAAAGCAAAATTTCTCTGCCGAAGAAGTCTGCGAATTCTATACCCGCCTGGGTGACTGGTATCTTGAAAAACAGGAATTCCAGAGAGCCTATAGCTGCTTAAATCAGGCAGGCCTCACTGAGCGCATTCTATCTCATCTAAATAATCCTCAAAATATCCGAAATGTACTGCTTCAATTCGAAGGCGTTGATGCTATGTTTAACAGTACACCGCGCGAAGTACTGTTTGAGTACCCTCTGGCTTATCTGCTGCATATTTTTCATTCTATCGTACAAGGCAAGCAAAACCCTATCTTAGGTTGGGCGGAGAGGCTTAATGAGCTTGAGAGGTATTACAAAAAGCAAGATGGCATCGATGAAACTTACCGAAACCGCATTTTAGGTGAAACCTTAATTGTCCGTATCCTCACTTACTTTAACTATTTTTCAGAAATGATGACCCAAAACCAAGAAATCATCAGGCTTCTGAACGGTCAGCATTCATATCTCCTGCTTCAAGGGTATACTTTTACCTTTGGTTCGCCCCACTATCTTTATATCTATTTTAGAGAAATGGGAAGTTTAAAGAAAATATCTGATGTCCTTGCAAAATCTACTGATTTCACCGAGTTTTCTAATGGCTGTGGAGCTGGCAGCAGTTTTCTGGCCCTTGCAGAATATGCACTGGAGACAGGAGCCTTTGACAAGGTAGAAAAGCACGTCTTAGAGACAATTGAAAAAGCAGAAACCATGTCACAGATCTACATCATTCTCTGCGCAAGATTCTGCCTGATACGGCTTCGCATCTTAGAAGGCAGACTCTCTGAAGCTTTGGAACTCTTAAAAGAACTACAGAGGGATGCCGAAAGACTTAACAGACCACTCTACAACACGGCGGTGGATCTGTGCAGCGGCTATATCTTCGCAAGTATCTGTCAGTTTGAACAGATTCCATCGTGGCTGCAAATCGGTGATATGACATCCGCCAGCTTCTACTCTCAAGGGCTCTCTTATATTTATATTGTCTATGGCAAAGCCGTGATGACATCAAAAAAATACATAAAGCTAGAGACCTTAACTACTGAGTTTAAAAAGAGATTCTCTTTGTTTAGCAACCAGCTTGGACTTATTTATAACAAGATATTTGAAGCAGCAGCCAGATGTCATTTGCATGGGACAAGCGCCGGCGCAGCTGTCCTTGAAGCCGCACTAAACGAGGCTCGCCCTGACAGGCTTATTACGCCCTTTGCAGAAAGCGCACCACACATTATAGCAATGCTTCAGTACATCGTTCAAAAGCATCCTGAGGATGAATACTTAAGCACTATCCTGACACTCTGCCTAAGGTATGAACGAATGATTCAAGGGCTATCCTACCACCCTGCTTCCCTGTCACAGCGTGAAATCGATATTCTGTCACTAGCTGCTGAAGGACTCAGCAGAAAGGAAATGGCTATGCGCCTATTTATTTCTGAGGAAACTGTCAAAACACATTTTAAAAACATCTATCAGAAACTTAGCGTAAGCAGTAAAATCTCAGCAGTTAAAATTGCACAAGACCGTGGATGTTTAAAGATGTCTGATACGTAAGACAATCACCGGAAAAGGTAAACCCCTTTAGCTTAGATCACTCTAAGCTAAAGGGGTTATTCTAAACCATCAAAATGTCTTCCTCTAGGTCTTTTTCCATGCCTGTCTTCTTTAGGCAAATCATTGATAATCGCTTCCACATGTTCTCCGCCTGCATTTATTAATGCGTTTGCAACGGCTTCTTTTATTCCCATTGAAGAGTAAGTCGCTCCGGATACTGCCTCTACATCTGCTGCCTGAGAAGAAATAATCTCAGAAGCTACTGTGCTGTATGCCCGCTCCAGCCACTTAGCATCATCGGTAGTTTTAGTAATCTCAATCGCACGAATGAGTTCATTCTCTACAGTAACCTGAACAGTCATTTCTCCTCTAAAGCCCGTACCAACTCCCGTATAAATCCCATCAGCAATCCCTTTGGCATCTCCATATGCCACTGCAGCCTCTCCTGTAATAATATTTGATTTTTCGGCAGCCGCACTATCGTAATGCATGCTGCTATACACAATCCCTGCAATTACTGTAAATGTAATGATAGCAATGAGCGGAAACGCCGCTTTTTTATTTTTTTCTTTAATAGGCATAAGTCCTACAGTTAAGGTATCCTTGACAGGACATGTTAAAACGCACTCCATACAACTGATACACTGCATTGACCTTACTTGCTCATGGGAAGCCACATCTATATGCATAGGGCATACCTTGTTACATTTGTTACAGTTAATACAGTTATTTGCATTTCTTTTGATAGTGATAGGCCTAAGTGCACTTATGCAGCCATATTTTGCCCCTTCAATGCATAGATAGTTGCAAAATGGCCTTTTATAAATAAGAGAGGTTAGCGTAAATATGCAAATAACAATCCACCCTGCAGCTGTCAGGCTATTCCCTAAAAGAAACAATGCCAAGTTACTGCGAGGGTTCAGACTTAGCAAACTAAAAATAAAATCGGCACTAATAAGCAGTGTAATAATAAGCAAAACATATCGCAGGCAGACTAGTACTTGTTTTAGTTCTTTAGGAATCGTACGTTTCTTAATTTCTAATTTACCTCCTAACATGCCAAGCCACTCTTGTAACGTCCCAAAGGGACAAACCCAACCACAAAAGACAGCCCCCATAGCAAAAGTGATTCCTAATAAAAGGACTTTAGTTATGGGATAACCTGTAAAAAGTCCCATAATTAAAAATAGAATGCCAAGACCTTGTACTATACACCGTATCATTCTTATTACATTCGGTTTAATATTCATCATGTTTATTCCTTTCAAATAGCAATAGTTTATAGTCACTATCCTAATTTATAAAAAAGAAATTTACACGACCGTAGTGTGAAAGTTATCTGAAAGCCATGTGACAGCCATGTGATAATAAAAAATCCTCCCCAAATATTAGAGCGTAGTGCCAGGCACTACGCTCTAATATTAATCTTTTAGTCCTTCATATCCGTTTTTCATCTAGCTCCTGCAGGTAAAACTAACTACTTGAGTACCTAGAGCATAACCGAAAACATCTCCGGATCCAAAACCCAGCATCTATTTTGACCGGAGTACTTCCAATATGTTACCATATACCCTAGCCGATCAGCACGTGATGTTCCTGCTATCTCCTGCTGCGCCGTCAGCTTATAGGGTTCATTACCGTCAAGTCTGATAGGATCTAGGCGTGGCTGGTAAATTACAAATCCTTCTCTAGGCTCCATAAGTTTGCCGTCTTTATCGTAAATGGTTCCTTCATAAGTGCTCTTTCTGCTGCTTATATCCAGTATATAAGATTGATTAAGTTTTCTGCTTTTAACAAGCACTTTATAATGATCCCTATAGATAACTTCAACTTTTAGAGGTTCGGTAAGGACGATAAAATCCTCAGGTCCAAGTATATACTCTGACTTGTTTTTGAGGAATGATAGAACATAATAATATGTTAGTGCGCCGCTTCCCCCCACAGGAAGGCTTACCATGATCTCGTTAGTATTCGACTTAGTGAAGCTCCCAAGAAACAGCCACGGATTATACGCCATACTATACTCCGGATATAGAGGGATTACATAGCGTCGCTTTGTCCTGCCATCTTGTACTATTACTTTTATGTTCTCATAAAAAGCATTCTCTCTCTTTTCACCTACTAGATAAACTGTATCAGGGATTTTGTCTCCATTTATATCTCCAGTTTTTTTATCAAGTATATAAGTATCCTGCATATTGGCATAGTTATTCAATTTGCAGACCTCCTTAGATCTATTTAATATAGTATATGATGAAGAGATTGCTCTATCACTAAGGCAATAGACTATATGGCCGCAACACCCATTAACTTAAGTTAATATTTTCCCCTAAATTAAATGGTATATGGCAATAGGTATTAACTCAGCTTGGTCTTCTTCCTGGCAAAGAAACCTCTGAAAAGAAATACGGTTATACAACATCGCCAATTCTAAAAAATACAGAAATATTCCCATATCAATTGAGTTATAAAACGGCACTTTGTCTTTAGGCATAATAGACTTAATATTTGTCGTTCTATATACTTTCAATTTATTTTTTTCACAAACAACCCTCCACGGCTGTGTATTGCATGCACTTGGAGCATACTTTACAACTTCAGCTACTATTTCTAATCCTGAGGCGCCATGCCAAATTTCCTGCGTTTCTTTTCTCTTGCATTTTGTATAATCTCTTCTAAACTCATGAGAATGCCCTTTACCCAAAGCCATCATAATCACAAATTTCAAGTTTTCATATTCTGACTCTTGTGTTTTACCCATTCCGTACCAACATACCCCAATATCTTTACTCGCTAAATATAAATCCAATTGTTCAAACATATATCCAATATTTAATAAAAATTTCTCTTTTTCTTCGCTGTAAATAAGTAAGCAATACTCCCCTCGTTTACAGGTGGTTTCTTCTCTTCGCACAATACGGTACTTAACATCTATAGTGTCTACAAGTGATATTAAAGCTTTAACCTTTTCTTCAATATCACGTAATTCATCATGAGAGAGCTTAAGGGTGTCGTTAAATCTTCTAAATGACTTTCTTTTAAAAATCATTTTATAATATTCTTTATCTATCACCACTCATTATCCTCCTATTTTTTAGTACATCGATGTCTGAAGTAATCATATAATGCTTTAAAATGAAAAACAATCTACCTTTTAAAATTATTATTTTCGCAAAATCTTATCCATCGCTTTTCCTTTTGCTAACTCATCAATCAGCTTATCCAAATAGCGAATTTCCTGCATAGTTGGTTCTTCGATGTCTTCCACTCGGACACCGCAGACCACACCTTTGATTAAAGCCCGTGAAGGATTCAGCTTTGGAGCTTCCGCAAAGAAGGTCTCAAAGTCTGTCTGCTTTTCCAGCTCTTCTTCTAACTCTTCCTGGCTATATCCCGTGAGCCAACAGATAATTTCATCCACTTCTGTTTTCGTACGTCCTTTTTTCTCCGCCTTCGTAACATAAAGGGGATAGACATTTGCTACACTCATTGTATAAATATGATGTTTGGTCATAATACATCCTCGCTTATATCGTTTTCTTTAGTATATCAAAATTCATTCCCAATCCAGCAACCTTTTTTCTCCTTCTAAGCGTTGTATTTCAGTAATATCCTGGCTAACTTCTAAGGTGCCTTTATAACAGCCTCCTGCATCTCTCAGCGCAAAATACTGGATCAATATTGTTTTGCCTTTTAGTTTAATCCAAAATGAGGCTGTATCTTTCGCTCCTGATCGGAAGCTCTCGATAATCTTATTCACCACATGTACACTGTCTGGCGGGTGGCAGTTTTTGACATCCCTGCCTATAATGGCTGGTGAGCGCGGAAAAATCCGATCTTTTGGCCGCGTGAAAAACTTCACCTTATTGTTTTCATCCACAAAAGATAGATCTACAGGAAGTGCATTGAAAATCATTATAGCTTGTTCAAAACTAAGCACCCCGGTTTCAGTTTTGAAGTGATCCCCTTCATTGAACCTTTCAAAAGTTGCCTCAGACTTTGCAGGTTTCCCCTGATCAGCTTCTGCTGCCTTTTTTTCTATAAAAGGAAAATGATATTCGAGACTTTGCTTATACATTTCATCCCATTCTTGATCGTCCAGTATTTCACTTGCTGCCGGAAATAAAATCAACTCTTCTTTTTTAACTAAGCCAAGTACGGCAAAAAACAACTTGCCAATACCCGTATTAATCTGCATCTCATTGCTCTCTTCACTTCTAAGCAGCTGTATCATTTCTTTAATCTGCCTTCTAATCTCATCATGAAGTGCCCACATAATAGAAAGCCCTTCAAACTTATCCATCTTTCTCTCTAAATAGGGAAAAAGGATATTCTCTTTCTTTAAGTAGTGATCATTAAAAAGCTGCAGCTCCTCTATTTTAGGGGCTAACTTTTCTTTTTTGACGTTTAAAGGTTTTTCCTTAAGCACTTCTCGCATTTGGTTGGTCCGTTCAACCAAGGCTTTATTTTCCAGCATCAAGTCCTTTAGAAACTGATTATGCCCAGACACTGTCCACCCATAAGCCATTAGGGGCTTGTAAAAGACATTGATCACTTTATCAAGAACAATCAGGATCTCGCTGGGCTCTTTTCCCTCTTGCAAAAGCGCATAAAAAACTTCAAAGACTTCTTGCGGCACTACATTTTCAATATCTTCCTTATACTTCTCATAAAGAGTCTTACCCTTTGCAGGGTCTTGGAGACCTTTAACATAATCTATCAGTCTTAATACGCTGTCTTTATCACGTTCCATTTATTTCTCCTTCCCTTCTCTCATCATCCTACACTCATTTTAACATCTATTCAAATAATTTGAAGGTACCTCTAAAGCTCTTTTTTAATAAGATTATATTAATCCTTCAGCCCTTATCAACTACTATTTTCTTTATATTTTGGTTAAGAGATGTGCATACTAAAAATAAAGGAAGGATTCCTATAGGTATGCCGAAGTCTACTTAAAAAACGCAGAGCATTATCCTTTCGAATGCTCTGCGTTTATGTCTGCTATATAATTAAAATACTATTTTTATCTAGGTACTGCAAATAAAACATACATCCCATAATCAGTGCCCGCATCAGCATCGCTGCCGGATGTATAATTAATATTCTGGAATATAATCCTCAGTTTATAGCCATCTTTAGAGACATCAAAAGTCATCTCTTCTGGTGGCAGCGCCTCTTTCATAACAGTCTCTTCTCCAATAAGCTTCTCAGCAAATTCATAGAGCCCCGTTCCAACAAGTTCAGTCCCCTCTGAGTCCAAGATAGAAACGTATACTTCATCCTGAGAAATCTTGTCTGCCTTCAACTGATAAGCCTTGCCGCCAAGCTCGAAATCCCTATCTGTCAGCTCTTTTTCGCTCATATGCCTTCCTGCAAAAGTACTAAGAAGCACATCATATCCTTCGACTCCCAAGGGCTTCTCTGTATTTAGTAAAACATTAAAATACTGCCTGTCTCCTTCTGAATGGGCTGGGTAGGTAGGTTCAAATCCAAATACTGATTCAAAATCATTATAAACTTCAAAATCCTCTGGCAGCCAGCTAATATACTTAAGCGAACTGCTTCTTTCAAGATAGTATAAAATATTAGTTGTCTCAATCTTTGTAGATTCCGATGCATCTTCCTTTTTCACAACTATGCCATCAGCCAGCATACCTTCTTTTCCAAGAATAGATTCAATCCTGCTAATTTGACTATAGCGTGAGACAGTAAAAGCATCAATTGGAGGAATGATTGAAAGGATTGAAAATGCAGCCGCGAGGAGTGCAATACGTTCGTTTTTTAAAACTTTACTAAAACTTAATATGAGCCCGGCTATGACTGAAAAGATTCCAAATAGAATGACATAGTATCTTGATTCTGTGACCCCATAAGTGTTCAAGCGAATACCTGCTGAGATAAGCTGCATGATCACAATCGGAATAAGGATTTTAGGGAATATCCTACGGTAGAATAAAGCCCACTTATTTTCCAGCAAACTAGATAGGATAAAAACTACAAGTCCCGCTATAGAGTAAACAAGTACCATAGGCCCGACCTGTCCTGACGGCCACGTCAATGTAAAAAGTATTTTCAAAAAATAAAGTGTTAATACCAAAGTATAGGCACTAACGAGTGGAATGGCGATGTTCGAGATAAGAATATCAAGGAATTTTGGATAAAGGCTTGCACGCACGATCATACTTTCATCCGCCTCAGATTTTGGATTAAATCTAGGGATGAGTGATAAATAATAAATAGGCGCAAAGATTACCCATATCACCGTCATAGTATAGGCATAAGTATCATCATTAACCCTAAAAAGCAAAGTATTAATAGTTGCAATAATAGCTACAATACCTACAGAGATTACTCCTGAATAAAGCAGTGAAGTAAAAAAAGATTTAAAATGAACGAGTGTAGTCGTGTTAAAATTAGCTTCCGACTTGTAGGAAGGTATCCATAGTATCATGCAAATTAATGCAAATACTGTCACCAAACTTCTCACCGTAATCTCCGCACTAATCTCAGGTGCAGGCAGTAAAATCAAAAAATAACCTGCTAGAACCAGTACTGCTGCTCCATAGACCAGCATTCGTTTCTCAAAAAGCTTCTCAAATCTTTCAACTGCAAACTGCGTAGTCATACCTAAAGCTGCACCTACTACAAATGTAAACATCAGCTTTTGAAGCATCACAGATGGGGGCTCGCTTGTGGCGATCAGCCTAAAAATAACCGCAGCGGCAGCCAATAAACTCACAACTGTGATTGGAAAACGCATCCCCGCCACAGATATTCCTTTAACTCTGCTTATTAACATTTCTTTTAAACGTCTCATAACCTTTCACCTCTTCATCTATTCAATAAAAAATTGAGCATAAGATTGTTATTAATCTTTTAGACGAAACTATCCTCACTTTGTTCCAAGCATTAGCAAATCAGATACCATTTTAACTAATAGTAGTGTTAATACAACTATAAGCATTGGCCGAATGACCTTTGCCCCTTTTTTTAAGGCTAGACCAGCCCCAATATAATTTCCTAAGATTCCGCAAAAAGCAGCAGGGATGGCTATACTATAATTAATTGTTCCTGCAAATATAAAAGTTACTAAAGATGCATAATTGGATGCAAGGTTTAAAAGTTTTGCATTGCCTGAAGCATTTCTGAGGTCATATTTCATAATAACCGAAAAGGCAATAATAGCAAAGGTGCCTGTCCCAGGGCCAATTAAGCCATCATAAAAACCAATAAGCAAACCTATAAATACTGCCATAGCAAATTTCTTTCTAGGCTTAATTTCTCCGGAACGATCTTCACTTCCATAGTTCTTATGAATTAAAATAATAACCGAAGCAATAGGTATAACAATAACAAGCATTGTCTTTAAAACTTTATCATCCAGCATTAACATAATCTGTGTCGAAAGAGCAGCCCCAATGAAAGAACTCACCGCAGCAGCTGCTCCAAAATAAATATCTATAGATCCTTTTTTCAAAAATCTAAAAGTCGAAAAAGTAGTCCCGCAGGCAGATGAAAATTTATTACATCCATAGGCCACATGGACAGGCAGGCCAGTAATCATATATGCCGGCAGTGAAATCAGCCCGCCTCCGCCGGCCACAGAATCAATAAACCCTGCTGTAAAAATCAAAAAATACAGCACCAATAACATTGTATCAATTTTGTTTACGAACAAGAGTATATTCATCTCCTATTCTATAGTAAGTGCAGCCTTTACTATAATAATAGCTCATTCTTGCCATATCATCTTCATCCATAACCGGTCCAACACTGCAGAAGTGCTGGTCTTTTGCTTCATCATACTCTAGGTACATACAATTCTCACACATTTTATCATATCTCCATATTTTTCTATAATTTATTTTAAAATCTTTTTTCGATAACTTCCAAGTCTTGTCTTTTATGAAACATCCCTTATTTATGATACGGTCTCCTCACTCCATTAGCCACAGATTTACCCATATAAAATAAGCCTACCAAGACTTGCTTTCATTCCTCTCAATAAGCTATTTAATATTAATACTATTTTTAGTGATTGGCAATTAATCTTAACTACTTATTATCTATTAATTTAATTATACCCTATCTTCTTATTACTTTAAACCTTATCACTATCTATTATTTTAAAACTTTATTTCCTTTCATCAATAATAGTTACTTTTAAAATATCAAGGTCTGGGCACATGGAAAAAGGGGACTGCATAATGTTACTGTGCAGTCCCTACTTAACTAAACATTTTTCTTGTAGATACATAGTATAACTCAAACTCTAATAAAGGTATTGCTAATTTACATATTAATATTGGTTATAAATTTTATATAGGAATGCTGCCGCCTCAGCTCTTGTCGTATTTGATAATGGGTTTATTTTACCATTACTTCCTCCTATTAATCTATTAGCCACAAGGATTGATACACTTGCTTTTGCATACTCAGAGATCTTATCTTTATCAGAAAACTGATTTAAGTTAACTAACGAAGCTTTTACAGTCTTCCCACTTACAATATTTAATGCTCTCTCAGTCATAACCATCATATCTTGCCTAGAAATTGGTGCCTCCGGATTAAAAATATTGTTATCTGATCCCGTTGCAATATCAAGTTTTTTTGCTATTCTTACAGCTTCATAATAATATTTATCAGGTTTTACATCACTAAAGCTACCATCAACTTGAGCACGAAGACCTAACGTTTTAACAAGGAATTCTAAAAAGTCGGCTCTTGTTATATCTCTTGACGGTTGAAAGTTTGCATCAGCTTTTTTACTAATAATCCCTTTTGAGGCTAAAATCTCAATACTCTTTTTAGCCCAATGAGAACTATTAATATCGTTGAAATGCTTTTGTACAAAGACCACTGCATACTTACTAAAGTGTGTCGTTCTAAAAGTTACGCAGCCTGTTTCAGGATTATATTTACCATTAGGTACAGCTACTGCTTTTCCCTCTCCATCTATATACCACACTGTAATATGTTCCAAATCTTTCATCTCATCAGGTGTCGGTGTATATGGTACTGAGATAGTTACAGGTACGTTTTCATTGCTCCATGGCATTCGTTGCCCATTAGCATGTAATTTAATCTCTATAATAGGTCTATCTTTGATTATCTCACGAGTGGCTAAATCTAGCTTTTCTTTATTAACAGATGCAATTGTTAATCCTATATATTGCAGCTTAGATATATCTATTGTACTAAGCATGTTATTTGGAATTGTTATAGATGCTATATCATTTTGTATTTCAATAGCTTCGCTGCCATCTCCTAAAGTCCAAAATCCAGCTGGCAGAATAGAATGATATTCTTTTGCCTCAGCTATTGCCGGAACTTTAATTTTCATTGTTTTTATACCCTTATTATTGGAAGCAATTGTGCTAAATGCATCATCTAATATTGCTTTATCCTTTACTTGAATTGTAGCTACCCCTGTGTCCTTGTTAAGACCAACAGCAATAGATTCAATAAGTCTGTCACTTGTATCCAGCATGTTTGCGAATATGTTAACTAACGGTGGCTTAGGAGAAGTTGCTGGTGTCGAATCAGACCCACTGCTAGACCTTGGGGTAATTATTAAATCTATATCTTTACTGCTTCTTGTAATGCTATTATCTGTAACCGTGATATGTACAGCAAATGTTCCTGCTGCCTTTGGTATTCCGCTTATTTCACCAGTACCAGCATCTACATTTAACCCTGTCGGTAAACCGTTCACTTCCCACGTATATGGCGCTGATCCGCCACTTGCCGCTAATACTGTACTATAGTTTGTTCCAACTGTTCCATTTGTCAGCCTGCTTGTAGTTATCTCTAATGCCGGCTTTACAAGTAATGTTAAACTCTTAAAAGCTATATTCGGCGTTTCTGCCCCATCTCTCACTGTTACTAAAACAGGGTATGATCCCTCTACTGTTGGTATGCCGCTTATTTCCCCAGTATGGACATCAAACTTCAGTTCTGGCGGCAAACCACTCACATCCCACGTATAGGGTGCTGACCCGCCGCTTGCTGCTAATACTGTGCTATAATTCGTTCCAACTATCCCATCAATAAGATTGGTTGATGTTATTCCCAAAGGAGCTCGCGTAATATGTACAAGAATATCTTGACCAAGCGTAAAATTTACATCTTCTTTAATATTATAAATGCTAAAAATTACAGGAATAGAATAATCTCCACTAGGCAAAGTGTTAGTTAAATGCACATCAGCAGTCAAGGTATATACTGACCCTGTGGTGGTTTCAGTTAAGCCATATACTGCCTCCGTAGTGCTTTCAGTTAAGGTATATACTGACCCAGTAGTGGTTGGAGTAGAAGTTGAATTTGTACGGTATGTAGGCCCGATTGTAATACCAGGCTGATTGAATGCTGAATCTATACTAATTTCAGCACGGTTATAATGATCACCATAAACATCTTGCAGCGTATAGTCCCCTTGCATTGTAATTATAACTTTCATTGGGATTGAAGCTTCTGAACCCTCTATAATATTAACCTCTCTAGTTACAACGTCGGGGGCAAATACTATTTCTGAATATTTTTCATCACCACAACTTGGATCATATGCACCCATCATAAAAAGACTGGATATAGTTACTGCTACTGCTAAGCCTACATTTAGAACAACTGACCTAAACTTTTTAAACATTACCTATCACCTCTTCTTTTAATTGTATGATTTATTGAATGGATTATTTGCTCGTTCTAATAACTGAAGACACACACAAATCAGCGTACCGATCCCAAATAAAACATTAAAAATAAGAACGTAGTTAATGCCATTTTGATTTATAGTTTTTAACGGTTCATACCAAAAAAACATGCCCCAGAAGTAACAGTTCCCCGTTAGGCAAAATAACAATGGAAGTCTGTACCATCTAAAGATATCTTTATAATACAGAATGAGCATAAATCCTATAACTAGAATACGCATAAGTGCCTCGGCCAATTGAATAGGAAACAACTGAACTCCGTGTAAAAGAGCATGACTATTAGCAGAATATATAACTGGAAAAACGCCTTTATAGGGTTTACCATGGCAACACCCTGCAAAAAAACAACCAATTTTGCTGAATGTCATAAATACGCTTACAGCGATTAATCCGATTTCACAGCAATCTCTCCAATTTTTATGAAATACTTTGCCAATTAGTCCAAACAAAAAGACAGCGACAGTTAAGCCAAGTACATAACTAAATGACAGCATAAAACGAGGTATATAACTTACATAAACCGCTGAAATAACCCCAATAAACAGAACACTTATTATCATCCTAAAAATAAAATTGTATTGCAAGCTTCTCTTTTTACATATAATTAATGCAATTATTACCCCCATACAAAGACCAACAAAATTTAACATTATATAGGGTGATAATAATTCTCCAAATATCACAAAATTGCTATTTATTTTTAACACAAGTATATCTCCCCGACAAATTATCATAATAGTATGAATAAACAACCACTTTAATTATAGGTGAAATTATTTGCTAATACAAGTAAATTTGTTAAACTGATTTAATAAGCATCGCATTCATTCTTCTCTTGGATATTTAATACCAGTTCAGTATAGAACTGATTGAGGTTTCTTTGCAACATGCTATATATCAAAATCCCGCCTAAACTTTTCTACATTACTAATGAAATATTCCTTATTTATGGTAAGGTTCATTACTATTGATCCTAAAGCATCTATAAACCTGCTCTAGCAAAATAACTCTCACCAATTGATGAGGAAACGTCATCTTAGAAAAACTAACTTTTTCATCTGCCCTTTTTAAAACTTCATCTGATAAACCTAACGAGCCCCCTATAATAAAAGCAATATGACTTTTACCCTTTAACCCAAGTGCAGCTATATTCTTTGCTAGGCCTTCTGAGCTGTACATCTGCCCCTCTATAGCAAGTGCCATGACATAGGCCCCATCTTTAACATGTTTAAGAATAGCTTCCCCTTCTTTGTTTTTAATATCAGCTTCTTGTTTTGGACTTAAATTTTCCGGAGCCTTCTCATCAGCTACTTCTTTTATCTCCAGCTTACAATATTTTGAAAGCCTCTTTATATATTCAGCAGCTGCCTCAGTTAAATATCTCTCTTTAAGCCTGCCTACACAAATGATGTCTATTTTCATCTCTTTTCTCCTTTAACAGTCTTTATTCTCTTTAATGTAAAAGGGTTCTTAACCGATAGTTTAAAGAACTGTCCCTTACCATTTATTTTTCTTCTATTTTAATACTTAATACTTATATAATGATTTTTAACTCCTTCTATAGTTTTCGTCTTAGGATTCATATATCCATAAAAAAATAAATCTATGCTAGCATCAAATCTAAATAAATATTTAAGCTGAATCGGAAACTGCAGTTTATTGTTTCCTTTTTTGAAATCATTAAGAGGTACATTCGGGCCATTACTTCTTAAGATAATACGCCCCTCTTGTGAACTGTCAAAGTCAATATTAACTAGTATCTCATCTCCTATCCTTTGATAGTCCATTTTATTAATTTTAATGCCATCATGAACTTCATATAGATCTTCCCCGTTGAACTTACCGAAGCTAAAAGTATATTCCTTATTTAACATAGTTTTTATTTTTTCTTTTTCGAGTGTTTCTCGATTTGTCCATTCCGTTATTTCCTGAGTAATGGCCTGAATATAAGTTGCAAAATCATTCTTCTGTCGCTCATTTAAAAGATCTTTATAGGTGTATTGCTTTTCAATCTGTTTATACTCTAACACACCAAAGTTATGACAAAAAACTAAATTACTTAATTGACACTGGCTTATTTCTCTTATAGGTTTTTTATGTATTCTTTCAGCATAAGCCTTTTGAGCTTTATGAAAGCTATCTGTTAAATTGATTCCGCTATATAGGTTTTTATAATAATGATAGTAGAGATATCTGAAGTTGTCATCTTGATAAGTATAATTCATATCCTTTTGGAAATTTAAATCTCCATGATAATAAAAATCTGTCAGCGCCATCACATAGACGCCCTTTCCTTTTAACATCTTATAAACAAAATTTTTATTATCTATTCCCTCTGCATTATTGCAGCTTATTGCATTCATATTATAATAATTCTTTTCCAAAATGGTATTAACATTCTTACTATTAATCTCACTTTTTGTTTGATAAAAAAATCCATCCTTAGTACCATGTCCTGAAAAAACAAAGTTCTGTATTTGCTTTTCATTCATTTTTCTCATGTTCTCTTTAGTGTACTCCCCTGAGGTGGATAGTTTCATATTATAAAACTCTTTTTGCCCAAACAAAGTGTACTTAGTGCTATCTATAAATTTCCCTTCATAGTCCATATTCCCCTGTATAAAATAGTTCAGATGGTCTATAGACTGCGTATGCTTACCAAAAGCGGAGTCATAAAAACTTGTTAATGGCAATACCCCTGGATGCATTTTCACATAACTATAATATTTATTAAGATATGTCTCATAATCACCTTTTGTCAGTGGTAATCTTACTACTTTTATTTCAGGTGCCAAATTAACCTTTATTGTTTCATATCCATAATTTTTAATTGTGAACTCTTTAATTTGTTCTATATCATTCTGCAAATTGTTATAAAAATAGTCTGTATCATAATATGAATTTTCCCATACTGTACTTATTCTTGCTATTTCCTGTACTCCCGAACGCATAACAATATCATGCTTAACTTTAAATGCAGGAACATCCTTTGCTATACCAAATATTTGGATGGCATCTACTTTTGGCTGCTGTTTTAAATAACCGTAAATCTCATATTCATCCATACCCGATGTATCTTTTAAAATACATTGGACATCTACCTTATTAAATTTTTCTATGTATCCTTTTATACTTTTTAAATCTTTATCTGTTACAGCCTGGCTATTATATAAGAAATAATAACTTTGTTTGACCTGATCCCCATAAGCGGTTATTGTCATTATAAATATCTCAATAATCATCAGTACCGCTGCAACCATTTTTCTTATCAATTTACTTTTCATCGGTATCCCCCATCAACTTAAAAGTATTGAATAAATTTCGTATTTCAGCCTTTATAATACATCATAAGCGAAAGAAATAACTATGTAAACTTCATTTTTATGTTGGGGAACCGTCCCCGTATTTTTTTTTTATTTATACACATACTAAGAACTGAAAACAGATGATTTATTATTTAGGAGGTTATAACTATGGATAAGGAACAGAAAACTGCTACAGATAATGCATGGGCTATGCCTGCAGATGTTGGCGTAGGCGGTAACTTAAAGAAACTATCAAAGACTGAGAAATCTGAGACAGATAATGCATGGGTTTCAACTAATAAAAAATAATTTTTTCAAAACAAAAAGGATAGGGCTAAATGCCTATCCTTTTTGTTTTGATCATAATGTTTAAATGCTTTCTGGACTGCTTTGTCTTCTTTCAATATTAGCACCTAATGCTGCTAACTTTTTCTCGATAGCCTCATAACCTCTGTCAATATATTTCACATTCGTAATAACTGTCTCTCCGCCTTCAGCCCTAAGCCCAGCTATAACCATAGCAGCTCCTGCTCTAAGGTCTGTTGCTGCAAGCTTTGCACATGTCAGCCTTGATACTCCTTCTACCACTGCCATACGGCCATCTACTTTAATATTGGCCCCTGTCCTTTTTAATTCGTCAATATATTGAAAACGATTATCCCAGACACCTTCTATAATAGTGCTTGTTCCCTGTGCAACGCTTAAGAGGACCGCCATCTGAGGCTGCAAATCAGTCGGGAATCCTGGGTGAGGCAGTGTCTTAACATTAGTAGCTTTTAAGACCTCGGGAGCAATGACTCTAACATAGTCATCCCCTTCTTCAATCTCAATACCCATTTCAATCATCTTTAAGCTGATAGAGTACATATGCTCAGGGATAACATTACGTACATAAACATCCCCGCCAGTAATTGCAGCAGCCATCATATATGTTCCTGCTTCAATCTGATCCGGAATAGTTGAGTATTTGCCTCCTGAAAGCTTCTCTACCCCTTTAATACGTATAACATCGGTTCCTGCACCTTTAACTTCAGCGCCCACCATGTTAAGGAAATTGGCAACATCTACTACATGTGGTTCTTTTGCTGCATTTTCTATCGTTGTGGTGCCTTCTGCAAGTACTGCTGCAAGCATGATGTTAATAGTAGCTCCAACACTTACAACATCCAAATAAATCTTTGTTCCAATCAGTTTGTCTGCATAAGCCTTAATCATACCATGTTCTATAGTAACCTTTGCTCCTAATGCTTCAAACCCCTTAATATGCTGGTCTATAGGCCTTACACCAAAATTACATCCTCCTGGCATAGCTACTTCAGCCTTTTTGAACCGGCCTAATAAAGCTCCTATCAAATAATAAGATGCTCTTATATTCCCTATATAATCCTCTGTTGCTTTATAGTCATATACTGTAGAAGCATCTACTCGGAGGGTATGGTCATCTATAAACTCAGTTACAGCTCCCAGATCATCCATGGCTTCTTTGACTTTTATAACATCATCTATATAAGGTAAATTTTCTATTTCACTCACACCATCTACTAAGAGCGCCGCCGGCAAAATAGCAACAGCCGCATTTTTAGCTCCGTTAATGGTTACATCTCCAACAAGGCGTTTTCCACCACATATACACAACTCGCTCAACCTTAACACCTCTTAATAATTATTTAAAATGATTCCTAGACATGCCACGTTCTTGATACCAGGTTATATTATATCATTAAACCCTATAAATAAAAAGTTTAATTTAAAAACGCCTAAAAACATCACTTGATCTGGGCGTTAGTATAAGCATTAACAAATAGCGGCTCATTTAATCCCCCAATTGTAATCTTATACACTGGTATAATTTCTTCTTCCAAAATGTCTATTCCTTCCATTTTAAGTGAGCGATAACCTAATACAATATCCGTAATATGCACTGGCTTTTCGAGTTCCAGATAGTCTTCTATTCCAAATAATACAATGTCAATAGGATAAATAACACGCTTTACATTTGCACCTTTTAAGGCTTCGACCTTAGCAACATGCATAATAGCCTGGGCTATTCCGTTTTTAGCTACGTAAAACTGTATATAGCTGTCGAAAACCGGTACCCCTTCAAATCTAGGGTAATAGACAAGTACTGTGGTGGTCTTGGTACTTCTATCCTCAATATAAGGGTTACGAAAGGTTGCTTCAAGACCTGCCTTCTTGATGAATTTAGCACAGGCCCTTTTTGCACTCCCAAGGTTTACAGTTTCCCCAACTGCTAAGTTATTATCTGTGTAAATGCTCTTATCCCCGGCAAAGGTAATCGTTATATTGTCTTTTGTGTAAGTTCTATGGGGACTTTTAAAATTATTGCTGCTGGTCTCAGTCGAAATAGTAACCTCTTCCTTCCCGCCTCCAAGAAGTTCCTTAACAAGAGCACTCCTGCTTTCAGACGTCATTTCAGGGATAATAATTGATCCTTGCTTCTTAGGTGTAAAAAATCTGGGCAAGGGGTGATCGACGATAATCTCCCTCCCCTCAAGGATTGATAGGATATCATTCATTCTATTTTGAGAAAGGACATAGGATGATGTAAATTTAAGACCATTTATAATGAATAATAAAATGTTAATGACTAAAAAAACTTGCAGCAGTCTGTTTAATACTTTATTACCATTCATCTATTCTCCCTCCTATGCAATCAAATATTGGTACGTATGTCTTCAAAAGACCTAATTAAAGTTTTTACTAATTATATCCTCCACCTAGAGGGTCGCATAGGAGAGAGGGAACTCTTTCAGCTCTCCGCCCCAACCCACAGCCAACCGGAGTCGACCTGAAAGAGCCCCCTCTCTCCTACGCTGTCATCTCTCAATTCTTTTCTCGCCCATCCCTTTTGTCCTTAAATCCAACTGGTCAGAGACTAGCTGGGAGGGGGAGGGAGGGCTTTTGGTGGACCTTAAGTTTGGCAGTGGGAGGCGTGGAGCCACAAAAGATCTCCCTCCCCCTTCCAGCGGACCTGCGTCGGATTAAGGATAATACCAGTCTCCAAGATACTGCACCACCCAATCCAAATTCATTTTGCCTTCAGTAGTACTCATGATATACTGGCATTGTACTGCATCTAACGTTTCATAGCCATCTGGAACATAAAGTTCATACATCGTATCAACTATTTCATCAAATCCCCTTGGTACTGTATCTGTACCATCACCACTGTCAGCATCCGTACTCTCCTTAGGTTCTATCCTTAGAATACTCCATTTACCTTTTATCACCTGATTATTTTTTATCGTTATCTCTAAAATATGATCAAGTCCAAGTTCTTCTTTCACAGGGTTCGTAAGCTGCATAGTAAATCCTTTATACTTATAATCAAACTTATAGATATACTCTTCCCCTTGGTTTACAATCTCACTTAAGTACATTCCTTCCTTTAAGAATCTTGGAATGCCTGTACACGCTTCAACAAACCCCATAACCTTAGTAAGCCGCTCTATAGGCGTAAGCTTAGCCGCTTCATTTGCAGAAGTAATACTAAACTCTAATGTACCTCTTGGCTCATATTTGACTATAGCACGCATGTTCTCACTGAAAATAATACTTCCATCCTGTCTTTCATCTATTTCTTTAAGAAGCGGATTAGCAAAAAAGGAGTTTACATATTGTTCAAGCTCTTCTATTTTTTCTTCTCTTGACATGTTTTCAATTGGGTTACTTACCTGCAGAATATCGTATTCTATAGGAGCCTCTTTAGTGTTTAGGGGTAAAAAATTATTGCGTCTTATATACTGCTTTTTATTAGAAGTTGTGCTGGGTTGATAACCCACTAAATTACGGGTCGCATCCGGATTATTAAATCTTTCCATGATCTTTTGATGCCCCTCTAGTCTCTCATAAAGGGTTACCGCATAAATAATCCTTGTATCATCTGTTACCAGGTAGAAGTTCGTCATATGGTCATTATATCTGCTCATATCTATAAAGACTTGGTTCACCCCTATATCACTTTTCAGTATTTCAGCATCACTTCCAACCAGTTCCTGAAGTCCAAGTTCCAAATCATACTCATATAGAATGCCTGGCATACTCAGCAGATCTTCATAGGTCATGTCCGCATCCTTTTCAATATCACTGGTTTTAACTCCTGATACAACGAGTCCACTAATTTCATTAATCAGCATGCTGTATTCATTTCTGCTGCCATCTATCTTATAGACCAGCTTTCCTACGTTAACCCATATGGCCTTCGGCTGTACCAAAATGACATGATTTCCAGCACCTCTTTTACCTAAAAAATTATGGCTTGACATATCGCCAAGCCATAATATTACTATCTGCCACATACATAATGCAACCAGCATTACTAACATTGTAATTTTTACTATATTCCTTCTCATAGTATCACCTACTATTTAGTTTCTTCGGTTAGCTCATTGGTCCCTTAATAGTCTCAAAAACCTTAAGTACACTATCTGGCTTCTTCACGCTCTCTTTTGTTTTCTCTGATTCTCTTATAATGTAAAAGATCATTTCTTCTTTATCTTTTTTATCTTTCTCATTTGTATAAGTAAGTACCACTTTGTTTTCGCCTTCCAGTAATTCTATAAGCTGATTAAAACTTTTTGTGATGCCTACTGTCTTAAGCTCATAGACCTTAGAAGCTTTTAAAAGTGATATATCGTCTTTATCTGCTTGTATGTTATATACTTCTATTACAATTTCTGTACCTTGACTAGTCTCCCCTGCAATATTCATCTTGCTTTCAAAGGTAGAGGTATTTACTTTTGTAGGCTGGGTGATCCGCACATATTTATCTTCACTTACAATCATCTCAATATTCTTATCATCTTTTTCAACTACTTCTACTTTTACATTTGAATCCGTAGTGGAAAATTCAGATGCATAAAGAGAACCGCTGAACATCCAAAAGCATACAAAAGCAAAAACTACCATAGATACTTTAGAGAATTTCATCTTGTCGAATCCCCCTTTCCTTATAGATATATTATATTCCTCTACATTATAGCTTATTAATGTTACAAGTTGATTACATCATAATAACTTTTTTTTTACAATATGTCGATTTTGGTCAAGCTTAGAGGGCAGGCTCAGAGGCCTGGCGCTACGGTTATATTGCTCTAAAATGCAGGGTGACCGTTGTACCTTTTCCTACCTTGCTGCTTATTTTGATGCTTCCTTCATGGAGTTCAACAAGCTCTTTAGCGATGGATAAACCGAGTCCCGTTCCGCCCATTTTTCTTGACCTGGCCTTATCAACACGGTAAAACCTTTCAAAAATCCTATCAAGATCCTGAACTGGAATACCTATTCCTGTATCCTGAACTTGAACAGCAATGAACTCTCCAGCAAAAAGTTTAACGTGGATCACACCAGGATCTATACTATATTTTATGGCATTCGAAAGAATGTTGTGAAGGATTTGTTTAATCCTAAGTTCATCCCCATTGATGCGGTATGACGCTGCCCCATCCGTCTCATAGATCAGCTTATGCCCTTTTTTCTTAAGGTGAATGGCCTGTGCTTCAAGCGTTTCCTCAATTAGCCTCTTAAGGTCTAACTTTTTAAAGTTCAGCTGGATTTGTTTATTATCAATCTTAGAGAGTTCCAATAAATCGTGCACAAGAGTAGTCATACGATCAGCTTCTTTATCCATTACACCCAAAAAGTTCATCGCCGTTTCTTTATCCTCAATAGCGCCCTGCATAAGCGTTTCGGTATAGCTTTTCACTGTTGTAAGAGGGGTTCTAAGCTCATGGGAAACATTAGCTACAAACTCTTTTCTCATCTGATCCAGCTTTTGCTGCTTAGTTACATCCTGCATCACAACAACAAGTCCATCCGGCTCTCCTTTAGCACTGACATAAGGTGCAAAATGCATGCTTAAATACTTACTGTTAATCATCAGCATGTCCTCTGCCGCCGCTTCTTCTTTTCCTTCTAAAAGCTTATCAAAGGATAGATCCATCCCTAGCTTGGGGAATATATAATCAAAACGATGGTCCATATTGAGAGCTCCAAGCATCTCATAGCACACGGAGTTGGCATGAATCAAGACCCCCTGCCTATTAAAAGCCATAACACCATCTGCCATATGCTCAAATATTTTTTCTAACTTATTCTTTTCGCTGGTGATGGCCTCCATCGTTTTGCCAAGCTGCGTTGCCATATAGTTAAAGCTCTGGGTCAGCTCCCCTATCTCATCATTGGATTCAATAGGGATACGCTTAATATAGTCCCCTGCTGCAAGCTTCTTTGCACTTGTTGTAAGCTGCTTGATGGGGGCTGTGATCATCCTCGAAAAGGCTACGCCAAAAAGACCCGTTATAATCATCGCAACCAGCGACCCCAATGCTATCGTTTTCATAACTTCCATCATATTGTTATAGACCTCTTCAATACTGGCTGCCACATAAATAATAGCTGTGATCTCTCCCGTTGCAGGATCAATAATCGGTCTTGCATGGTCTGTGTACTGAAGACCTATGTTTTGGCTGGCAAAATGAATGATATTGGCTGTTGCTGGCTTTTTGGTACTGATTGCCCTAATGACGACCTCTGATCTTACAGTATCTCCCTTACGATGCTGTGAACTAGTTCCCAAATCTACCTTCCCCTCAGCACCCAGGATATAAATATGATTTTCGTTAACCATATCAACATTATTTTTTAAGTCCCTAGCCTCAACCTCTCCTGTTTGCCAATCAAGGCGCACCTCAAGCTCTGCTGCTCTTTTTTCAAGATTTCTATGAATGTTTTTATAATCTCTTTCCTCAATGTTATAAACAATAAATGTCCCAATGACCATCATAATAATAATGATGACAGAGAGATAAATCATAACGATCTTAAGCTGTATACTTGTTTTCATAAGTCTATCCTCTAAAATAGTATCCTATCCCTCTTTTTGTCAGCACGTAGCCTGCCTTTGATGCATCATCTTCTATCTTTTCTCTTAGACGTCTTACTGTAACATCTACAGTTCTTACGTCACCGTAGTATTCATATCCCCATACCTTCTCTAACAGTTGCTCTCTCGAAAATACCTTCCCTCGCTCCAGCCACAAAAACTTTAACAGCTCAAATTCTCTTAAAGTGAGCTCTATAGCTACTCCTCCTTTAGTCACTTCATATTTAGCAAGGTCCATCGCAAGGTTCCCTTCTGCTAAAACATTCCCTGTCTCCTCTGTCTGTTTAGCTGCAGGTACCATGACCCGTCTAAGATTAGCTTTTACTCTTGCAATCAGCTCTCTCATCCCAAAAGGCTTTGTAATATAATCATCTGCTCCAAGCTCAAGCCCCAATACCTTATCAATCTCTTCCGCCCTTGCTGTCAGCATAATAATAGGGGTACTTTTAGTCTGTCTCACTGTTTTGCAAACCTCAAAACCATCTAATTTTGGCATCATAATATCCAGCATAATAAGATCTGGATTCTCTTTCCCAATAACCTTCAGCCCTTCTTCCCCATCGTAGGCTGTAAATACACTATACCCTTCTTTTTCAAGGTTATACTTAATTATATCTGAAATAGCTTTTTCATCTTCTATAATAACTACTTTTTGCATGCTACTCCTCCTTTTTACCTTCTAGAGCTTCTTTTGACGCAGGACTTTCTAACGCCTTATCTGTTACGGTGTTATCTTTCGTCACAACCAGCGGCAGTAATGGCTCATTGATACGTGCATTAATGACTTCCCCTATTTTTAATACCACATTCTCAGTAAAACCTGCATTTTCTTTTCTGATATTTTCAATAGATATATTAAACTTATCTGCAATGCCTGATAAGGTGTCCCCTGATTTTACTTCATACTGCACTATTTTTGGTGTAGTCGCTGTGCATTTCTCGATAAGCGTCTCCTTGTTAATAAGGTCACTTTCTTTTGCAAATACTTCTTTCACTTCTACCTTCTTTCCAAAATCCACCTCTACATCTTTATCTCCATAATACTCTTTTTTAAGAATTATTTTAAGTTCTTCTACAGCCGCATCTGATTCTACTATCCCAATAGGTTTCCCCTCTACATAAATTTCTCTAAAGCTAATTAGCACATTCATATTCTTTCTCATATAAGTCACCAAGTAACTTGGATCAATATAATCTCTTTTCTTAGCACGGTACTTTTTGAGCTTTGCCTCTTCTTCAAATTTAATCTCTGCATGATAAATATCTTTTAGCTGTGCCATAACAGTCTGCTTCGCACTTTCTAAAATCATCTCATCTTTAATAGCTCCAACTGACTTATCATTGATAATGACCTCATAGGCATTAGGTCTAAGCCCTAAAAACACGCCAATCCCTATTGCTATACATACGGCTATTACCATCACTTTATGATCTATTTTTAATCCTCTATGTCTTTTCCTTCTTTGCTGCAGTGCAATTACTTTTTTATTGCTATTTCTTCGTGCTGTCATACTATCTCTCCCCTCTTAGCTTTCAAAAAGTATCTGTTAAAAAACAGGGTGACATCTTCCACTATGCCACCCCTTTTACTTTGTCCCTACTAACTTATTCTATTATAAGGATTTTCTCCGGAATAACATCCTCCATATATTTATAAGTAATGACAACATCCATGCCCTTATCAAATATCGTTCTATGTTCGGTCTTTCCATCTAATTCTATTGTAACTTCTAATGGGGTTTGCACCCTTTTAATCACTTTGCTTTGTTCTGATATAGGATCGTAGTCTACAAGCACATCAATATAAGCACTTTTCTTGCCTATAGCCTGTACTATTCCTTTATATTTAATCGTGTTAGTACCTCTTTGAATAACTAAAGAAATCACTTCTTTGCTGTCTATTAAGATTTCTACATCTTGGCCAAGCCTTAGATCCCTAAGAGACACATTGGCCCTTTGATTATAATCATAAATTTCTGTATTTCCATTAATCACGAAACTTTTAGCGCCTTTGTCCGTTATCACTGTAACTTCAGGCACTGCTGCTATATAAATAGCTTTAACTTGTCCTGTTACGCTTGTCCTTGTACCCGTAAAAGCAAGTTCAGTTATATTGCCATTTTCTTTAACTACTTTTACCTGATCCCCTATCCTGACATCTTCCCACTCTGCTGTTTTATCATTTCTATTAAGTATAACCTTTTCATCTATTACAATTTCTAAGGTCTTTGTTCCCTGTTTGATACTTAAGAAATATCCTGCTGTTTTAATGCCTTTAGCCATTACTTCTCCGCTTGTTAAGCTGCCTACACCATTTTCTATGTCTATACTGCCGCCTGCTCCTGAAGTCGTCACTTGTAACTTAGTAATATAGTTAGATACAATAGTTGCCTTAACTGCATCGTCTTCCTTAATATCATCAATAACAGCTGCTAGTCCGTCAAGTGTAATCACACAGTTTGTATCCATTAAGTACGTTTTAGTACTCTCATCAGCTAAGAAAATAGAAACCCCGCCATTGGTACCTATTCTTGCTATCGTTCCACTGATTACTGTCGTATCAGAGGCAGCTGATCCGCCCCCTGATGTACTCTGAAGTTTCATACTTATTATGTATTCTTGAGTTCCTTGTATAGCTGTTGTTATTATCGCCTGAGTATTTGACGGTATATCCATTGCTGAAACTGCTTGGCCGTCTTTATCCGTTACTTTTACTGTATTTTTCATAGCGTAATGACCCGCTTTTCCAGCTTTTGTTGCTAAAACCCAATAGTCAACATTTTCTTCTTTTACCATAACCTTTGTAACAGTTACTAAACTGCTTGATGCAGGTGCAGAGGGACTTTGAGTTACCGTTGTCTTCTCTTTATATGTAAGGGTATCGCTTATTAACTTAGCGCACCAGGCTCTTGTCACTTGTGTTTTAGGACTATAGTTGCCTTTTGCATCTGGGTTCACAAGACCAAGGGCCTTAAGATAGCCTACGTAAGGTTTGTTAGCTGCCAGTATAAGGCTATCATCACTAAACCCACTTACCTTATAAGTCGATTTGGCTGTTTCTTCTTTGCCTAAGATCCTCACAACAAATACAGCAAATTCTTCTTTGGTCACAATGCTTCTCGTTTCAGCTTGTCCTGTCCCTTTAGTTATAAACTTATCTAATTCCTGGGCTTTGAGATAGCCTCTTCCTAATAAGTAGGCTATTTGTTCATTGTAACGTTTATCCCATGCCTTATACTTTGCTTCATAGCTTGCAAGGATTGGTTTTTGTGTTGCATAATTATTTAAAATCTGCTGTTTAAAAGCAGTATCTACATTTTGATTAATTTTCACATCTACATAGCCCGTTGCTTTAGCTGCAACATCTGCTGCTTCAAAATAATTCATAGTACTATTGGGCGAAAATTCACCTGCACTATTAGAGAGCATAAATCCCCTTTTTTGCATATCCGCTATAGCGGTATAGGCCCAGTGCGAAGCAGGTACATCTTTAAACGCTGCCCCAAAAGTACTTACTGTATATAAAACTAGAACACTCACCATCATTATTACTCTGCTTATTTTTTTATTCATTCCCCATAACCCCTCCTTAATATCTTTATGACGCTATATCTTGTCCATTATATACCTCTATTTTATGATAAAACTGGATAAAATACAACTTAATTTCCACAATATGTTTATAATAAGCCTTTTAGTTGTAGATTTTATGAACAGAAAAAGAAAGGGGCTGCGCGCTTAAACGCATCCCCCTTCTTTTTCTGTTCTACTATGTTCTTTCTTCAAGCACAGCCGTGAGTTTTAAGATACTCGAGGCAAGCTGCTCCATCTTGCCTTCTAACCGTACCAATAGGTACATGGATAGGACAATCGGAAAGCCAACATTACCAACCTGAACTAAAAGCTCCTCCATATGCCTCCCCTCCCTTAATGATCTTAATAAAAGATTAGGCATGCTCAGCGGCCTGCCACTACAAGTGTTGTGATTGTCTTATGCAAGTATGATGGTATTCACTTGCTGCGTTACATACTTTGCACCAAGCTTTTGATTAACAACATCTCCGTCTCCATAAGCATTTGTTGACACGATTTGATCCATAGCAGCAGCTATTGCAGCTCCTGTAAGACCATCAGCTGGCTTAGTGATGGTTAAAGACACTTCCTTGCTGCCTACTGTACCAAATGTAAGAACAAGTGATTTTTTTGTAATTTCTCCCATAAAGTCTCCCTCCTTTCATCATGATTTTTTATAGAGACTAGGCCTCTATAAGGGTTGTTTCTATTACTTTGCTAATAGATGTAACTTGCTCCTTTTGCAGATTAGCTACTGCATCACCTATTAAATAGAGTGCATCATCAGTTGCCACTTGGCTGCAGTTAGAAACAGTTTGTGAACCTTTCTCGAGCTTTAAAACAAGTTTAACGCCCTTTACTTCTGCTGTTACTGCCATATCTTTCACCTCCTTTATGCTGTCTTCACTTAGATATATGTCATAAAGGGGAAGTTTCCCTAAAACAATTAAGTATTTTTTAATTATAAAATTTATCAATCGGGGTTATGCGTTAGGCGTTTAAGATGCTGCAATTTTGTGGTATACTATTATCACATTTAGTAAGATATTTCTTTTCTTTAATGAAAGGGAGATGAAAATGAACATTCTAAATGAAATTTTACTCGCTGTACAAGCTATTGCAAAACAATATATCACTATACAAAGAATAGTCCTTTTTGGATCAAGAGTCCGAGAAGATAATGATGAACGCAGCGACATAGATCTTGCTATTTTTACTGAAGATCCATTTGATGATTTCTTTGATTTCCAATATAAAATTGAAAATGATGTGCATACACTTCTCAAATTTGACATTGTTTTAATTGATACTTACAGTGACAAACCTCTGCTTAATGAAATAACTAAGGACGGAGTGATTATTTATGAAAAATGTTGAATTTAAATATCAAAATTTTACAATCCAAAAGAAGCAGTAATCGACTCATACCACACCGATTGCTGCTTCTTTTTTATGAACTTGAGATCATGTAACTCTGCAGTATACTAATATCACATTTCCTCCAAGCTCCTTATACGATCAACTTCTTGTTTAATACTATAGACAATGCGTTTACATTCTTCAAAATCTTGTTTTGAAACAATGTGATAGTCGGGTCCTGGATATCGGGTATCATAATAACTATTTCCCATTTTCACCTGCTGCTTCCCCCTTCCAAATAATGATTCTATCCCGTAATACATTCTCATAAAAGATGCTTTGGGTATTATAAAACGCCTCATACTCACAAAGAAGCAGATCAATGCCCATTTCCTCCGCCTCTTCATAGAGCTCCCCCTTTTGCACATGATTCGGCATAGATGTATAGAGCACATAAACATCTATATCACTGGTTGCTTTACTCTCATAGCGTGCATAGCTTCCATAAAACCCGATCTCAATAGGGTTTGTCTCTATTAATCTTGGCAAAAGTTTTTGCAGCTTTTCTTCCTGGCGCCGGCGAAGTAATTCTTTTATTTTTAAGAGTTCTTGTGACGTGTCCAAAAACATTTCCCCTTTTGCCCTTGCGGGTTATGATTATGCTAAAGTAAAAATTCAAATAAAGGATCTAAGAGCTTCTTAGTCTGAAACTCTTAGATCCTTTTTAGTTTAAGGCTTCTGCTTTAATACTAGTTCAATATCCCCAGCTATCCCGCCTATAGCAAATTGTGTAGCTCCTACTATAGTATATCTCTCATCACTGCCATTACACAAAATTATTGTAACAGGTTTGTTTTTTTCAAAAGCACATTCAAGTTGTTCACCACTGCCAACGGGCCATCTTTCACTACCCCCATTAGCTTGTATGTCAATATAGATATCTTCTCCTATAGGATTATTCTCTTCATCCACAAAACGAACAGTATAATCGACTACAGGCTTCAAACCAATCTCTACTTCACTTTGATTAGTATCTAATAGTATAACATCTTTCCAGCCCCTATAGTTCTGCCCACCATCAGTATACTCTGCAACAACTTTATACTTGCCTTTAGGGAGTTTAGTATTAGGATCAATGTCTTGCCCACTTAAAACTTCGTTATACAGGCCGTTTATACTGTCTTTACCTATATAGATCATAGAAGGGGTTACTATATCTATCACACTACCAGTTGTAACGCTAGTTACAATATTCCCTATCGCATAGGCTGGTACCTCTCTAAGATCAATAGTTACTTCTGTTCTTGACGCAGTTAACGTAATACCAGATTTCTTACATAAAATAGTGCCCTCTTCATTGAGTACAGTTACTGTAACAGTCTCCTTCCCTGCCTCTTTTTCTATAAAATCTTCAGGTATAATAATATCTGCTTTCCCATCTTTAATGTGTGTCCATCTTCCCTCTCCATTCCCCTCAACACCAATTTCATAGGGGATGGCCGTACTGCCTGCTAAATCCATTGTTCCCGTTAACGTTACAGCTACCAAACGACTGCTAGAAGTCACATTTTTTAAAGTAATTGCTTTTTCATAATAATATTTACCTGCTTCTATAACTAAGTCCTGAGCACTTACTTGATCACTATAGGTTACTTGGATAACAGCCTTCCCTGGTTCCATTTCTGGAAAACACATTCTTGCTTTACCATCGTTTCCTACCGTTGTTTCAAACCATCCACCGTCTTCATTAAGTATTTTAACAACAGCATTATCAACTGGTATTCCTATTTCATCAAGCACCGTTACATCTATAACATAGCCTTGTTTTACCTTTAGCGCCGTCCTATCTACTACCAAGGCATTAACAGGCATAGATATATGTATCACATTACCCTCTTCATTTCTTACATTCAGCTGGTAATTTTCTTTTGAATCAATGTCTCCAAAACTAAACTTGCCATCTTCATCTGTTACTGTACTATCAACATAATCCCAATGACTATGCTTAGTTGTTGTTTGATCCTTGTTCATTTTTTCTAAGATAACCTGCATATTTGCTGCTGGCTGATCATCGCTCTCAAAAATGGCTGTACCATTTATTGTATCTGACAAACCTAAATCAAGGGTAACCATGCAATCTGTCTTAAAGCCATCTTCTCGTCTAATCCCCTTCTTTTCTCCTACTTTTACATCATTAATAAAGATTTCGAAGTTATAGTCTCTATCTTCCCATAAGAAAATACCAGCGAATCCATAGTTATCTGTATGCCACCAGTTAGTATTATTTTCATCCCCTATTTCAACTATTTTTGCCTCTCTCACGGGTGTTCCATTTTTATCCTCTAGTGTGATGTCCGCAATATAGCGTTTAACAAGTTCTATATTAATAGTGGTAGGATTAGCGTTTACCGTAATATTCTCTTTGCTCTGTTGATAACCATATCCATATTCATCAATAACGAAAGCTTCTATGCAGTAATTCTTACCTGAACTTGCATAGAATGAATAGGTGCCATCAGCTTTTGTCTCAATATAGGCAATATGTTTACTGTCATCCCCTACTCTTTGCCATAGGTTAACTATTGCATATTCTACTGCCTCTCCTTCACAAGTTACTTTACCCTTTACCAGGCACCTTGCAGGTACTGTAGGCTCTGGACTGCTTGAACCACCGCCACCACCTCCGCTGCTTGCTGGAGTATTTACAGTGCTTTGTGTTTGTTCTTTTCCGGCTATTTCTACTTTGATTTCACTACTTTTAATCGTTGTGGTTTCTGGCTTTTGTGCTATCTTTACGCCAGGCGCATTAACAATAAGTGTTCCCACAGTTCCTGAACCAGTCGTTTCAACTGCTCCATCTGCTTGTATTTGCTTAACTACCGATCCAGCTGCAATTTCAATAACCGGAGGTTTAGCACCTTGATTCTCATTTGCACTAGGCTGTACAATTACATTCTGCACTTGTGCGTCTCGCATAATCATATTAACATTTTCTGTGACAATGACTTCTTTAAAGTTACCTGTTAATGTAACAGTTGCACCTGTAAGCGCCTCAACTCTAACTGAATCCCCTTGGACAACAAGTCTTACAGGATTATTAGCTGATACCTGCAGGCTATCATAAAACTTACTGTCTCTTGATTTAATAGAGTTGATACCTCCCCCTTCAATAAAGGTCTTCCCTTCTACGGTGATGCCTTCAAGGGTTACATCTCCATTACCAATACCTTCTGCAAGGTAGAGATTACCTTTAATCGTCATATCTTTAAGGACAACGTCTCTAGTATTCACAACCAAGTTGCCGTTAACATTCTCTGTGTATGTACCCGCCTTATTAATGAGCTGCGATGTTATTTTGTCAATCATCGCAATAACATCGGCCCTAGTTAGAATATCTTCTGGTCCAAACTGGTCTGCTCCTTTGCCGCTAACATAACCCTTTGCAAAGAGTGTATTAACTGATTCTTTAGCCCAGCTCGCTATCTGATCTTCGTCGCTAAACGCTTTACTTGTTTTACCAGAAATCTTATACGCTTTAGCGATTGCATAAGCTGCTTCCTCTCGGGTCGCTGGCTTGTCCGGCATAAACTTACTGCCTTCTACATACATAAGTCCAGCTGAACTAACCTTAGCAATATCATCAGCATACCACTTCCCCTGTGGTACATCTTCATAAGTCTTTGCTTGTGATAGATCAGTAAGCCCAAACAGCCTTGTGATAAATACAGCTAACTCAGCACGGGTTACTTGTCTTGCAGGTTTAAAGGTTCCATCTGAATACCCCTTTACAATACCTTTTTCTGCCCACTTAGTTATTGCATTCTTTGCCCAGTGGCCCTCATAGTCTGAGGCAAATACGCCAACTGACATCGCTCCTATGACAAGAGCTAGTGTCATAACCCATACAACTACCTTTTTCCTAAACCCATTCATCTCTCTTCTCCTGTCTTTACTTTAATTAAGTATCAACTGCTCAACATTAATTAAAAGCTTTTTTGAAATTGTTGTCAATATATTTAGAATAATCCAGAAGCCTTTATGTTGGAATGCAGCTTCTCTCTTAGCTGCTTAATCATTTTACCCTTCCGAAATTCTGCCGACTTATACTTAATATTAAGCTCTTTTGCTATTTCCTTAAGAGGCTTACTCTCTATATAATACTTAGTTATAATAGACTCATCTATTGATTTCATCTCTGTTAGTTCTCTTTGCACTGCTTCAAACAACAGCTGATTTTCAACTTGCTCTTCGACGCTCAGCTCACCATCCGGCTTTTCTGATAGCTGCTGATAGTCCTCTTCACTTAAGCTAAGGCATTCTCTTTTTTTACGGTTCTGATTAGCCCGCCAGCCATAGAGCTGTATTTTGTAATAGCTCTCAAAGGGAACACCCAAAGCCTCATCGAACTTCTCTAAGGCATTAATGAGCTGCAAATAGCACTCCTGTACTAAATCTTCCTTATCATATCCACAAAGATAGGTTTCTCTGGCGAACTTTTTCCACAAAGGCGTGAGTTTTACCCACCATTCATAGGATAAGTCCTGCATTTCTTTATTCATAAACAACCTTTCTTGCTGCAGCGTACGTTTTATTTGCGCAGTTCAAAGGTAACATATAGGCATGAATAGATAAAATGAGTGCTCTTTCTTTATCTGTTTGGACTTTTTAGAAGTCTAGACGGCCATTTATTCTTTATAGAATGGAACAGCTGTTATAAATGAATTAATTCCTCTTTCTTCCAACCGATATTAAAATTTAAATATTGAAAAAACTCCTTTCATGGTCTATAATAGAACGTACGTTCGATTAACTAAGGAGGATTTCTATATGATTTATATTCAATTTGCTGCTCTCATACCCTTTTACGATAACTATGGTCAAAACTCTACTTGCGTTCTGCTTCAAGATGGTTCAAGAGAATACTTTAATTGCTCTATCAAGGCCTACATCCATAGAATGCTTTATGAGCTTCATCTTGATCCTAGAGCCGTCAACTTTTGGACCTCTAAAATACTTGGCACTAAACTTAATACACCGCTCATCATCGATGACTCCCTTGTCCTCATTCCTATTAAATTCCGCAAAAGTGTAGGGAAGCAAGATGGCTGTTTTGGCTATGTAAATAATGAGTGTATTGAAAAGTTAGATGATACGCGAATCACTTTAGCTGGCGGCGAGGTGCTTCCGTCTCTCTCCCAAAAGTCTTATATCCTAAAAAAACAAAAAGACGCAGCTCTCCTTAGCTACGCCTATACCGATTATAAGAAACAATATGAATTTATGTGGAAAAGCTAAAACTAGTCATCTATCACCGCCCGCTAGCATTATAAAATATCCATCGTCATAAGAGAGCGTGCTGTCTCTGCTCACATTTGCTCAAAGGCTTGGTATCTCTATACCCTGGCAGGCAGCACGATGCCCTCTTATTGTATTTACCCTTACATTTTATCTTTATAGTTAATAATCCGTTCTCTCTATGTAATCATAGTGTAATCTATGGGATGCACTTCATTTGGATAAACTCTTCTAATATATGGTGCTAGCTCGTATCCAGCAGCCATGGGTAGGATACGTCCAGCTCCCTCTTTCTTTCAAAAAAATGATTTGAGTGTTTGTCCTCTGTTTTTACAGACATTTTTGGCATATGCCAAACTACAGGCTGCCTTTTTATCTCTTTATGCTCTTTTTCTTCAAGCTTAGTTGTTAGTATAGTAATAAACATGCCTGCTATAGGCAGTACAAAAAACAGTATACTGAATAAAGCCTCTATAAACATATTGATCCCCCATTCCCAATAATTATTATACTTTATGAATAATTATTCATTACTTTTAATTTCTTACACTTTTTACTTTTTTATCCATTTATTGTGCTGTAATCTATTTATACACCACCCGTTTTGAGAAATCAAGTGTTTTTTAAAATTATTTTTTCTGGCTTTTACACTTTAACAATGCTTTAATATGATGTACTTCTTCTATCAATACATGCATTAATATTCACTTTAGGTTAGTTTGGTTAAATTAAAATCAGGTAGCAAAAAATAATAAAGAAAGAGCCCATTTTGAAATGAGGCCACTGAAAAATTATCGTTTTTCAGTGGCCTCCCTTTAGTGTTATCTTTATTTTTAATTAAACTCCTCAATAGTTCCAGATCTATATTCCCAATTACACAAATCTGGGGATGTTATAATTGTTTCATCCTCTCCACCAGCAATATATTTTTGCCCATCCCAAATCAGTGCTGGGCTATAATGAAACCTTAAAGGATCTCTATCTTCAGATAAAATATAATTAGCTACACCTGGCGCTACTTCAATAGTAGTTTTATTCCATACACTTCCATCATTAGATGAATAATATATACCATCTTGAACACTCATAGCAAAGTTTTTCCCAGTCCATATTACATTTCTTGGCATTACCGAAAACAAAGGAAATTTATCTATCATTTCTCTAGTATCTTCCCAATTTGTATAAAATGGTTCAATCTTTTTAACTTCGTTCCAATGTACTCCATCTTGGGATCTTAAAATATATCCTCGGATATTCCAATATCCCTCAACAGGTGTGTGCCCAACAGCAATATAGATTTTACCATTATACGCAATACTAGTTAAAGTAAGATTTCTAGGAAATGTAATCTTGTGACTGCTCCAGTTTAGTCCATTTTTGGAGAATAACACCGTTTCATATTCAAAAAACGGATTCTTATCTCCATTTTCATTAAAGTCGGTAGATATAGTAACATATTTATCTCCATCCCACACACATCTTATAATACCATCTGAGTCATTATAAACATTTATTCTTAAAAAGTTTTTATTCCACTTTACACCATCTACCGAGGTTAAAAAAATATTTAGGGGTAATTTAAGAAGTCCTTTCTCTTCTTCCATCGTTTCATTCATTCTTCCAACTATTAGAAATTGCTTCCCATTCCAAGTAATATCCGTATAGTCAAAGTATTTATTTTTTAGAGGTTCTTTTGAATTGTAATATTGACCTTCAAAAATTCTCCCTATATAATGACCAACCTTTTTATCCTCAATATAACTTTTGCGACTCCACTTTACGCCATCTTCAGATACCATGATGAGTCCACCTGTACCAACTAATACGAAGTCCTTGCCATTTGATGCTATTCCTGTAATGCATTCTTGCACGTTTAATTTTATACCTCTCCATGTAATGGCATCATTTGATAATAGAATTCTACTATAATATCCTACTGCAACGTAAATACTTCCATTATATGCTATGTCAACAATATAGTCTCTCTTTGTAATTTCTTTAGATGTGCTGCTCATTTTTTCTGCTGATAAATCCTTAGCTTGCACATTTAAACTTAATATCACTAATACTAAAGCTGTAAGTAAAATCCACCCCATAATAATTATCTTCTTTCCTATTAACATAAGCCTTACCCCTCATCGTTTTTTATCTACAACGGAACTCCTTACTTCTATAATACAACTAAACATTCTAAATCTAAAGGATATTTTTCCCAATCCCAACGTATTTAATGATATAATAAACCTAAGCAAATAATAATTTTGGAACTAGGGAGTGTTATATGAAAAAATTTTTAAGTTTAATTATTGCAGCTATATTATGCTTTGTAGGATTACCCATTCTAGCTAAGACTGTCTCTAAAGTAGCCAGCCCTAAAGTCATTATTGATGGAAAGGAAATTAAACTAGAAGCAACCCCCTTTATAGATAAAGGAGAATTATATGTCCCTGCATCAGTAGCAAAGAACTTTGATGCAATCGTAACTACTAATTATGAAAAATGTGACATTGCTCGCAAAGATATCATTATTAGATTCTGGTACTCAAAGTCTGGAAGTGGCATTCAAATTAACTGGCAAAAAATTTACACTAAGCCTCTTGCAATACGCAGGCCTAATATGACATTCATTCCACTGAAATTTACAGCACAAACACTTAACTGTGAGGTCAGCTACAACCAAACTACAAATGCCTATACTATTATAAATAACGGACTCATTAAAGTTCCACTTACCGAAGAACGCTACAATGATATTAAAGGTTATGTATATTTCGCAGACGGAACTCCTGCAAAGGATATGACAGTCTACTTTGTTCCATCTACAGCAGATGGCGCAGTGGCAGGTGAATACTATTATAGAAAGTTTAATTTACCAGAAATTCAGCCCGTAAAGACAAATGAAAATGGGGAATATGTATTCCCTAAAATTGATACTGAAAAATATCCATTTTTTATAGCTTCAGTTAATGAAAATGCAAACGGCAGTCTCGGAGACTGGTATGGCCAAACACCATGCGAAGTTGACCCCGAGCTTCTAAACAATGTCAAAGAAGCAAAGGGATATCCTTCGCTCAGGCTTAACTCGAAGAGATTAATAGTTCCTACATTTTATATTATAGAAAATCCATTTAATTAGAAAAGGAGTACGCATGAAAAAACAATTACTTTGCTATACTTTAATTATTAGCTTTATTCTTTCACAATTTAGTCTTTATGCAGCACCTCATATTAATGTTTACTTAAATCGCAAACCTGCCAATATAACTGTCACGCAGTTAAAAGACCAAAAACGCTATGTACCTGTGAAAGATTTACTTACACCTATAGGTTATAACGTATCCTTTAGCAAGTCAGCAAAAGCATTAACTGCTGTAAAAGGTAATAGTATTCTTATATTCCCTCAAGATAAAAACTATATCGTTAAGAATGGTCAGAAGGTAGTTATCCCTTCTCCCATTAAGTTTTTAAATGGTGGCATTTGTATCTCCACTGATAGCTTAACACCTTCTCTTAATGCTACTTGTATGTACTTTGCAGATACTCAGACCTTAGATATCCAAATCTTCCCCAGGTTTATTGATACTGTTTTAGCAACCATTCCCACACTTACAATGCCACAGGAAAAGCTTATCCAATATAGAAAGATAATGACCTCTAAGATAAATTATGTTATTGACGAAAGACTTTTTACCCTGATGGCTTATGCTAACTACCTAGGATATAACTTTGAATATAACCAGAACGGCTATAGTTCTGTGCGAAAAAGCCTTATCAGTGACCTTAAGCAAAAGACTTTTACACTTACCAAACCTCCTGCAGACATCAAACCTTTCTTTAGATCAGGAATGATTGCTCCTTTTGCTAGAGGGCTTGGCAAAGCTCCTGCTTTCGAGGTGTTAGATACAACCGAGCCAATCTATCAGCAGCTCTCTACCTCCTTACAAGAATTCTACACGGCTGCAGATATTCACAATCTCTTTCTAAAATATCAGAACGAGTATAAAAAGGCTATTGCAGAATACAATAAAACCGATGTCCTTGATGCTATTTGTAAACTTCTTTATTTCTTAAAAGTCAGCCCTCAAGATGCCCCAGAAATGACTATTCTTATTAATCTTGCTGATGCCAACTTAAATGGATTTGGATTGCAAGATGACATTGCTTTAAAAACTAAGAGTATTATGATAGGACCTGGCAAAGCGAATTCTGGTAAAATAATTGTTACTCATGAATATCTTCACGGTATTATTGGTCCCATTTTAGATAAGTATGGTTCTGAATTACAACGCATAAATATATTAAATGAAGTAGCTGATCTAGCACTAATTAGAACACACTATAACAATTGGGATAGTGTAGTAGAGGAATCCATTGTAAGAGCTCTTGATTTCTTACCCTTCAGCTTTCCAAGACATTATCAAATAGGTTCAAATAAGGAGCAAGGTATCATTTTAATTGATTATTTCTTTAATGAATTTGCTGCTTATCCTCAATATCAAGGTGATTTAGATAAGTTTATTTATAAAACAATTACTACGCATCCTTCTTATAAAAAATAACCATTCAGAACTTACATAAGTAAACGGTGAAACATGAGTACATTTTCTTAATCTAATACCTATGGAATAATAACCTTACTAGTTTAAGACTTGAAAAACTCTAAAAACTCCTAAGGAGGTGTTATCTATGAGTATTAAAGACTCAACTCGTGAGTACCGTTTATCTGGGGGGCTTCCTATTATTAAGGAATGCCGTAACAGCGGTATGTCGGTTAAAAATTGGTGTGAACAAAACGATGTCAATGAAAAGCGTTTTTACTACTGGCAACGCAAATTAAGAGAAGCTGCAGCAGAAGCTCTTCCCTCCGCTGCAAAACAACCTACATTTGTTCAGGTTCCTGTTCCAATGGAATCCCCAAGCCCTTCAGAGAGGCCTGCCTTTATACCCTCAATGGTTCTTAAAGTCGGAAATGCTTCTCTTGAATTATCAGAAACAGTGCCCCCTGAGCTTTTAGCATCAGTCTTAAAGGTACTTACACATGCTTAATGATCCATCAGGCTTTGATAAGATTTATATTGCTGCTGGGCATACAGACTTACGCCGTGGTATTGACGGTCTTGTAGGTATGATTCAGCAAGGCTTTAAACTTGATCCTTTTCAGAATGTACTATTTCTCTTTTGTGGTAAGCTCACAGATCGTATAAAAGCAATCATTTGGGAGGGAGACGGTTTTGTTCTATTATATAAGAGGTTAGAAAGTGGCCGTTATCAGTGGCCTCGTAACGAGCCATCTGAACTAAGCATTACCCCTGCTCAGTTCAGATGGCTGATGGAAGGCTTAGCAATAGATCAGCCCAAAGCAGTCAAGAAGATCTATCCTAAACAGGCTCTATAAGAGGCTAAACTGTTGATAACTTACCCCAATAAACAGAAGGCTTTCAGAGGTTTTCACAACTTCAAGAAATCCTTCTTTTTTTGTATCTTTTAAAAAAATCTATGCTATGGTTGTCCTATGAACGCATAATTTACAGAAACACAGCTTACGAAACTTACTAAAAAAGACATCGTCATGATGTATCTCTCATTACAGCAGTTGGCTGAATCTTTAATGAGGCCGAAGTTATTATTGTCAATAAATATGTAATTGAACCACCTCTAGAAGAGGTATGTGCTGATGTAGAAAAAGCTGAACCAGCTAAACAACGTAAGGCTAAACAAAAGGGTAAGCGTGATGCGGATCTAAAAGACCTTCCTGTTAAAGTGATTGAACATACACTTTCGGAAGATGAGCTTCGTGAAAAGTTCGGTGATTCTTGACATCGTCTGCCAGATGAGATTTATAAACGCTTTGCATTTCATCCTGCAATATTTGAAGTTGAAGAGCATCATGTAGCTGTTTATTGTGGTAAGGATAATGAAACCATTATAAAAGCCCCAAGACCAGTCAACCTTTTACGTAATAGCATTGTTACCCCTTCGCTTGAAGCTGCAATATTAAATGGCAAGTATGTTAATGCCATTCCTCTTTATCGTATGAAACAAGAGTTCAAGAGAACTGGGGTATATCGTACTGGGAAAATGTACGATTTAAACCCTATCGTACTCTACAACTTCCAGCGTACAAGAAATGCTACCCATCCCGAGGAATTTCTAAAGGGCTATGAAGGAACTTTAGTGACTGATGGTTATAGTGCCTACCATGCAATGGAGAAAAAGGTTCCTGTACGGTATCAGGGTGTTAGTCCCACGCTCGCAGGCCATTTGCCACAGTTGTTAAGACACTGAGTAAAGAAAAGGCCAAGGGGACTCTTGCCTATGACGCTCTTAAACAACTTGCTGCTATCTTTAAACTCAAGAAATAACTTGATAAGCCTTCTCCAAAGGAACGCCTATAGAGACGTCAGTTAACAATTCAACCTCTTGTTGAGGCCTTCTTTGCGTGGGTACAATCCCATAAAGATGAAGTACTGCCACAATCAGAAACAGGTAAAGGTTTTACCTATTGCATCAATCAAGAAAAATATCTCCGCATCTTTTTAACTAACGGCAATGTACCGATGGATAATAACGCTACTGCGGGGATCATCAGAGGCTTCTGTATAGGAAGAAAAACTCGAGACTTATTGATACTATTGCTGGTGCTCAGGCAAGTGCCATTATTTACAGCATCGCTGAAACAGCAAAAGCGAATAATCTCAAACCTTACGATTACTTTAAATATCTGTTGGAAGAGATTCCACAACACATGGGTGATAAAAAACTAAATTTTTCGGAAGATCTATTACCATGATCGGTAAACTTCCAGAGTCATGCCATAAACCAAAACAAGCCAAATAAATCTATTTAACGCTGCCAACTATGGTGGCGTTTATTTGTAAATAGGACTTATGGTCTACCGTATACAAATATAAGCACCAAATAACTAATCAAAAGACTAGATATTTGATGCTCCATTATAACTTATTTTACTATTATCACTTTATTCTTGTCGGCAATCCATTGTACATCTACTCCAAAGCATTCGCTAATATATCTTACTGGAACCATTATACGCCCATTTATAATAATAGCTGTGGTATCTACGCCCGTTGCTAACTGACCTATTTTAAGAATAACTTCTTTATTATTTCTCCAGAAGCTAACGGTTTTTGTTACCTTATTCCATGTAAAGTTAACTTTTAGAGCTTCTCCAATAAATCTCAATGGCACCATCGTTCGATTATTAACTATAGTAGGCGGTACATCTATGTTTTGATACGATCCATTAACATTAATAAGATTATTATTAATGATGAGTTCAATATTTATTAGACTATTTGTTTTTAAAACCCCATATAAGCTAAATTTTTCAGTATAGAAAGTGAAACTTTTACGTACCTGATCATAAGTTCCTCCTAACTTAACTGGAACAATACTACCATCGTCTGTTTTTTCATAACGCACGCCTATTAAACTTGAAATATCCTCATCTGTTAAGTTTAAGTCAAATAAATCAATAGTGACTGCTACTGGCTCATTAAAGGAATCTATCTCGTCAATCGTTGTTCCACTAACAACTTGAGCTGTTAAATTGAATATTTTCCCGCCTATACTAAAAAGTCCTGTACTTTCTCCTATCTGCGCTTGTGCCATGATTTGAGCCTGTTCTATGGCATCTACTGCTTTTGCCCCTAATTCTATCTTAGCACTGCTATCAGATAAGGCTGTTTTTAATTCTTGGATTTCTAAAGACTGTGGGGCAAAGATAATACTAACGTCCTCATTTTTAATTGCAAGTTTTTTATCTGCCTTAATCAATGCGCTAATCACGTTTGGACTTAATTCTACCTTATCTTCTGGCTCCCCCTCAACATTAATTACGGCTTCATTGTTTCGTATTAAAGCGTCATTTATTTTGCTATCTCCTTCAGTTTTAATATCTGATGCCTTAATTTCCAGGTTACTTTTCTTTCCATCGTTGGATGCATTATCACTTATGCTGCTATTTGATCCAGTAGTATTGGATTTAGTCCGCCTTGTTAATGTTATGACATAATTCTTAGTACTTGAATGATTTACATTTGTTATAAGAATATCAATACTATTCTCGCCAACACTTATAGGCAAAGATATCGACTGAGACTCTAACATATCTCCATTGATTCTTATTACAGAATCGATAGATTCTGCCGCCGCTGTAACGATTATATTTGAAATACTATGGTTAACTGTAGCACTATAGTTAGTGATATTTGAACTAAATTCTGGATAAATAGTGATGTTTCTATTCGATGCATCTTTAATGACTAGGCTATTTAATCTCACTTGCTTACCAACTATAACATTAATAACATTACTTTCTATGCCATTGATATAAGCTCTAAGTGTAGTAGTCCCCTGGCTCTTAGCAATTAAAGTATCATCTAGGATACTAATAATGTGAGGATCCCCTATTAACCAATTAACCATTTCTTTGCTAATGTCATATTCAGCTGCATTTTGATCTTTTCCTATAAGGTTTAATCCATCTAAATCAAAAGTGTCTCCTATATTAAGGCCTGCTGGCATACTACCACTTAATATTAGACTAGTTAATACCGGATTTGTTTGCTCTTTTCCAACCGAGATGTTCATTGTATTACTCTCGACATCTCCAATATTCGCTTTAAGACTTGTAGTTCCCTCATTTACCCCTATTAAAGTAATCATACTGCCAGTAGTGACACTAGCTATATCAGGGTCAACAGTTTGCCAAGTCACCGTTTGTTTGCTGATGTCATATTCAGCTGCATTTTGATCCTTTCCTATAAGGCTTAATTCATCTAAATCAAAAGTGTCTCCTACATTAAAGTCTGCTGGTATACTACCACTTAATATTAGCCTAGTTAAAATAGGATTTGTTTGCTCTAATTCAGCCTCTACTGTTACTAGACATTCATCATATTTGGTACTATCTTCTGGGCTTGCTGCCCTTATCACCGCAATACCTGGTGAAAGTGCCTTTACAAGGCCATTCGAGGATACTGTTGCTACATTGCGCCCCCTTACTACTGACCAATCGACACTCTTATTTGCTGCATTGGCGGGTAGTATTTCCGCTGTTAACCGCTCTGCTTCTCCTGCCTTGAGAAATGTACTAGCTTTTATGTTTATACTTGATACTTTAACTGGTATAGCCACTTTCTCAAAGTTCGCAATAACGTTTTTATTTCCATTCATCTTTAGAACTACATTTGAATGTGCTCCGCTTACATCTCCATTCCAGCCTACAAACTCATATCCTACATCTGCAATAGCTGTTAATGTGACTTCTTCACCTATTTCATACTTTGCCTTATCTGGGTTTTTACTTATGCTACCATGATTACTCGTCACACTTAAGGTATAGGTTGTAATAGGTTTTTCTCTATAATTTGCTTTTATGATCTTGTCTCTATCCATAGTTATTGTAATACCAAGACTTGTTCCTCCTGCATCGCCGCTCCAGTTTACAAAATTATATCCTTCTGATGGACTAGCTGTTAATCTTACCTCTTCACCATGATCATACCTGACTTTATTAGGACTATTACTTACTTTCCCATGATCAGTTAGTACATTTAGACTATAAGACAGCTTCTCATAGTTTGCCGTAATATTCATATCCCTTATAACTTTTATCGTAATACTTGGCCCTGTTCCACTTGCATCTCCACTCCAGTTTACAAACCTATAGCCTATAGTTGGACTAGCGGTCAGCGTAACTTCTTCACCATATTTATATGTTTCCTTTGGCAATGAGCTATTAATTATTCCTCTTAAACTAACCACATTTAACTTATATTCTCTTGACGTGTCAACTACCCATACTTCATATCGAATGTTATTCACGGTAAAATCTAATGCCTCTTGATGAAAGGCTTGAGGCGTATTTACATTATTAATTGGGTTACTGCTCAAGTTCAATTCTATTAATCTATTAAGCTTGCTTATAGGACTAATATCACCAATACGATTATTATTTAAATATAAATACTTCAAATTGCTTAAATTATCTAATCCTCCTATGCTGCTAATTTCATTATTCTGTAGTGATAACTCTGTCAAATTAGTAAGTCCAGTCAGACTATCTATATTATTTATTTTGCTATCTCTCAAGTCCAACCACACAAGGTTTTTCATATTACTTAAAGGTGTCAGATCATTTATATTGTTATAGCCTATAAATAACGTCTTAAGTTTAACTAAATTTTCAACCCCTGAGATATTTTCAATGTTACAATTATATAAAGTCAGTATTTCTAACTGTGTCATGTGCTTTAAAACATCAAAATTCTTAATATTATTACCTTGAATATTCAAATGCGTTAGTTTAGGCAGGTTTCTTAGCACACTAATATTACTTATATTATTATCATTTAATCCTAATGCAGCAAGATTAGTTAAGTAGCCAATTTCACTAATATCAGTTATGTTATTACTATCTAAATATATCGCACTAACATTGGTAAAGTATTTAATGCCACTAATATTACTAATACCTTTCTTGTTTAACATTAGCATACCATTTCTACGATTTGCTTCATTAACTGATATTTCACCATTATTATTTGTATCTATGCCTAATTTGAGTAACTCATTCTTAAGGTTTACATCAGCAAAGATAATGTCTGTATCTCCACTGGTAATCTTTTCATAATTCGCTATAATATTCATATCACTATTCACTGTTACTGTGACACTTAAATTAGTTCCACTTATGTCTCCACTCCATCCTGTAAATCTATACCCTAGAGAAGGAATCGCTGTTAATGTAACTTGCTCACTTTGTTCATATGATGTTTTTTCTGGGCTCTTTATTACTGTTCCATCTGTACTTGTTATATTCAAAGCATATGTATTACTAGGTATTTGCCCTCCATTTTTGTAACACTGGTATAATCCTTTTACAAAGTTAATCAATTCTTCTTTGGCATCTTGTACATCCATTTTACTCACTGTATCTGCAATCTGGACATTTTTGGTGATAGCCATTCTATTTTTCTGAACATCTCCGATTAATCCACCATTATCACTTGCCCAATACTTCCAGATATACCCTAAAACAGGTGTAGATACTTTATCATTTAGATTATATGCATATATATTTTGTCGTAATATAGGGTAAGGTAAATAGTCACCATCTTGGCTACCAGCATCCTGTCCCCAGGTTTTCTTATAAAGATCATACGATATCGTGCCATCTTCTCCAAACCCTCTACTATTGCTTCTCACATCAATTGCCTTAAGAATCTCCATGTTATCTCTACCCTTTTTTAAAATATCATAAACAATAGTAGCATAATTATCACTATCTGTTACATTATCATGAAATACATCAATAGCCTTGTTCTCTAGTTCAATTGTTGCTAAGACCGTACCTGCTATAGGGTGGCTTGATACTGCAGCAATTATAATCTGGGATGCTGATGTTGTCAAATCCATGGTATCAAGCAAAGTTTTACCGTCCTCAACATTAAGTTCAATATAATCTCTAGTGTCTTGTACTAATTGGTCTAAGAAAATATCGGTCATTTGCTTCATAATTTGTTGGGGTGTTATTTTAAACCCGCCTAAATCAATCGTACATTCAGCAATTGATTTCCCTATATTTTTATCATCTAAATATAACATACAGTCACTCAAATATTGTGAGGGAGCAGCATTCCCCGCAGCTTTTTTTCGAAACTGATCGTATCCTATTACTTGTGATATAAATTCAATGGGTAAGCCACTAGCCTTTTTTAAGTCTTGATATTTATAATACTCTTTGATTATCTCCATAAGAGCCTTATAGCAATTTTTATCTTTAGATATCATATTTTCAAGACTGCCACTTACAGCATCATTGTAATACTTCACTTCCCATTTTTCTATACTCTCCTTCATGGAATCAAGAAATAATATATTATTCATCGTTTCTTGAACCGTTGAACTCTCACATATTTTTATCTGAGATTCATATTGCATGGGAACATATACACTTAAAACTTTTTTTAAATAGTCTAAGTCAGATTCTGGTATTGAACACCACATTCCTAATTCTTTTGCGTAGTCTTCAATAGTTCCCTGAGGCGTAGCAGGTAAATCATTATTTGACCACCAAAACCATTGTGATGGATATCTCATTGTTAAATAATTAACACTAATATCCCCAGCAAGTGATACTGTTGAGAAAAATCCTATTGTCATTATAAAACATAAAATAATACTAATACCCCTTCTAAACATAAATCATCCCCCACTTAATAATTATTTTTCATAATTTTCTTTTAATTTTTAATATATTACCATATTTTTCATTAACTCACAATAATTAACTTTAAATATTACAAAATAACATCAATGCCACCATTCTTTTACTTCAGCTGGAATACTGGTTTTCAAAATGAAAGAAGGGGATAACTGGAGCGAAGAGCTTGGCTTTAGCCCTACTGAGTTCCGCACAGCTTTTGCTAAGATAGGGATTGTTTATAGATCTAAAAAAGCCTTTAAAGCAAGTAGTGATCTCTTTAAAGGCAAGTATTATGCATCCTACTATGATAGGATCAAGGGGCTTACATATTATTTGCGAAATGATAAAGCTTTAGATTCATTATTTCTAGAAGCCGGGGATTCCAAGGTTACAGAAGCTCCTGCGGTAAACTTAGAGAAAACAGAATCATCTGCTTCTAGAGCTGAAGAATCCTCAGTTCCATTATCATTAAATAACAACAAATTATTAACATCAGTAAAAGACACACATATTAAGGCAGGCGTGCCTTTTGAAATAATTAAGGAGCTCTTTAACGAAATCTGCATGTCCTACCCCAAGCTTACTATGCTTACCCCTTAGCGAAAAGCAAGGCTCCAAAAGTTATGGCAAAACGCAGGACAAGCTCTAGAGAACTTTAAGAATGTCTTTCACCTGGCGGAAGACAGTGACTTTTTAAGCGGCCGCACAGGCAAGTGGCAGGCTAATTTTGACTGGCTGATAAGAGAGGATAAATTTATTGCCATCCTTGAAGGCGCTTATGCTAATCGTAAGCCTCTCAGTAAATCGTTTAGCCTAATCAGCACTGTCATAAGCTCCGCTCTACTTAAAGCCTTTTGAGGCGACATTGTGCGCTCCCCTGTTCCATTTAATAAGCCTAAACTCACACAGTAACTTATAGCTTCCTTATAAGGAGAATTAATAGTATCCGTAAAAGCTTGAGCTTCTCTTATCGGCTTCAGCCTTTCTTTAGTAATTTCATAAAGAACCTGAGCAAGAAGCTCCCTCGAAATCGGCTCATCGCCTAATTCACTCACTGTTCTTAGGGTTTTTTCTGTTAGCTTAGAACCTATGGACGCCATATGATTAAATGCCCAATGCTCTTTGTCTGCAATATATTTTTCAACAGTACTTCTTGGCAAAGTACCCATTGCCATATCATTTAAGAGCAGCAGCCGGTCTAAGAAAGTAAAAGTGTCTGCTGCTTTAAGGGAGTCACTTGGTGCAAAGCTGCCATCCGGCATACCTGCCGCAATCCCCATGCCCGCCGCCTGCTCAATCATTTTGCTCGCCCAGTGGGATGGACTTACATCATTAAACTGTACATCTCTTATAGGATGTAAGTCTTCCGCCATACTAAGCCTAGCAAGATCGATCCCTAACTCTTTTTGAAGGTCTTTGTTATTAAGGATTATCTCTAACTCTTCTTTTGTAAATCTGCCTTTGGTAAGCGTCTTAAGCTGCTCTAGTTTTAGTCCTTTGGCATCTAATATAGTATATGGCAAGTATTCTTGTATATTCTCCAGCATATCTTGTTTTTCTATACTAGAAAGCTTTTGAATAGTCTTCTGAACTTGCAAAACAGGGCTGTCCTTTTGCCCCTCAGACTGAGGCAAGATATTTCCGCCCCCTCCCCCGCCATCATCTGATGGGGCAGAAGGTTTGACTGTATTAGATGGCACTGAGCTCGCACTGTGCCCCGCTGCATTAACAGCTTGCACCGTAAAGGTATAGGAAGTTCCGTTTGTTAATCCAGTTACAGTTATAGAAGTATTGATGCCAGATGCCGAAATATTCCCCGGACTTGATGTCACAACGTACTTGGTAATAGGACTTCCACCGTTACTTAGGGGAGGCAAAAAGCTTACAGCAGCTTGCCCATTGCCTGCTGACGCCCTTACGTCTCTAGGCGCTCCCGGGGCTGTATAAGACGTGGTAAAGGTCTGGTCTTTCCCCTCAGACACGCCTGCTATACTGACTGCCTTTACCCGGTAATGGTAAGTTGTATTAGGCGTTAGCCCTGTGATTTCTTTATGTACTACCAGAGTATTGCCTCCTGTTATAGGGCTTTGCTCTGCTATAGCAGTATTCCCATAGCTGGTATCAAGGCCATATTCAAATACCACAGTTGTTACTTGATCATGGGGATTAACCTCAGCATTAAACACCGCTTGACCAGCGGTAATATTTGTTGCTAGGCCGGTTATTGCTGTAGGCAAAAGAGGCACTACGTCGACTTTAGTGACTGTGATGCTTGCCGTATCCACTGCGCTGCTATAAGATGAATTTCCTCCGTTTATTGATACATCAGCTGCTTCTCCTTGGAAGCCTGTAGTTCGATCCCACGCTCTGTAGGTGATAAAAGCTGTTGTGCCATTTTGACCACCAGGAACAAACCTTACTCTATCTATATCCCGTAAAAGCAGTGCTGATCCTGGTGATACTGCTCCAAAAAACTGCCACGTTAAGCCGTTGTCAATTGAGTACTGCCATCCGCCATTTCCGCTGTCAGCTGCTTCAATAGCTATTCCTTTTAATGCTAAAGGTCCTACGTCAGTTATGCTCGTTCCTATAAATGAAGCTACTATCTGTCCTGCATTATCTCTATCATCTGCAGATAACACGTTGAGTACAGGACTTATTGGAGTAAGTATAGGGGCCTGATTTGACATTACAGAAGTTATCATGATAATGACATTATTTCCCTTAGCCCCTCCTTCTCCGGTATTTCCATTGTCATTAATATTGATAGATAAACTTATGCTCTCCGGCATGTTTGAGCGCGAATTAAATAATAGATTGCCTCCACTTATAAAAGCATTGATATCGGAAATGCTTCCTGCAAGTGTCATAAGACTTGTGCCAGAACCTACTGACCCGACTCCACCAGATGACATAGCTTCAAGTGTGCCGGTAGGAGCAGCGAGCGTTACCATGACAGAACCACTCCCAGCATCTACATCTGCAAAGGTGATGCCTCCTAGACGGCTTGGGGTATTAGCTTCTACAGATATTACAGAAGGTACTGTTATACTTGGTGCATCATTAACATCTGTTACTAAGATGCTAACCGTATTTTTTTCTATACTGAAGGCTTCACTTCCTCCATTTATAAATACATCTGCTGTGCCTCCAGCTGAACCTGTGGTCTGATCCCATGCTCTGTAGGTTATAGTGGCTGTCTCGCCACGTCGCCCATCTGGCATATATCTTATTAGATCAATATCTCTTAAAAGCAGAGCTGATCCCTCGGATACTGATTGGATCAATGTCCATGTAATTCCGTCATCAACTGAGTACCACCACATTCCATTTCCTGTCCATCCTATGATTGCTATGCCTTGTAAAGCTCCATCATCTAGATCAAATATAGCCCCTGTAATAAAATCAGCTATAAAGGATTCTGTATCTACGCAGTCTTCATTAATTAAAGGCAGCGAACCTCCCCTAGGCATTAACAGTGGCGCAGTATTGTCTTCGGCAGCGTAGACATTTCCCCCAGTCCCAATACTGATAACCAGCAGTCCCAATACAGCTAACTTCATAAGCATTTTGCAGCTACTTAAATATTTATTGTTTGTTTTCAAAACTTAATCCTCCTTTATCTAAATATTGAATGGAATTTATCTTCAGCCAATCTTACTACTCCACTTATTATTTCAAGGATAACTTATAAAGAAAAGCTCTATGCGCTCTTTTCCAAATTGTCATACTATTGGCTTAACTTTAATTATATACTATAAGAACATAATTGTAATACTTTTTATCCCAGTCTCTGATAGAATTATTGGTCATGCAGGGATGGAAGTTGAACCCGATATGTTAAACAATGTAAAATAAATCCCACTATATATCTTTATTTAAATACATGGGATTATAAATGAAGTCACCTAAATCCCCCTCATATTTAGGATAGGCCGCAAATTGATTAAAGAAATAGTCAATCAAAATAAAACCTTATTCTTTGTTTGAGCCAATTTGAAAAACCCTTGGGAAGTTATAGGCAGGAAATCAAGAGATCTTACAATAGATTCCTCAACTATATTATCCCAGCTGTTATAATGGGTTTTTATAAATCCTGAATCCGGTACTTCATCAAAGTTATTCATGCTTGCATTTCATCTTCATACTAATCCAAAATAGATCCAATAATACCATGTAAATACTCATGAGTCATAATCATTTTACCGGAATTAGCTTTGCCCGGACCCAGAATAATACTTGGAGTTTGCAGACCATAGTCATAATTTAGTCCCTGACCATTTAAATTGCCATCTATTAGATTGATAAGTACCGTTAGTTCAGAAACCTCCTGGGACTCAATTTTTAAGAAATAAAGAAGTTTGCAAATGGCATCAAGTACATCCGTTTGTTTATAGGCTGTAGCAGCTTTTTTATACTCACTCTCATATTTCAAGAAAAGATTATGAATATCTGCTGCAACATAAAACTCTTGCAATGCTTGAGAAAGCTGTTTATATATGGGATTAGTTTCGTCTAAAGTTTCAAATGCAGGCGCCTTGCCAAGACCTCTTGTAAAGCTGGCCACACTTCCCGATTTAAAGGAATTTTTAGAGTCCAGAACGAATATGATAAGAGAAAATGACTTTTCCTTATTAGATATGGAAAATTTTAAATCGTTCCAAGATATCTGTAACGCTTCCTGAGTTTTTTCGGCCGACTTAGGTGATGGTTTTAATTCTGCAAATATGGGTGTATTATTTGCATCTGATTCACCTTGCTTAGAAAGTTCAATATACTTTTTCCAATAGTAATAGGCATGTTTAGTAAGATTATTTTTTTCACACCGGTCGCTGACATTTAAACCAGTAGATTTTCTGTGATCAATTCTTTTTTCCCAAAGTTCTAGGGATGCTTAATTCATAAGGCCCCTCCTTAAAATTCATTATTTAGGAAGGTATCCCTTATTCACGTTGGCTTTACACTACGCCATTTTTGAAGCACTTACTTATTGTTGAGCGTTTACCTAGAGAATGAGTTGATACTACACAAAAGTGGAATCTCATATAGCTAGGTTTTAATACCTGACTATATGAGATTCCACTTTCAATTTCATCTTATAACATATTGGATGATCTAATTCGTCTTAATATAAAGATTATTATCTTTATAAGATACTTCACCACCCAGTGCTTCTGCAACAAACTTTAAAGGAACATAAAACTCGTTGCCTTCCTGAAGAACTAGAGCTCCCAATGTCTGCAGTTTACCATTAACGCTTACCTGCTCACTGTTAATCGTTAACTTAATAGTAGTTGTGTTTTTAGTTAGAGTAATAGCTTGCGTATAGGTATTTAAATCTACTGAACTCTTAAAGTTATCCGCTATAAAATTTAGAGGTGCTAAGATAGTATCTTTGACTAACTTAGGTGTTTCTGTCCCCATATTAACTAATGTCCCATTCACATAAACTTTTTGTATTTTTTGATCAACAGTGTAAAGAGTTACAGATTTATTATTTATTTTTTTTGTTCCCTTTGTAAATTGTAAATTATCTGTTTTAAAGTCAGTAGTTATTTTAATAACTGGCCTTATGCTCATTTTCATAAAGCCGGCATTATAACTAAGCTGAGGTTTATTGGTTCCTTTTTGCGCTACATTGATAACTCTGTTAAGGCTATTATCGCTGTTTCTAGTAGCAAAACTAGTGCCCCATCCATTTCCTTCCTGATACATACTTAGATTAATTTTTTGAAACTTTTCTCCCTGATAAAGGCTAGATTTCTCTTTATAGGTTTTGTCTAATTTACTAGTTATTTTAGCATCATTCAGTCCTAACTCTTTTAATGAAGGGATATAGACTTTATTATCATCTTTAGGGTTATATTGCAAAATAATCTTCTTTTCATCAGCAGTAAAATTATTTTCATAAAAACTAGTGTTGAGATATTCTTTAACCTTAGATGTATTCCAGTCTCCACATGGCTTAACTTCTTTAGTATTAAAGGCTATCTGCCCAACGCTAGAGTAGCTCATTAAGGTTAGTACCTTCTCCTTAGAACTAACAACCTCCCAAATAATAGGCTCTTTCATATTTCCTAAAGTAATATAGTCCCCTACCTTTGGATTAAGAGAAGCTGCGTAGGCCACGTTATCTTTGAATTATAAGCAAATAAGCTCAAATACCTTATCTTTATAAAATAAAAAGTAATAATCGTGTGTATTCTTTTTTATTGACCACTACTTTATCTATAGAACTTCTATTAATTAGTATTAACAGAATTAAGGTAAAGTTTATCACTTTTTGAATAGGTAGCGAGCGTATTGCCAGTCGAATCATCTCTAATAGCCCCTACTATTTCGTTATAAGAACTATATTGATGTACTATATCCCCTTTGATTTCTTTAATAAAGTCTTCTAGATCTTTTTTGTTTTCTCCAGTAAGGCTGTTCCAACTATCTCTATAATCATCTGTCGTACCACTTGGCATAAGCTCAGTTATAAGTACAAAGGTAAGTTTACCATCTCTTTCCTCCAGCTCAATATAGCTAATAGGTATGCTAAACCCTATGCAGTTGATAACTTTATATTTTTTTCCTAACTCTTTTTCAAAATCACCAAACGAAAAGCTTGTTGTCTCATTATATTCATAAGAGCCTGACTTTGTATATCTAAAGGCAGCCCTTTCTACATCATTACTGCTATTTTTGAGTATTCCTTTGATTTCTACCTCTTTATGGACTGCTGCTATATCAGCAACAATTCCTTTAATAAACTGCTTGCGTTGTTCTCCATTCATGTTATCAAAATCAGCTTCATCATAGCGACTGTCATAAGCTACAGTAAGACTTAATCCGCCAGCTGCAATTTCAAGGTCATACTCCCAATCTACATCGTATTTATCTTTATAAGTGGATTTTAATTTACTAAGCGTATTATCAACCGCATCTATTGTTAAATTCATTCCGTCAGTCCCAGTCCCTGCAAGCGCTGCCAAATTCTTATTGGCAATCTCTAATTGCTGTTTAAGTAAAGCATTTTCATAATTTATAGCACTAATCTGCTCATTAGTGTAAGTAGAAGAAGTATTTTGATTGTCAATATAAATAGTATTATTTGCCCATCTGACATCTGCTCCTATAATCTCACCTATTGCACGGAGCGGTATATAAGTTGTGCCCTTAACAGTAAAAGGTTCTGCACTCAACTTCTTGATTTGGCCATTATAGGATATAGCTATATTGCTATAAACAGCTTTTAAGGTTTTAGTAATGCTTGCACCTTGTACAAAAACACCTGATAAAGCAATACCCAGTCCTAGTACCAAACATAACTTTTTATAAACTTTTGTTTTCTTCATGATAACCTCCCTAACACCTATTTTGATTTTAGTATATCTAAAATTTACCATTATTTCAATGGATTATGGGAAGTAATCTTAATTTAATATTTTTATCTAATACTTATTATTTTCTTGTACAGGTATATGCCCTATACCGTTTGGACATACTTAAAAAAACAAGAAAAGGAGTCTCTTTATGTATAGCACCAGTCTACTGCTCATTCCCATTTTGGTTTGCTTAATCTTCTTAGCTTCTCCTACTGCCTTTTTATTAACTGTTCTGCTTCTGATCCTTCTTGAACTTAGAAAAGTCAAAGAGGTCTATACCATACTCTTTACTGTAGTAATATTCTTTTTAGGTTTGTTTGGCAAGTTATGTTATCTAATATTTACACAGAACTACCCTCTTCCATTCACTTCTCTACTACGTAGTTTACTTACCTGCAGTCTCACATTATCTGTATTTATACTTATTAAATTTACACTTTTCACCTACAAGGAAAATCACTACTAGAAAAACGGAGCCACTTCTTGGCTCCTAATCCCTATTTAACCATGCTTTTGTAAACACTATCATAATGCCTATCATCCCCCCAGCTACTATACCAACAGCAATATTCAGTGCCTCTCTTGGACTTGACTTTTGACTAGGTACTGCAGGCGATGATGGTAAATAAATGCTGGTTTTAGCTACTCCTATTATACTTGATTCAAGTTTTGCCGCTTGACCTGTCTCATAATATTTTGCAATAGCCTGTTTTTCTCTATCAACTTCTTTTAAATATTCATCATACATCCTTATAGAGTCTTCTATGCTATTAATGGTTTGTTTATTCAGTATGATATCGCTCTCTACTTTGGTATAGTTAGGATTGATTATGTTGCTAAGGACAACAAAATTACTAGTATTTGTCACCTCACTTTGCATCTCTCTCATAACTTCCTTTTGATTAATGGTCTGAGGGATTCTTGTTAGCAGTGCTTCATTACTCTTTAAAATTTCTTGATTGCTTTTTAAAGAAATTTCTGCTGCTTTTAAAGCAACATTAAAATTATTATCATAATAGCTTATGGCTCTTTCTTTAGTCATTACATCTAAAAATTCTATGTAATTATCATATAGTGTTTGGGCAAGCTTTAAAGATTCCTGCGCCCTTCCTGCTGATACTTTTATCTCAAAACTATTTTGCTTACTATCTGGTTTCGGGTTCGTCTTACCTATGGTTATTCTTTTTCTTAAGTTCTCTACAGATACCTCTTCAGCATCATACTGCATATCTGCAATCGTATTAATCAGCACATTGTTACTTGTAATGAGTCCTATGTACTGCTCATTGGTTGTAATAGGCAGAGTATACTCACCATATCTTGTATTGTATACTTCAGGCATATTGATCACTATATTTAACTTTGCATCATAAACAGGTAATAATATAAAGAAGCTATATAGCCCTGATAAAACAGCTGCTACAAGTGCAGTGCTTATGATAATGCTCTTCTGTTTCCATATTGTTAAAATAAGTTCTTTTAAGTCAATTTCATCTTCATTATGTCGTAAATTAAGTCTATTTTCGTCCATCTTTTCTCCTTTATTTTCTACTTCATTATTAGTCACATGAGAACTATACTATTACTATGCATGATTTTATTATTCTTAAAATACTTTAAATACGTTATTTACGCCATGGCTATATGTTTAATATGATTATAAATAATAATACATAAGTATTCACTAGTGAATTAATGGTACTGTATTGTTTGTCAATTTGACAAGAAAACATCCTTTTTTTTTAATGTTTATTATGGTAAAATTCTAATAGTATCTATTTTTCAAGAATCGGAGATGACTTGTTTATGAAGCGTTACAAAATTTTGTTAATCTTATTTGATGCCATTCTTATTAATTTGGCTTTTTTTCTTGCACTTTGGTTAAGAGTAGAATTCACTATTCCGTCTAAGTTTTTAGTAGCTTTTAGAAATAGTGTACTTATTATGCCTCTTATACAAATTGGTGTATTTATGTTTTTTAAAATCTACAATATTCTTTGGCGCTATACAAGTACAAAAGAACTTTTCAAATTAGCTTCAGCTGTACTTATCGGTAGCATTGGCTGTTTAAGCTTTGGTGTTATGACAGGCCATCTCTTGCCTCGTTCTGTTTATATTATTTATTTATTTATCATTCTGCTTTTTATGTTAGGTTCACGAATAGGTATCCGCATTATCTATCGTCTGTTAAAAAATGATGAATTATCCTTAAGTATGCTTTTTAATAAAGAAACAGAGCTACATAAGAAGCGCATTATGATTATTGGCGCTGGTGAAGCTAGTTCTATCCTTATTAAAGAATTTCAAAAAGAATTTAATAGTCTGAATGATGTAGTGCTTGCTGTAGATGATGACATACATAAACACCATGCAAGTATTCATGGCGTACCTGTTAAGGGATCTATAGAAGATGTTCCAAATTTAGCGTCTAAATGGATGATTGATGAAATTATCATCGCTATCCCTTCAGCTTCCAAAAGGCGCATTGCTAAAATTATAAAAATATGTAATACAACAAATTGCTGCCTTAAGCTTGTCCCTCCCCTTACCAAAGCTATAGATGCTTCTCTTGGTGTCAAAAACATTAGATCTGTAAATATAGAAGATCTGTTAGGAAGAGATGAGATTAATCTAGATTCTACAGATGTTGCGGCCTATCTAAAAAGTAATACTGTTCTTGTAACTGGTGGCGGTGGTTCTATAGGTTCTGAGCTTTGCAGACAAATTATGTCTTTTAATCCTAATAAGCTTATCATTTTTGATATTTATGAAAACAATGCCTATGACCTTCAAAACGAACTGCTCCAAAAAGGCCTAGGCTCTTCTCATTTAGAAGTTATTATTGGCTCAGTTCGTGATAGCAATAAGCTAAGACAAGTCTTTGAAAAACATTCTCCTGATATTATTTTTCATGCTGCAGCTCACAAACATGTCCCTCTTATGGAAGCTAATCCAGAGGAAGCTGTCAAAAACAACGTCTTTGGAACACTTAATACAGCTCTTCTAGCTAAAGAGTTTAGAGTTAAGAAATTTATCCTTATTTCTACGGATAAAGCCGTTAATCCAACGAATGTCATGGGTGCTACCAAACGTATTTGTGAGATGATTATCCAGTCTCTCAGCAAAGAGAGTCCTTATACAGAATTTGCTGCTGTAAGGTTTGGCAATGTACTGGGCAGTAATGGCAGTGTTATTCCTCTTTTTAGAAAGCAACTAGAAGCTGGTGGTCCTCTTACGGTCACTCACAAAGATATTATACGTTACTTTATGACTATCCCCGAAGCTGTTAGGCTTATCCTGCAGGCAATGACCTTTGCTAAAGGCGGCGAAATCTTTGTTTTAGACATGGGTGAACCTGTTAAAATAATGGATCTTGCCAAGAACTTTATTAAGTTATCTGGTCTTACCGTTGGCAAAGATATTGAGATTAAAGTAACAGGGCTTAGACCAGGTGAAAAGCTTTATGAAGAACTTTTAATGGATGAAGAAGGCCTCAAAAAAACTACTTGTGATAAAATCTTTATTGGACAGCCTCTTGACTTATCTTTTGAAGAACTTAGTAAGCAGCTAGATTTGCTGCAAGGTAGCATTCATGATAAAGAAACTTTAAAAGCATGTATTGCTAGTATTGTTCCCACATATCAAATAGATCACTCCTCCGTAGCTCGTCATAATTCTTTCTATACTCCCGCTATATAATTAATTACATGCTTAATATAAACAAGGATGTAGGAGCAACCTCAATCGTAAGCGCATAATAAAAAGGTATATTTCCGAATACAAAAAATCCGCTAAACTTAGATTTTTTCACTTTAAATTTAGCGGATTTTTATTTGCAGTCTTTTTGAACTTCTTCGTTCCAAGGTAGGAAGTTTTCGAGTTCTTCAGGATAATTTTTGAAATCTATATCTCGCATATACTCCAAAAGATAAGTTAGATACTTATAGACGTTTAGGTTATTGGCCTTTGCTGTTTCTACAAGACTATAGATTGCAGCACTGGCATGCGCTCCTTTTGGGCTGGATGAAAACTCCCAGTTTTTTCTTCCGATAGTAAATGGTCGAATGCTGTTTTCAGCAAGATTGTTAGAGATTGAGCACCTGCCATCTAATAAGTAGTTCTCCATATATTTTTTCTGATTCTTTGCATAGGTAACGGCTTTGCCTAGTCTAGATCCGCTTAGTGGACTTAATGTATCAAGCCAGCACCAAAAAGCCTCTAATACTGGCTTTTCCAGTTCAAGGCGCTTAGTTTTTCTTTCATCTGCTGAAAGTTCAACAAGAGTTTTTTCTATGTTAAAGAGCTTATTACAATAGTCTCGGCCTAGCTCTCCATTACTGACATTTAACAGTTTGTTAGCGTTAGAGGGCATAGCTTCTACAAAGTATCTTCTAAGGTGACTCCAGCACCCACATCTGATGATACCTTTTACTTTTTCATAGCCAGCGTAGCCATCTGTATGCAAATAGCCCCTAAAACCAGCTAAGTAGTCCGCAGCATTTTTACCTGCTCTTGAAGGCTGGTAATCATACAGAATAATCGGTGGCTCACCATCTGCACCTGTACGATATCGCCACATATAAGATTCTGTAGTAGCCTTTCTACCAGGTTCATGCAGGACTTGAACTGTTGTCTCGTCAGCATGCAGAACTTCTCTTTTCAGAAGCTCATTCCTAAGTAATTCTGTTAAAGGCATCAGCCAATCTTCAGAAGTACGAATAATCCAGTTTGCCAGAGTTGCCCGGCTTAACTTAATACCATACTGCTGCCAGTCTTTTTCCTGCCTATACAAAGGCAAGGCATTAACATACTTTTGATACATAACATAAGCCACCGATGAAGGCGAAGCTAAACTATGTTTAATAATAGGAACTGGAACGAAGGCCTTTTCAATAACGGTTGTCCCATCTTTTTTGCAGGCAGGGCACTCGTAGGCATAACGCACATAATTTATAACCTTAACTTGTGCCGGAATAAACTGCAGCTCCTGTCTTACCTGCTCTTTTCCGATCGCTTTAAGCTCCGTTTCACACCAAGGGCAGAGCTTATCTTCATCATTAAGTACACATTCTACCTCAACAACAGGAAGATCTTTAATTAATTTTTCACGCTTGCCCTTTGAGACACGATTCTTAACAACCTCTTTCATAGTAGGCTCTTTAACTTCTAATCTCGCTTCAACCTCTGCTTCGTTAAACAGGTTAACTTGCCCATCGACTTCTTCTTTAGTAGTTTTTTCACTAGAATGACCGAATTGCTTCTTAGTAAGAAGATGCACCATTTCAGTTAGGTTTGATACTTGATCTTGCAGTGATTTGACAGTAGATTCAAGTTGTTTGATGTATTCTTCTTGAGTCATTATAGCTTAAAACCTCCTTGCGATTTATACTATAATTATACCATGAAACGCTGTACTTTACTATCGAAAAATGCATTGAAAGCCTTATGAAATCAAGGTTTTGAGGTGTTCAAATATCTCTTGAGGTTACACTTTTTACAGCCTTAGGCTGATCAATCGAAAGCCCCTCCATCAGCCACCTGAATTCCTGCCAGGTGATATCACGAACTTCTTCTTTTGATCTTGGCCACTGAAATCTTCCGTTTTCTAAACGCTTATACATAAGTAAAAAGCCATCTTTTTCCCAATGAATTGCTTTTAATCTATCTCCGCGTCTGCCGCAAAACAAAAACAGACTGTCCTTAAAAGGATCTAAGTCGTAAGTTTGCTTAACAATTGCAACCAGCCCATCTATAGATTTACGCATATCAGTATAGCCACATACAATGAAAATGGAATGTACTTTCGAAATATCTCCTAGCATAGCTGCCTCAGAGCGTTAAGGGTATTGGCAATAGTGACTTCATTGGCACCATTTTGAATTTCTAAAATAAATGCATTTAGATGAAGGATAATGGCCGTAGTATCTTTTGTTTCAACTGCCTGAAATTTATCTTCTGTAATATGTAAAGGCACTATATCTTGTTTATAGTAAGCGTCAAATAATATTGTGTATTGAAAATGCCAACCTTCAGATACTGAAGATTGGCATCCTTATTATTTACAGATTTTTTGTATCACTGGATTCCATGGCATATAGTCTTCTAGAAACTCTGGATATTCTAAAAATGCTGATCCAGGAATGTCACTTAAAATAAATTCTATGTACTTTGTAGGATTTAATCCATTAGCTTTTGCAGTTTCAATAAGTGTGTAAACACCTGCACTTGCAGCAGCTCCTTTTGGACTGCCGCTAAATAGCCAATTCTTTCTTCCAATTGTAAAAGGACGAATACTGTTCTCTGATAAGTTGTTTGAAATAGAACAATTACCATCTTCTAGGTATGCCATAAAACCCTCTTCATGATTAAAGGCATACTTGAATGCCTCACCAAGTTTTGATTTTGGCAATACCTTTGGAGAGGTATCTTTAGCCCATAACCAAAAAGCCTCTAGCACAGGTTTTTCCTGTTTAAGACGCTGATCTTTACGCTCATAAGCTGATAGCTTTTCTAGATTTTGTTCTATCTTAAAGAGCTTGTTGATATATTCAATAGCTTTTGCTGGAATTGTAGCTTCAGGGCTTTTCACATCTTTTGGGAGGGCATCTACAAACTTTCTACGTAAGTGTGAAAAACAGAAGCATTGTGTTACTCCGGCTACCTTGTTATACCCAGCATAGGCATCTGTATGCAAATAACCTTTAAACCCTTTTAAAAAGGCTTCAGGATATTTACCCCCTCTACCTGGTTGATACTCGAAGAGTCTTATGGGATGCTTACTATACTTTCCCGTACTGTATACCCACATATACGAATCTGTAGTATTTTTACGTCCAGTTTCTTGTAACACTTGTACAGGCGTTTCATCGCAGTGTAAGTATTTCTCTTCAAGAAGCTTTTGGTGTAGAAGGTGAATGACCGGTGAAAGCCAATCTCTATAAGCGGCCATAATCCACTTCGACATTGTTGCACGACTTAACTTAACACCAAGCGTTTCCCATTCCTTTTCTTGACGATAAAGGGGAATAGCCATTTCATACTTCTGATGAATTACCCATGCCACTGTAGATGGTGAAGCATAGGAATGCTGAATAACTGGATAAGGCATAGGAGCTTTTTCAATGTATGACTCTCCCTTTTTACGACAGCTGCGGCATTCAAAAGTTTCACGGTAGTAATCAATAACTCTTACCTTTGCTGGAATAAATTCTATTTCTGTACGCACAAACTCCTCACCAATAGAGTGAAGTTCACTATTACACCTTTCACAAAATCGGTCTTCTTCTACAAGGGTACAGAACCTTTTTTCTCTTGGAAGATCTTTTAAAAGTTCCTCGCGTTGACCTTTAAACTTTTTCTTACGATAGCTTACTACATCTTCTAACGTAGGTTCAGGAGCATTTTCTCGCGTCTCTATTTCAGCTTCATTAAAAAAAGACATCTGATCCTTGATACCAAGTGTAGACGTCTTCTCTGAACTAGAACCATAAAGTTTGCGTGTTAAATAAGCTACTGTTTCATGTAGCCTTTTATTCTCATCTTCAAGTTCTATAATACGTGTCTCTAGTTATAATGCTGAAAGTTTTATGTTCATCTTTTAGGTTCCTTTTTCGATATTTTCTTAAGATTATTATACCACGAAAACAACTAATAATCTAGTAATATCAAGGGTTTACAGGCTTTTTTAAACCTATAAAATACTGTCTGCATGAGCCTTTTTAACAGCTTTAGGTTGATCTATTGAAAGACCTTCTAATAACCATCTAAGTTCTTGCCAAGAAATATTTCGTACTGCATCTTCATTACGAGGCCATTGAAAACGACCATTTTCTAAGCGTTTATAGAGAAGAACAAAACCGTCTTCTTCCCAATATAAAGCCTTCAGCCTATCGCAGCGCTTACCACAAAATAAGAATAAACTCTTTTGGAATGGATTTAATTGAAAGTTCTGCTGGACAATAGCAGCAAGGCCATCAATAGATTTACGCATATCTGTATAACCACAAGCAATATAAACTTGCTCAGCTTTAGAGATATCACCTAGCATGTTGCATTGCTCTTAGTACATTTGTGATTAACTCTGTAGAGGCATGGTTACTTAGCTCTACAACCACATTACCTGCAGAAATAGTTGCAACAACTTCGTTTGCAATCGGCAAAGGTTGTGACGCATCAGTATTACTAAGATTTATTGGAACAATAGGTGGGTTTGACATTGTCGCTGGAAGGGCCTGACTTGCAGCTTTGCGAACACATTTCAACCAGTAATAATACTTTTTAGGATCAATACCTTGGCCTTTGCACCAAGCACTCATGGTTTGTCCACTACTACGACACTCACGTATGATTTGAGTCCATTGATTGATCCTATATGCTTTAGTGGTTTCTCTTGTAGTCACTCTAAAATCCCTCCTTTAGAGTTTTTCGACTAACTCAAAAAACTCAAATGTTTTATTTTAGAGTAATTATCCTATAAAGTTGCCACCATTTCTATCCACGTTCTTGTTTGACGCTTACTTTATAAGGTGCAGCATTAATCTCATGATCAAGAACAGAAACTTCTGGAGCTTCCATCCGTAGCTTTTTAATCCAATAATAGAAAGAACTAGGGGGTATATCATTTTCTTTACACCATCTAGTATCAGGCAACCCACTTTTTCGGCACTCCATAATGCGAGCTAACCACATATCTTTTTTTGACTGACTTGATCTATTCAATAAACCAACCTCCTTTTTCGAATAATGTGATATGTACCCCCTTTACTGGACAATACCAGTAAAGGGGGTTATTACGTGAAATATAA
>JARBUI010000008.1 GCA_029239755.1 Clostridia bacterium | reverse complement strand
TACAAAAACTGCATTTCGATTTCAAAAGTTGCGTTTCGCTTACAAAGATTCAGTTGTCAGTTACAAACATTGCATTTCGAATTACAAAGTGGCATCTCGTGTTACTATTAACCTTCGAATCCGAATTTATTTTAACTAACAATAATTTCTTATTTATTTTTAATAATAATTTATTGAAATTCGATAAATTATATAATATAATTTACTTATAAGGATTAAATGTAAAGCGAGTTTCTCGCTTCATCAAATGGATGTTTAGGAATTTATTTATGGAATATAGAAGTGATATAAACTTAAAGAATTTGAAACTTACGAGGTGAAATGATGTATGATATTGCCATTATAGGAGCAGGCCCCGCGGGAAGTAACCTTGCACGATTAATCGGAGATAAATATAAGGTTTTATTAATAGATAAACGAGATCTAGAAAATGAGAATTCCAAAAGCCTCCCAAATAAATGCTGCGGAGGTTTGCTAGCACCCGATGCTCAGAAAATGATTGCAAGGTTGGGGTTAGGAATCCCTAAAGATATTCTAGTTGATCCGCAGCTTTTTGCTGTAAGAACCATTGATTTAACTAATAATTTAGAAAGACTGTATCAAAGATTTTATTATAATATGGATAGGGAAAAATTTGATAGGTGGTTAGTTTCCATACTTCCAACTCGTGTTGATAAAAAGTTTAACTCGATTTTTAAAAATTTTTCTGAAATACCAGGAGGGTATGAAATGAGATATATTTATAATGGACAAGAGATATCTGCAAAGACAAGAGTTATCGTAGGTGCAGATGGTGCCTCTTCGAGGTTAAGGAATTCTATTAGTAATAATTTAAATATTCCTGAAAAGTACATTTCAATTCAGGAATGGTTTGAATGTCCATGTCAAATACCTTATTTCACAGCAATTTTTGATGAAGAAATAAGTGATTTCTACTCTTGGATCATCCCCAAGGAGAATTATCTATTATTAGGGTCAGCTCTTAGACCTAGGGACAATACTAGAGAAAAGTATGATATATTGAAAACAAAGTTAACACAGTTAGGCTTTAATTTTAATAATAAAATAAAAACAGAGGGTGCCTATATCTATAGGCCTAAGAAGATATCACAGTTATATGTAGGAAGGGATGGCATAGCTCTGGTTGGAGAAGCTGCAGGTGCGATTAGTCCTAGTTCTGCAGAAGGAATCAGCTATGCATTAAAAAGCTCTTTATACTTAGCGCAGAGTCTTGAAGAGGGAATAGATGGCTTTTTGGATAGATATGCCGAGAGAATAAAGGACATCAAGCTAAATTTGCTTATTAAAAACTTAAAATCCCCAGCTATGTATAATCCATTTCTTAGACAGTTAGCTATGAAATCAGGTCTGCAAAGTATTAAATAAATTACAGTAATGGTAAATGCAGAATCCTAAGTGTTTTAGTTTGTAAAATTTTTCAATTGATATACTATCATAATAGTTCTATAACTCTATAACAATACGCTTAGTAGACCTCTAAAATTCCTTTGCGGCCTACTAAGAGTATACATTTAAGCTTTCATACTTAGTGCAATTTTATTCTTTTCAGTATCCACAGATAAAATAATTACATCAACAATATCCCCAACTTTAACCACTTCAAGCGGATGTTTAATAAATCTGTCGCTCATTTGTGATACATGAACAAGTCCATCCTGGTGTACACCTATATCAACAAATGCCCCGAAGTCAACGATATTTCTGACTGTCCCTTTTAATTTCATACCATCTTTGAGATCTTTAATATCTAATACATCGCTGTGCAGAATTGGCTTTGGCATATCCTCTCTCGGATCTCTTCCTGGCTTTTCTAGTTCTTTTATGATATCTACAACAGTAGGTACTCCGGCCCCTAGTTTATTAGCAAGTGCTTCAACATCTGCAATCTTAGAATTAATATTTTTAAAATTTCTGCTCTTTAAGTCCTCTTTTGAATAACCAACTTCTTCAAGCAGTTTAGCAGCTATATCATAAGATTCTGGATGTACACCCGTTGCATCTAAAAAGTTTTTACCATCTGTAATTCTAAGAAATCCAGCACATTGCTCGAATACTTTAGGTCCTAATCCTTTTACTTTCTTAATTTGACTTCTGCTGGTAAATTTGCCGTTTTCTTCTCTATAAAGAATGATGTTTTGAGATACAGTTTTTTTGATGCCTGCTACATATTGCAACAGGGATGCTGAAGCTGTATTAATATCTACGCCAACTTCATTAACTGCCCCTTCTACAACGCCTCCTAATGATGCTTCTAACCGTTTTTGGTTCATATCATGCTGATATTGTCCTACTCCTATTGCCTTAGGATCTATTTTAACAAGCTCTGCAAGCGGATCTTGAAGTCTTCTTGCTATAGAGACAGCACTTCTAACCCCTACATCGTCATTTGGGAACTCTTCTGTTGCCAATTTAGAAGCAGAGTAAACAGAGGCTCCTGCTTCGTTAACTATAACATAGTGCAGTGGACGGCTTAATTCTTTAAGTAAGTCAGAAACAAACTTTTCGGTCTCTCTTGAAGCTGTGCCATTCCCTATAGACAATAAATCAACCTGATAATCTTCAATCATTTTTTTAAGTTCTTTCTTGGCTTCGTCTACCTTGTTTTGAGGAGGTGTTGGATAAACTACTGTTTTACTTAATTTTTTGCCTGTTGCATCTACAACAGCTATTTTACAGCCTGTACGATAAGCTGGGTCTACCCCCATCACATTATGCCCTTTGATCGGAGCCTGCATTAAGAGCTGATAAAGATTTTTCTTAAATACCTCAAGTGCACCGTCTTCAGCCTTTTCTGTAAGTTCATTTCGGATGTCTCTTTCTACTGCTGGCGCAATAAGTCTCTTATAACTATCTGCTATTACCTCTTCAAGTATTGCCCTTGTTGTACTCTCTTTTACAATAACATTTTTTTCAAGATACCTTGTGATATCATCACTATTTATTTCTATTTTTATAGTTAAAACCTTTTCACTTTCCCCTCTATTCATAGCAAGAACTCTATGTCCTGGCAGTGTGCTTATCGTTTCACTATAATCATAATACATCTCATAGACTGTTTTTTCTTTTTCATTCTTAGCCTTAGATATAATGACTCCTTTTTTAAAAGTAGTATTTCTGATGTACCCTCTATAGTCAGCATTATCAGATATTTCTTCTGCAAGGATATCTTTAGCCCCATCTAATGCAGCTTTAATATCTTCAACTCCCTTTTCACTGTCTACAAAAGCTTCTGCTGCTCTCTCAATATCTTTTTCTAGTTGTCCCATAATAAGAACGGCTAAAGGTTCAAGACCTTTTTCTTTAGCAATAGTTGCTCTAGTCCTTTTTTTAGGCCTATAAGGCAAATAAAGATCCTCTACTTGTGTAACTGTTACAGCCTTTTCTATAGCCATTTGAATCTCCGGTGTTAATTTACCTTGTTCATCTATACTTTTTATAACCTGATCTTTACGTGCCTCAAGGTTTTGCAGGTAAGAAAATCTCTCTCCAAACGTACGTAATATCTCATCATTTAATCCACCTGTAAGTTCTTTCCTATACCTAGCTATAAAAGGAATAGTATTCCCTTCTTCAATGAGCTTAATCGTATTTTCTACTTGATGCCTTTTTATATTAAGTTCTTCTTGTAAAACGCTTACAATATCCATTTTTTTCCTCCTTAGTTCATTTGCGTAGTATACTTATCCTATCATATATTTCACAAAAAATGTAATCCTCTATAAATTATAATATAACTTAATCAAAAATTACACCTACCCTGTAGATAAGTGTAATCTCTTCCTAATATTTAAGTTCTTCATTAATCCAAACTTTTGCTCCTTCATTATCTACTTGAAGCATTTGAACTTGCCATTTATCTTGAAGTGTATTGAGATACTCTGCCATTTCTTTCCTGAAAGCTACTACATTTTTAATAACTGCTATAAGCGACGGTCCTGCTCCGCTTAAGTAAGCTCCTTTTGCACCATAGGACTTAGCCTCTCTAATAATAGCCTCCATATTGGGTATAAGCTTAGCTCTATAGGGCTGATGCAGTCTGTCCTCCATAGCAAGGCTTAAGTTATCTATATCTCCTGTAATCATTGATGCTGCAAGAAGTGCTGCTCGTGAAGAATTAAAAATAGCATCTTTTATTGTTACTTGTTTTGGAAGAACGCTTCTTGCAAGTTCAGTTGATAGTGTAAACTCTGGAATCATCACAGCAAAGTGTATATTCTCAGCTACTTTTATCTTAACATATTTCATATCACTTGCATTCATAGCGCCAATTGTCATTCCGCCCAAAAGTGCCGGGGTAGTATTATCCGGATGCCCTTCAATTTGGGCTGCCATTTGTACAAGTTCTTCCTTGGAAAAAAAGCTTTTACTAAGTGCATTACCAATATGAAGCCCAGCAACAATACATGCTGCACTGCTCCCAAGTCCCCTCGTATGAGGAATACTGTCTTGCTGTATAAGCCTTATGGCTGGCATATCTTTTCCAATGTTACGATAAAAAAAGTCTATTGTTTTATAAATAAGATTAGTCTCATCAGTAGGAATCTGTTTATTCCCATCCTGAATAATAATCTCAAATCCTTTATCTATTTCTTCAGCATAAACGATATTATACATACTAAGAGCCATTCCTATACTATCAAATCCTGGCCCCATGTTAGCCGTTGTAGCAGGCACTTTAACTTTGATCATTACGATTCCCCTATCCTTTCTGGCTTTAATTTATCTAAAAACATATAATTCAATGAAAGTTTTCGTTTCATCATTGTAAAAGGTGAGAGATGATACCATCTCTCACCTTATTATTCGTTTTAAGCTTAAATTTACTCTGCTAAATCAAATTTCTCATGAATAGCATTCATCGCTCTGTGCATTTCTTTTTTATCTATTAAAATAGATATTTTAATCTCAGAAGTAGAGATCATATGAATATTAATGCCTGAATCATACATAGCCTCAAACATCTTAGAAGCTACTCCCGCATTAGCTACCATACCTGCCCCTACAATAGATACTTTTGCTAAATTTTCGTTATAGTCTACACTTTTTGCTCCCCATCGCTGCATGTTTTGCGCAATGACTTCTTTAGCATCTTCAAGAGATGTATCTGGTATTGTAAATGAAATATCTTTTGTTTTATCTCGGCCGATAGACTGAAGAATAATATCTACATTTATGTTTTTCTTTGCAAGTGTTGCAAAAATATCAAACGCCTTTCCTGGTGTATCTTGTATTCCTATCAAAGATACACGTGCAATTTCATCATCCCCTGCAACACCACTAATTAACATTTCTTCCATTTTACATGCCTCCTTAACGACTGTTCCTTCTGCATTTGTTAAACTTGATCTTACAACTAGCTCTACATTGTATTTTTTAGCCATTTCAACTGATCTATTATGAAGTACCTTTGCTCCTAATGAAGCAAGTTCTAGCATCTCATTATAGGTAATTTCTTCTAGTTTTTTTGCTTCCTTTACAACCCGTGGATCGGCAGTATAAACGCCGTCTACATCCGTATAAATTTCACATTGGTCAGCATTAAGAGCTGCAGCTATAGCAACTGCTGTCGTATCTGATCCACCTCTTCCAAGCGTTGTGATATCATCAAACCTGTTCATTCCTTGGAATCCAGTAACAAGTACGATGTTCTTTCGATCTAGTTCTCTTCTTATTCTATCTGGTTTTATCTTTTTAAGTCTGGCATTGCTGTAAGCTGAAGTAGTCTTCATGCCTACTTGATAAGCATTTAGTGAAATACAAGGATACCCAAGTTCTCCAAGCGCCATAGCCATTAAAGCTACTGATTGCTGCTCTCCTGTTGAGAGAAGCATATCCATCTCACGCTTAGAAGGGTTTTTGCTTATTTCCTTTGCTTTTGCGATCAGATCATCTGTTGTATCTCCTTGTGCTGAGAGTACCACAATAACATCGTTTCCTTTTTTATAAGTTTCAGCAACTCTTTTAGCTACATTATAGACTCTTTCAGCATTCGCAACGGAACTGCCTCCAAATTTTTGTACAATTAACACCTTTTCTCCTCCTCTAACCTGTTTAGGGCTGTTATCTAGATATAATAATAGCAATCTTATACATTATCACTTCTTTGGACTATGTGATCTCTTTAAGAAATAATCCATAAGTGTGTGGCCTTCTGCAATATAGTGACCTGTACTATTTGCAAACTGTTCTGTATAAAGATTATCTTTATTAATGAGTTCATTACCGCTTTGATAAATCATAAATGGAACAGGATCCCCTGTATGCGTCCTTAGCCTCAGCGGTGTTGGGTGGTCTGGCACCACGAGCATTTTATACTCTATAGACTTACTATCTAAAGCCTCTTTAATAGGCTTAATGATTTTTTTGTCTATGTATTCTATGGCTTTAATCTTATTATCTAGTTCATTTCTATGCCCGCACTCATCTGGTCCTTCTAAGTGCACATACACAAAATCTTTATCTTCTTCAATAAGCCATTTAATAGCTGCATCTGCCTTACCCTGATAATTAGTATGCACATTTCCAGTGGCACCTTCTACATCAATGGAAGCCATTCCTGCTCCAATGCCTATTCCTTTTATAAGATCTACAGCAGATATAACTGCTCCGTCTACATGATATTTTTCTTTAAATAAAGGCAACTGTGGTTTAGTGCCTTCTCCCCATATCCAAATACTATTTGCAGGCTTTAACCCTTTTTTCCTTCTAGCTTCATTAATAGGATGATGATTAAGAATTTCATAGCTTTTTTTCATAAGATCCCAAATAACTTCACTATTTATCCCTGCTGGTTTATATTCTTTAATACATTGATCCAAGATATCATGAGGCGGAGTAAGCTTAACATCTGTACTTCCCTTATCCCATACAAGTAAGTGTCTATAACTCACCCCAGGATAAAATTTTCTTATGTCATCCCCTAATACTTCTTCGACTGCTAAAATAAGTTCATGAGCTTCTTCTGTCGTAATCTCGTCTGCACTATGATCCAGAATAACCTTGTTTTCGTAATCTTCTTCTTCACTTAAAGTAACAACATTTGTTCTAAAGGTAACGTCTGAATCCTTGAGGCTGACTCCCATACTTAATGCTTCTAGAGGGCTTCTTCCGAAGTAATACTGAAGAGGATCATACCCGAGAACAGAAAGGTTAGCTGTATCACTGCCTTTTGCACATCCTTCCGGTATCGTCTTAACTAGTCCTATTGTGCTGTATGGTGCGAGTTTATCAATCATTTCTGTATCAGCATATTCTAAAGGTGTGATATTGCCTAGTGAGCTTATTGGCTCATCTGCCATACCATCCATAAGTACAACTACATATTTCATGTTATCATCCTTTACTTCTCAATACGTATTTTATTCATAACCTTTAATTCCGGAAGCCTATTCATTTTTTCTGCAAACTGCACTTCAGTATCTAATTCCGTAATAAAAGCATATTCATTATTCAAAGATTTTACTTCTTCAACGGTTCCGAATATTTCCTTTACGCTATTTTGAATGCTGTCCATATCTTTTTGTAATCTGACAAAATACCTTGTTTTAACTTGTTTTTTATCCTTAAGCTCTACTTTGTCTCTGTTCCAAAAAGATATGATGTTCGTCCCTGTATGCTTAGCTGCATCTACAATATCTGCTACAACAGCACTGGCTGTAGGAAGCTTTCCAGCTCCTCTTCCATAAAACATCACATCACCAATAACATTTCCTTTAACAAGGATTCCATTAAATACATCATTAACCATTGCAAGAGGATGAACTTTAGAAATAAGCATTGGAGATACCCTGGCAAAAATACTGGCATCCTGCTTTTGACATGTTGCTAGCAGTTTAATAACATAACCCATTTCCTCTGCATAAATCATATCTTCCTTTGTAATCTGAGTAATTCCCTCTGTTGGTATATCTTGAAAATTAACATGTTCCCCAAGTGCTAATGAAGAAAGAATAGCAATTTTACGGCATGCATCATACCCTTCTACATCTGCTTCAGGATTTTTTTCTGCATAGCCAAGTTCTTGTGCTTCTTTCAAAACATCTTCAAAGGCTCTTCCGTCTTCTCTCATCTTTGTTAATATAAAATTAGTGGTTCCATTAAGAATTCCCGTAATCTCATAAATCTCGTCAGCAGTTAAGGATTGGTTAAGCGGCCTTATTATAGGGATTCCTCCTCCTACACTTGCCTCAAACAGAAAATTAACATGATTATTTCTAGCTATTTCCAAAAGCTCAGCCCCATGCAAAGCTACTAACTCTTTATTAGAAGTAATATAACTCTTTCCTTTTAGAAGACTGGATTTAGCATATGTATAAGCTGGCTCTATCCCACCCATAGCTTCTACTACTATTGCAATTTCATCATCGTTTGCAATTTCATCAAAATTTTTAGTAATAAGTTTATTTATTGGGTCATCAGCAAACTCTCGTATATCTAATATATACTTAATATCAATAGCTTGACCAGCTCTTTTTTCAATACTTTCTTTATTTTCATTGATGACTTCAACGACTCCCCTGCCAACGGTTCCTAATCCTAATAATGCAATTTTCATATCATTACCTCCAATAATATCATGATCTATCTAAGCTTCACCTATTCCCTTGCTAATATTTTTATTTGTTGTACACCTTTTAAAGCTTCTAGTTCATTTATAAATTCTTCTATATCCATCACCATATTAGCAGTTTGCATACATAAGTTAATGATAGCTATTCCATTCATCGGAACCATTTGGTTAATTGTTAAGACATTTCCTCCCGCATGAGCAATATTATTAAGTACATCTGATAATAAGCCGGGTTCATCCTGTAAATGTATTAGTATGGTAATAGCTTGCCCATTTCCTTTATCATAAAAAGGAAAAATAAAATCTTTATATTTATAAAAGGAACTTCTGCTAATGCCAATTTCCTCTGTAGCTTCTTGTACTGTCAATAGGTTATCTTTTTCTAATAGTTTTTTTACTTCTACTACCTTTAAAAAAATCTCTGGCAATACATCTTTATTAATAACGTAAAATTGATGTTTATCTTTCATAATATTCTCCTTGTTCGCTGTACGTGAACATTTGTTTATCACAAACACACTATATCATAATATTTTTGTATTTTCAAGTTTATGACTCATTATTTTAAAATTTTTTATAGTTTATATAAATTTTTACTTATTTCATTGAAATATACAGACAATATTTACATTTGAATAAAAAAATAAAGGAAACTTGTGCAAGTTTCCTTTATTTTTATTTTTAATTTTTGATTAGATGGATAGAACACATATTAATTTAAACTTTGATAGTTTTCAAAATAAGTTAATGTCGCATTATAAATAATATCAGCTAAACGCGGGGAAAAATCAGGCTGTGTTAACTTTTGTCTGTCTATTTCGCTTGACAAAAATCCTACTTCAATGAGAGCAGCTGGCATCTTTGTATTCTTAAGAACATAATATCCCGTATCAGCTTTTGCCTTTCGGTCAGTCATATTAAGATTTTGAACAATACCCGCTTGAACTAACTTTGCAAAATACTGTCCTTGGACTGAAGAAGCAAAATAAAAAGTTTCTGTTCCATTAATCTCTGGTTTATTAATTGAATTATTATGCATACATATAAAAAGGTCTGCTCCCACTTCATTAGCAAGTGCTACTCTGTCTGCTAAACTAGGTTTAAAATCTGTTTCTCTGGTCATATAGACCTTAATATTTGGATCATTTATAAAAAGATTATAAATATCAGTGGTAAAAACAAGGTTAATATCTTTTTCTTTAATCCCTCCTCCAACAGTGCCTGAATCCTCTCCTCCATGTCCTGCATCTAAAACAACTATTTTCTCATACTTTTCACTTGGCTTTACAAATTGTATATGTATTTTATTGTCTTGTTCATAAAGATTAACCGCACTAACTGTAAAAGTATCTATCACAAGCTTTGTCCCGTTCGTATTGTCAATTGCTGCATTTTTAATCTTACCCTGTCTCCCTGTTAAACTTCCTCCGTTAAAAAACTGAGAATAATTTCCCTGTAAATCAATAATTAATTTTCTGTCTCTATATAAATCTGTAACTAATATATTGCCAGCCGAAAGACCTGCAGGTTTATCAAGAATAAGTGTACTTGTCTCATATTGATAAACAACATGACTTAATGAATTTTCAAAGTCTGGCATTGGCTGTGGTTCTGATACCGTATTTTCATCAGGATCAGGTAATTCCTCCGTTGGCGTCGGTAATGGTTTTTCTATTGATATACTTCTTATATCCCCTTGCCAATTTACCTTAAACCCTAGCTGCTCGCTAATAAATCGTATAGGGATCATAAGTTTTTCATTTATAATCTTTGGCGGCATATCAAGAGGTTTCATTTCTCCATTTACAAATGCTTCTGCCCCATTTACTTCTAACACCAATAAAGATGTCTGATCATAGACATATACCTTGTTTTCGCTGGCTCTCCACTCCACTGCGAGTCCCATTGGCTCAAAAACTTCCCGTGTCGGCACTAAAACCCGTTCACCTAATTGAATAGGCGGCATAATAGTTGTTTGAACAGGTGTATTATTTATACTTAGGCTAATAGGCGGCAAATCGTATGTGTGTGCTGTACCATCATAGACAAGCTTCATCGGCTCTGCATGTGTTACTCCATACGACATGCAAAACATAATAGCTGCCATAATAGCTCCTTTAAACTTATGTCTCATTTGTATCCTCCTAGTTAGAATTTCTTTTGATCAGTCTACTTGTAGTATATCAGAAAAAAACTCTTATTACAAAAGAAATTCCCATATTCTTGTATAAAAGACGATTTTTTTCATTGTTTTTTCACATATTACACCCTGTCTAATCATTGTATACTTTGGCTATACTCTATAACAAAATCTATTCAAATATGAAAGGCTAGGAGCAAGCTATGAAAAAAATAAGTGTTGTGGTTCCTATGTATTACGAAGAATCTATGGTTAGACCATGCCATGAAAAGCTTACTGCTGTTATGCAGAGTCTTACGTCTTATACGTATGAGCTTATATTTGTAAATGATGGGAGTCAGGATGCAACTTTAAGCCAATTAGAAGCCATCTCACTCAAGGACAGCTGTACTAAAGTTATAAGCCTTTCCAGAAACTTCGGACATCAAGCAGCCGTCACTTGCGGTATTTCTTATGCAGCTGGAGACGCCGTCGTGATTATAGATGCTGATCTGCAGGATCCTCCTGAAGTTATTTTAGATATGATAAAGCTATGGGAATCTGGCTACGATGTTGTTTATGGCAAAAGGCAAAAACGTAAGGGAGAAACCTTTTTCAAGCTCATAACTGCAAAACTATTTTATAGAATCTTAAACAATTTATCAGATACTAATATCCCGCTGGATACTGGTGACTTCAGACTCATTGACAAAAAAGTTGCTGCCGTACTTGTAAATCTTAAGGAACATAATAGGTTCTTAAGGGGTTTAGTCCCATGGTGTGGTTTTAATCAAATCCCTCTTGTGTACGAAAGAAATCCTCGTCTTGCGGGTGAAACAAAGTATCCTTTTAAAAAAATGGTTAAATTTGCAGTAGACGGCATTATTTCATTCTCTTCTAAGCCACTTAGGCTCATTATGAAACTAGGGATATTTGCAATTATTATAGCTCTATTTATATTTTGCTATTATAGCATGGCTCTTCTTACTCCAAATAGGGTTGTCTTTCCCGCTCTTGCATGGCTCATTATTATTATTTCTTTCTTTGGAGGCGTTCAGCTTGTTTCAATAGGCATATTAGGTGAATATATCGGGCGAATGTATGATGAAAGTAAAAATAGACCACTTTATATTATTGACAAAACATATAATATCACGACTAAAAAAAATATTAAAAAGAGCAGTTCAATTAAATAGGACTGCTTTTTTCATCTAAAACTATAGATATTCCTACTCCTACAAAAATTAATTATTTATAGATTGAAATTAGTCAAAAAATTTAATATGATAGATAAGTAGTATGTATAAATAATTTACAACATAGAATACTACATATAAAATTTAGGATGGGGTGAAATTAAATGAAAAAGAAATATTTAGCTTTAGCTCTTTGTGCTGTTATGGCAATGAGTACATTAACTGGCTGTGGGGGCGCAAAAAAAGAAACTAACAGTAAGTTTGAACCTATCAAAACAGATCTTAAAATAGGTATGGTAACAGATGCCGGTACAATTGATGACAAGTCATTTAATCAAGGTACTTGGGAAGGTATTCAAGGTACAGGAGCAAACTCCAAATATCTAAAACCTGCTGGAACTACAGAAGCAGATTATTTAAAAGAAATAACCAATCTTTATGATGCTGGTTATAGATTTATCGTTACACCTGGTTTTAAATTTGAAACAGCTGTTTTCAAGGCACAAGATAAATATACTGACGCAAAATTTGTTATTATAGATGGTAACCCTCATAATGGAGATTACAATCCTGTTGTCAAGGAAAACACAGTATCTATTTTCTTTGCTGAACATGAATCCGGCTTTTTAGCAGGTGTTGCAGCGGCTCTTCAGCTTAAAGAAGGGGACTTTGGATTTATTGGCGGTATGGAAATCCCTGCTGTTCAGAAATTCAACTGGGGCTTCCAACAAGGTGTGAAATATGCTAATGATAATCTAGGAACTAAAATTACTATGAAAGAAGAAAACATAGTATACCAAGGTTCATTTGATAACGTTGCTGCTGGTCAACAGCTTGCTGCTCAAATGTACGACAAAGGCGTAAAGGCAATATTTACAGCAGCTGGCGGCGTTGGTGTAGGCGCTATAACAGAAGCTAAAGAAAGAGCTAAAAATGGCAAAGAAGCTTGGGTTATTGGAGTAGACGTTGATCAATATGCTGAAGGCATTTATGATGATGCGAAAAGTAAATCCATTATTCTTACTTCTGCTATGAAATACATTGATAAAGCTGCTTATGATATGATTAAGGCGGAAACTGAAGGTAAATTCCCTGGTGGTCAAACACTTATATTTGATGCAAAAAATAATGGTGTTGGTATTCCTGAGACAAATCCTAACTTAAGTGACGACGCAGTTGCTAAAACAAAAGAAGTTTTCGAAAAAATCAAGTCCGGAGATGTTGTTGTAGCAAGTGCAAATGATGGCAGTCTTATCAAATAATAGTTTTATCTTATAAGTACTTTAAGCAAACAAAAAAGGCGGAACTTCCGTCTTTTTTTAATATAACACCTCATAAATTAATCTGAATGTTGTATAATAGGGTAAAGGAGGCGAAAACATGGATTATGTAGTAGAAATGTTAAATATTCGAAAAGAATTCCCCGGTATCGTTGCCAATGATAACATTACGCTTCAGCTTAAACGCGGCGAAGTACATGCTCTCCTTGGTGAAAACGGTGCTGGTAAATCTACACTTATGGGCATGCTTTTTGGTATGTATCAGCCTGATAAGGGTATTATAAAAATGAATGGAACTGAGGTCAAAATTTCTAACCCTAACGTTGCTAATGACCTGCGAATTGGGATGGTTCATCAACATTTTAAACTTGTTCATAATTTTACAACCACTGAAAATATTATTCTTGGCATTGAACCCAAAAAAGGCCTTACCGTAGATATTAAATCAGCTGCCAAAAGAGTAGCAGAACTTTCAAAACGCTATGGTTTAAATGTCGATCCCTACGCTAAAATTGAGGACATTTCTGTTGGTATGCAGCAAAGAGTAGAAATTATCAAAATGCTGTATCGAAATGCTGAGGTTCTTATTTTTGATGAACCTACGGCTGTACTTACTCCCCAAGAAATCATTGATTTAATGAAAATCATGAAAAACCTTATTAAAGAAGGCAAATCTATTATCCTGATTACCCATAAGCTCAAAGAAATTAAAGCCGTTGCAGATAGATGTACTGTTATTCGTCGCGGAAAGTTTATAGGTACTGTAGATGTTAGTTCAACTACTGAAGCTGAAATGGCTAAAATGATGGTAGGAAGACCTGTATCCTTTAAAGTAGCCAAGACGGCAAGTAATCCTGGCGAAACTATTTTGAAAGTTGATAACTTGAGTGTACAAAACAATAAAAAAGTATTAGGTCTCAAAAACTTTTCTATTGAGGTAAGAGCTGGTGAGATCGTTGGTGTAGCTGGTGTGGAAGGCAATGGGCAAAGTGAATTAGTAGAAGCTATTACAGGACTTCGAAAAGCAGAAAGTGGTTCTATTGTCATTAAAAATAAAGATATCACACATATGCCTGTTAGCAAACGTATCAGTGCTGGGATTGCACATATTCCTGAAGATAGACAAAAACGTGGTTTAGTTCTAGATTATACTATAGAAGATAATATGATTTTAGAGGTTTATAACAAAGCTCCTTTTTCTAAGTATGGCCTCTTAAACAGACAAGCTATCCATGATTATGCTAATAAGATTATTGAAGAGTTTGATGTCCGTTCAGGTGAAGGCGGTGCTTCTATAGCACGTTCTTTATCGGGAGGAAATCAGCAAAAAGCAATTATAGGCCGTGAAATTGAGCTCGATCCTGAACTTCTTATTGCGGTTCAGCCTACACGCGGACTAGATGTTGGCTCTATTGAATATATTCATAAGAGGCTTATTGAACAACGAGATAATGGGAAAGCCGTCCTACTTGTTTCACTTGAATTAGATGAAGTTATGAACGTTTCTGACAGAATAGCTATAGTTAACAATGGCGAACTTATAGGTATGGTAAGTGCAGATGAAACCAATGAAAACGAAATAGGTCTGATGATGGCAGGCGTGAAAGGAGACAAGCAACATGAATAGAAAAGGGATTGTTTCTCTTATTGCCGTATTTTTAGGACTTATAGCAGGAGCTCTGTTTATGCTTATTACTGGTCATAATCCTCTTACAGGATTTATGTACCTTATACAAGGCGGTACTCTAACTTTAGAGAGAATTGGAGATACACTTGCTACTTCTACCCCTCTAATTTTAACTGGATTATCTATTGCTTTTGCTTTTAGAACTGGTCTATTTAACATAGGGACTCCAGGTCAAATGTTATTTGGTGGTTTTTGTGCAACAGCAATTGGCCTTAGCAGTGATTTACCCAGCAGTGTTTTAGTTCCTACTATGGTATTAGCCAGTGTGTTAGGCGGAGCTTTGTTTGCCTCTATCCCCGGCATTTTGAAGGCTCTCTTCAATGTTCACGAAGTTGTTTCATCTATTATGATGAATTGGATAGGCTATTGGGTTGTCTATTATGCTATTAAAGCTTACTTTAAGGGCAATATGGAGACCGAATCAAGAATGCTTCCAGATAGTGCTACTCTAAGAGCGCCTTGGCTGTCCAATTTATTTGGCGGCTCCTATATCAATCTTGGTCTATTTATCGCAGTGATTGCTGTTATCATCATTGCTTTTATATTAAATAAAACCACCTTTGGTTATGAATTGAAATCTGTTGGATTTAATAGGCATGCAGCAGAGTATGGAGGCATTTCTGTTAATAAAAACATTATTTTATCTATGATGATTGCCGGTGGCCTCGCTGGTCTTGCTGGTATGGTACAATATGCGGGTAATGCAAATAATATTCAAATTGGCGTTATGCCCTCTCAAGGGTTTGATGGTATTGCTGTTTCTCTTCTTGGAGCTAATACACCTATTGGCTCATTATTTGCCGCTTTATTTTTTGGCCTTCTTTATTCAGGCCGTGGTTTTATGAATGCTATGACAGATGTTCCGCCTGAAATAGCAGATACTATTATTGCTACTATTATATACTTTGCTGCAACAAGTATATTGGTTGAGAGATTTTTAGATAAATTCTTTAAATCGCAAAAGAAAGATGTTTCTTTGCAGCCGCCACTTATAGATGAAAGAGTGATGAGTACTGATCCCGCTGAAAAAGATAGTGATACGAAAGGAGCTGAATAACAATGTGGCAGATTATTGAACAAGTATTTCCTTATGCGATAGCTTATACCATTCCGCTTCTTATTACTGCTCTAGGGGCTCTTTATTGTGAACGAAGCGGTGTTGTTAATATTGGTCTTGATGGACTTATGATCGTTGGAGCTTTTTCCAGCGGCCTGACAGTTTTTTCACTGCAGAGTGCTTTTGGCAACGGCATTTGGACCATTATAATAGGTCTTTTGGTGGCTGCAGCTGTTGGGGCTCTCTTTTCTCTTTTACATGCTTTTGCCAGTATCAATCTTCAGGCTAATCAAGTTATAAGTGGTACAGCGATTAACATGATGGCTGGATCACTAACTATCTTTCTAGCAAGAAATATTACAGGAAGTGGCAATATTCGCCTGCAGAATAGCCTTAGTAAGCAGAGTATTATCTTTTTAAAGGATATTCCCGTTATTGGTCCATTATTTTTTAGAAACACCTATATGAGCACCTGGATAGTCCTTGCTATACTTATCATTTTTACGTTCATTCTTTATAAAACTTCTTTTGGATTAAGGCTAAGAGCATGTGGTGAACATCCTCATGCAGCTGATGCAGCAGGGATCAATGTTGCTCGTATGCGTTATCTAGGTGTTGTTATATCCGGTGCATTCGCTGGTCTTGGCGGAGGTATTTATCTGGTTACTTTTTCAGGGGAATTTAATGGTAATGTAGCTGGCTTTGGCTTTTTAGCTCTTGCTGCACTTATATTTGGTCAATGGAAACCTTTAGGTATATTAGCAACAACATTGTTCTTTGGTTTTGCTAGTACCATTTCTAACGTCTCTCAAGTTATCCCCGAGTTTGCAAAGATACCTTCAGTATTTTTAAAAGTCTTTCCTTATGCAGTAACGCTTATAGCTTTAGTTATCTTCTCAAAATCCTCACAGGCACCAAAAGCTTCTGGTGAGCCTTTTGACCACGGTAAACGTTAAAAATATCCCTGTAAATATAATAAGAGGCCATAGTCCTAGAATGTGTTCATCTTCTGACTATGGTCTCTTATTATAGGCTATAAATAAGTTTCTCCACACCTCATTTACAGTGGCAAATCTGGCATTTTTTGTACAACATCAATATCAAGTTCTTCTTGTAAATTTATTTTATATTCTTTTCTTCTCTTAGTTTTCATATTGCTAATAACCCTTACGAGTGGCCTTGTTACATCGTTTGCGAAATTTTTTTCCACAATGCCTACATCACCATTACTCAAAAGAATAATACTCCCTATAGGATAAAATGCTAATACACTTTCTATAGCTTGTCTAACAGGTCCATTAAGCTTTTCCATTTGAGCTATTGAAATAACCTCTTTAACTGATAACGCCTGTCTATAAGGTCTATTTGATAGTAAAGCATGGAACACATCACATGCCGCTACTATTTTAGCCCCTACATGAAGTTCCTCTCCTTTTCCTAACGGATATCCCGATCCATCTTCTCTCTCATGATGGCATAGTATAGCTAACTTTGTTATAGGACTTAAGCCGCTGTTTGCTTGAACAATTTTATAACCCATTTCAGCATGGGTCTTAAGTAATTCATATTCCTCTGCTGTAAGCTTGTCAGGCTTATTTAAAACATTTTTCGGAATAATAATTTTCCCTATATCATGCATCAATGCCCCCATAACAATTTTTTGGGCATAATCCTGCCTTATACTCATTTTTCTGCAGACAATAGTCGTTAAGATGGCAACACCAATACAATGCTGATAAGTATAGTCATCATTCATTTTTAAGTCCATGACGTCACATACAATATGTTCCTTACAAAGCTCCGCTATCAACACTCTTGTGATCTTTGCAATACCTTCTACATCTATTTGTAAATTGTCCTTTAATTTGTTGAACTCAACATTGACATCTTTATTTATCTGCTGTCTTACCTGAGGATTAATAATAGGACTCGGATTAATACCTTTTGATAACTCATCTTCTATATATACCTCAGTAATATTTCTCTCTAAAAGCTTTTGCCTAAAAGCATTTTTAAATTTGCTTGAGCTCTTAAGTAGAATACCTCCTTCATAACTTATAATGTCTCTTGCGATAACATCTCCCTCTTTTATCGTATTTACACTAATTAATCTCACTCTATACCTCTTCTCACTGCTTAGTATAATCGCATTCTAAATTTAAATGATTTTTTTCGACAATGCTTACACCTATATGTACTTGTATCTTATCATGCTTCATATTTTTTAAAGAATTATCTATTATTATATAACATTTTATACTTTATTGAAAGCCACTAAAAATTTTTCATAAAAAAACGTGCAGAAAACGCACGCGATTGTGAAACAGGAAAGTTTGGTCCCTTGCTGACAAAGTGAACTTTCTTATTTCATAAAAAAAGGTATATCTTAAAGATACACGCTTTTTTATGGATTAACTTTTATACTATCTATTTTTCCTATGATGCTTTGAAGACCCCTTCTTATCTGTGTTTCTGCTCTTTGATGACTTGTTCTTAGCTGTACTCTTTACTATTCCTTGAGAGGATTTGCTTTTCCCTGCTGCTCTTTTATAGTCTCTTGGTCTAATTAAACATTTAGGTCCATTTCCAATAAGGTCTTCTCTTCCTGCCAGCATAAGTGCCTCATGTACAATGTCATATTTCTTAGGATTACTATATTGCAGCAGTGCTCTTTGCATAGCCTTTTCACTTTTACTTTTAGGAACATAGACTGGCTGCATAGTTAAAGGATCTAGCCCAGTATAATACATAGTTGTTGAAAGAGTTCCTGGTGTTGGATAAAAGTCCTGTACCTGTTCTGGCTGATAGCGTATATCCCTTAAATACTCCGCTAGTTTAATAGCTGAATGCAGTGTACTTCCTGGATGACTTGACATAAGATACGGAATAATATATTGTTTTTTACCTAACTTCTCATTGATGCTGTCAAACTTCTCACAGAATTTATTAAAAGTACTGCCTGCTGGTTTACCCATATACTTAAGCACTTCAGGTGCTACATGTTCAGGAGCTACTTTTAATTGTCCGCTTACATGATGTTCTAAAAGTTCTTTTAAGAACACATCATTTTTATCAGCCATAATATAATCATACCTGAGCCCTGAACGAACAAATACCTTTTTGACTTTCGGAACTTCTCTTAGCTTCCTGAGTATGCCCAGATATTCACTGTGGTCTACTTGAAGCTGCTTACAAGGATTAGGCGACAGGCACTGTTTATCTTTACATGCCCCATGCTTTAGCTGTTTAGCACACGCTGGAAATCTAAAATTAGCTGTTGGTCCTCCTACATCATGAATATAACCCTTGAAGCCTGTAAGAGCAGTTATTTCCTCTGCTTCTTGAAGAATGGAACTTTCACTCCTGCTTTGTACAATTCTTCCTTGATGAAAAGTAAGTGCACAAAAAGAACAACTTCCAAAACATCCTCTTGCACTTACTAAGCTAAATTTAACCTCTTCTATAGCTGGTACTCCGCCGTCTTTTTCATAAATAGGATGATAATCCTTCATGTAAGGAAGTGCATAAACCTTATCCAGTTCTTCTCTTGTAAGAGGTAATTCTGGTTTATTCTGCACAAGATATTTCCCGCTATGTTCTTGCAAAATGGTTCTTCCTCTAACAGGGTCCTGTTCATCATATTGAATTCTAAAAGCCTCGGCATACTTTATTTTGTCTTCACATACTTGCTTATAGGAAGGAATTTGTATATAATCATAAACTTCTTCCACACTATCAGCTATATAGCATATTCCATTCACATATCTGATATATCTTGCAGCAAGTCCATTGTTTAAAGCATGGGCAACTTCGACAATTTGTCTTTCACTCATACCATATATGAGTAAATCTGCCCCACTATCAACAAGGATAGATTTTCTTACTCTATCACTCCAATAGTCATAATGAGCGAATCTTCTAAGGCTTGCTTCTATACCACCAATAACAATATCTATATTTTTATAAGCTTCTCTAATACGGTTACAATAGACTATTGTTGCTCTGTCTGGACGAAGCCCCATCTTTCCACCTGGCGAATAAAAGTCTCTCTCTCTAAGCTTTTTGCTTACCGTATAATGATTAACCATAGAGTCCATATTACCTCCATTTACCAAAAAAGCTAATCTAGGTCTGCCAAGCTTCATAAAATCTTCTGTATCTTTCCAATTGGGCTGTGCTATAATACCTACTTTATAACCTGCTGCCTCAAGTACTCTTGAAATAATAGCAGTTCCAAAACTGTGGTGATCTATATAGGCATCTGCTGTTACAATAACAAAGTCTAATTGCTCCCAGCCTCGTTTTTTCATATCTTCCTTACTAATTGGCAAAAAATCTTTCTGCATTCTCTATTCACCTGCTTATCTTGTTGATAAATGTATTTTTTACTATAAGTTTGCCCTTCATTATAACATTATTACACCCATTGGGATAGATAATCTTATGGATTACAATAATTTATTAAAATTTTTATACCTTATTTTGCATATACTACCCAAATACTTAACTAATTATTTTAATCTTACTATTTGCAAATCTCATACACATCACTTTAAGTTCCCCAGCTATTTACAGACCCATTTAAATAGTAATACAATAGATCTAAGGGAGGTCTATATGATGACAAATACGTATAATAAAACTATGTTTATTAAAGGATTTAATGATAAAGACATCTTTACTTATATCTGGGATGAAGTTAAAATACCTAAAGGCGTTATACAAATTTTTCATGGTATGTGTGAACATGCCAAAAGGTATAGTGACTTTGCAAACTTTCTTAATCAAGAAGGTTTTATTGTCTACGCCAATGATCATCTCGGTCATGGCAAAACAGCAGGCGAGATCACTAACCTTGGATATATTGGCCCAGATGGCTTTAACCACATTGTTGAAGATGAACACTTGATTACTAAGTTAATCCAAAATACCTATCCCTCTTTGCCTATTATCGTTTTGGGCCATAGTTTTGGCTCATTTGTTGCACAAGAATATCTCACGCGATACTCAAATCAAATACATGCTATGATTCTATCCGGAAGTGCCATGCAAAAAGGATTACAAATAACACTAGGTTCACTTATTGCATCTATTCAATATCATTTATCTGATGAAAGAAAGCCTGATAACCTCCTTACTCTTTTATCCTTTGGTACCTATAATAAGAAATTTACAGATTCGGTTTCAGCCTTTAGATGGCTGTCTTCTGATAAAAATGAAGTTGAAAAGTATGAAAAGGACCCTTATTGCGGAACTGTTTTTTCTATTAACTTTTATTATTATCTTTTTAAAGGATTCAACAACCTTTACAAGAAGAATAGACTAGTGCAAATAAGAAAAGATATTGCACTTCTTATAGTATCCGGTGATATGGATCCTGTGGGAAACTATGGTAAGTCTGTTACTAAGCTTCATAAATTTTATACCCAGCTTAACTTACAAGATACTACTTTAAAATTCTTTCCCGCTAGGCGGCATGAAATACTCAATGAAGTTAATAAACATGATGTATATACTTATTTATTAGAATGGATCAATAAAAAAATGTAGTGTGTAACTTTTAGTGGTTATGTCTATACTATATATAAATTTTTATATATAGATAGGTGTGACGTCCGTGCATGAGTTTCAAAGATTATTGTTTTATTTTATTATTTATAGTTTCATCGGTTGGATCATTGAAGGTCTCTTTAACCTCATAACTCAGGGAAGGTTTATAAAGCCAAATTTTTTAATGATCCCTATTAAACCGATGTATGGCTTTGCAGCTCTCTTATTAATTATTTCGAAGGAACATCTGCCCCTTGGTCTCTTTTTTTTAGCAGCTTTTACTATTCCAACCTTTATCGAGTATATTACCGCATGGTTAATGGATCATTTCTATAACATTCACTTCTGGAGTTATGATGAAGAACATTTTAATTACAAAGGCTACATCTGTTTAAAGTTTTCCCTTTATTGGGGTCTTCTGTCTGCAATACTTGTATTTTTTATCCATCCTATTCTATCTGCATTTTATACATCTTTACTTTTTATATGGCATGCCATTTATCCTATTGTTCTTATATATCTTATGATAGACTTTATTCTAACACTTACGCAAATGCCTATAAAAAATAAAAAAACACCTTTTTAGTATTACTCGAGTAGATTCTTACTCTCATAGTACTAAGAAGGTGTTTTTTTATACTTTTATCCTAAATATGCTTTTTTAACAGCTTCATCGTTTAACATTTCTTTAGCATCCCCAGATAATACGATTTTCCCAGTTTCTAAAACATAGGCCTTATCTGCAATATTAAGAGCTTTATGAGCATTTTGCTCTACAAGAAGTATTGTTGTTCCGCTCTTGTTAATATCTTTAATAATACTAAATACCTCATCTACTAAAATAGGCGCAAGCCCCATTGAAGGTTCATCCAAAAGCATAAGTGTAGGCTTAGACATTAATGCTCTTGCTATAGCAAGCATTTGTTGTTCTCCTCCGCTCATAGTTCCTGCTAATTGCTTTCTTCTTTCTTTAAGCCTTGGAAACCTTCCATATACCATATCAAAATCAGCATCCAAATCCGCCTTGTTTTTCCTAGTATAAGCTCCCATCTCAAGATTCTCTTTTACAGTCATCTTAGCAAATACACGCCTGCCTTCTGGTACATGCGCCATGCCCATCTCTACAATCGTATGTGCTCTAGTATGCGTAATATCTGATCCTGAAAATGAAATAGTTCCTGTTTGAGGCTTAATAAGACCTGATACTGTATGCATAATAGTAGTCTTACCTGCTCCATTAGCTCCAATCAATGTCACGATTTGACCCTTTTCAACCTCAAAACTAACGCCTTTTATAGCATGAATAGCTCCATAATAGACCTCTATATTATCTACCTTTAACATGTCCTCACCTCCTAATTTCCTAGATATGCGCCAATAACTTTTTCATTTGCTTTTATTTCATCAGGAAGCCCCTTAGCAATAATCATACCATAATCAATAACAATAATTCTTTCACAAATTCCCATGACTAAATGCATATCGTGCTCAATCAGAAGAATTGACACATCAAAGTTCTTTCTTATAAAATGAATAGTTTCCATCAATTCTTTAGTTTCTTGTGGATTCATCCCTGCCGCTGGCTCATCTAGTAATAACAGCTTAGGTTCTGCCGCGAGTCCCCTTGCGATTTCAAGCTTTCTCTGCTCTCCATAAGGAAGGTTTTTAGCAAGCTGATTAGCACTGCCTTCCATTTTAAAAACTGCTAGAAGTTTTCTGGCTTTCTCATCTATTTCCTTTTCTTCTTTCCAAAAACGTGTACCAGGCAGTCTAAAAATAGCATTCGCAACGCCGTATTCCATTTTATGATGGAAAGCAATTTTAACATTATCAAGTACTGTTAATTCCTTAAACAAACGGATGTTTTGGAAAGTTCTTGTAAGTCCTTTTTTTACAATTTGATAAGGCTTTAATCCTACAATACTTTCCCCATTAAGCAGTATATCTCCTTCAGTTGGAAGATATACCCCTGTTAAAAGATTAAAAATCGTTGTTTTTCCTGCACCATTCGGTCCAATAAGGCCTACTAACTCATTCTTTTCGATAGTTACTTCAAATTCTCCAACTGCTCTTAGTCCACCAAATGTAATCCCTAAGTTTCTAGTTTCTAATAGCGCCATTATTGCACCTCCTCTTGAGTAGGTTTTTTAAAACGTTTCCTTGCCCATCTAATAAATCCAATAAAGGAAAATTCTTTATTTCCTAATAGTCCTTCTGGTCTGAAAATCATCATAATAATAAGGAGAATAGAATAGATAACAAGTCTCCACTGGTCAATAACGTGCAGGAACTCATTTAGAACTCCTAATATAACCGCTGCAGCAACAGTACCAGTTAAACTGCCCATCCCGCCTAATACAACGATAATAAAGATTTCAACAGAATACATAAAAGTAAACTTTTTAGGGTCAATCATTCTTTGATAAAAAGCAAGTGCTCCCCCTGCTATTCCAGCAAAAAAAGCTGATGTTGCAAATCCAAAGATTTTATAGAAAGTTGTAGGCACTCCAACTGCTTCCGCTGCAATTTCATCTTCTCTAATCGATACAATGGCCCTGCCATGTCTTGAACGAATAAGAAGAAATAGTACAGTAAGTACAATAGCCACAATAATATACATCTTAGTAAAGTTTACTGATCCAGGATATCCTCTAAAACCTCTGGCCCCTCCTGTAAACTCCAAGTTAAAAATGGCAATTCTTATAATTTCACCAAATCCAAGTGTAACAATACCTAAATAATCTCCTCTTAGTCGAAGCGCTGGGATACCAATGAGCACTCCCAAAAATGCTGCCATAGCTCCCCCAATAATAAGTGCTATAACAAGTGAGATATCTGTTGGTAAACTAAGTCCTTTTATCATTTGCATAAATAAGCCTGCTGTATAAGCCCCTATTGCCATAAACCCCGCATGTCCAAGAGCTAATTGTCCAAGATATCCAGTCGCAAAATTTAAGCTTGCAGCTGCAACAATGTTAATACCTACTAATACTAGAACTCCTTTAAGATATCCATTGATAACCCCTGTAGCCATTAATAGGAACAGAATCAAATACAATAGGATAACTCCTATAAGTGTAATACCATACTCCTGCCACTTTTTCATCTGTCTCACCTACACTTTCTCTCTGACATTTTTACCCAAAATGCCTGCTGGTTTAAATAAGAGTACCAAAATTAGAATTCCAAAAACAATAGCATTAGACCAACTGGATGAAATATATCCTTTCGAAAGGCTTTCAATAAGTCCCATAACAAATCCACCTAGCATAGCTCCAGGAATGATACCTATTCCTCCTAAAACAGCTGCAACAAACGCCTTTAATCCTGGCATAATTCCCATGTAAGGCTCCACCTGATAGTAGGCAACACTATATAAAACACCACCTAAAGCGCCTAAAGCTGACCCTAGCGCAAATGTGAGTGAAATTGTCTTATTAACGTTAACTCCCATAAGCCTTGCTGCCTCTTTATCTTCTGAAACAGCTCTCATAGCTTTTCCAACTTTTGTCTTCTTTACCGTAAATTGAAGACCTATCATAAATACAATAGATAAGACTACTGTTAAAATAGTTACATACGAAAGGCTAATATTCCCAAAGCTTAAAGCACCTTCTAATGATGGAATATTAGGCATTTTTTTTGGTTCTGCTCCAAATATTACTCTAAAGAAATTTTCTAAAAATAAGCTTACTCCAAGTGCTGTGATCAAAGCTGATATTCTTGGTGCATTCCTTAAAGGCTTATAGGCAATAACATCGATAAGCATCCCTAATAATGCACAAATAATCATTGCAACAATAATAGCGAGTCCGAACGGTAAGTTCAGAACTATTATACTTAATAATCCAAAATATCCCCCCATCATCAAGATGTCTCCATGGGCAAAGTTAATAAGCTTTACAATACCATAAACCATTGTATAACCAAGAGCAATTAGTGCATAAATACTGCCTACATGAATACCATTAATTAATTGTTGAATAAATCCACTCATCTTGCCACCTCTTCTCTTTTTAATATTTATATTCATGCTAAAATATTTCACAAAAATGGAGGGAGAAAACAAATCTTATTCTCCCCCTCCTGCCAACTCATCCTAATATTTATCTATTTAAAAGGATTGACTTGAAATGTGAAGATATCTCTTTTACTGTCCAACTTTTGCTTCAAGTTTTAAAGCGCCATCTTTAATTGTTATCATAGAAACACTCTTTTGAGGATCTCCATTTTCATCAAAAGTAACATGACCTGTTACCCCATCTCTATCTGTAGCTTGGAGTGCAGCAAGAATTTTTTCTCCATCAGTACTGCCTGCTTTTTCAATAGCTTCCATCATAATTTTTGCAGCGTCATAACCTAGCGCCCCTAAAGCATTTGGTGTATTGCCTTCATATTTATCTTTATAAGCTTTGATGAAATCCTGAACAACTGCATCTTCATCATCTGTAGCATAGTGATTTGCAAAATAATAGCCTTCTACAACACCTGCATAATCTTTTTGAACATCATCCCATCCGTCTCCGCCTAGCATAATAGTTTCTAAACCAACTTCTTTTACTTGACCAGCAATGAGTCCAACAGTGTTATAATAATCTGGATTAAATAAAACTTCTGGTTGCTTTTCTTTAATAGTTGTTAATACTGCTTTAAAATCTTTATCATCTGCAGTGTATCCTTCGTAACTTGTAATAGTTCCGCCTGCTGCTTCAAAAGTTGCTTTAAATGCTTCTGCAAGTCCAGTAGAATAGTCATCTCCAGCATTGTATAATACAGCAGCAGTTTTTGCCTTAAGGTTTTCACTTGCAAATTTTGCTACAGTACTTCCTTGATATGGATCAGTATAGCATGCTCTGAATACATAAGGATAATCTGGCGTAACTGCTAAATTCGTTGCTGTTGGTGTAATCATAGGTATTTTCTTTTCATCTGCAAGCGGTGCTACTGCTAATGAAGTTGATGAAATAACTGGACCAACTAAAGCAACAATTTTGTCGTTATCTACTAACCTATTAAAAATGTTAATACTTTCAGTAGCATCTGCTTTATTATCATAAGAAATGAGTTCAACTTTTTTACCGCCAATTCCGCCAGCTGCATTAACTTCTTCAACTGCTAAATTAACTGCATTCTCAACTGCAATCCCATACTGAGCTACTTGACCTGTTTTTGGTGTAATAAGTCCAATCTTAACTGTTGCAGAATCCTTTCCCCCACACCCTGCTAGTCCTAGAGCCATCATACCACTTAATACCATTGCTATTAACTTTTTTAATTTCATAATCTTCCTCCTTAATAATAATATATTAATTATAAACTTCTAGGATTAGCTATGTATTTTACAACTATGTACTCTAATCCTTTAAGAATATAAATAAATATTCATACTCTAAAAGCAATTTCATAAAAAGGGGCTCCTAAGTAGTTTTACTTTAGGAAAGCCCCTTTGCTTTCTGCTATTAACTTTTAGGATCATTCAAAATAATTAAATTGTCTTACGAAATAATAGGATAATCATTACCTTACCTTGAAATCCTTAATAATAGTTGTATTATAATATAACTTCAAAAATAATTCAACATAAACTTAGAGAATATAGATTGGAAATTTGTTTCAACCTGCAATTTGTTTTTATGTAAACTTGAATCAATTAAGATAGTTTAATGTCCACACTACATTATGGTCCTTATTTATCAATATATTTCAAGGTTTACTCTTCTCATTATATTAAAATTAGATAAATGATTAGATTTTAGAAATATCTCTAATTAACAAAAATTTGCAGTTTAGAAGTTAGCATCCTTCTTATTTCGCATCTGACTTCACGTAGTATTATGTTAACCAAACCATAAAATCACCTAAAAAGTTGATACTTTTTAGGTGATTTTATGGTTTTAAAGTTAACATAATACAATAAATTTATTTATTTTTTTGCTTTGTTTTTAGTGTATACATCAAAAGCTACCGCTAATAAAAGAACAAATCCTTTTATAGCCTGCTGCCAGTCGATACTGATGCCAAGTATAGACATACCATTATTAAGAACTCCCATGATTAGCCCACCTATGATACATCCAAATACCGTTCCTATACCACCTGAAGCAGAAGCTCCCCCTATATAACAAGCAGCTATGGCATCAAGCTCAAAGTTTACACCTGCTTTTGGTGTTGCTGCATTAAGACGTCCTGCAAAAACAATACCTGCAAGAGCTGCAAGAACACTCATATTAACATATACCCAAAATAAAACTTTGTTGGTTTTTACCCCTGATAATTTAGCTGCTTTTTCATTACCTCCAAAGGCATAAATATGTCTTCCTGGTACTGTTTTATTTGCGATAAATGTATAAATAAGAATAAGTATTGCAAGAAGAATAAGTACTGTTGGAATGCCTTTGTAGCTAGCTAGCCAATAGGTAAATACATTAATAATTGCAATAATAGCTGCTAATTTTAATGCAAACAAGCCTCCAGATAAAACTTCAAAATTATATTTTTGTGTGTTTTTTCTTTTGTTAACTTCAGAAATTACAAACAGTACAGAAATAATAACTCCTATTGCCAAGGTGGCAATATGCAAACCACCGTTTCCAAAGAAATCTGGGATAAATCCTGAACTTATGATCTGATAAGAAGCTGGGAAAGGCGCAATAGTTTGACCTTTTAATATAACCATTGTAAGTCCTCTAAAAATAAGCATACCTGCCAGTGTAACAATAAATGCCGGTATTCTTACGTAAGCTATCCAATAGCCCTGCCAGGCTCCAATAATACCCCCAACGATTAAAGATAAAACAATTGTTGGGATAACAGGTATTTTCATTCTAACAGCCAGCATGGCCGATATAGCCCCTACAAAAGCTGCCACTGAGCCTACAGATAAGTCTATATTACCTGTTAATATGCATAGAAACATTCCTATTGCTAAAACAAGAATATAACTATTTTGAAGAATAAGATTTGTTACATTAAGCGGCTTCAAAAGGATGCCCTTTGTCAAAATCTGAAAAAGTATCATAATAGATATAAGTGCTATACCCATACCATATTGTCGTATATTGCTTTTAAAAAGACTCTTGAATTTTTCCATTTTTATACCTCCCTGTTGCTTTGCATAATACACTTCATTATGCTTTCTTGTGAAGCAACTTCTTTATCAAGTTCGCCTACTATTTTACCCTCATTCATTACATAAACTCTGTCACTCATCCCTAGTACTTCAGGTAATTCTGAAGAGATAATGATGATGGATTTACCTTGTTTTGCAAGTTCATTAATAATTGTGTATATCTCATATTTTGCACCAACATCTATTCCTCTTGTTGGTTCATCCAATATCAGTATATCCGGATCTGAAAAGATCCATCTGCTAAGTACAATTTTTTGTTGGTTTCCTCCAGATAAGTCTCCCGATCTTTGTAAAATACTTGAAGATTTTATATTTAGCTTCTTACGATAATCTTCTGCTACCTGAATCTCTTTATTTTCATCAATAACACTATTTTTACTTAACTTATTAAGACTTGCAAGCGAAATATTCCTCTTAATATCATCAATAAGAATGAGCCCTGCTGTCTTTCTGTCTTCTGTAACATAAGCAAGCCTATGCTTTATAGCATCACTTACATCTTTAATCTGTATTTCTTTTCCTTCTTTAAACAAGTGACCGCTTATCTTCTTTCCATAAACTCTTCCAAATACACTTGTTGCAAGCTCTGTTCTTCCTGCACCCATAAGTCCAGCTATACCAACTACTTCGCCTTTTCTTACATTAATATTGATATCTTTAAGGACTTTTCTGTCTTCATTAAGAGGATCGTAAACATTCCAATCTTTGACTTCAAACATTACTTCACCTATACGAGGTGTTCTTTTTGGATAACGGTCTACCAAATCTCTTCCTACCATGCCCTTGATGATTCTGTCTTCTGTTATCTCATCTTTTCCTTTTACAAGTGTTTCTATTGTGCATCCATCTCTTATAACTGTTATTCTATCAGCTACTTTTGTAACTTCATTAAGCTTATGAGATATAATAATACATGACATACCTTGCTTTTTAAGTTCTAATAATAAATTAAGCAAATGATCTGAATCTTCATCATTAAGTGCTGCTGTTGGTTCATCAAGTATAAGCAGTTTAACATCTTTAGCAAGCGCTTTGGCTATCTCAACAAGCTGCTGCTTACCTACACCAATGTCCTTAATAAGTGTATTAGAATCATCTTTGAGACCCACTCTTGCAAGTAGCTCAGCTGTTCTAGTGTGTGTTTGATGCCAATCTATTACACTGCTTTTAGCCTGTTCATTCCCTAAAAAGACATTTTCAGCAATTGAAAGATAGGGTACAAGTGCAAGTTCCTGATGAATAATAACGATACCAATCTTTTCACTATCTTTTATATTTTTAAACTTACACTCGTTACCTTCAAATATGATATCGCCTGTATAACTGCCATATTCATAAATTCCGCTGAGTACATTCATAAGTGTGGACTTTCCAGCTCCATTCTCACCTACTAAAGCAAGAATCTCACCTTTCTTAGCCTGAAGGTTTACGTTTTTCAGAACCTTAACTCCTGAAAAAGCCTTTACGATGTCTTTCATTTCCAATATATTCTCTGGCATTTAATCAACTCCTTACTGTCCATATGATAGTTAGGTAATAGTCACGACTATTACCTAACTATTTATTAAAAAATTATTTAAGTTGATCCTCTGTGTAGTAACCTGAATCTATAAGAACTTCTTTATAGTTGCTAGCATCTACTGATACTGGATCACAAAGGAATGATGGAACGACTTTTACACCATTATCATAAGTTGTTGTATCATTAACTTCAGCTTCTTTACCTTGAAGTACTGCATCTACCATTTGTACAGTTTTTTCAGCAAGTGTTCTTGTGTCTTTGAATACTGTTTGCGCTTGCTCACCAGCAATAATTGATTTAACCGATGGAACTTCAGCATCTTGACCAGTAACAATTGGAAGTGGCTGATCAGCGCTTCCGTATCCTACAGCCTTAAGTGAAGATAAGATACCAATTGAAATACCATCATATGGCGAAAGAACTGCATCTACTTTTGAGCCATCTGAATAACTAGCAGATAAGATATTGTCCATACGAGCCTGTGCTGTAGCACCGTCCCATCTTAAAGTAGAAACTTTATCCATACCTGTTTGTCCTGATTTTACAACAAGCTGACCTTTATCAATATAAGGCTGAAGTATACTCATTGCTCCATCATAGAAGAAGTAAGCATTGTTATCATCTGGTGAACCACCAAATAATTCAACATTGAAAGGTCCTTTACCATCTGCAAGACCAAGTTTATCTGCGATATATGATCCTTGTTGTACCCCAACTTTGAAGTTGTCAAATGTCGCATAATAAGTAATATTTCCTGAACCTCTTATAAGTCTGTCATAAGCAATAACTTTTATACCAGCTTCTGCAGCTTTGTCAATAACTGCTGTTAAAGCTTCTCCATCAATAGATGCTATAACTAAAACATTAACTCCTTTTGTAACCATGTTTTCAAGCTGTGAAACTTGGTTTTCAACAACGTCTTCAGCATATTGAAGGTCTACAGTATAGCCTTTAGCCTCAAGTTGCTTTTTCATATTATCCCCATCTTGAATCCAACGTTGAGAAGATTGTGTTGGCATAAGAACTCCAACATACTTTCCGCCTTCTGCCTCTGCTGCTGGCGCTTCTGTTTGAGCTTCTGCTGCCGGAGCTGTTTCTGTAGCCTGAGGCTCTGCTGGCGCACTAGGTGCACAAGCTGCAAGTGCTAGTGACATAGCTCCTGCTAATAATAGAGAAAAGATTTTTTTCATTTTCATAATAATACCTCCATTTTGTTTCGTTTTTTGTTTTAACTTTCTTTTTGTTATTTTTTGTTTTGTTTTATTGCGTTTGTAATCTTATATTAATCCACACATAGTAAAAAGTCAATATTTTTTTCATTTATTTTATAGTTTTTTAGTTAATTTTATATGTTTCACTTTTTCGATTAATATTTTATTGTAACTTATCGTAAATAAGCTGTATTTTATGCCACATTTCGTTTATACTTAATATAGATAAAAATACTTATGAATCTGGTGATAAATTTGTTTGCAATCGAAAGAATAAAAATAATAAAAAATTATTTAAATCAAAACGAAAAGGTTGAAGTATCTAAACTGAGTGACATGCTGAATGTATCTGAAGTTACCATTCGCAAAGATCTAGAAAAATTAGAGACTGAAGGCTTTTTGACTAGAATACATGGGGGGGCTGTTTTAAGACCTAAAAACTCTGCTGTTTCCTTTGCCTCACAGGATACTCCTGTTAGAGAAGAAAACCTTTTTGTTGAAGATCATCTTCAGGAGATAGCCCTTATTGCTGTGGAAATGATAGAAGATAACGATTCAATTATGCTTACTAATGGGCCTATTAACTTAGAAATTGCTAAAAACTTGCATAGTAAGCAAAATCTTACAGTATTAACAAATGATCTTTTAATCGCCCTCGAACTAAGCCGTTTTCCGCATATCAAATCTATTTCTCTTGGTGGAGATACAGACTTTCAGTCAAAAGCTACTTTTGGCAGACTGACTCTCGCAAATATGTCTCACTTTTATATAAGTAAGATCTTTATAGAAGTAGATGGATTTAATGAACATGTTGGTTTTTCAGTTTCTAATATTGATAAAGCGACCCTTATACAAGAAGCTGTTTTAAATGCCACTTCCAAAATTATCGTATGTCCTGCAGATTGTTTTAATAAAACTGCCTTTTTCAAAGTTGGACCACTTAAAATAGCTGAAAAAATTATTACTAACTTTAATCTTGATGAAACTTACAAAAGACTTATTTGTAATAATAGTATTGAATTATTTACTTCTATAAATTTGATGGAAGGAAGTGAATAACCCATGTCAGAATATTTATTAGAAGTAAAAGGACTATCCAGGCAGCTTGGTGATACATTTAAAATAGAAAATGTTGATTTAAACTTATTACCTCAGGAAGTTCATATTTTAATGGGAGCAAATGGTGCAGGAAAATCCGCTTTAGTTAAAACTCTAAGCGGGGTTATTACAGGTTATACGGGTGAAATCCTTCTTAACCAAACACCTCTTAAGATTAACTCAGTAGATGATGCAAAATCTTATGGCATTTTCTATGTTCCTCAAGATATTCAGCTCTTTAATAAAATGACTGTTGCGGAAAACTTATTTTTTGAAAACCTCGATATTAAACATAAACTTACTCCTATCAACATGAATGAGCTTTACTTTAAAGCAAAAGAGCTTTTCAGTGAATTTCAAATAGATATCGATCCTCATGAAAAACTCGGAAATTATGGTCTTGCTCAAAAACATATTATACAAATTTTAAAAGCATATGTTTCTCATGCCAAAGTTATCATATTAGATGAACCATCTGCTGCTTTTACTGATTATGAAAGTAATATTCTTCATTCCATTATTACCAAATTAAAGAGTAAATATGTAGGTATTCTGCTCATATCACATAGAATAAAAGATATTTATAAATTAGGAGACCGCGTATCTATCATTAAAGATGGGCATCTTATTGCTACGCTAGACGTAAATGATTCAATCGAAGAAGATGTTATTCTTCTTCTGGCAGGTATGCCTTTAGCTAATCGCTATCCAAAATTACATTTTAAACGTGGCAAAGAATTACTGCATGTGAGAAACCTCAAATCTTCTGACATATTAACTGATATCTCTTTTACGCTTCACAAACATGAAGTTTTAGGCATTACAGGCTTAGCAGGGTCTGGCAGAACTCTGCTTGCTAATTGTTTATTTGGAAATACAGACTATGAATGCACTGCCTTAGAAATTAATGGGATAAAAGTTAACGTTACTCATCCCTTTGAAGCTATTTCTAATTCTGTCGCTTTATTACCGGAGGATAGAGAATCTGATGGAATCATTCCCTCACTAAATGTTGTAGATAATATTGCATTTACCTCCCTGAGAAGATTTTCTCATTTTTGTCTAATAAACTATAATATTTTAATCTCTACGGTTAAAGAGTATCTTAAAAGATTTAATATTATTTCTTCTAATATCTATAATCGCCCTAACTACTATACCAATGGTCATTGGCAAAAAATGTTTTTCTTAAAGTGGATTATGAGCGGTTCAAAAATATTTATACTTGATGAACCTACCCGAGGAGTAGACATTGTATCTAAAGTTGATATCTATAACTGTATGAATAATATAACTAAAAATGGCGGCGGGATTATTCTGATTTCTTCGGATTTTGATGAAATATTAGGAATGTGTGACCGCATACTCGTATTATCCCAAGGAAAGCTTGTATGTGAAATGACTCAAAAAGAAGCAACCAAAGAGAAAATTCTTCAATATGCCACTGACAATAAATAATATCTCTAACATAAAAAGCCTTACTGATTGAAGAATACATAACTTCGATCAGTGAGGCTATCTTTTAATAACAATTATGGTTCTAAATAAGGCTTTCTATTTGGATTTTAAGTCTTATATCGTTTAAGTATTTGTGTTATGTAATTACTTCGTCAGGGCATATTCAATGGATTTTAAATAGGCCTTAGAAGTCACCGTTGCTCCCGAAACAACCTCTACATTCGGTGTTTGTTTTTCTATAACCCGCTTAAAGAGTTCTTTCGAAAAATCTGGACTTCCTGGGTTGAGCATTGGGTCTGAGACTAATTGTACTTGCATTATTTTGTGATCTTTAATTATAACATTAACCTCGCTTAACCATCTTCCCTTATGATAGACTCCATGGTATTTACCATCTTGCAATACTGATAAGTTAACATCACGAATAACTAATGCCTTTCCTTCTTTTAGTCCTCTTGTAATTAGAAATAATCCTATTACTGCAAACAGTATAATAATAATAACCACAGCCTTCACTATCTTTAATACTTTTTTCATCTTAGTTTCCCCTTCTCTTAACTCATAGCGTTAACTAATTGATTAACTTTTTCCTCAGAAAGTGTCGAGATATTTTCCCCTATATTAATCGGCTTTACATTAGGATTATCCTTTGTCTGTGCTTTAGTAATCATTTTAATAATTAATTTTTCCATAAAGTTCATATCCTTGAAATTAAATTCCCCTCCACATGCCACTTTCGCTGCTGCAATGTCTAAGAGTTCCTTTGGAAAAACACTGCTAAGCTGCGAGTCTGCTGAACTCTCATTCATACAAGTTATGAATAACCCAACTTGCTTTTGTTTAAGTATTTGAATATTTTGTCTGCAAAACTCTGTTACTTCTTTTTGAATAGTCCCAGCGTAAATAGACCCTCCAATAATAACCTTATCATATTCGCTCACATTTAATTGCTTAACTTGTTTGAGATCTATAAGACTAACATCTCCCTCCATTTTCTTTTTTAGCATTTTAGCACATTTTTCAGCCGCCCCATGTTTAGTTGCATAAACTATTACTGTTTTCATATTTTAAATCCTCCTTTAGATAATTCATCCATTCTAAAAATGCTTTCACTTAGTCGATACATTCCTTTGTAAAGACTATCTAGTTCTTCCACACTAAAATCTTTGTAAAGTTCTTCGAGAAAATAGTTTTCTCTATCTTCTCTATTTTTGAAGAATATCTTACATGATTCAGTTAATCTAAGTCTAATTGCTCTATTATCAAATTCATCCTTTTGAATATTTACAAACCCTCTTTCTTCAAGTTTGAGGGCAAGCTGCTTAACATTTTGTCTTGAACTACCCATGAACTCTGCTACTTCACTAAGTTTAGGAGGAGTATCCCCGAATTGTGCTATCATAACAATCAAAAACCACTGCTTCATTGTGATATCAGGATCCCACCTGTCCCCTATAACTTGAAGCCTATTAGCTAATAAAAACAAACTGCCAAATATAAACTGTTCTTTGTTTATTTCATCCACTTCTATATGCCCCTTCTTCTAGCAAAGATTTAAATTAAATTATCCTTTACTTATATAGGTAATCTATTACCTATATAAGTAATATATTACCTATTCTAGAATTTGTCAATATATTATTTACCTTATATATAAAATAATTAATAGGTTATTAAACTTACAGCTATTAAAAACAGGTAAAATACATGTATTAACCCTACATGCATTTTACCTGTTCTCTCATTTAACTGCTCATTTATTCAAAAGGATATATAAGATCCATTTGTTTTCTGCATTCATCTGTAATTTTTGCAATAGCTAAAGTATTTTCAAATGTCATATTGTCACTCTCGGCTTTACCACTCAGTACACATTCTGTAAAATGACTGATTTCATATTCAAAGCCGTTAACATCATGCGGCAGTGATATTTCATAAGACTCCTCATGCTCTTTAGTTATGATAGCTCTTTGACACTGCCAAAACTCAGGGACTTCAATCATTCCCTTTGTACCAAAAATAAGCTGATTATTTGCATATTTAGTATCGATACTACTGCTAAGTGTTGCTATTTTATCTCCATATTCTAAAATAATACTATTTTTAAAGTCTGCCCCTGTTGGGCCTTTTTTACCAACGCATGTAATCCCTGTTGGCTCATTACCAAGGTACATAGTAGCTGAGTTCACTGCATAAACACCTACATCAAGCAGCGCTCCTCCTGCAAGAGTTAAATCAAATACTCTGCTTGCAAAACCAAGATGAGTGAGGTCAAATCCGAAATTAGTCTGTATGGCTTTAATCTCACCAATCACGCCTTCTGAAATGATCTCTCTCACCTTTAAAGTCATAGGCAGGAATCTAGTCCAAAAAGCTTCCATCAACATAAGTTTTTTCTCTTTTGCAAACTCAATAACTTTTCTTGACAGCTGCTCATTAACAGTAAATGCTTTTTCACATAAAACGTGTTTGCCATGGGTAAGACACAGCATCATATGTTCATAATGATGACTATGAGGTGTTGCAATATAAATAGCATCGATCTCATCGTCCTGAACTATTTCAAGATATGAGCCATAGGCCTTTGGTATACCATATTCCCTAGCAAACTCTTCTGCTGCATCAAGCTTTCTTGCTGCCACAGCCGTTAGTTCAGCATTTGGCAGTGTACATACTGCTTTTGCAAATGTATTTGAAATATTCCCCGCACCAATTATTCCCCATCTTATTTTATCCATATAAATCCCTCCCAAATTTAATCATACATCCATAAAAACTTCACTTCTACTCAAATAAATCTTTGCCTAATTTAATAAAACTTTGCATCGTCATAAGTGCTTTAATATCCATTTTTACATTACTTTCAAGAAGCTTTTTAGCTTCATCCTGAGAAATTAAACAGGCTTCAATAGCTTCATCTTCTTCAAGATACTGATCAGTAATTGTTCCGCTGCAAGTACAGTAAACGAGTGCCGCTGACTCATCTGTCATGCCTGCTGAAAGGTAAGCCTTAGGACTTCCCATTTTTTCATTAATTTCTAACAAGCTAAGACCTGTTTCTTCTTTCAGCTCTCTCATTAATGCCGTTTTTATATCTTCATTTGAATCCAAAAGTCCTGCTGGGAGTTCATAAACATAATCATTTAAGGGAACTCTAAACTGTCTGATAATGACCAAACAATTACTTTCTGGGTGAAGAGCTGCAATAACAACAGCATCGACTTTATCTTCTTGCTGCTCAAAATATTGCTGTTTTAAAGTGGCATACCTTTTCCTTGATGCAATAATCCAGTGCTTGGCCTTGCCCTTCTTATTTTCATACTCCGCATCATAAAGGCTTAAAAACTTTGTTTCTGCCAGCATAGTCAAATTTTTAATATTGTTTTTCTTCATATTACTTGCCCCCACGGTTCTTTATTCTATTAATTTTCAAGCTGCATAATATATCTACATAGAATAGAGTTTGCTATATTTACTTTTATAATAGTCTATAATTGGCTTTACATCAATATCAGTCTTACACACATCCTGTATAAGCTGCGTGGATGTTTTCATTTTACCAAAACGATGTATGTTATTTTTGAGCCAATCTTTGATAATATCTAATCTTTGTTCTTTTAATAGATACTCAAGAGTTCCTACTTCTGCTTCCATCTTCGTTACAAACTGTGCCCCATATATATTCCCTAGGGCATAAGAAGGAAAATAACCAAAAGATCCCTCTGCCCAGTGACAATCCTGCAGCACCCCTTGTGCATCAGTTGGCGGTTCAATCCCTAAATACTCCTTCATTTTCTCGTTCCATGCTTCTCTCAGATCTTTTACTTGTAAGTCCCCTGTAAACAAAGCCTTTTCAAGTTCAAATCGCAATATAATATGCATGTTATAAGTAAGCTCATCTGCATCTACTCTAATAAGAGAGGGTTCAACAATATTAATTCCTCTGTAGAATGTATCTAAGCTGATATCTTTGAACTGTGGAAATAATTCTCCTACTTTATCATAGATAGGCTCCCAAAAATTTATATTTTTGCATAGGATGTTTTCATATAGCCTTGATTGGCTCTCGTGTATACTCATACAAGTCCCTACTGCAAGGGGGGTTTTTATAAGAGCAGGTGAAATATTTTGTTCGTAGATGCCATGCCCGCCTTCATGAAGTACACAGAATAGCGAACTCCTTATATCTTTTTCATCATAACGTGTTGTGATTCTTACGTCATAAGGAGCTCTTCCTATTGTAAATGGATGTTCACTTTCATCAAGTCGTCCTGATTTTAAGTCATAACCTATAACATTTAACATGTATTCTGCAAACTCTTTTTGTTTTCTTTTCTCAAAGTGCCCATAAAATTTAGAATCATCCATTCTTTCTTTATGGCTAATGCTCTCTATTAAAGGGGCAATACCTTGTTTAAGCTCCTCAAACAAACTATTTATTTGATCACTTGGAATGCCCGTTTCAAAATTATCCAGAAGAACATCATAAATACTTTTACTTGAATCTATATAAGCCGCCATTTCTTTATTAAATGCTATTGTTTTCTCCAAGTAAGGTCTAAAGCTTTCAAAATCATTATTCCGCTTAGCGTCCTCCCAAACCATCTCTGACTTTGTTGTATGGGTAATGTACTCTTTATAGAGCTTTTCAGGGATATTCTTAGATCTTTCATAGGTTCTTTTAAGATCCTTTAAACTTGCCTTAAGAATATTATCAAGTTTATCATCATTTTCAAAAGCTGAAATAAACCCTTTCATCTCATCTGATACACTCATCTTAAAGCTTTCTGTTGATAATGTGGCAATCGTTGCAGCATGGGTATCTAAAGCATTTTTTGGCGCTTTTGTTTTAAGATCCCACTGCATTAGCTCAGCAGCATGATTTAAGTCACACATCCTAGACATATATTTTCTTAAAATCTTATCGTCCATTTAAATACTCCCTCACTTTTTTCCAGTTAAATAGTATACTGCTATTTGAGTTCTATGGGTAAGGTCAGCCTTATCAAGAACTGCACTAATATGATTTTTCACTGTTCCTTCACTAATAAACAATTTTTGTGCAATTTCTTTATTTGATAGACCTTCTGAAACGGCCCGAATAATTTCGCCTTCTCTCTGAGTAAATAAACTCTCATCAAAACTCATGTTCTTAAACTGGCCCATCTGAGTTATTTTATCAAATATACATTCATCTAATACATTCCCGCCACTATAAAGTGCTTTTAGCATTTGCTTAATTTTATCAGGTGTGTGATTTTTTATGAGATAGCCTTTTGCCCCATTTAAGAGTGCTTTCTGTATACGCTCATCATCATCAAACGTTGTTAAAACAAGTACCTTTGCCAAACTCTGAGCTGTTATTTGTTTTGTAGCCTCTATTCCATCCATGACCGGCATCTCAAGGTCCATTAGAACAATATCTGTTTTTCTCATAGTAGCTAACTCCACAGCTTCTTTTCCACTTGCAGCTGTACCGACAACTTCAAACTCATCATCTAATTCAAATATAATTTTAAGTCCATCTCTTACAAAATCACTGTCATCAGCAACAATAACCCTTATTTTAGCCAAGCTTTACATCCTCTCCTATTGGTAATAACATGTTTATCTGAAACCCTATCTCTGAAGATATGTCTATTGTTCCTCCCAAAGACTTAATACGTTCTTTCATGCCTGAAAGGCCCATCCCATCATTTATGCTTTTGCAGCCCTTACCATTATCTTTAATAGTACACCTTAAAAGCTTATTGAATATAAAAATATGTATCGCTATTGTATCACATCCTGAATATTTAAGAGCATTTGAAAAAGCCTCTATTGTATTATCTAACAGAAGCTCCCATATAGCTTCTGACAGACAGCTTGCCTCGCCTTCACATTTAAAATCAACAGCTATATTATATTTCGTTCTAAAATCTGTACATAATTTTTTAAGTTGTACATACTTGATTTCACCCATCTGAGGCTTTTCTCTTCTTAAAATCATTCTTATTTCATCCATACTCGCTCTAAGAGTGTCAATAACATCCTGCAGCTTCTCTTTCGTTTGGTCTGGCTTTTTATCTACAAGAAGGCGGCAGGCTTCAAGCTGAAAAATAGAACCATTGATGCTATGCCCTATCTTATCGTGTAAAGCTTGCGAAAGCTTACTCTTTTCTTCTAATTTTTCATTTTCGTACACAAGTGCAAACTTTTCAATATCTCCTTGATATCTTAAATCCTGCCTGTCGATTGTTTTTTGAAGTGAACGTTCTCTGCTTAAAAGAATATTCACATAATCCCTATATTTTTGAATAACAAAGTAATGCTGATAATATAAACCAGCTAGAAATAAACAGATAAGGAAATATAACAGTTTATTTGAGCATCCTAGTATCCCTAGTACTGAAGTAAGATATATTTTTGAGTTAAGATTAAAAAAAGTAATTGCATCTAATATAATGATAGGTATCAGCAGAAAATACATGTCACCGAATAAATAAATAACAAACATAGTAAGTCCTGCTGCAATCCCTAAAAGAATGATTTTAAGCTTATGAGCCAGCTCATAAGCTATAAGTATACTTATTAGTATCAACAACAAGGAAATTTGACCAAATTGATTTTGAGTAAGAACACTATCTTTAGAAATAATAAAATAAATAATCATCAGACTTAAAAAAATCAGCTTCATCATTCCAAAGTAAAAGTCGTTCAGCTTTTCATCCATACCAAGAAATCCCTTGCTTTCTAAGTTTATAAACTTTCCTGCCCCTATTGTATCAACTTTACCTTATATAAACAACATTTAAAATATTATTTATTTCAAGCTCTGTTATACTTAAATCCCAGTGATGAGACTGACAAGAAGAACAGCATAAGCGCACCTATCACCATCCCATATTGGTAAAGCACCCCATAACTTCCTCTTAGCAAATCATCAGCTGCAAGAATAAACCACCTTTGCGGTAAAAGCATAGCTATATTTTTCATCCATGTTGGGACACTCTCAAATGGAAAATAAAGACCTGATAGCATGTTAGTTATAATAATAAGGGCAAACCCCACATAATTAGCTGTTGTAATATTATCAAAAAAACTTGCACTACAGATGCTTGCACAGGTAAAAACCAATCCTAACCCTAATATAAGAAGCCCCATCAGCCATATGCTTATACCTAGATTAATTTTAAATATCATTTTGATGCTTAACATAATCAGTCCAGTCTGAATGATTAGAGATCCTACGGCAAGAATTACTTTTACACACACATAACTTAACATACTTGTATGAGTCATTTGTATTCTTTTTAATACACGATTATGTTTTTCTTTTAGGAACAGCGCTACAATAAAATTATTACTAAATATGAGAGTCATCGTTAGTGCTGCTACAAACATCCCTAGTGAGAAAGAATACCCTTCTTCATTCTGTGGAATTACTTCCCCCTCTTGATCCAGCAGCCTAGTTTCACTCTTTGTTTCATTCTTTTTCTCCTCTTCCAGCAGATGATTAAAAGCTTCTTCTTCCCCTTGAATTATACTAGAAAACATTAAATATTTTTGCAATATCATATTCAAATGGAGATCTAGTAATTGTATTCTCTCATCTGTCCCCGTATGGAACAGCAAGATTGCCTCCTCGGTATCACCCTTAAAAATCTTTTTATTAAAGTCTTTTGGTATATATATAAAGCTGGTTATTATCGATTTATTGGCTGTTTTTGTAAAAAAGTCTTTTATAGATTCCTTACCTATTCCTTCTGCCTCTGCAACTTGAATGATCATAGAATTATCTTTTCGCAAACTATTAACAAGCTTCTGTGATAAAACTGTTTTTGACTCATCTACTATTAAAACATTCATTTTAAACTCATGTGCCTGGTCTTGCCCCTCTTCTATATGGGTTAAACTGAGTATACATGAACTTAAAATTGGAATGAGTATCATTAAAAAAAGTGATTGTTTATTTCTAAATACTAACTTAAAATTGGCCCTCATCATGAGACAAAATGAATTCATCACGCTTCCCTCCTTATATACAAAGATGTAAGGGCTATAGCAATTGATGAAATGGTTATCACTAGCAGCATGACTAATGTTGTCCCTAAATAGTTACTACTGCCTTTAGTAGATAATTCAATCAAAGTACGATTAAGGTAATAGAGCGGAGACAACCGCACAATATCTTCGCTTATAAAATTATACATATACGTTTGAAAACTGCCTCCTATAAACCCAAATACAAAGGCTCCTACATACATAAACATATTAATGATTGTACTGCTTTTAATCATAACGGTCAGCATAGTTCCAAAGGCACTGGTTGCAATAACTTCAAGTAGTAAAACACTTGCTGATAAAAGAAACTGCTCTCCCCAGTTAACCTTTAACAGCGCTGTTGATACCCCTATAGCTATCCCTACTTGCAGACATGTAGCGGCAGTATTAGAAATAAACCTCCCCAAAAACAATGTGATAGGTTTAACATTTGTAAGTCTAATTCTTTCAGAAATCTTATTTTTACGTTCAGCTTCCGCTAACCCCACAGCTGACGAAACTCCAAACCATATAATGAAAATAATCTGGACAATACCATAGTAATCTTGAGCTTTTGGCACTGGATCCACCTCAAGACGTTCTGTTTTTATCAAGTTTGTCTGCTGCTTATCATCAAAAGACTTTATTCTTTCAGCTATCTTATCAGCATAGGATGTTTCATTTTGCACCATATAAGCCATCATGGTTTTGAACCCATCATACAAATGCATGCCTCCTTTAAAACTACTTTCAAAGATCATGGCATCAATATGAATACCTTCTTCATTATAAAGCGTATACTTGTCATCACTCAGTGTAAGATAACTTACTATTTCGCCATTTAAGAGTGCTTCCACTCCATCTTTTTGATCCATTGGTTTTAGGATCATGCCATTTGCTTCAAATTGTTTCTTAAATGAAGAGAAATAATTGGCAAGATTACTCCCTTCTTCAATACTATATCCAACAGAAAACGTACCTAATTCAACCGTTTTTCCTAACATGGAAGAAAATGCACTTGATAAGATAAGGATCAATATAACAGGGAACACACACATAAACATAAATGATATTCTATTTCTTATTATGAGCTTTGCATTATTTTTTATTAAGGTGAGAAGCATTTTATAACCCCTCCTCCCTATAATCTCTTAGGTTTTTGCCTGTGAGTTTTAAGAAAACTTCTTCAAGAGACATATCCGATCCTTCAGGTGCTACAAGGCTTACAAGTTCCTCTTTTGTGCCAAGTGCAATAACTTTTCCCTTATCCATAATAGCAATTCTGTCACAAAGTACTTCAACTTCCTCCATATAGTGACTTGTATAAATAATAGTTGCACCTGCTCTATTCATCGCTCTAATCTTTTCTAAAATGAAGTTTCGAGATTGCGGATCAATGGCTACCGTTGGTTCATCAAAAATCATAAGTTCAGGATGATGCGCAATAGCGCAAGCTATATTCAGCCTTCTTTTCATCCCCCCTGAAAATGTTTTAACATAACCATTTTTATTTTCTGTTAGTCCAACAAAGTCTAATGCCTCATCTATTGCCTTTTTAAGCGCTTTGCCTTTTATACCATATAAACCTGCAAAAAACTCAATGTTTTCCCATGCCTTTAAGTTTTCGTGCACAGCAATTTCCTGTGGAACCAGTCCCAGCTTGTGTTTTACTTCTGATATTCCTTTTCTATTATCCTGGCCAAATAGGCTGATGTCTCCTGCTGATTGTTTAATCATAGAACAAATCATATTTATAGTTGTACTTTTTCCTGCCCCGTTTGGTCCTAAAAGACCAAATATTTCTCCTTGTTTTATCTCTAATGAAATATGATCTACAACAGTGTTTTGATCATATTTTTTAGTTATCCCATCTAATTTTAAAATTGTTTTTTTCATCTTAAACACCCCCATAGTTATATCATAAGCTAGGAGCGTATACTCTGTAAGTGCAAAAAGATAGAGTCCTATGTGTCAAAAGTCATGGTTTTAGTATCTTATCTTTTTTCATTTTTAATAAAACCTTCATATACATCACAAAAGAAAATACTAGAAATGTAAGAATAATTGTAAGCATTATATCTATAATCCATATCTCAATGGTTGGAAAAGCAATAATAATAATGGTAATCATATAAAATACAGCAGTAGAAATCTTACCAAACCACATTGCACCTTCTAGTTTCTTCCCTTGTTTAAGTAGTCTTAAAGAAACCATGCCCACCGTCACTTCTTTTACTACAAAAATAATCATAATAACATACATAAATCTAATTTGATTCATTAAAGTCACTACAATAGCTGCTTGCGTTAATTTATCTGCTATTGGATCAATGATTTTCCCAAATTCTGTTATCATGTGGAATCTTCGTGCGATAAAGCCATCAATGAAATCTGTCATACCAGATAAAATAATAATTAATGTTGCTAAATAATAATCTTTAGAGTTATCAGCACTAACATAAATGGCAATAAAAAATGGAATAAGCAATATTCTTAAAAAGGATAACAAGTTAGGAATACTAAATATCTCTTTACGCTTCATTATGAATCACCTTTCTTTTAAGCTCCCAAATTTTAGAGGTAAGCAGACCACAGCACCAGCTACTTCAGAATATTCAAAAAATATTAAAGTTAAAGTTTCACTATCTATTTTTATTCTATTAAAATAAGAGTATGAATAGTAATGAATACTGTTTTATGTTATATTTGTGTATATATCAAATTATCCAAAATAAGGAGGAATTCTTAGTGCAAAAAAACAAGCCCCTTGCTTTTGCTTTTTTAATATGCTTTTTAATCATTGGAATTATAAATTGTCCTTCTGTTAATGCTGCTTCTAAAAAAATAGCTATATATGTTGATGATAAAGCATTAGTATCTTCAGCTCCTCCCATTATGGAAAAAGGAGTAACATTGGTTCCTATGCGATTAATCTTTGAAGCATTAGGAGCACAAGTTGTATGGTCACCCGAAACACAAATGATTATTGCTAAAAAAAATGATGTAAACATTACTCTGACTATTGGAAAAACAATATCCTTTATAAACATGAATAAACAAGTGCTCAGTCTGCCTCCACAAATTAAGAATGGTACTGCCTATGTTCCTTTGAGGTTTATAGGCGAGAGCTTAGGAGCTAAAGTTGAGTGGAATGAAAAGAGCCAAAACATTCTTATACATTCAAATTCAGAAGGAAAGTCTCTCTCTACATATGATAATAAAGCATCTGCCTCTCAAAAAGAATTATCTATTCAAGAAGTTGGCAAACTTGAAAATACCATTGCTTTTATCTATAATAATGGCCTTGACGGCAGTGAATCATTTGGAAGTGGGTTTGCCATTTCTAAAGATGGTATAGTAGTTACTAACTATCATGTTATTGCAAATGCTAAAAAGCTGACTATTTCGTTTAATGAAAGTAAAGACTATACTGATATTTCCATATTAGGCTTTGATGCGCTTAAAGATATTGCTGTTCTCAAAATTAATACAAATGATACCTTTCCTTTTTGTAAACTAGGGGACTCAAGTAAAGCCGTCTTAGGGGACAGTATAGTGGTAATAGGCAATCCTATGGGACTTAGAAATACTTTATCGACTGGAATAATAAGTTCTTTAAAACAACAAGACTACATACAAATTACAGCCCCAATAAGTCCTGGAAGCAGCGGAGGCGCATTATTCAACATGTTTGGGGAAGTCATTGGCATTGCTTCTGCTGGTATCTTAGAAGGAGAAAATCTTGGTTTTTGTATTCCAATCAATGAACTGAAAAAGGTTTCTCTTGGCACTCCCCTAACATTAGCCGAACTGCATGGCTCAAAAACTAGCTTAAGTGCACCTCAAAATGTAAAAGCTTTTGCTCTATCCTCAAGTGAAATTGTGGTTCAGTGGGATTACAATAAAGATATAGATTATTATCACGTTTATTTTTCCGATAGTCCAAATGGAAACTTTGAGCCTTTTTTAAATGATAACAATACAATCATGGCATTCCCATGGGAAGACACCTATAGCATGAGTCATTATGATTTATCTCCTGTTACAACTGTGTATTATAAAGTAACAGGGGTACTAAATGGCATAGAATCTTCCTTTAGTAAAATAGTAAGTGCTACTACATTTGAAGATGATTCTGATGCATTTATTAATATTGTTAAGCAGGGAAATTTTGATGCATTCCTCGGCCAGGCAATAGGTTCACATTTTAATTCTTTTTTTGATAATCCAAAATGGACCTACTTTCGTTCAACAGAGCAAGAAAATGTTGTTGAATTTACAGGTGCTTGCAGTTATAAGAATAAAGATGTTACAATACTGATCCAGTTTATTGTAAATCCCTTGAATGATTCATTTAAAGTCATTTATATGGAAAGAGACGGGGCTGCAATGCCCTCTTTAGAATTTAATCATTTACTTAACACCATATTTACTAACTAATATTAGCCTAAAAACAGAGAGAAGTGATTAATCTTCTCTCTGTTTTTTAATTTCTATACTTCTTGATACTCGCTTTGCATCATATCTCTTACCATTTTTATCATCTCCAGCGTTGCCGGAGATAAGTATTTATTTTTATTATAAATAAGACTATACGGATAAACTAATGTTTTATTATTGAGACGAAGTTCTTTTATAAGCCCCATTTTAAGTTCTAATTGAATAGCCGAAAGAGGAATAAGTGATACTCCAAGATTAGCGATCACCGCTTGCTTAATCGCATCTATATGTCCAAAGTTCATTACAATCTTTTTCGTAGAAAGTTCAAATTCATCAATGAACTTTTTAACTACCCTGTAAAGCTGTGAATTATTTTCGTGAACAATAAATTGCATGGACTGAAGTTCAGATACCTCCATATACTTTTTGTTGCTGAAACTGGACTCGGATGACGCAACAATAACAAGCTTATCTTCCATCAACTTTTCTGTATACACATTGTTATTATAAACCATATCCCCTCCATTAACTGCAAAATCTAAGGAACCTTCTTCTATGAGATGACCGATGTCATCTGTATTTGAGATATGTAAGTTTATCTTTACAAAAGGATATTGCTTTTTGAAAGCTCCTATAATATGAGGCAAAATATAAGCTCCCGGTGTATTGCTTCCTCCAATATTAATAGATCCTCCAATAAACTTTCTCTTATTGACTAAGATAGCTTCTGCTTCATCCAACATGCCAAATATCTTTTGTGTATAGTTAAAAAGTATTTTCCCATTCTCATTTAGGATAACCTTATTGCCTACTTTATCAAATAACTTAAGATCAAGTTCTTCTTCCAGCTTTTTTATTTGAATAGATAATGCAGGCTGACTAATATGTAATAATCCAGCAGCTTTTGTGTAACTCTCGTGAGCAGCAACTATATTGAATAGTTTTAAGTAATGTACATCCATAATAAATGCTCCTTTTAAATAAATTCATTATTCTTAGTCAATATTAATTTTCAAAATCATTCTACCCCTATTTTAAAAAGTTTTATTATAAACAAAATATATACCTTACTTTAATATTATATATTAGCATTATATATCAATTATACCTATAATAAAAGTGGCTTACAAATTGTATAAAATTTATCAATGTGGAGGGATTATTCGTGACTATGCATATTTCAATGATTCAAATGTTAGTTGGTGCTTTTGCTTTAACTGCAATAGCTTTTATTTATGTTACAAATATCAGAAGCGAACTAAGCTAAGGAGGTCAGGCATGTCTTATTCATTCTTAATACCACTTCAAGTTTTTGGACTTGGCTTTGTTATATCTCTTTTTATGGCAGTACTCATTAAAATCATGCTCTTTGCTATTAGAAAGTTTTCTAACACACCGGCTGCGGACAAAAACGAACTACATTAAACTCATACAAAAAGTTAGGAGAAAATATGAATATACTAGATATATTTCAAGGCATTTCTACTTTGTTTGCCCAAGATTATAAAATTGCTCTTTTTAGAATCTTTCTAGTTACACTCGGTATACTGCTTGTCTACCTAGGCAGTAAAGAGATCTTAGAACCTCTTATCATGATTCCCATGGGCTTTGGTATGTCAGCAGTTAATGCAGGAGTACTCTTCTTAACTGGTAGTACAACAGGGACTATCTTTATAGATCCAATGGTTAGTGATACTAATGCTCTAATGAATATTCTTCAAATAGATTTTCTTCAGCCTATTTATACCTTTATGTTTAGCAACGGGCTAATAGCCTGCATTGTTTTTATGGGGATAGGCGTTATAACTGATATTGGCTTTTTACTTAGATATCCCTTTACAAGTATGCTTATTGCCATGTTTGCAGAACTCGGAACGGTTGCAACTTTTCCTATTGCAACAGCTATGGGGCTTAATTATGGAGAAGCAGCAGCAGTTTCTTTAATCGGCGGAGCAGACGGTCCAATGGTACTTTATACTTCTCTTATGCTTGCTAAAGACTTATTCGTTCCGATTACTATTGTAGCTTATCTTTATCTTAGTTTAACTTATGGTGGCTATCCTTATCTTATAAGACTCCTCATTCCAAAACATTTAAGAGCAGCTACAGTTAAGACAAGTAAATTTCATAATATTTCTTCAAAAGAGAAACTTATTTTTGCTGTTATAGCTAATACTTTATTATGTTTCTTGTTTCCAGTAGCTGCACCTCTTTTCTTAAGCTTTTTTATAGGCATCGCTGTTAGAGAATCTGGGCTTGATCGATATGCAAAACTTATTGAAAATGGATTTTTATATGGTGCAACATTTTTCTTAGGACTTATGTTAGGCGTCCTCTGTGAAGCAAGTACTATTCTTAATCCTAAGATCTTAACACTCCTTATACTTGGAATGCTTTCCTTGCTTATATCAGGTATAGGAGGAATTATTGGGGGGTATATTGTTTACTTTGCAAACCGTAAAAACTTTAATCCCGTTATAGGTATTGCAGGTGTTTCTTGTGTTCCTACAACTGCTAAGGTTGCTCAAAAAGAAGTACATAAGGCCAATAAATATAGTTATGTTCTTCAATATGCCATGGGTGCAAATATCTGCGGCGTTATTACAACAGCTATACTTACAGGAGTTTATGTAACACTTATTCCCCTAATAAAATAGTATAGTACGTACTCTATATCTATAGCATCTAAACATAAAAAAGAGTGAGTAAAAGCTGAATTAACTTAGGCTTTTTACCCACTCTTTCTTATATTTCATTTCCTAGGAAATAACTTGCCATAAGCAGCAGAACTATCCATTAGAGTATTTTATAAAGTCTAGCCTCGTAAGGTCTTAACTTTGAATCACTTACGTGCTTAATATCTTCTTTAGGATAACTATTTAGCAGTAATTGCTTTTCTCTAAGAAAAAAATCCGCACTAAAAGCTGCTTCCTTATCCGACAGATTACAAATAATGAGATACTCACCTTCTGGATCTTTTCTTGTGTAGGCATAGATTTGCTTATCTTCTTCGAGGAGCAACGTAAATGCTCCATATATTAGAGTTTTATGTTTTTTTCTTAGCCATATCATTTTTTTATAAAAATTCAGAACTGAATCTTCATCCTTGGCTTCAGTTGATGCATTAAGAAATTTATAATTCTCATTCACTTTTATCCATGGGGTTCCATTTGTAAAACCTGCATGCTTATCTGGACTCCACTGCATAGGTGTTCTAGAATGATCTCTTGAAACTGAGGACACTTTCATCAAAGCTTCCTTTGTATCAATACCCTTATTCATATCTTCATAGTAGCGGTTAATCGTTGCAATATCCCTATGATCCTGTATAGTCTTAAAAGAACTATTAGTCATACCTAATTCTTGTCCTTGATAAATAAAAGGAGTTCCTTGCTGCATAAAGTACATAAGTCCTAATGCCTTAGCACTTTGTACCAGGTAAAGGCTGTCACTGCCAAGGCTTGACACCGCTCTTGTAAGATCATGGTTTTCTATGTATAAAGCATTCCAACCTTTTTGGTCAAGAGCAGTCTGCCATTTAGACATAGCTTGTTTTAGTATATATATCTTAGATTGTTTATCATCATCTTCGCTCCATAAATGCAAATGTTCAAATTGGAAAATCATCGTGAACTTGCCTTCTGTTTCTCCAACCCACCTGATTCCTTCTTCTGCCTTTACCCCATTTGCTTCACCTACAGTTAAAATATCATACTTATCAAACGTATTTTCTTTTAGCTCTTGTAAAAAAGTGAGGATTCCTTCTTTATTCATATGCTTTGTAAAAGAAGGAACGTACTTCAGCCCTTTAGGATTTGAAATATCCTCAAAATCTTCTTTTTTAATATGGCTGATAGCATCTATTCTAAATCCATCTATACCTTTTCCCAGCCATCTATTAATCATAGCATAAAGAGCTTCTCTTACCTCTTGGTTTTCCCAATTAAGATCAGGCATTTTTTTGCTGAAAAGATGTAAGTAATAAGCTTTTGTCTCGTCATCATATTCCCAAGCAGACCCTCCAAAAATACTTGCCCAGTTATTCGGCTCTCTCCCTTCTTTTCCTTCATGCCAAATATACCAGTCTCTTTTTGCACTATTTTGGGAACTCTTGGATTCTATAAACCACGGATGTTGATCAGAAGTATGATTGATAACTAAATCCATTAGAAGCTTCATGCCCTTCTTATGTACTTTTTGAAGCAGTTCATCAAAATCCTGCATTGTACCGAACTCAGTCATAATACATTCATAATGGCTAATATCATACCCATTATCATCATTTGGGGATTCGTATATAGGGCAAATCCATATCACATCAACCCCCAAATCTTTAAGGTAGTCTAACTTTTCAATAATCCCTCGCAAATCACCTATTCCATCGCCATCTGAATCCTTAAAGCTGCGTGGATAGATTTGATAGACTACTGCTTCTTTCTGCCAATTCATAACTGCCTCCTATAATGCATAAATTCTTGCTTCATAAGGTTTTAACATAATTTTATCTAGATTATCCCTTTCATCAGTAACATAGTTTGCAAGTATAAGTTTCGCATTTTTCATCTGTATATCCAAAGGCATCTCAAACAAAACTTCTGTATCTCCAAAGTTAAGTATAACAATCCACTTTTCATCTTCCAGTGTTTTAGTATAAGCATAAATTTGCTCATGATCTTCTAGTACGAGCTGATATTTACCATAAGGCATAATAAGATGTTCTTTACGTAACTGCAGGAGTTTTTTATAATAATGAAATACAGAATCTGTATCCTTAATAGATTCATCTACATTAATCATCTTATAATTTGGATTAACCCCTATCCAAGGTTCACCTGTAGTAAATCCAGCATTTGGACTTTCATCCCATTGCATAGGTGTTCTGGCATTATCTCTTCCATTTATATGGACTCCTTTTAATAGCTCTTCTTCAGTAAGTGTTCCTGTATGTTTAATCTCTTCCCATTTGTTAAGAATCTCTAAATCCTTGTACTGGTCTAAGCTCTCAAACTGTACATTAGTCATGCCTATTTCTTCACCTTGATAAATATAAGGCGTCCCTTCCAGTGTATGCAAATAAGTAGCTAACATTTTTGCTGATTCCTTACGGTGTATGGTATCGTTTCCAAACTTAGAAACTTGCCTTGGCTGATCATGATTAGTAAAGTATAGGCTGTTCCATCCCTTACCATGAAGCTTTTTCTGCCACTTATCCATAATAGTTTTAAGTTCTGTCAGCCTATAAGGTTCAGGTGTCCATTTGCCTTCTTTGCCTTGACCAAGATTCACATGTTCAAACTGAAAGATCATATTCAGCTCATCCCTGTCACTGCCTGTAAACATCATGCCATCTTCAGGAGATACATCTCCTGTTTCTCCAACAGTCATAATATCGTATTTTGAGAGCACTTCTTTATTCATTTCCTGCAAGTACTGGTGAACACGAGGCCCTGTTACGAAGTATTCGCCTCCCCAAGCATAGCCATCTGCTCCAACCTTATCTTCACTTGCACTTGGAAGCCCATCTACTTTAGAAATAAAATTAATAACATCCATTCTGAAACCATCAATTCCTTTTTCAAACCACCAAGTCATCATATCATAAACTTCTTTTCTGACCTTCTCATTCTCCCAGTTTAAGTCTGGCTGTTTTTTTGAGAAGAGATGCAGGTAATACTCCCCCGTTTGCTCATCTAGCTGCCAAGCACTGCCGCTGAATACTGACCGCCAGTTATTAGGTTCCTTGCCTTCTTCATTTGGTTTTCTCCATATATAGTAATCTCTATACGGAGATGTTTTACTGCTCTTAGATTCAATAAACCAGGGATGTTCATCAGATGAGTGATTCACTACAAGATCCATGATAAGCTTGATACCAGCCTGGTGAAGTGCATTAAGAAGCTTCTCGAAATCTTGCATGCTTCCAAATTCTTTTAAAATAGATCTGTAGTCGCTGATATCATACCCATTATCATCATTTGGAGAGGCATAAATAGGGTTCAGCCAAATGATATCTATGCCTAGTTCCTTAAGATAAGGTATTTTAGCAATAATCCCTTTTAAATCTCCTATACCATCTCCATTCGAATCATAAAAACTCCTTGGATAAATTTGATAGACTACTCCTTCTTTCCACCACTTGCGCTCCATAGCTATGACCTCCTATTTTTTTACACAAAATCTACTTAAACTATCATATATTACTTATAAATATACTTAAAATAAGGTATTATCCTTTGATTTTATTTTAATATAGCCTATAATAATGATAAATGTACAATTTCGATTTTATTTATAAAATATCTACTTTTTGAGGTGCAGTATGCTCTTATATGAAGCTAATATTGATTCTAAACTAATAGTAAGATACATGGGGCACGTGACCTACAATACCCCATGGACTCATTTCGTACGTACTGCTGATGAATATATTTTATATATACTTCAGTCTGGCTGCCTTTATATGCAAGAAGCTGATACCTGTTATACTTTAAAGAAGGGCGATGTTTTTTTGCTTGATCCATTTATAGAACATTCTGGTTTTAAAGCAAGCTGCTCGGACTACTATTTTATTCATTTTCGCTTTGAAGGTTTAAATAGATTAGCTGAAGATGCTTTTCATCATTTACAAGACATACTTAAACATAACCGTGAGTATGCCTATGAGAGCAGTCTCCATACTTACGATGTGTATAATGCTTCAGATTCTTTAGCACTTTATTTTCCTAAACATTATTCTCCTAATCATTTATCTTCTCTATTTTCATTATTAGAAGCGGCTAACAGCAGCTTTTATCAAAAGCATGAAAACTACAGAAAAATAGCATCTCTGAAGGTAAAAGAGATGCTAATTCATATTGCGCATGACTTTGCTAGTCACTTACTATTAAGCAGCAGCAATCCTCCAACTAAGGCTTTAAGCCGCGCAATTGAGACCAAAAGTTATCTTGATACCCACTATTCACAGAAAATTACAAGTACGCTTTTAGCCAGTGTTTTTGATATCAATTATAACTACTTAAATCGAACTTTTAATGAACTTACCGGGCAGACTATTATAGATTATTTAAATAGCCTTCGTATCGAGCATGCCAAAGCACTTATTGCTTCTTCTAGTCATTTAAGCTTTACTGATATAGGTTATCTGGTGGGCTTTGATAATCCTTACTACTTTAGTAAAATTTTTAAGAAGTATGCTGGAATGACTGCGACAGCATATGCCTATTCTATTTCATTTAAAGAGTATAAATAGTCATGCCTATTTGCCCCTCTTTACAGATTCAATACCATATTTTCGAATGCGCTTTAATGCTTTTTTTGACCCTCGTTGAATATCTTTTTCAAGTTTTCTTTCCGCAAAATCTACAAAAATAGCATTTAGGTCATAGCCTTCGGGATAAAGGTCTTTAGCTTTAATCTCTAGCTTAAGCTGCTTTTCATTAACTTCTATAAACTGTCTATCATAGAAAATGATTAGGTTATTGTATTTATCTTTTGGCTTATAAACGATACCTGAATCATTATAGTCTGTAAGAAATACCTTATCTCCCATATCATATATCTGACTCTCAGTAACCGTTTTTTGATAGATTTCTTTAGGTACCCTTACCTTTGATTTATTTACATAATTTAAATCATAATTCTTATTTGAGATATAGTTTTCAGCACGCATTAGAATCCTTTCCTGTATACCCATCTTCTTTGAAATCCAAAGAGCGTTACTTTCTCCTGATTTTCCTAGGATGAGTTTATAAAGCGGCTCAAGCGTATCACTATTAAACATCATTGCTGCATTCTCAAAGTCTGGATGACTAGACGAAAAATTTTTAATTTCTCCATAGTGGGTTGTTGCAAGTGTAATAGCTCCTTTTTGATAAACTTCTTCTAAGATAGCTATAGCAAGTGCTGCCCCTTCATTTGGCTCAGTACCGCTGCCTATTTCATCAAAAAGCAGGAGCGTTGACTTATTGGTTTCATTGATAATTCCTGCTAAATTTTTAACATGTGAAGAAAAAGTACTAAGTGAATTTTCTAGACTTTGATCGTCACCAATATCAACAAATACTTTATCAAATACAGAAAGTTCAGTTCCTTCTTCTGCTGGCAAATGAAATCCTGATTGCATAGCTAATGTAAGTAATCCTACTGTTTTGAGTACAATTGTTTTCCCACCTGCATTAGGTCCTGTAATAATAAGACTTCTAAACTCTTCACCAATTTTAAAATCTAAAGGAACTGCATGACCTTTTAGCAGAGGATGCCTGCCCCCTTTAATAATAATCTTTCCATAATCATTTACTTTGGGCATAATCCCCTCAACTGATTTACTATATTTAGCTTTGGCAAAAATCATATCATACTGCCCCATTACTTCAATGTTGCGTTTAATTTGCTCAATATTTTCTAGTATAAAGCCGGTTAAATAGGCAAGTATTTTATACTCTTCTACCGCTTCTTCCGACTTAAGCACTAAAAGTTCTTGTGTATGCTTACTTACAGTACTTGGTTCGATGAAAACTGTTGTCCCTTTTGAAGAAGTCTCTACTACAGTTCCTGATACTTGATTTTTATATGCAGCCTTAATAGGGACTGTAAGCCTTTCTTGTCTTTTGCTAATAAAGAACTCTTGAATATACATCTTATTTTGGCTGTTCTTAAGAAATTTATCTAATTTTTCTTCTATTTTTGATTCTGTAAGTGCAATATGGCGGCGTATTTTTTTTAATTCACTGCTTGCATGATCATCTACTCTGTTATTTTTGATCGCCGCCTCGATCTCTTCTTCTAATGTTTTTAATTCTTCTATCCCCATGCTATAGCTGCAGAGAATAGGCGCATAAAATGTTTTATCCTTCATATAATTTTTGATTTTTCTGCATCCTCTTAAAAAAGCCGCCACGTAGCTTAAAAGTTCTGCATCAAGTACAATGTCTTTTTCAACTTTCTGAATAATATCTTCTATATTCATAATTCCTTGGAGCGGAATCGTTCCTGAATAGTCAAAAAGCTTTCTTGCTTCACTTGTTTCCTTTAATCTATTTTCTACAACTGCCTTACTGCCGTTTGGCATTAAATGATCCATTAATTTTTTACCTAGACTGCTTACGCAGTAATCTTTTACAATATTTTTAAGCTCATTGTATTGTAACTTTTCAAAAGTATTATTATGCATTTTTATAATCGCTCCTCTTTCATGAAATCTATAAAGACTTTTTAACAGCGTACTACAAAGACACATACCGCAATGTAGGTAGATAGCCTTGGTATCTAATCACATGCACATCAAAAAAGCTGCGTACAATTAACACGCAGCTTGACTAAACATTTTCTTATAAATATAGCTCGTATGCATCAAATCAGCCTTTGAGCTTATTATGAAAGAGAGGTATAGATAATATACCTTAGTTTTTTGCGGTTTTGTATCTCTATAGATTTGCAAACTAACCCATAATAAATAAAGAGCTTGACACTCCCATTTTTACAGACTTTGTTTACATTATTTATTTCATCTATTTAGATACTACGACGCTCATCAAACACCTCTTCATTTTTTTATATCTACCTACTAACTAAAAATGATTATATACCTTTCTTTTTTTAATGTCAAATAATATATAGAATAATTTTTACTATAGTCTCATACTTCCTACAAATGAAAAAGCATGAGTTGCTGGATTAAAATCAATAACAAAAACCATAGGGGCTCTAGTTGTAAAAGTATATATGATTTTATTGGGAGTGGCTACTACACTTTCCCCTAGTGTGAAATCTATCCTGCCTTCACTCCCTGTACGATTACAGACAACAAGAGGCAGTCCAGCAGACTTTGAACACTTTTCCCATTCTTTACTCACATTCCATTCAACTCTAGGCCATGCAGTTAGTGCTAAAAGCAGTTTTGCTCCCATTTTTCTGCATTCATAGGCTATATCTGTATAACAAATATCTTCGCCAATTAAAATCCCGGCTGGAATTCCTTCAATTTTTTTTATAACAGCTCCATCTCCAGCCGTTTCCCAAGCTCCCTCATAGCTATTTACATGTACCTTTCTATAAATTCCTTGGATACTGCCATATGCATCTATATAAGCTGCTGAATTATACAGCACATTTTCTATCAAATCTCTTTCTGGAAATCCTATAATAAGATTCATTTCATATTTTAATGCTACTTGTCTTAATGAAGATATAAATACATTTGGACAAGCGGGAACACCATTTAAATCTATTTGGTTTGTAAATAGATAACCGCTTTCTGCAAGTTCTGGCGTAACAGCTATATTAGCCTGATATCCAGCGGCAATAGCAAGGGCTCTTCTAATTTGATTTCTATTATAAAATATTTCACCAGCTCTTGGTGCAATATGAAGCAAAGCAATACGCAGTGTATGAGATCTTATTGTGCCCAATCCCCACCACCCCTTAATATTATATTTTTGTCATAAACTGGTTATTTATTATCTTGTAATATAATATGTAAGTCTACTAGCTTTGTTCATACCTTCATCATATATTCTAATCTTTATCTTCATTTCATAAAAAATTGCAGCGCTGGTGAAAGCACTGCAATTTTTTACAATCTTTTTATTTTTTTGGAGTTATTATAATACGATAATGCCAAATGCTGATAATACTGAACTTACAAGTATCGCAATAATACAAATAGGTGCAATATATTTTAGCATCACTTTAAAAACTTTTTCTCTTTTAAACTTTGAAGATAATTTTACTTCATCCGATACAACGTCTACACCTATTACATAGGCTACAAAAATACAAGTAAGCAGTGCCCCAATAGGCATAAGTACTGCATTTGTAAGGAAGTCCATTAAACTTAAGAAATCCATGTTAAGAATTTTAAAGCTGCTCCAAATACCATTGCCTAATGATGATGGTATCCCAAGCACTATGGCTGTTATGGCAATAAGAATTGATGCTTTCTTTCTTTCCAGTTTAAATTGATCGCAAACTGTTGAAACAACAGCTTCCATAAGTGATATTGAAGATGTTAAAGCTGCAAAAAGAACAAGTAAAAAGAATAAACTTCCTACCAGTCTGCTCATTCCCATCGTATTAAATACCTTTGGAAGTGTAACAAACATAAGTCCTGGACCAGCACTTAAAGCCTCTTCATTTCCTCCTGAAAATGCAAATACTGCTGGAATAACCATAAACCCTGCAAGTATTGCGATACCTGCATCAAAAAACTCAATCTGCTTAACAGATTTTTCAATATCATCTTCTTTGCTTAGATATGAGCCATAGGTTATCATAATCCCCATTGCAAGTGATAAAGAATAAAACATTTGTCCTAATGCTGCCAGAACTGACTGTACTGAAAAACGTGAAAAATCTGGTATAAGGAAGTATTTTACACCTTCCATAGCTCCTGGCAGACTAACTGAATAAACTGCAACAATAACTGAAAGAACGACCAGCATAGGCATAAGTATTTTGCTGGCTTTTTCTATACCATCCTTTACACCTTTTAAAATAACGCCTAAAGTAGCCAAAACAAATAAAATCTGCCATAACATCGGTTCTACCGGCGAAGAAATAAATGATGTAAAAAATGTATCCTGAGAAGTCGCACTCTGTCCACCCATTAAAAAGGTAGCAAAGTATTTAATTACCCATCCACCAATAACACTATAGTAAGGTAATATTAAAAAAGCTACAACTGAAGCAATAATACCAATAAAACCATACTTTTTACTTAAAGCTGTGTACGCACCAATTGGACTTAATTTTGTTTTTCTGCCTATTGCAATTTCTACTGTCATAATTGCAAATCCAAAAGTTATTACAAAGAATAAATAAATAAGTAAAAACAATCCACCACCATACTTTGCAGCTAAGTAAGGAAACCTCCAAATATTTCCAAGACCTACTGCTGAACCTGCTGCTGCAAGTACAAAACCAAGCTTACTAGAAAACTCACTTCTTTTCGTCATAATCTATCTCCTTATGTCATAAAATGTTCCAAGTGATATTATACCATTACTTTTCAATTTATCAAACATTTAATAAAATCCAATTTTAGTTATGTAAAGAAAAAGTCGCAGGACAAAGCACTGCGACTTAAATTTTAATATTTAATTTTAGCTTTTTCTCTATTCTTTACCTTACAAATGACGCATCGTTGTACCTTTAGCTGTAATACTTTCGAAGTCATTAGTAAAGTCTGCAACCGCTTTATCTGTAAGTGGATGGTATAAGAGTTGTTCTAAGAGTTCTGGCGCCACAGTTACAGAACCCACGCCAACCTCTGCAAGTTTAAGAATTTGCTCCACATTTTTAAAGCTTGCTGCTAAAAGCTCTGTTTTAACATTCATCTTTGTGAGTATATTATGTATGTCGATAGCCACTTGTACACCATTTGCACCTATCATATCTAATCTATTAACATACGGCGCCGTCCATTTTGCCCCTGCTTTTGCAGCCATAACAGCCTGCATTGGTGTGTAAATAGCAGTAGCTGTTATGTTAACACCTGACTTATTTAAATACTTCATTGCTTTTATTCCTTCATGAGTAACAGGTATTTTAATAAAAGTCTCCTTTCCTAATTGCGCATGCATATATTCTGCCTCGCTAATCATATCTTCTGCATTCTGGGATAAAACTTGTGCATGCAGTTCCATCTGTTCTTCTAAAACACCCTTTATTTTTTTGAGCTGCTCTAATGGATTATTTTTTTCTCTTGCCAGCAGAGAGGGATTAGTTGTCACTCCATCTACCGGAAACTTTGCAATTATTCTTGTGATATCTTCTATATTTGCTGAATCAATATAAATTCTCATTTTTCTTCTCCTTTTATTGTCATTTATTTTATTGTCATTTATTCTATTATAATTTAGACAATTTTTCGTATACCCCTACAAGTGATTCATAGCACTCATTGAAGATAGGAAGCATCTTGTCATAAACTTGTGTATTGTCCCTATTTGGATAAACCTTATCCTCTATTTTTAAGAACTCATGAATAACATCAAAACTATCAAATATTCCTGCTCCAACACCTGCAGCTATTGCAGCTCCCATAGAGGTAGCTTCTTCCAGATAGTTGGGCTTAAGGATCGGAATACCGTACATATCTGCCATGATCTGTCTCCATAGTTCACCTTTTGCCCCTCCTCCTATAACTACCATTTCCTTTACACTTATATGCTTTTTAAAAGAATTTAAAATGACATTAAGATTAAAAGCTACCCCCTCTAATACTGATCTAAAAATATCTTCTCTTTTACTTTCCATTTTAAGTCCAATAAAAGCTCCTTTTGCATTGACATTCCATCTAGGGCTCCTCTCCCCTAGAAGATATGGGAGATAAAGAATGCCATTCGCTCCAGCTGGGGCACTTTTTGCTTTTTCGTTAATTAAATCATAGGCACTCTTACCCAGTCTTTTAGCCTCTAGGACCTCAAAGGAAGCGAGTTCGTTTTTAAGCCAGCTGTAAGAAGCCCCTCCTGTTTGCATAGTCCCACATGGCATCACAAGGCCTGGGATAAGATGAGCAAAGTTAAAGGTTTTCATATCTTCATCATAAATGGGTTTATCCATTGTAAGAGCAATCCAGGCTGACGAGCCTACACAGCTATAGGTATCTCCTACCTGAATACACGCTGCTCCAACTGCTGCACAAGCACCATCCCCGCCTCCCATAACGATAGGTGTGCCAGTACACAGCCCTGTCACTTTAGCAGCCTCACTTGTCACTCCCCCTATAATTTGTGTTGAGGCAGCAAGAATTGGCAGTTTATCTTTATCTATTCCTGCAGCATTTATGATTTCCTCAGACCATGACATTGTATTTAAATCAAGAGCATTTGTTCCTGAAGCATCTGAATAGTCTGTAGCATATTTCCCTGTTAACTTCAATATCATATAGTCCTTGCAAAGCAGCATTTTGTAAGTCTTATGATAAACTTCCGGCTCATTATTTTTAATCCACATTAATTTTTCAATACTATAGGCTGGGCTCGGTCTATGCCCTGTTATTTTATAAAAGGACTCCATCCCTATTTGATTAACAAGTTCCAGCGTTTCTTTCTGCGCTCGTTGATCTGCCCAAATAATAGCTGGTCTTAAAGCATTTCCTGTCTGGTCTACACATACACACCCTTGCATTTGACCGCTGAATGCAACTGCTGCTACGTCTTTACTGCTTATATCTGTTAGTATGGCTTTTGTAGTTTCTGCAACTGCCTGCCACCATGCTTCTGGATCTTGCTCTGCCCAATTACTGTTAAAAAAGTGTGTTTCGTATTCATAAACTATACTCTTTACCAGATGCCCATCCGTAGTATAGAGCGTTGCTTTATTACCAGACGTTCCTAAATCATGAGCTAATAAATACCTTTTCATCTGTCTTTTCCTTCCTTATTAAAAAATTCAACTACTATAAGTCAACTTGAGTTTCAACAACAAATAGATTTCTGTCCCCTCTATATTTAGCAATTGTATACTCAATCCTTATATCTTCCTTATTGCATGCTGTGGTTTTAATAATCTGAAGGGCATCTCCCTTGTGGATATTTAACATCTTAGCTTCACTCTCACTTGCCAGTACAGATTCTATCGTTCTTCTTGCCTTTACAATTCTGGTGAAGTCCACTTCAGATAATATATGATATAAAGATTCATTGACTAAATCATGATCAAGCACAAATTTACACTTTGCATAGGGCATATATGTTTCAGCTATAACAATAGGTTCATTCTCAATAGATCTAATGCGTATAAGCTTAATAACGTCTGCATTTTCAGGTAAATGAAGCGCATTACAAACAGTCATACTTCCTTTAGCCTTTTTACAGCATACTACTTCAGTTGTTGGACTCGCTCCAATCTTATTCATCTGCTCTTTATACGTTTCAACTCTATTAATATATTGCTCAGCAATCTTAGGCTTGGATACAAAGGTCCCTTTTCCCTTCTGCCTGGACAAATAACTCTCATTAACTAGTTCAGCCATAGCCTGCCTTACTGTAGCTCTGCTAATATGATAGCTTTCCATGAATTCATTTTCTGTTGGCAGGTAATCTCCTGCAGATAAGTTCCCGCTTATTATTTCACCTAAAATAATTTCTTTTAGCTGATAATACAATGGTATAGGCACATCTCTTTTAATTGTTCCATGTAAAATGTTCACACTATCATCCTTCCGCACTATTTGTCTCCTGATCTTATCCTAATATTATAATGTCCGTACATTCATTGTATTACTATATCCTATCTTAAGTCAATCCTTTATTTATAATATTTTAGCTGCTTTCTTAACAATAAAAAACGAACCGCTATATCCTCAGATATCTCCGTCCGTTTCCCTTTTCTATTTTAATATCTTCATCGACTTGTTTTCCCACTTCTTCCACAGTTTCTCTGCGGCTTCAACGACCACCGGATCAAATTGTATCCCTTTATTTAAGCGTACTTCCTCCATGCAGGCTTTCCATGTCATCGCATCTCTATATGGCCGGACCGAAGTCATTGCATCAATTCCATCAGCCACGCCAATAATCCTTGATCCAAGTGGAATTTTATCCTTTTGAAGACCACTTGGATAGCCCCTTCCATCCCATCTTTCATGGTGGTGAAATACCATCTCGGCAATATCATGAAGTTGTTTCGATTTGCATAGGATATTATATCCTATCTCTGGATGCTGCTGTATTTGTGCCCATTCATGTGGAAGAAGCTTTCCTCTTTTATTTAAAACATTTTCTGGAATACCCATTTTCCCTATATCGTGAAGATGAGCTGCTATATGTATATCTTGCGCTGCTAATCCTTTTATCCCCAATGCACGGGCTAAATCCAAAGACATATCTGCTACTCTTGAAGAATGTCCGCTGGTATAAATATCTTTTGCCTCAAGTGCAGCTGTCAGACACTCGATAACATCATGCACATGCTGCATTCGGAACATTTTATAGAGTCCGTTAAACATGATGTATTTCTCCTATCTGCTCATACAATCTCTTACTGCCTGCTGTGAAATCTAAAAGTTTTTTTACATCACCTATGCAGTTTTCGTACTCTGAACGTATTTCATCTTCATAGCAGTCTTTTTCCATCAGAGACATTGCAATGCTGCTCATGCTGATGGTTGCACTATCTTTCAATTCGCTCATTTCTAAAATAGAGTCGTTAACAGTATCTACCCTAGATACAATTTGTTCCATATGTACCATAACCTTGTCGAAAGCTGCTCTTGTATCTTGAACTAAGCTTTCCTGCTCATTAAATATATCATTTGTGCTGTTAACTAAGTTGTAAGCTTTATTCATTTCATCCTGAGTAGTTAAGATAGCTTCTTCAATATATAAAGAGGTACTCTTTGTCTCTATGGCTAGTTTTCTGATTTGCTCTGCAACCACAGCAAATCCTCTTCCTGCTGCTCCTGCCCTGGCTGCTTCAATAGCTGCATTGAGTGCAAGAATATTAATTTGATCATTAATACTTTTAATTCCCTTTACTACTTTAATAATTTCATGAGTTCTTTCATTCACTTCTTTAATCTTCACTCTGATTTGATTAGACCTATCCACTGATTCCTGTGTCTTAGTAAAAAGTGAATGTACGTCTGCATTTGTACTCATGCATACCTCTTTTGTGAGGGCTGTAATACTATTAACATGTCTTATATGAGTGGATACATCGTTTATTTTATGAGATAACTCTACAATAGCGATAGTAGCTTTTTCGACTTCTGATGTCTGTAATGTGGCGTCTTCGAAAACCTTTTGAAGCCTATCTTTTAGTCCTAAAAATTTTGTCTTTAAATTATTTATAACTTCATCTACATGCGTTACTCGCTGCATAAATGAAGTAAAAAACAAACCTAACTTTCCAGCATGTTCTTCATGTCTCTTCATTTGAAAACTATTCTCCCTAAGTCTATTTTCTTTTTTATTTATAGTGAGAATAGAAACGATAAAATAGACACCCCCGCCTATAGTCATGATTGTATTGAGAATGCCTATAACCTCTTGCGGCAAGAAAAGCTTATGCAGTATTAAAAACAGATTAACTATTAAAGTGATTATAAGCAAAAAAACATATATTCCTCTTAAAAACTTCTCTGATATCTTTGGATTCTTATGCACAGATAAGTTAATCGAACTGTCTGTTAAATCATTATTCATTTTGTACTCCTTTATGATGGTTAAAGACTTAAAGTCTTATACTGCTAGATTATCAGATAAATCTTTATTGATAATTGAATAAATAACTTTAGCTTTTGCCTTGTCATAGCATTCAAATAGATTTTGAGCCTCTTCAGGATTGTGATAAACTTTCCAATATTTACTACAGAATATAAAATTATTACCTTTATGCTGCATAAATCCATAGACATCTTCTATAGGAATGCCGAGAAAAACACCTATTTCATGAGGGCACATCCATTTAAACCTCATCTTTAAAATTTCTAGGCGTTCAGGCAAAGTAATTGCCTCTTCATAACCCATTTTTTTTAAAAAAGCTTGATTACCTTTACTTACAGTAGTTTTTTCTAACATTTCCTCATTATAGAACAAGACTAGCTTCCAATCCTTTGCCTCCTTTAATTCAAAAAAACGCAGTCCTAAAGATTCACATACATCATATTTATATCTTTCCCATACTTCATAAAGATTTCTATTTTTGACCGAAAATGACATAAGTGAAGAGGGTTTTACCCTGTCTAGGGTCGGAGCTGCCTTGTAAGCAACTGCAGATAAAAGATATTCTTTTCCCTCAAGTTTATTTAATTGTAAAATGAACTTACGCAATAATACCTTATCCAAGTTTTACCCCTCCTCTTTTCATCTTCTATCATATTAATGCAAGCTTTGTTCCTAATTCCCTGCACCTCTTAATACCTTCCTCATCAGGAGCATTTTGAATAGTTAAACCATCTTCTATCAGAAGAACCCCTTGTTTCGTCATTCTATCCATCCATTCGCGCATCCACTGTCCGTCTCCCCAATCGTAAGAGCCAAATAAAATCATAGGCTTACCTTTTAAATTTTCCATTTCTAATGACTCTATAAACGGCTCCATTTCCTCTTCTTCAAGTTCTTCTGATCCCATTGACGGACACCCAAATGCCACTGCATCCGCTCTTAATACATCTTCTTTTGAGGCATTCCCTACTTCAATTAAGCTTATGGATGCTCCCTCTTTTTTCGCACCCTCTGCAATGGCTATGGCCATGCTTTCTGTATTTCCTGTTGCACTCCAATAAACAATAACTATATTTTTCATAAAAAAGTCTCCTTTATATTTTTTAATTGGCAATCGCTAATTCTTTTTCGAACTGCTCTAATATTCCCTCTAAAGAATTGCTGCTGCTATTATGACATCTTAAGATAGGTATATTTTTTTTCTTAGCCTCTTTTACAGCAATAAGCATCATTTTGTGAGACACAGTTCCCGTAAATAAAACAATACCATCCGGATTGCCAATTATTTTATCAAACTTAGCAGGTAACTGTGTATAAACCTTCACACGATGTCCACGTTTTGAACATATTCCCTTATAGGCATCATGCATTCTGTCATGTCCTCCAACAAGAACTATACTCATATAGAATCTCCTCTCCTTCGCAAGGTAATTAAAGCGAAAATTTATAACGCGTTTTAATATTGATAATCATTATCATTAAATGCTTAAAATTTTTTGTTCTACTTTTTATGGTCACAATGGCACTGACTTTTACTTACAGAACATCCGCTGCAGCATCCACTCTCGCCTCTTCTCATACTTCTAATTCTCTGAACAATAATAAAAACAGTTAATCCTATAATGATTCCGCCTATAATCCAATTAATCATAATGCCACCTCTTTCTTCATCTCACTCTTTTTTTCTGCACATGATTCACAATAACCGTATAACTTAACCATGTATCCTTTTATGCTAAAATGATTATCTCTGATTATTTGTTTTTCCTTAATACCTAATAAATCTTGTTCAACCTCATATACTGCCCCGCATGCCATGCAAATTAGGTGATGATGTTCCTGCTCTTTAGGAGTGTAAGATTCATATCTTACACATCCATCATCTAAGCAGATTTTATTTAATAATTTCATCTTTTCAAGTAGCGGAAGGGTACGGTAAATAGTAGCAAGCCCAATACTAGGGTGACTCTCTTTTACGAGTTCGAAAATCTCACTGCTGCTTAAATGTTTCCCTTTGTGTTTACCAACCACTTCCATGACCACTTGCCTTTGCCAGGTCAGACGGAGCCCTTTTTCATTTAGATGTTGTTTAAGTTCTGTCATATAGGACTCCTTTTTAGATTTTTTAACCTTATATCTATTAATTAAAGCCTAACAATCTTCCGCCTTGATAAATAATAAATGCTACAATCCATGCAACGCCTGTTTGATATCCTACCGTAAACAGTGTCCATTTCCATGAATTCATTTCTCTCTTTATTGTCCCAAAAGCTGCAACACATGGCATATAAAGAAGTGTAAACGCCATAAATGCATAGGCTTTTAACGGCGTGAAGCTTGTCTGAAGTGTAGCAGCGAGCGAAGCTGTATCTTCTCCAACTTCTCCTAGTCCATGTAATATGCCAAGAGTTGCAACAACAACTTCTTTTGCTACAAAACCTGTTAAAAGAGCTACTGATGACTTCCAATCTCCAAAACCAAGAGGAGCAAAGAAAGGTGCTATTATTTTACCAAAAGTCCCCATAATGCTATTGCCTGGATCTTCTACCATTTGCAGTGAGAAACTAAAGGACTGTGCAAACCAAATGACAACTGCTGCTGCAAAAATAATGGTACCAGCTTTTTTAACAAAGTCTTTGCCTCGGTCTAACATATGAATAGATAATCCTTTGAATGTCGGAATTCTGTACGGAGGCAGCTCCATAACAAAAGGTGCAGTTTCTCCTTTTAATACAGTTTTCTTAAGAATAACTCCTGAAAAAACGGCAACTATAATGCCTAATACATAAATAGAAAAGACAACCCATGCTTGATCTTTAGCAAAAAATGCTGATACAAAAAGAGCATATACTGGAAGTTTTGCTCCACAAGACATAAATAATGTAAGTATAATAGTAAGGCGTCTATCTTTTTCATTTTCAAGAGTTCTTGCACTCATAATGGCAGGAACGCTACATCCAAATCCCATAAGCATAGGGATAAATGACTTCCCGCTAAGACCAAGTTTTCTAAGCAATCTGTCCATAACAAACGCTGCTCTTGACATATATCCGCTATCTTCTAGAATAGCTAGGAAAAAGAATAAGATCATAATCTGAGGTACGAATACGAGCATGCTTCCCATTCCACCTATGATACCATTTACTACAAGGTCATGAAGCCATGGTGCTGCTCCTGAAACTTCCAGCCATCCGCTTACTGTTCCTGCTATAGTCTCATTAATTAGAACATCCACCCAGTCAATTGTAAAAGATCCAATGGCTCCAAAAGTTATCTGGAATATACCTAACATCACTGCTAAAAATAAAGGAATAGCTAAAATTCTATGGGTAACTACCTTATCAATTTTATCTGAAACGGTTAATTCCCCGCCAGCCGATTTTTTCTTAACAGCTTTACTTATACTTTTGGAGATAAATCTATAGCGATTATCAGCTATAATTGTTTCCATGTCATTGTCATACACTTTTTCAAGTTTTTCTTGATAAACTTTAATTTGATCAAGAACTTTTGCACTAACATTAAGCTTCTCCTTCGCTTTTTCATCTCCTTCTAAAAGCTTTAGGGCTGTCCATCTAGGATTTTGCGCCTTTACGGTTAGAGATGGTACAATAGTATTCTCTATTTCACCTATACATTTTTCTATCTGTTCATCGTAGAACTTACAAGCAGATGTACCATGGGTAAGTGCTGAGCTTTCAGCAACTTCAAGAGCTTTATGTAAAAGTTCATTGATCCCTTTTCCCTTATTAGCGGATGTCCCAATGATTGGAACCCCAAAAGCTTTCTCAAGTGCTCTAATATCTATTTGATCACCCTTAGCTTCTACGGCGTCCATCATGTTTAAAGCAACAACAACAGGTATGCCAAGCTCAATAACTTGTGTCGTAAGATAAAGATTTCTTTCAATATTCGTTGCATCTATAATATTGATAAGTACATCTGGTTTCTCATCTAAAATATAATCTCTTGCAATAATTTCTTCCATTGAGTAAGGCGATAAGGAATAGATTCCCGGCAAATCGATAATCTTGATATCTTCTTTGAACTTCTTAGCTTTGCCCTCTTTTTTTTCAATCGTAACTCCTGGCCAGTTTCCAACATACTGAGTACTTCCTGTAATTTCATTAAACATCGTCGTCTTACCGCAGTTAGGATTTCCGACTAGCGCAAATTTATAATGCATTTCATAACCCCTTTCGATATTGATAATTATTATCACTTTAAGTTTAAAAAAAATCCATTGTATCTATGTACATGGCTATTAACTATTCAACAAGTATGTTGTCAGCTTCTGCTTTTCTAAGAGTAAGTTCATACCCTCTTATATTTACCTCAATTGGGTCTCCTAAAGGGGCTACCTTTCTAACTAAAATTTCTGCTCCACGGGTTACTCCCATATCCATTAACCTTCTTTTTACTGCACCTTCTCCAGAAATACTTTTAATAACGGCCTTCTCACCGGGATTTAATTCTTTTAAAGATTTCATAAATAATCTTCTCCTCTCTTTATATAAAACGCAGCTATTTGCGTCACTGGCCTAACACATTTGTACTAACAACTGACCAGCAACGCCTTTATTTAGTGCGAGTCTCGATCCCTTTACACTAACAATAAGGTTCCCGCTCATTTCAGATATAACAGATATTGAAACGCCTGGAATAATACCAAGACCTTCTAAAAACTTTTTAGTAGAGTCCTTTGCCTTACAGACATTTATAATCGCTTCTTTTCCTGGGGTTAACATAGTTAAAGGCATATCTATCACTCCTTCTGTTTATCTAAATTTCATGGTATTGATAATCACTATCAAATATCCCGTTCTTAATTAGTATTCTAACAGTACTCCTTCTCCCTGTCAATAACAAAATGAGAATAATTACTAATTAATTGATTTTATCATATGTAACCATCTTTCAAATACATATTAATTTCAACAAGAAAGCGTGCAAACTTTCCTATTTCATAATAAAAGGACATTCCTCTTTCTATACAGGAATGCCCTTCTGCTATTAGTTTCTATTAGAATATCGGAACAACGGCCCCTTGATACTTTTCTTCAATAAACTTTTTAACTTCTTCACTTTTTAACGCATCAATAAGTGCTTTTAACTCTTCACGATTTTCATCTCCCTTGCGAATAGCTAGAATATTAGCAAAGGTTGTTGCTGCAAGTGATTCTTTTTCTTCTTTTACAAGAGCATCTGTTGCTGCATTTAGGCCTGCTTGTATTGCATAGTTTCCATTAATAACTGCGAAATCTACATCTGCTAAGGAACGAGCAATCTGAGCTGCTTCAAGCTCTTGAATCTTAATATTTTTAGGATTTTCTGTAATGTCATTAATTGTTGCATTAAGCCCTGCATCTGGATTAACTTTGATTAAACCTATCGTTTCAAGTAATAATAAAGCTCTCGCTTCATTAGTTGTATCATTTGGTACAGCAATCGTTGCGCCGTCTGCGAGTTCTTCAAGCTTTTTTACTTTTCCAGGGTAAAAACCTAGTGGTTCATAGTGAACAGCAGCTGCAGAAACTATATTTGTTTTATTTTTTGCATTAAAGTCATCTAGATATGGCTGATGTTGGAAGTAGTTGGCATCCAATTCTTTATTTTCTAGTGTAAGATTTGGCTGCACATAATCGGTAAACTCTTTGATTTCTAACTCATAGCCCTTTTCTTTAAGTACTTCTTTAGCAACTGCTAATATTTCTGAATGTGGTGTTGGTGAAGCCCCTACTACGATTTTTTTGCTGTCTTTCGCACATCCGGCAAACACAGTTAATGTAAGTGTTGAGATTAATAATGCACTTATAAGTTTTTTCATTTAAATTCCCTCCATTATTTTATTGTTTTATTTTCTTTTATCTTTTTTAGCTGCAATCTTCATTCCTATTTCTTGTAATATCTGAACGATAATAATAAGCAGGATAACTGTCACAATCATAATCCCTTTTTCATACCTATAATAACCATAATTAATTGCTATAGTTCCAAGGCCCCCTCCCCCTACTATGCCTGCCATTGCTGAATACCCTAATATAGTTGTGGTTGCAATAGCAGCTCCTACTATAAGCGAAGGTATCGCTTCCGGTATCATAACCTTATAGATAATCTGCATTGGACTTGCTCCCATTGAAAGAGAAGCTTCAATAACGCCCTTATCAATCTCTTTGATAGATGATTCTACAAGTCTCGCAATGAAAGGGGCTGCTGCAATAACTAATGGTACAACGGTTGCTGTTGAACCTATTGTTGTCCCTGTAATAATTCTTGTGAGAGGAAGTACTGCAATAAGTAAAATGAGAAACGGTATGGATCTTGCCAAATTGACTATCACATTGAGGACTTTATTAACCCTAGTCTCTGGTAATATACCGCCTTTTTCAGTTATAACAAGTATGATCCCTAACGGAAGCCCTATAACGTATGCTAATAAAGTGGAGAGCAGCGTCATATAGAGCGTTTCAAATACTCCTTTTACTATCATAAGTATAATCGTGTTATCCCACATAATCATTTACCTCCTCTACATGTAGATCTCTAGATTTTAGATAATAAATCACTTTATCTGCTGTTGTTTCATCTTGAGGTAATTGAAGTATAAGTTCACCAAAGGCTTTTCCTTCTATATCTTTCATATCTGCATAAAGAATATTGACTGTCGCCTTGCATTCTAAAATCATACTTGATATAACAGGTTCATAGGCTGAGCTGCCGTCGAACACAATACGTGCGCATCTTTTGCCGATAAGTTTATTAATTCTGTTATCATTTGGATAGACAAGCCGCTCTGCCGCTTTAGTCTTAGGATGTGTGAAAATATCATGTACACTGCCTGTTTCTGCAATTGTACTTTGATCAATAATCGCAACATGACTGCATATTTTCTCAACTACACTCATTTCATGAGTGATAATAATAATAGTAATCCCAAGCCTTTTGTTAATATCTTTAAGCAGTGATAAGATTGACTCTGTGGTAGTTGGATCAAGTGCTGATGTAGCCTCATCACACAAAAGTACTTTAGGACTCGTTGCCAGAGCTCTGGCTATTGCAATACGCTGCTTCTGACCTCCTGAAAGCTGCGACGGATAGGCTCCTGCTTTATCTTCTAAACCAACTAGTTTTAAAAGTTCTTTTGCTCTTTTTTTAGCTTCTGCTTGGCTCACTCCTGCAATTTCGAGCGGGAAACAAATATTCCCTTCAGCCGTTCTTTGCATCCACAAATTAAATTGCTGAAAAATCATTCCCATAGACTGTCTTACTTGTCTTAGACTTTTTTGATCAAGTGCGCCTAATTCTTTCCCATCAAACCATATTTCTCCCTCTGTTGGCTTTTCAAGGTAATTAATACATCTGACTAAAGTACTCTTTCCAGCTCCGCTCATACCAATAATACCAAAAATATCACCCTTATGAATCTGCAAGTCTATATTCTTGAGTGCTGTAACCTGCCCATTTTCAGAAAAAAATGTCTTGCCCAATGCCTTCATTTCAATAATTGGACTCTCTATCTGACCACTCATCCTCTCATCCCCTTCTTAAAAAGTATTCTGAAACTACTTAATGACCTTTATTTTTAGCAAGTTAGGATAACGCTATACAGTAACCCTATGTATTTTATCATTTTTTAAGCCTCTTTCTATCTTCTAAAAGATAAAAAGAGGCTTTAGATTCTGCAATCATTATACCACTTATCTTTCAGAAAATTAATTCTGCTGGAATTAGCACCTTACATAATTATGAGGTTGCTGAGATATCTTCGGGCCTAGTCCCTCCATCTCTCTTGATAAGATTTTATTATTTAGTTTTCTTATTGATACCCAGTATACTTTGATTTTTTTTAAATGTCAATACTTAATTCCTACTTTCCTAGTGGCCTTACTTACATTTAAAATTCAGAAAGTTTACTTAACATAATAAATCAAGACATGCTATATCCAGCCTATACGTTACATCTTTTCTTTCTACAATAATTTTAACCTTTTTCCTTAGTTCTTCGTCTTCCTTTATTCTCATAATAAGCTCTTTGGTTGGATTCATAGCAAATGGGCTGCCTACCATCTTTAACATTGTAAGGTCTCCCGATGTATCTCCATAAGCATAGCTTTTTTCGAGATCGATGCCATATTCACTTACTATTTCTAAGATAGCTTTTTTCTTGCTGACGGAATCCCACATTGGAATAATATCTCCACTATACCTTTTCTTCTTGTCTAATGCATAGATGGTTCCTCTAAAATCATCCATCTCATACTTTTTTGACATCTCCCTAACAAGCTCGATTGGAGAACCTGAAATCGCAATAACCTTATGACCTTGCTCTTTGTGCCATTTGATTCTTTCCCTTGAAAAGGTATAGACCCTGTCTCCTTTTTGTTCAATCACTCTTCTGGCAACATACTCCATATGAAATGAACTTGTTCCTTTTACTGCCTCTGAATAGACGTTTACCATTTTCAAGAGATACGTATCATAGTCTCCCACCCTTTTATCCCAGCTTATAAAAGCTGGGCGCACTTCACTATGCCATTTGCTCTCATCTATCAAATCATATTTAACCATTTTTTTAAATACTTCTGTAATAAGACCCTCTCTATAAATCGTCCCATCAATGTCAAAAAACGCTGCAATGTCACTCATATTTTTTCCTCCCTAAACCCTTACACTTCCTTACCAGTATACGCATCTACTCTTCTATCCTATACACCTTTGGAGCTTTGTATTTTATATAGCACACAAGTATAAAAAGCATAATTCCTGATCCCAAAGAAAGCAGCTGTTGTCCATAAATTGTCTGTCCAAATAATCTATTATCATGGTCGATCATAAACTGTAATATATAGCCTCCAACCACGGAGCTTAAGAAACCAAATAACCCCATAATTGCTGCATTAATACCTAAATAAGCAGTTTTATCTCCATCTGGCGCAAGATCAAGCTGCAACGCAAAAATACCAGGAGCAATACCAGCCCACGCTAACCCAGTCAAAACTGAAAAAACAGCAAACATGATATGAGCATTTGACGGTACTGTAAAAGCATTTATGGTAAAAGCTGCAGCCATTACAAAAAGGGTTCTTTCTAATACAAGTCCCCACGATTTTTTATCTGCTATTCTTCCGCCTAGAGGTGTTACTATAACTCTAACGACGCTCCCTATAAATCCCATAACCATGATGTATGTATAACTTAATTTGAGATTTGAAATTTGATAAATACCAAAATAAGGTGTAGAAAAGAAAAACGCAGACTGCCAAAGAATTGTAAGAACAATTGACGTTTTAAAACGCTTGTCACAAATAACCTTCTTAAAGGTATCCCTAAACTTTTCATAGTGACTGAAAGCCTCTTTTGCAACTCTTTTCTTAACTAATGTGCCATGTATCTCCTTATTATCTCTTGAGAAATAAGAAAACCGGGGTTCTTTAACCATACTTAATGCGATAAAATTTATAATTGCCATCACTAATAGTAATCCGCTTATAAATAAAAAACTTGAATTTTCATCTCCGTTTACTCTGAATAAGTCAAAGATTTTCCCTGCTGCCAATGAAACAGTAACAGATACAATAACCATAATACTATCTCTGTTAGCAAAATATTTACCTCTTATGTTTTCTCTTACTAAGCTGGATATCCAGTTTCCAGCAACAGGTGCAATCATTTGCCCTAATACCTGTGCCAGTAAAAACAAGGTAATAAACAATACAGCCTTTGCACTAAGGGAAATTTTCAAAAAAGGAATGAAGAAAATAAAAGCAAAAAGTAACCTATGTATAACGGCAAAGATACATACAAAAAATTTGGTCTTTTTCATCCTCTTAGCTAACTCTAACCCTAAAAGCTGTATGACACAAGCTAGAGACGGTATAGCTGATATCATACCATTAAAAGAATCACTTACTCCTAAAGCCTTAAGGACAGCAGCTAAAAAAGCTCCTGTTACTAAAAGGTTAACTGACGCCGCTGTAGCCCCGTCTACAACAAACCAAATGCGGCTGTTTTTGTATTCATTGTCATTTTCGGGGATTTGCATAAAATATTTGTACCTGAGTTTTCCAAGTAAAAAATAAAAGTAAAATTTCATAGAATCCATTATTGTCCTCACTGTCAGCATATATTCTATCATCATATTAAGGTATGTTTATCAAAATAGCTATACTATTCACCTATTGCCAGAACTAAAGTTTAGCTGCAAAATTTATGTAGAGTGTACAATAAAAAGAAGCCCTAGTGAGTATATCCTAGAAATACTCATTAAGACTTCCAATTTTTTTCACTGTTTTATGCTCAATTTATGGCATAAGTATTAAATTTTTATATAGGTTTGAATAGACCAACCTATCTTACCATTTGGCATTTTTACTTTATACCAGCCTGACTTAGTATCTAAAATAGTTACCTTTGTTCCTTTAATTGCCTTTGTGACAACTGAATAATTTGTACCAGCATCACTTCTGATGTTGAGTGAACTCACTGTAACCGTTCCTACTTTAGCTGACTTAACTGGTGCACTAGCAGCTTGGACAGCCGGTTTACTTGTCGAACTTTGCGTCTTTATATAATTAGAACTCGCCCATCCGGCTTTACCATCCGGCATTTTCACCTTATACCAGCCTTGCTTAGTTTCTAGAATAGTTACCTTAGTCCCTTTTGCTGCCTTCGTGACAAGAGAATAGCTTGTGCCTGCCCCACTTCTAATGTTCAGCGGACTCGCTGTTACTATTCCTTCTTTAGTCGTAACAACAGGCGAAGCTGGTTGCACCGCGGGTTTACTTATTGAGCTTTCTGCACTAATATAAGCTGCACTTGCCCAACCTGTTTGGCCTGTTGGCAGTTTTATATTATACCATCCTGTTTTGCTGCTTAAAATAGTTACCTGCGTTCCCTTAACAGCTTTAGTGATGACAGCATACTGTGTTCCTGCTCCGCTTCTAATATTTAAAGGATTGACTGTAATCATTCCTGTTTTAGGTACATTCTGCTCTCCATTAGATAGATTAGGCTCAGAAGGTAAGATCACCTCCAGCGGAAATGCCTCATTGAATGCTTTAACTTTTTCTTTAGAGCCTGCTCTATTTGCCAATAAATCTTTAGTACTATAATAAAAACTTCCTTTTACCTCTTGATAGTTCTGGTTAATTTTTAATTGGGTATCTATTTGCGTTGCTACAACATCTCTATAGATCCCTTGTCCTATGTATAATCTTACCCTAGTGTCTTTTACTTCATTAGACCACCATTTAACTAATGTTTCATAATCAGCAAGCTTGTGTCCTGTTTCCCAATAAATTTGAGGAACTACATAATCTATCCATTCATTTTGTATCCATGTTCTGGTATCTGCATAGACAGAGTAATAGGATTGATTTCCGCCTGTACTAGAGCCTGTTATATCTGAAGTATTGTTTTTCCAAATACCTATAGGACTTATCCCAAATTCTACATTTTTATTAATACGCTTAATAGCTGAACTTACTTGTGCAATCATTTCATTGACATGCTGCCTTCTGCTGTTCGCTGCAAATCCATCTTTTCCTTCTCCTGCTGGAAGAGGATAATTAGAAGGATAAAAGTAATCATCAAAATGAATAGCATCTACATTATAGTTTTTAACAATTTCTTCTACTGTAGCAACAATATGTTTTTTGACTTCCGTAAGTTCTGGATTATAATACAGCGCATTGTTATAGCTCATAACCCATCCTGGATTTTTTCTTGCCGGATGATTCTCACTAAGAGCATTTACATCAGTGCCAGCAGTAGTTACTCTATAAGGATTCAGCCACGCATGAAAGTTCATCCCTCTTTTATGAGCCTCTTCTATCATAAAATTCATAGGATCATATCCCGGATCTTGTCCTTGTGTTCCTGTTAGAACATCTGACCACGGATTAATGGCCGACTTATATAAGGCATCTGCTTTTGGCCTTATCTGAACTACTACAGTATTCATTCCAATACTTTTTAGCGCCTCTAACTTTTGTATATATTCATCTTTTTGAGCGGTAACATTATTTTTGGTGCTAGGATAGTCTATATTAAAGACTGTTGCCATCCATACTGCTCTAATATCCTGCTTGGGTACTGCCGCCTGCGCAGGTACTGCAAAGAAACCCATTACTAGGAAAAATGCTGTTATTATAGAAAGTATTTTTTTCACTCTTTTCCTCCTTTTTTTGTAATAAATTGATATTATTTGAAAGTCGATTCTTATTTAAATTATAACTTATGTTGCACTTTTTGTAAATCATTGTAACCTCTTTGTGACAATAATGAAACATAAAAACCTCAGATTTCTCTGAGGCCTTATTTTTCATTATTATCTTCTACTTTTATACAGTTCATAAAAACCGATGTAATCAAAATTTTCTATCTCTACTAAGGATTCAAAATAAGGGACTCTGCAGAAATCATCCACCTCTATCTCATCATAGGTTAATATAAAAATGAAGTTATCCACAATATAGCATTCTTCTCCCTCTACAAGGAGGTCATCAGATTTTTTAAATGGATTTAATGCTGCAATCTTATAGTACAAATAAAAGTCTAGGGCATATGACTTTCTCTCCTCTAACTTAAGTGCTATAGCTTGCATCAGCTCACGTAAAGTATCCACTTTATAATTTTCCTTGATATGCCTGTTCAAATCCATTTGATAAATAGCAGGAGAAATGTTCTTTGTAATTGTATCAATAAGTAATATTTCTTCTTCTTTAAGTCCATCGCTAGTTTGCAGAACCACTAAAAATCCTTTTGGAAAGCTCGTCTCATAATCATATGTATGACTGCTGCATATCGGTGCTATAACAATGCAATTTGTGCTTCCTAAATCACTCATAAAAACACTGTCAAAAAAAGCATACGCCGCATCTTCTTTAAAATCTAAAATCATTTCTCCTGTGAAAGTTTTTTCCCAACTTGTGTTTAACTCAAATACCTTATCTTGTATATCTAATCCCAGGCATTGTGTAATCGTATATAATTTCTCATTTTCATATGCAAAAAAAGCCTTTTCAATGCCAAAGTTGAGAGCTAACACTTTCAGCGTTAAAGCAGATATTTCTTCTATGCTTGCTGCCTGATTAAGCGTTTGCATAATTTGATTCAAGGCATTAAGCGTATGATACTTTCTCTCTACTCTTTCGTTTTGAGTCACTAGTTCTTTAAACAGCAATGCATTAGAAATAGCTATGTGCGTAAAGGAAGCCAATGTTTCAACTAATTCAAAAGTTGCATGATCATAAAGTCTGTCATTAACAGCCTTGCCAAGAGTAACTATCCCTAATATTTGATCTTTCACTAGTAACACAATATACTCTGCTTCCAGAAGATAAAATTCTTCCCAATTGGTAAAAACTGATTTAATAAGTTCTAAATCCTTTTTAAAGTCTAAAACAATAGGTCCACTCAGATAGGCTCTGCATGAGAGCTGTAGTTCTATAAAAACCGATGAATAATTTGATACATTTCTATAACCTAATACTTTTATACTCTGTGAAATTGAATCATAGATCCCAAAGGAAGTAACCTGACTGCACGTCATTTCACTAAAAATATCAGTTGCTAAAGTATAAAGACGCTTTAAATCTACTTCTGATAGCAGTGACTTAGCACTTTGATTGATAGCAAACAAATTAAATACCTTTTGGTCGAGTTCTTTATTTTTTTCGTTTAGTTCATCTAACTGCATGCTGTTTTCTAGAGCATTTCTAAAAAGTTTGGTTAAGGTACTTGCAATTGTATAATCATCTTCATCAAAATGGTTAAGTATTTTTCCATTCGAAATAATAAAACCATAAAGAAAGTTATCCATAATAAGCGGAATAACGAGCTTTATACCAAACTTTTTTATAATATCTTCTGTAAAAAATTTACTGGTCTGATGGGTAATAATATCTCCATGAAACACTGGAATTTTCTCCAGCATTCTAGTATTTGGTATTTCATATTGAGAGACTTCATATAGCCTGCTCTTTTTTAAGTTGAAATGATCACCCTCACGTATAAATAGCCCTGATGAATGTAGTGTTAACATTTCATTTGCAAATTCAAAAGCATAGCATCCAATCTGATCTAAACTAAATCTTTGAGTAAAAAAGTCTATTGCTTGTAATAATGCTGCATAACAGTATGCTTTATTTGTTGTTTTGCTGCTTTGCATTAAATCTCCCCTTTAATTAAACATCAGCTGATTGTCTTGTGCATAAAAAGTTCCACTTGTTACCTCTTTAATGCGTTTTTGAAGACTCTTAATCTGTAAAAATGTTCTCGGAAATGCTTTTTCGTATATTGTAACTTCTCCTTCTCCTTTAGAGGATAAAATTTTAATAAGTTCTTGCCTTTCTTCCTCAAGAAGATAGATCTTATCAATAATATCTTGGTGAATTTTTTGATAACTTAAATAATCTTCATCACTCTTAATTCTGCCAAATTGATTTAATTTTATTTCATATATTTTTAATTCCCGTTCATTTTGCTCAGCTTTTGTTAATAGTTCCTTATAAGCTGATAAGAGTTCATCTAACTGCTTTTTAATAGCCCTCCTGTCAAAGCCTTCTACATGGATGTATGTTTCTTTTTCATAAATATTGCCTACCATACGAAGGCATACTTTTGTTTTCGCCATAATGGTCCCACCAATAGTTCGTCCATTTTTAGCCTGAACTAATATGGTATCTGCCTCTAACTGGGTATCTAAAGCATAAAACCCAATATGAATTCCTTCTTTTGCTTTTATACAGCATGCATTAGCATACTTTACGAATACACTTTTTCCAGCCGTCACTATAGATTTCCCTTTTCCTGAAATACCTCCTTTAATGTAAATATTCCCATACTTCGAACAAATTGTTTGTACTGATCCCATACCCATATTCCCCAGTATAGAAATATCTTTTCCTGCTGTAACAGAAAATCCATCCTCAACTGTCCCTTTAATAGTAACAAATCCTTCAAAATCAATGTTTCCCGTTTCAGGCCCAATATTCCCCTCTATCACTAAGTGATCAGCAACCCCTATTTTTCCCTGTTTGACTTCTAATGCCCCATCATATTTGGCTGACAGAATCATTTTATTTCCCTTCTCCGTACAGAGTACACTGGTTTGATCAAATCGTAAGACTTTATCTTTTCCTGGTTTGCCAGGAAGCACTTCTCCTTTAATATTCATGCCTTGTTCTCCTGGAGTTGCAAACACTTTCTCTCCAAGCCAGTCTCCTTTTTTGACATAGGCAAAGAGATTCATATCATAATAATTGGTGCTTCCATCCTCATTTATGCTAGGTTTCATTTCAGGGGGCTCTAAATAAACAATACTAGCATCATCACCCGTCTTCGGAAGTGTTCCTTTTGCAATCACAATCTCCTTATTGGGTCTCAATTCTTTATTAATAACATCGTAAAGAATACCATACACAATTTTATTATCGCTTAGTAAGCTTAATGTTTCTTCCCTTATTCTGTCTTTGGTCATTCCAAATGTTTCCTGATCCAGATTAATAGTGAGCTTGGCTTCTAGATAATCTGCCAAAATAGATAGCGTTAACATAGACTTAAGTTTGCCAAACTCCACTTTCTCATTGACTGGTGATTCTAGGGCTTCTTTTAAAGCGAGAAATTTTGTTATTGCAATACGGGGATATTTTTCTAAGATTATTTGAAAATCTCTGATTGAGAAACCTGATGAGAAAACATGTATAAATAATTTCTGATCTATTTCTGTGACAGCAAAATATTCATTTTGTACAAGTATCACGGCGTCCACCCTTTAACACTTTATAATTTACACAATCCATTACTATAAAGTGCGGATAATTTTATTAAAATTATATCACATTTTAAATATTCATTATATGTTTTCTTGTCAAGTTGCATGTTTTTTTAACCCTACTCAATAAATTATCGTACCTTTTTACATGAATTATTATTTTCTTACACTTTTTCTAAAAAACACTCCTTATACTAGGTGTGTATAAGGAGCGTTATTTTAAACTTCAAATTCTTTTTTTAGAGCTTCTTTCATTACGTTAACAGGGGCATCTTTTCCTGTCCATATTTTAAAACCAATAGCTCCTTGGTTAACAAGCATCCCTAATCCATCTATTGTTTTAACCCCATACTTTTGGGCTTCATTAAGAAATGCGGTCTGAGGAGGATTAGGGATAACATCGCATACAAGCATATGATTTTTAAGTGTACTATAGTCAATTTCAGGTTTTTCATCTATATTGGGGTAAAGTCCAATAGAAGTACTATTAATAACAATGTCTGCATCTTCTGGGACCTTAAAAATATGATCCCATACTGCAAACTCTGCCTTAACAGGGGTTTTATCGTTCAGGAGCTTAACAAGAGCTAATCCTCTTTCTTCATTTCTGTTAATAACGATAATATGAGATGCTCCTGCAAGAGCAAGTTCTACTGTAATAGCACGCGCTGCTCCGCCAGCTCCAAATATAACAACTTTTTTCCCTTTAGCCTCCAGCCCGCCATCCTCTTTAAGCGATATCATAAATCCCTTACCATCTGTATTCTCACCATAAAGTTTACCGTCCTTAACATATACTGTATTCACAGCTCCAATAATTTCTGCATCCGCTGCAACACTATCTAAGTACTTAAGAACCTCAACCTTATGTGGAATCGTCAAGTTAATCCCTTTCATATTGAGAACTTTTAAAGACTCCATGGCTGCCTTAAGATCCTCTGGTTTGACTTCCATTGTAAGGTATCTATAATTTAAATTAAGGGATTTAAATCCTGCTTCCTCCATAATAACAGTAGGATTTTCTGCAACTGGACAGCCATACACTCCTACTAATTCTGCTTTATAGCTCTTATCTGCCATTTTTTTGCTCCTTTATTAATTTAGCGTTACATTGAGATATTTACATAATACATCTATAATCACTTGATGGTCTTCAAGATGAGGAAGTCCAGATACACCAATACAGCCTATTATCCCCGTTCCCTTAAGATGAATTGGAAAGCCGCCCCCCATACATGCATATTCCATTGGATCAAGAAACCAATCTTTTCCTAAGTCTTCACCAGTCTGTTCTAAAATAGTAAAAACATGCAAAGAACTTTTATGTACTGTATTAACAGTATTCATCTTTCTTCTAAGCCACATATCATTATGAGCATTTGTTCCTTGAAAACCATATCTAAAAACCTTATAGCCATTTACTGTAATATCAATTGCAACAGGTGCATTTCTTTTTTTAGCTTCTTCGATAAGCAGCATGCCCACCTCTAAAGCATCATCATTTGAAAAATGATCAAATTTAAGTAGTTCTTCTTGTTTTATAATTTCATTTTGCAGTGCTTTAATATCCATCATATCCTCCTTGTTGTAAAAGCCTAAATAAGTAAACTCAATTTTTTCTAAGACCATACTTCATCTCAGAAAGTAGTATCATTATTTTCATTCTATTTAGATTATATACCATCTCCTCTGTAAATTAAATCTTTTCAAGTATTTTCAAAATAGAATACCCCTTCTGATGTTAATTTTGTATACTCACTTGTTTTAGACTTGACATTTAGGCTATATAGGCATGATAATTATAAGTTGTACCCTTATGTCATACACATACGATTAATAAAGATAAGGACGGTTAAGATGTCAATAGAAAATTTAGATTATACCGATGAAATAAAAAAACGAAGAACCTTCGCTCTCATTTCACATCCGGATGCAGGTAAGACAACGCTTACCGAGAAATTCCTCTTATACGGAGGCGCTATCCGCGAGGCAGGTTCTGTTAAATCAAGAAGATCTCAAAAACATGCAGTGTCTGACTGGATGGAAATTGAAAAACAAAGAGGAATCTCTGTTACGTCAAGTGTCCTTCAGTTTAACTATAATGGCTTTTGTATTAATATATTAGATACCCCAGGTCACCAGGACTTCAGCGAAGATACTTACAGAACTTTAGTAGCAACCGACAGCGCTATTATGGTTATTGATTCTTCAAAAGGGGTTGAGGAACAAACAAAAAAACTATTTAAGGTCTGTAAAATGCGAGGTATTCCTATTTTTACATTCATTAATAAAATGGATGCTGAAGGCCGAGATCCCTTTGAGCTTATGGAAGATATTGAAAATGCACTCGGCATTCGCTCTTATGCAATGGATTGGCCTATTGGCATGGGTAAAAATTTCAAGGGTGTTTATAACCGCCAAAGAAAACAGGTAGAGCTTTTTAATGACGGCAAGCATGGTCAAGCTATCGCAAAATCTGTAAAGGGTGACATTACTGATGAAAAATTCAAAGCCCTTCTTGGTGAGGATCTTCATCAGAAACTGCTTGATGATATCGAACTCCTTGATATAGCTGGTGATGATTATGATTTAGAAGAGATACTCAGCGGTAATTTAACCCCTGTATTCTTCGGAAGTGCTTTAACTAACTTTGGTGTTGAACCATTCTTAGAAGCGTTCTTAGAAATCAGCAGGCCGCCTCAGCCAAGAGAGAGTAACTTAGGCGAAATAACTCCTACTGAAGATTACTTCTCAGGTTTTATCTTCAAAATACAAGCTAATATGAATCCGGCACATAGAGACCGTATTGCCTTTCTTCGCATTTGCTCTGGTAAATTCGAAAAAGGTATGATGGTTAACCATGTGCAAAAAGGTAAAAAAGTAAAACTTGCACAACCTCAGCAGTTTTTAGCACAAGACCGTGCTACTGTTGAAACAGCTTACCCCGGTGATATTATTGGAATACATGATCCTGGTATATTTAATATTGGCGACACCTTGTGCAGCAGCGACATTAACCTTAAATATGAAGGTATTCCTCAATTCGCCCCTGAACACTTTATGAAAATCTCTACCGTAAGTGCCTTAAAGAGAAAACAGTTCTTAAAAGGTATTTCTCAGCTTGCAGAAGAAGGATCAGTCCAAGTGTACAAACGTCATTTCACAGGTACTGAAGAACTCATTGTGGGTGTAGTAGGGGTCCTTCAGTTTGAAGTACTTGAATACCGTCTTAATAACGAATATGGGGTAGAAATCAAAAAGCAAATGCTTCCTTACCGATTTGTAAGATGGATTGAAATGGAGAACTTTGACCCTTCGAGCTTCTTTTTAACTATGGACTCTATGCTTGTTCAAACAGAAGATGATGATCCAGTTTTGCTCTGCCAATATGAATGGGCTATTAAGCAAATTGCAGAACGTAACCCTAAAGCTGTTTTAAGAGAAACATATTTAAAACACTAGAAAACTGACTTATTTAAGATTTATATCATTCATATAACTACCTTATTTAAAATCCATGAAGCCTATGAGTAAAAAATGCTCATAGGCTTCATAGATTTTAAATTGTACTTTTATTTGATAAGCTTTCCTTCATGGTCTATTACTTTAATAATATCTGATCGGTGAGTAGCTTCAATCTGGTGCAGCGCTGGTACAAACAAGAAATCTTCTTCACCCCACTCTCCATCTAATAATTTCATCAGCAAAGAGGTACTGCCTTCTACTTCTTCATAATCCCATCCCTTCTCTGCTGCCTGACTTTTAGATATTTGTTTGTAATGCGAAAAGTCGCCTACTTGTGTATCAATATAGGCCATTTTTTTATAATGACTCGTCCAGTCACCTAAGGTCTCCATAAGATACAAGGCATTTTCTTCACCATACAGCTCTACATATTCCTGATAAGTATTATTCATTCCCAGTTGGTTCATCATATTTTGTCCATTTGCTCCAATAGACTTTTCTCTTTCGACCCAGCCTGTTGATTTAAAATAAGTCCCTGGATTATTGTTAAAGTACTCCTGATATCTGTCTCTCGAACCCATAAGTAAAGTAATACAGTCATGAGCCCTTGGCACCACAATAGGAAGGGAAGATTTTAACCCTGTAATACCATTATTGCATAAACCATAAGCCAGCAGGATAGCGTCATACTCACTGGAATTTATCTCATCAATAGCTTGCTGCAAAGCTTCTGACATTTTAATTTGTCCTATATCGTGCAGTCCTTTTGACATAAAAGTAATATCAACAATATTTTTGCATTTTGCTGCACAAAAAGATATTTCTCTAAACATAATCTCACAAGCAATAACCCTATAGCGTTTTATTGTATTCACTTTTCTCATCCCCTATTATATTTCTCATACTCTATACAGCATAAATATTCTTAAGTTCATTCTACTTCTTCGTGATATCTTTCACCATATAAAATATTTATAGAAAAATAAAATATTTTATTGTACAATGCTTCCATTACAACAGCATACTGATAAAGTACTAAATTTTATATCTTATGTACACTAAGCTAGCCATAACTATTATATAGAGTATAACGAACTCATTGTTTAACTCAGTTTAATTTCCATAGGGTTTAGCAAAACTCTCCTCAACAGAGATACCATTCTTTTTCAAGGATTTTTCCCAGTATACTTTGTTAATTATTTTTATTAGAACCTTCATCACAAGAACATTTTGCTGTTTTTGTATCTCTGGAGCTGAATAGTCATCTAATTGCTGTTTATCCAAAACCTTTGTCTCTCCAAACTTCTTTCCAATCTCATAGGCGCCTGTCAGAGTTTTCTTTGCTCCTCTTTTGCTTTTTGTCAGGCCATCACAGCCTCCCTTAATAATAGTTCCCATGTAATCACAGTCTAAAGCTTTTGCAATATATTCTAAATATTTTTCAAGTGCCCTTGCGTGTACAGCCTCAATAAATCCATACTGCACCAGAAACCCAACTTTCTTACCATTACACTTACCTAAAAGTGGTTCTAATTGTTCAAAAAATGTTTTTATCCCTGCTGGCATTGCATAACTGTAAAGAGGAAAGGCTATGAGTACAGCTTCAGCTGCTTCAAAGCTTAAGGCGGCCTCCTTATAGGCCTGTTCATGATTCATACGAATCATTTGAGCTTTATTGCCTTCAGTTACTTCAAAGCCTTCGATAAATCTCTCCAGCAAAACTGCCGTATTATTAACCCCTGGTTTTGGCGATCCATTAAATATTGACAACTTCATTAGAAATCTCCTCCACTTCTTGCTTGCTGCTCCAAATTTTAGTTACACCCCTGGCAGAATTTTTATACACCATTTCAATTAGTTTAAAACTTTCTTCATCAATCTTTTCATTGCTATCTAAAAGTAGTGTAGTCTTAGGATAATGACTATAACGTGGTACATGAGCCATCCTGTTTTCTCTTAAAACTAGAAATGGATGACCAAATGGAAGAAGTCTGTCGTTAACTCTTTTCAGCAAAGCACTGATATAGCCCATGATGATAGGCGAAGCTAGGATAACAACATCAGCAGCTAGATATTCTTTTAAAATGTCTTCCATCCCATCTTTAAAACAACAAATTCCCGGAGTCTTTAACCAACATGTATAACATCCAATACAATCGTGAAATTGAAAGCTGCGCAGCATGATAAGTTTTGTTTCATGATTCTTACTTTCTAAGGAATGGCTCAAATCTTTGAGATAGGAATCAAGCTCACCATATTCTTCTTTAGGATTACCATTTAATATTAAAACCTTCACTTTTATTCATCCCCCTCACTGTAATTCTAAATATATTTCCTACTTTAAATTTATCTCACCCCTATGCTTATTTACATTTATCCACTTCCTCTTTAACTGCAAAAAGTGCAGCTTCTATCTAGAATCATTATAGTTAATATATAAATATAAGTCAACTATTAACAAGCCATTTTTTATAAAGATAATTCTATCAAATATTATAATACTGATAAGAATACTATGATTTTATTTTTTAAAATTAGAAATTTTGCTTGTCACTTTATTATCATAGTGCTATACTTATAACTGTCGAATAAAATCACATATTGTCTGTTATAAAATTTAAGGAGGCATTACATATGAAATTAATAAAAATGAAATCTTTAATATTATCTTTAGTAGTAACATCTGCTTTATTAGCAGGTTGTGCAGCTAAGGAAGCTCCAGTAGCAGAAACACCAGCAGTAGAAGCTCCAGCAACAGAAACTCCAGCTGCAGAAACTCCAGCTGCAGAACCAGTTGTTGATGCAGTAACAACTGCTTCTTTAGTAGATAATGAAGCGGCGTTTGAGGCGGGAATAAGCAAAGATGGTACATGGATTATTTCTACTCTTAAAGATTTAACATTTGATAAAGAGCTCGTGTTAGACGGCGAATTTAAAAATGGTAAAAAGAACGACGATGGTACAGATGCTATCCAACGTAAAATCGCTCTTTACACTCAAGACGAAAATAAAACAGTAACAAACAGATTTACTTTAACAGCACCAAAATTAACTGTTACAAGTCCAAACGCTAGAATCCAAGGTGGTACTTTCGTAGGAGATGTTTATGTTGAAGCTGAAAACTTTTCTATAGTTGATGCTAAAGTAGAAGGAAACGTATACTTTGCAAGCGAAGAACTTAAATCTACTTTTAAATTAGAAAAAGAAGGTACTGTTTCTGGCGCTACTGAAGTAAAAAAATAATTCAACAAGTTTAGCAAAAAAGGATGATTCAGTTTAACTGAACCATCCTTTTTTGCTATCCCATACTATCATTTAAAGAGGGAACCCCATGATCTTAGACTAGTTAACTGGATTTTTCCATGTTGCTGCTACTCTTTTTATAATAGTTTCTTCCTTTGCTAAAGCTGATGTATATTCTGCATCAGCTATCACTGTGGAATCCTTCCCACTAATATCTATTATCCCGCTAAATAGAATTCTGCTTTCCTCATAAACAGTCGCCTCAACATAAAATGTATATTTTCCCTCTGCAACAGCTTGCCCATCCTTGTCTGTAAGATCCCAAGTGTACATGATGTTCCCTGATTTTGGGGTAGCACCGGTTATTACGTCGATTTCTTTTTGTGAGGCTGAAGCAATGTGCGATCTTTCTACCCAAATAGGCAGGGCGGCTTCTCTTTTCTTATAACCGCCATTAGCTGTAAAACTTGTTACATAGACTGTTTTTATAAAATGACCGTCTAAGTCTTCAATCCAAACTGCGAACTGATTAGATGAGTATGTATTTCTCTCCTTATAATCCAAAGCTATTCCTACCGTCCCATTTGGCTGATCTGTCACAGCCCTCACAGAACCGTTACCTTTTTGATTACATGCGGTTAGATTTGCTGCCATAATACATATTACTAACATTATTAAATATTTCTTCATCACTCGTTCTCCCTCTGCTTTTTAATCAGTTTTGATTTCTATTAACTTTGATAAACTTCTTTAACTATAAATCCTCACTCATTATCATGTCACTTTACACTTCTACATGCAATTTCACTGCCTACATTATATCATGTTCAATGGCTATTATCATATTATTCAAGTAAAAGAAGCTATACCACTAACTGCATTTAATACCTTGGCATTACCGTAGTTGTATAAAACGTTAAAGCTAAAAGAGTAATGAAAGAAAAAATGATCCTCATTTCAAATATTTTACACATGAAAAAACCAGCACAAACTATGATGTACTGGCTGGTCATTAAATATTAGAGCATTTATTTTGATTTAATGATACTATAGCATGCACTGAATCCGCCAAAGAGCACTCCTGTTATCGGAAATATAATCCAACTGATACGCCAAAGATTAAAAACAAAGCCGCAGAATAAAAAGATACAAACAGCCATCGGCCAAACAACGCCTGCAACAGCACCGATAACTTTATTTTCTTTTTGGCGCTCAGGATCAAATCCATCTATTTTCAATAGCTTTTTATAGGCCTCTGAAACACCTCCTGTGCTAATAAAAATGAACACAGCTATAGCTATCATAATGAGAAGAACACATACTCCATACGCTGAAAAGCTGTCTCCAAATAGTGAACCGATAAAAATAGCAACTGGAGATAATACACAAATGCAAACCCCAATGATTGTACCAAAACTTTGTTTTGAAGAAACATGAGATAATTCTTTATTCAAAACAACTTTTGCTGCAGATGCAAGTGAAAAAACTCCTTCATCAATAAATTTAAATCTTTCAAGTTTAGTTCCGGAATAGATAAAAAGGCCAACTGCTGGTACGATTAATAAGAATAAAAATATAACTGGTAATGTATATTTTGCATTTGACGACAATGTCCTAAAAATAAGATCATCTTCTGCGAGTTGTGTCAATAGAATCAATAGTGATACCCCAAACAGAATTAACCCTACTCCTAGCCCTACCAGATATGAAGTTTTGCTTTTTAATAAAATAAACTCCTTTGCTTCTTCAAGATTTATTGTAGGATAAACATCTCTATTATCTATTGTCCCAATATTCATTTCTTCCAGCAGCTCATCAATATTACCAAATTCAGATATAACAATGCCTACTGCTTCATTGTCCAATTTCCCTTCTTTTTTAAGTTCGTGATATTTTTCTTCCATGTTTAAAAATAGTTCATTTCTTAAACGCTGTATTTCCTCTGTTTGCGGCAAATTTCGAAACATATTTTCTAAATAGCTTTTAATGGTCTCCACTATCTTTCAGCTCCTTTACAAATTTGTTGATTACTTTTTTGGTTAAACCCCATTCTTCGCACTTTTCCTTGTAATAGGTCATTCCACTTTGAGTTATTCTAAAATAGGTTCGTCTTTTACCCTGAGTCTCTTCACCATAATAGGATTCAATATACCCGTTTTTTTCAAGACGGCTAAATGCAGAATAAAGCGTTGTTTCTTTCATAACATATTGTTCATCTGTTACTGCTCGTATGTTTTTAGAAATTTCATAACCATAAGAATCACCTTCTAAAAGGAGGCTTAGAATAATGGTATCGTTATAACCACGTATCACATCGCTGCTTATCAATTAAACTCCTCCTTAACAACTACTACATCTGTCGTACTTTACCTGTCGTAGTAATTATAACATAACTACCACGACAGGTAAAGTACTTTTTAAAAATTTAAAGAGGCAGTGCTTGTAAGCATTGCCCCTTTAAATAATCCAGTATAGCTAAGATGAATAACTGCTAAAAATAGGATTCTAATCCAGTTAAATTTTCTTGTATTAATCTCTCCATGCTCCGTCTTCTTCCCAAGCTTTAGCTAAGGAATAGTCATTAGTATTAGTCAAGCCTTCTATTTTTTTTTCAATTTTTATATTTAAACGACTTATAAAGTCCATGACCTCCGCTACACGGCCCTCTGGCAATTTATCTATAAGTTCATGTAAAACTTTTTTATCAGCTGTCATAATAAGCACTCCTTCTATGTTTTGTTTTGTCTTACCCCTATTATATACCAAACATGATATTATTTAAACCATAGAGTGCGCTCATTTATATTTCATAACTAATGGAAAGCTTCAGTGATAAACTTCCATTATAATATCTCTTTTTTCTTTAAGTACTCAGTAAGTTCGTAAGCTCCACAAAACTGATGAGCCATAATCCCAGTGCTTTCTGCCCCTTTGACATTTACCACAAGATCATCTACAAATAGGCTTTCACTTGCTTTTAAGCAAAACCTTGCTAAGAAGCTTTCAAATATGGCTTTGTCAGGCTTTAATAAACGTTCCTTAGCAGAGATAAAAAAACCATCGAAAAATTTAAACATCTCCACTTTAGGCTGATAGTTATAAAAGCGCATACTTGTATTAGAAAGAAGGTAAATTTTATAACCTCTTTCCTTTAATCTCTCAACCACCTCGGGCATCCCTTCTACTGGTGTAAGGTTAGAATGCCAATCATCCATTGCCCTTTGTACATACTCATTATATTGAGGAATTCTTGACTGTACACGTAGAATGGCTTCCTCTTCTGTAATAGAACCTGCATCTAACTGTATCCATTCTTCTCCGTAAAAGAGTTCTCGCAGCACAGCCTGCCCAATCGTTTCGTCCGCTGTAATTGTTTTTATGTACTCTTTGGGGGTGTAAGCTAACAATACGTTTCCCATATCAAAAATAATATTTTTTATCATGGCGCGCCTCCATCTTAATTTAGTTTATCACGAAATTCTTTAGGCTTTAATCCTACAAGTTTTTTAAAAATGACACTAAAGTAGCGCTGATCCTTGTAGCCGATCATCTTTGCAATTTCATGAATCTTAGCATCTGGCTCTTTTAAAAAGCCACATGCCATTTTGATGCGATAATAAGTCAGATAATCACCAAAAGTCTGTCCTGCATTTGTCTTAAACACGCGGCTTAGGTAGCTTTCACTGATAAATAGATGATCTGCTGCTGACTTTAGACTGATATCCTTTTGATAATTTTGGTTAATATATCTGACGGCTCGTGCAGTGTAATCACTGTTATCCTCTTGCTCCTTAATGATGTATTCTTTAAATAACATCACACGACTATCCGTAATATCCTCCATTTTATTTTGAATTTTACTAATAACTTTTTTATTATGAATTTCCTGGCACGTGTTTTTTAGAGCATTTTCTAAATCTTCATCATCAATAGGTTTGACTAAGAAATCCCGTACACCCAGTTTCACTGCTTGTCTTGCATACTCAAACTCACTATATCCCGAAATGATGATAAATTCTGACTTGCAGCAGTCAGTTTTTAATGCTTCGATCATCTTAATACCATCTAAGCCCGGCATGCGTACATCGGTAATGACAATATCAGGCTGCATACGCTTAATAACATCTATTCCCTCCATACCATTGGACGCGTCTCCCACAACTTCGCAGTTAAACTTCAGCCAGTCGGTGGTAAGAATCAATCCCTTTTTTACCAGCATTTCATCTTCAACTACCACTATTTTCATCATGCCTGGCCTACCTCCTTTTCTTTTACGCTATATCCCTCTTTAAAAGGTATAGTAATACGCGTAATAGTTCCAACATTTTCTAAGCTTATAATATTTAAGCCGTATTCTTCACCATAGTACAGCTTGATTCGTTTATCCACATTTGTAATTCCAATGCTTCCTTTAGATTCTTCATTCTCTTCTGCTCGCTGATTCAGTGTAACAAGTTTTTCTTCATTAATGCCCACTCCATCATCAATAATTTCAAAGATAATAAGATCATTCTTTCTGGTTCCTCGAATCATTAGCTTGGCTTTTCCAATTTTATTCTCTATTCCGTGAATAATAGCATTCTCCACCAGAGGCTGAATAATAAATTTAGGAACTACACACGGCATAATGTTTTCATCTACATGAATTTCTGCTTCAAATTTATCTCCATAACGTATTTTTTGTATAGCAAGATAACTTTCAGCAAGAGCAACCTCATCGCGGATTTGAATAGAATCATTTTGATTATGTATGCTGTTTTTTAGAAGTCTTCCAAGTTGGGATACCATAATACCAATGTCATTTACCCCGTTTAATTTTGCAAGCCACTTAATAGAATCTAACGTATTATAAAGAAAATGTGGATTAATCTGAGCTTGAAGTGCCTTAAGCTCGGAGAGACGAAGACGATTTTGTTTTTCAAGATTTGTTTCATATAGTCCATTTAATTTATCTAATGTCATGTTGAAATGAGAAGCAATAAATCCAAATTCATCTTTCTTACGTACCAAAACACGGGCACTTGTATTTCCTTGCTGCACCTTTTTCATGACCTCTACAATCTCATTAAGCGGACGTGTAAGAATATGCACTACAATTGGAGATACCAAAATGCAGATCAGAATAGCGATAATGACTACAACTACGGTCGTCCCTGCAATATAGTTATTATTCATCACTACCAGGTCAACTGGTACAGAGGCGATTATTGTCAGCGACGTTTTTTCTGGCATGACACCCCAAGTGATAAGCCTCTGAGGATTTTCCATATAAAAACGTTTAGTTGATTTTGAAGCAGACAAAGAGCCCCTCAGCTTAGAATTTAGAAAAATATCATTTGTACTAAAGATACGATTATATAATAGATAATAGTTCTGATCTATTACTGTGTAAGATATAGGTTGTATGCTTTTGGATGAAGCTAGAATCGTTTCAAGTACATCCTCAGGTATATCAATGATACTGTAACCGATTATCTTCCCTCCTTTTTTAATGGTCTGGGCGATTGTCATACAATAAGCCTTTCCTATAGGAGATGTAAAACGGTTTGAATATATGACTGCATCGTTACTTTTGTTAAGTTCCCGAAATACGCCCCAATCATAGTGCTGCTCTACATCATATATCTCTGGCAGGAATGCAGTACTCACACTAAAAGTACCGTCTGCTTTTATCACATGCATAGCAACGGTTTCTGGCCTAGTTGCCAGTAATATATACATCTTTTGATACACTGCTGTCTGCGCTGGCTTAAGGATCTCCTTAGAATTAAGTATACTTATAACCTCTTCATCAGCACAAAAAAAAGACAGAGCCTTTATATATTCTTCAATAGCATGTTCAAGATTATCTATTGAATTTTCTACAATGGCATTTGACTGCTGCTCTAGCTCCCTCATGGAGTTATTAAAGGAAAAATGATAGGACAAAATACCAAATACAAGGACAGGGATAATACTAATAAATGTAAAACAGATAAGAAGCTTTGCAAAAAAACTAAGATGTACCTTTTGACTAACTTCCTTCATTCTTACCATTTTAATCATCATCCCCTTCAAAAAGTTCTGCCATAATTTTACTACATTTTTCCATCATCGTCTATGACGCATCGCATGCTAAAGGAGCAGACGGCAGCATCTGCTCCTCCTATAAGGTGCTTTATACAACCGAAATCTTACCTTTGCTGATAACATTAAACAGCAGCAATGATAGAATGGTTGCAACGGTTAAAATAGATGCAAGTGCTGCAGCTGTACCAAAACTGGAACGAACAACCTCTGTGTAAATCGCTACTGAAATAGTTGCTGTGCGTCCGCTATATAACATAACACTGGAACTTAATTCATTAATGGTTGTAATCCAGCTTAAAATTGCACCCGACAGAACACCCGGAGCCATCATTCTTGCTGTAATCTTAAAGAAGGTTTTCATAGGGGAAACCCCCAAATTAATAGACGCTTCTTCAATGCTTGGATCAATCTGATAAAGCATTGCACTGCTTGATCGTATCGTATAAGGCATTTTTCGAACGACATAGGCGATAATCATTATTGAAGCTGTACCCGAAAGAATGAGCGGTTGTTTATTAAATGCTACTAATAGACTTATCCCGAGTACAGCACCAGGTATAACATATGGGAACATGATGAGTAAATCTAAAAAACTGGTCAGTTTACTCTTTTTCTTCACCACAAGGTAGGAAAGAAGCATACCAAATATGACAATAATAATAATTGCAATACTAGAATACAAAAACGTATTGGTAATATTCTTAGAAAGCTTATAGAATATCTTTTCGTAGCTTTCCAGACTGAACCCTTTTACAAAGATAGGACCATTGGTCTTGATAAAAGAAGTAATGATTACCACAATTTGAGGCAGAAATGCAATAAAAGAGACTAGCATACAAACAGCCGTCAGCAGAATCCTTTTAATAGTTGAAACTTGTTCTACAATTGGGGGACGCATTGCGCTCATCACATAGTTCCTTCGTGAAACTGCATACTTTTGAACAAGCAGTACCGTTGTAGAGCATAACACAATAATAACACTGAGTGTGCCTGCCATGTTAGCATTACCACCCATCTCACTCATATATTCTTCATAAACAAGTACTGGGAGAACCTTATAGCCCTCGCCGATGAGCATAGGTGTTCCAAAATCTGCCAGTGAAGACATAAATACCATAATTGCCCCTGCCGCCAAAGTAGGCATAATCACAGGCATCGTAATGGTAAGCGTTCTTCTTAGTTTACTGGAACCAAGATTTTCGGCAGCTTCTTCAAGAGATCTGTCAATACTTGACATAGCCCCTGAAACATAAAGATAGACATAAGGAAAAAATTTAAGTGTAAAGACTAGTACTATACCTCCAAATCCATAGATAGGGGGTGTGGTAATCCCAATATTCGCAAATAAAGTCGTAATAAGTCCGCTTCTTCCAAGCATCATAATCCATGAGTACGCTCCGATAAACGGTGGTGACATCAAAGACATAATAATCATCATGTTAATTAGTTTTTTTGAATAAATATTGTAGCGCGTTGTTATGTATGCTAGTGGAACTCCAAGCATGACCGAAAAGATAGTTGCACAAGATGAAACATATAAGCTGTTTTTCAAGGTGCGGAAATAATATGCCTTTGTAAAAAAGGTCTTATAGTTTCCTAAAGTAAAGCCACCATCTTTTGTTAAGAAACTCCTAAAAATGATTGAGAAGAACGGATACACGAGGAACAGCACCAATAGAATAAGAGAAATCCACTTAACTGCGTTCCAAAAATTTAAATATGTTTTTAAACTTTTTTTCCCAGTGTTCTCATGAATCATGAAAATACCTCCGTTCCTTCTTCATTGAACAAACTGATCTGCTTGGAATTAAAGGTTAAGCTTATCCGCTGCCCTTGTGTACGCACAAAGTCGATGTCCTTAGTGTACTCATTTGCCTCAATGATTTGATCATTTTGAAGCCTTATTTCATAGTTTGCAAAATCGCCTAAAAAGGTATGCATACTAACTTCTCCCGCAAGACAACAATCCGAGGTGTTATCTAGAATAAACTGCTCCGGACGAACAGAAATCTTAATTCTTCCCGTAATCTTATTTTTCAGTTTCATTTTAAAGGACATTCCTGCATCCAACTTTACATGAGCGGTCATATCATCCTCCATCTTAATAACGTCCCCTTCCATGAAGTTAGAAGTACCAATAAAGCCTGCTACAAAAGCATTTTGCGGCCTTTTGTAGATGATTTCAGGTGTATCAATCTGCATGACCTTTCCTTGGTTAATAATGGCGATGCGATCTGAAATAGCCAGCGCCTCCTCCTGATCATGAGTAACATAGACGGTAGTGATGCCAAGCTCTTTTTGGAGCTTTTTAATGACAGTTCTCATCTGAACCCTGAGCTTTGCATCCAAATTTGAAAGCGGCTCATCCATCAAAAGAACACTAGGACGGATAACAATAGCCCTTGCAAGTGCAACGCGCTGCTGTTGTCCCCCCGAAAGCTCAGACGGCTTTCTATCCTTGAGATTTTCGATGTGTACGAGAGCCAGTGCCTCCATGACCTTTGTGTGAATCTGATCCTTCCCCATCTTACGAGCCTTTAAACCATAAGCGACATTATCAAACACGGTCATATGAGGGAAAATCGCATAATTTTGAAACACCATTCCAATATCTCTTTGATGTGCCTCAATATTATTAATAACTTTATCATCAAATAAAATCTGCCCGCCATCAATAGAATTAAAACCAGCAATCATACGAAGCAGTGTGGTTTTACCACATCCCGACGGACCTAACAGTGTAAAAAATTCTCCTTGCTTTATATCACAAGAAATATGGTTTACTGCGACAAAGTCGCCGTATTTTTTTACTACATTATCTATTTTAACTATATGACTCATTAACTCAGCTCCTTTACTTCGCGCTTCACGCCGTGTTATTGTGTAATTTCCCCTTTAAGGAAAGCCGCGCAGACAAAAGATAATTTATCTTGTCTACGCGGTCTTTCGCACTTCATTTCAGAAGCCGGAATACTATTTTAAAACACTAAATTATTGTACGATAACATCTTTCCATTGATTCATAATTTCTTCCTTCTGTTTTGATGCCCACTCAAAGTCGTAGTCAACCAATTTGACATCCTGCATTGCTGGAAGTCCTTCTGGCACTTCCGTATCTAGTCTTACAGGTCTTCTTCCAAAGTCCGCAGCCATCATACTTTGGCACTCTTTGCTGAGGACAAAGTTCATAAATATCTCTGCATTTTCTTTATTCGCAGTTCCTTTTACTAGTGCAATCCCATCAGGAACTGCGGATGTCCCTTCAGATGGATAGACAATCCCAACATCAGCCCCAGCCTGAACATATTTAATTGCCTCTTTTTCAAGTGTTAATCCAACTGCATACTCCCCATCAGCCACTTTCTTATAAACATCTCCAGAGGAACCAAGTATTTTACCATCTAAATTTGAAACAAACTTCTTAATAAACTCCCAGCCTTTTCCATCATCCTTACCAAATGCTGTCAGCATGGTACATAAAATAGTGTAAGAAGAACCTGATTTTGCGGGATCAGCATAAGCAATTTTCCCTTTCCATTTTGGATCAACCAGATCACCCCAGCCCTTAGGAACATCGTTCTCTCCAACAAGTTTTTTGTTATACATAAGAATCATAGGAAGCGGAGATTCTCCTGTCCACATACCGTCCTTGCTTACATAGTTCGGGTCAATATTTGCTTTCTCTGTAGGAATAAATGGTTCAAAATACTCAGTATAAGCTGCTAACGAGTCAGCTCCGCCGCCCCAGAACACATCACAAAGAGGATTTGCACTTTCAGCTTCCACTCTCTTTAAAAGCTCCCCTGTACCTGCAGCAACCAGGTCAACTGTAATACCTGTTTTTTCCTGAAATTCTTTGATACCTGCATTTAGCGGGTCTGCAGGATGAGGTGAGTATACAGTAACACGCTTAGCATTGTCTTTAGGCGCTTCTGCTTCCTTACTTGTATCCGAACTAACCTCGGCACCCGTCTCCTTGCTAGGCTCTTTGGTAACATTTGTGCTGCCGCCGCAGCCTACCAATGTTCCAGCGATCATTGTTGCTGCCAATAACATACCTAGAAACTTTTTCATATCTTATTCCCTCCATATAATTAAATTTTGTTCGTTTTCCTTGATTTAATTATTACATTTTCTAACAACGAATACAACGTGACAAATATGTACTTTTGTTTAATATTTGGTCACATTGTATAATTTTTAATGATATATTAGATAAATATATGCATTTTAACATAAATATACTTGTGTTATATCTATGCTAGTGATAGAATGACACCAAATTAGTTATGCAATACAGGAGGGATTGTTATGATAAAATTTGGAACTGGTGGCTTTCGTGCCATCATTGGAGAAGATTTTACAAGAGAAAATTTGGAGTTAATTGCTACAGCCCTTGCCCGAATGATTCGTCTAGAAGGCGTATCTGCTAAACCGATCATTATTGGATATGATCGCCGCTTTTTATCAAAACTTGCATCTGAGTGGATTTCTTGTGTGTTTGCCGCTGAAGGCATCCCCGTGCACCTTATTGATTATAACGCTCCTACCCCGCTCATTATGTATGAGGTCAAAGAAAAGACATCAGCCTATGGTATAGCCATTACTGCCAGTCATAACCCTGCAGAGTACAATGGCGTTAAAATTTTCACTCAAGGAGGACGTGATGCAACTGAAGCAGTTACAAGCCGTATCGAAGATGAGATTTTAAAACTTGCACTATCTGATATCCATAGAATAGATTTTTCTAAAGCTATCGCTTTAGGTCTCATACAAAAAATCAATCCGCAAAACGCTTACATAGACAGTATTTTGCACCTCATTAATAAAGATGCAATCAAAGAGCGAGGGCTTAAGGTCCTGCTTGACCCTATGTATGGAGTCAGTAAGACAACTCTTCAAACCATATTGATGACTTGTCGCTGCAGTGTAGAAGTTATTCATGACCGTCACGATACTCTTTTTGGCGGCAGGCTGCCCTCCCCTAACAGTAAGACTCTTGTTCAGCTCTCACAACTTGTAGTACAGGGGGGCTACGATTTAGGGATTGCAACTGATGGCGATGCAGACCGCATCGGCCTTATCGATTCAAGCGGTACGTTTATCCATCCCAATGACATCTTGGTGCTGCTGTACTACTACCTGCATCAGTTTAAAGGCTGGAAAGGTGCAGTCGTGCGGAACATTGCCACTACTCACTGCCTGGATAAGATGGCAGAAAGTTTTGGTGAACTATGCTATGAAGTCCCTGTTGGCTTTAAACACATCTCCTCTAAAATGGAGGAAACTAATGCGATTATAGGCGGAGAATCCTCAGGAGGATTAACTGTTAGGGGACATATTCGCGGAAAAGACGGTGTCTATGCGGGTGCTCTTTTAACAGAGATGGTTAGTGTCATCGGCAAACCACTTTCGGAAACATTAAATGACATTCACCAAAAGTACGGCAGCTTTATCATGAGTGAATTTGACTATCTCATGACCCAAGAACATAAAGAAATACTTACAAAGCTTCTTTTTGAAAAAAGAAACTTGCCTGACTTTGATCTCGAAATTGAAAAAGTGTCTTATAGAGATGGCTGTAAGGTTTACTTTAAAAACGGCGGGTGGATTATATGTCGTTTTTCAGGAACCGAACCGCTCCTTCGCATCTTTTGTGAAATGGATACCCAAGAAGAATCGGACCGCATTAATAGGATTTTTCAGGCTTTCTTGAAGTTCTAGCATCTAACAATTGTATAAAAAAGGAAAAGTTCATCACAAAAAAAGTATAGCTCACCACAGCTATACTTTTTATAAATCTATTTCCCGCTATTACCTGCTGCTATAGTAAGAAGGCTGCTGCCCAAATACTTCAACAATATTGGCTAATGGTCCATAAACAATCATTCTATCATTTTTTATAATCATCTCATCCATGGAAATATCTCCAATTGTTCTATCATCTCTTTTTATAGCTAATATCCTTATACCATAGTCTTTACTAATTCTAGATTCTAAAAGTGTCTTATTATTAAACTTCTTAGGAACTTCAATCACTTTTACCTCTACAATGACAAATCCATGAAAATTATCAAGTATCAGCAAGGGGTTAGAATTCTTATTAAACATGACCTTTGTTGCTATCCTCTTAACCACTTTATCAAATGTAACTCTAACCCAAGGAACTCTTTTTATAATTGCGATAAATACCACAAAAACAATCAGATATGAAGTCGCTTGAAGTACGCTGAAACTATGTCTCTTCGAAAAAGACATGATGGTATTAACTAGCAGCGAAACCACCGATACATTAAACAAATTGCCAAAAATCATAATAGTAATCGCGATTTTTCTCCTTGTTCTCGAAGAGACGACAATTTCACTTTCTGCTGTTGTAAAACCACAGCTTGTAAGCAGAGAAATAACTTGAAATCTGGCTCTAGTATGAGACATACCAGTAAGCATAAAAACAACTGTAAATATTTCAATAAAAATAATATATATAACTATAAGCAATAACAAGATTAAAAAAGCCACATTGAGTGACATATCAATTTCCCCCTGATTTTTATCTTGTCCTCATTATAGCATATTCCATTATGCCTATCACCCTATTCAAACAAAATCTCTCAATTTTTGCTATCTTTCATACACCTTAAATATCACTTCTTTTCGGAATGAGCCGGATAATTCTATCATCAGTTCTATCAGGATTGCCTCTGCCATCCCTATTGCTTGTTGTTAGATAAATTGACCCATCGTCTGCCTGAATAACCTCACGTAAACGCCCATATTCGCTTTGCAGCCAAGATTCTGCCTGCTCCACTTCTGTCCCTTCTTCACTAAGCGAGACAGCCAGCAGTTTTTCTCCTCGAAGCGTGGCAGCAAGCAGTTTCCCTTGCCATGGTCCTTGGCTCACAAAGGTAACACCTGAAGGGGCCCATGTATCTTCTCCGCTGTGTATCAAGGGCTTTTGCACCGGTACTTCACTGGTGTCCTCATTTCCTTGAACGAGAGGCCATCCATAATTAGCTCCTGGCCTAATAAGGTTTATTTCATCATGAGCCCTTGACCCATGCTCTGATGCATACAACATATTTCTTGAATTCCATGCTAAACCCTGAGGATTGCGATGACCTAGGCTATAAACAGGTGAATTAACAATGGGATTATCTTCTGGAATGCTGCCATCTAATTCTATACGCAGTATTTTTCCAGCCAAATTTGTGAGATCCTGTGCCAGCATTGCATTCCCTGCATCTCCTGTTGTAACATACAATTTCTGATCCGGACCTATCTTTATCCTTCCCCCATTATGGATGCGTCCCCCAGGAATTCTATCTAGAATAACCCGATCAATGGATGCTCTATTATCTTCTTCAACCAGTCTGACTACACGGTTATAGATTTGGCCCCCTTCTGCATATGTATGCATAACATAGATATAATGGTTTTGAGAAAAATTCGGATCTAGAACAATGCCCATAAGCCCTCCTTCCCCCTGACTTACAAAAGGAGTACGAAATGTGAAAAGGGGCTGAGGGTTAAGTTCACCGTCTTCAATCATCCTAATAGCCCCAGACCGCTCCGTGAAGTATAGTTTGCCTCCACCATTTATCGCTATAGCCCATGGTATAAACAAATTTTCCGCGATAACTTCAATATCGTATGGAAATTGTCTTGATTCGGCTATATTTGCTTTGATATTAGCTTTGACATTAGCTGCCTGATGACTGCGCCATATCATATGGGATAAAACACCGCACATTAAAATATCGCAAATTCTTTTTTTCACCCTATTACCCTCCAGACTTAAGTAAATAAACCCTGAATGCACACTATAATCATATTACCGGATATTTGAAATATTACAGTATAATATACGAAATAGATCTCGCACTAAAAAAAGCGCAGCAAGTCTCTGACCGCTGCGCTTACTTCCTATATCTCTAAAATAAAAGCTGTATTAGCTTTATACTTCATAAACCATATTGTAAGTCTTTTCTACATCTTCAATATCAAGGGGTTTGCTAAAATAGTACCCTTGAATCACATCACACTTTCCAACTATAAGTCTTTTAACCTGCTCATGTTCTTCAATACCTTCTGCTATAACTTTGAGGTTTAAGCTATGCGCCAAAGCAATTAAACTATCCATAACTGCAATATTCTCCAGCTCAAGGAATTTAATGCTTAATGTTCGGTCTAGCTTGATAGTGTCTATAGGTAAAAATGTCAAATAACTTAATGAAGAATAGCCTGTCCCAAAATCATCAACAGCTATTTTGATTCCATGAGCCCTTAATTCACTCAAGAAGGCTATTGTTGTTTCTTTATTCTCTAAGAATATATTCTCTGTAATCTCAATAACTATAAGTTCCGGTTTTATATCATTTATTTTTAGCAAATCTAAGAGATACGTCTTATAATAAGGGTCATGCAGCTGCACAGCTGAGAAATTAATAGCTATAGGTTTTAAGCCATATCCCATTTGCTGCCATTTATGCATTTGCTCTATCACCATCTTTGTTACAATTCTTCCTATCGTAATAATGAGCCCATCCTCTTCTGCAATGGCTATAAAGTCTGCGGGAGACAACTTATAATTTTTTAGTCTAATAAGTGCTTCATAGCCGATAACTTCACCTGAAATGGCTGCGACTTGTGGCTGGTATACCATCTTAAACCCGCTGTTTGTGATTGCATCTCTTAATATCTCTTTCGTATCCAATCTAAATTTAAGGTGATCTGCCATCTTATTATCAAAAAAAGCATAGTTGTTTTTCCCGCTATTCTTAATCGAATACAGAGCCAAATCAGCATTCATTATGAGCTGATTAATATCCTTGCTGTCTCTTGGAAAAAGCGAAATCCCCATACTAAATTCTATTTTAACTTCATTTTGGTCAATAAGTAAATTATCTTTAAACAAGTTAAATATCTGATTAATAAAAGCAAGAACTTCCTCTGTTCCCTTTTTACATTCATAAAGCAATAAAAACTCATCGCCGCCAAATCTAGAAACAAAGACTTCTTGACTTGAGATCTCCTCCAACTTCCTAGAAATATATTGCAGTACTTGATCTCCAAACAGATGTCCAAGTGTATCATTAATGCCTTTAAAGTTGTCTAAATCAAGAACAATCACAGCCCCTGCACTGTCATTAGCAAGGACCTTATTTAATTTTTCATAAAACTTACGACGATTTGGCAAGTTAGTTAATGGGTCGTGTTCAGCTACAAAGAGTATTAGTTCATTCTTATACAAAATTTCATCATTAAACAGCTTGGCTTGTTCAATTGAACTGTGTACCTTTTGCAATAAACCATTGACTGATTTCGTTATACCAGCAAAGGGATTAGCTTTTGATAATTCCAGTTGATAAATTGATCTTTCTTCAATGTTTATGTTTTGTATTTCTTTATCTATAGCAGCTATATTATTTTTTAACTCAATAAAGTTTTCTTGCATACTATTAAGAGCTCTTGAAATTTCTCCAATTTCATCATTCTGGTGAGTATAAATTTTCAAAGTCTTATTTTCATATCTATCAAATTTAAATGTTGCCATTCTATTGATCACATGGGCAATATTAAGAATAGGTTTGGTAATATAATTAGAGATAATGAATATTAATGCTAAAATAATCAAAAAGGTAATAAAATAAATAACAATTAATAAGTCCGTAAGTACCCTTGACTGTTCTAGTACCTCACTTTTGTCAATAACCGATATATATTTCCATCCGCTATAAGGAGAAATATAGACATTAAAAACCTTGTCTACCCCATCAAGTTTCCCTTCAAAAGATTTACCATGATAGTTATCAATAGTATTAAAAACCTCTAGTTCCAAGTCGTCCGTTGAATGAATTAACCAGTCTTCATGTCTTGGGCTGTTTATAAAAGCATTTTGGGGACTTAGAATATTAATATATCCCGTTTTCCCATATTTTAGATCATTAATGCTTTTCATCAAATCATCCAGCCTAATCGTTACACTTACGACACCGATGCTTTTATCTTTTAAATTTATACTTTTATCCAGACTAACTACTAGATCCTGAGTCACTTTTGTTATATAAGGTTCTGATATAAGGGTTTGCTTCTGATGAATGGCGCTCATATACCATTCCCTTGTACGGGGGTCATACGGGGATTTAGGCTTAAATTTTGGATACTCAATATACCCGCCTTGTTCTGTTCCAAGAGAAACCATATTCACAATCTCTTGAGTGTGCTTTATAGTTGCAAAGTATAGCATGATTTCAGTTTCACTCTGCGAAAAACGAAATTTAAAAGTATCCGGGTCATAATTAGTATACGCATTAATCGTAGAATCCACATGCATTACACGCTCATCTCTGGTGATCATCGATACTAAGTTATCTATGTTTTTTAGAATTGCTTCATCCACATGCTCTGCTGCTTGACGCAGCAATACGTTGGTATGTTCGATATTGTTATTGTACAGCCATTCTTCGGTTTTGTTTTTAATATATAGCCCGCCTATTAAATAGGGAATAAGACAGCCTATAAAAATGCTTATAATAAGTTTATTTCTAATGGAAACTTTTCTTAACATTTAAACACCTGCTTACTTTAAATTTCGCCAAAATGATTATCCTTTTATTACGGTCATTAACCTTCTAAGTCCTAGAATATTTTCTATATTGTATCATTTTAAACATCCCTTGACCACACTATAATTCAGTATATTTAGTAAAACAAAATTTTAGCTTTGCTTTTAAATTTTACTCTGTTTTTAAATATGTTAAACTTACCTTGAGGTGTTAAATATGAAGAAAACCATTTTAAAAGAGAAAACTTAGCTTCCCTTCAATGGGCGCCAGCCCATATGCCTTCCATTAAGCAATTAATGGCAGAAAAAGTATAGATCAAGGATACATCCTTGACCTATACTTTTTCCATTTTACTTTAGTCCTACTCCAACTTCTTTCACTTTGCTATGCAAGTGGTGTATCATTGATTAGATAGGAGTGTTTATCTTTTTCATTTCAAATATCAGTAATATACTAAATAGTATTTCATATATAATCATGGTAAGTGCTACTATGTACGATTCAAAAAAACAACCAACTATTAAAATTGAAACCGATATAAGGACTGACATTGCAGCATAACTTTTTGACTTATACAACCACGAAAACGGGAAAAGATGAGCACCAAAAATTATAGCAATAACCATTACCATTTTATCCGGTAATGTTGGATAAATCCACATAGCTATAAGCAAGTATAACATTTGATTTAAAGAAAGCATTATCCCTAAGCCAGTTAGCGGATTCCCTTTATTAGTAAAATCAATTTTTAGGATCTTAGAAATTATGAATGCAATCGGCATAAGCGGAGCTGTAGAGCAAAATGTCAAAAAGTTCTTAGTCAGTATTGGCAATCCTGATAAATGGATAGCTAATACCGCTCCCCAAATAATAATAGATGCTAAAATAAAATGCAATCCTTTCTTTTGTTTTATTGCACAATCTAGTCTTAATTCTTCTAAGTTCATCTTTACCTCCCCAAAGAAATATCTTTGCCATTATCTAGTACAGAATGATATATAACGTTCTGTTCTCAGCACTCTTTTCAAGGCAAAATCAAAAATGCCCATCATAAGTTAATTACTTTAACCAATAGGTTGGATGATTAAGCCACCTAGGCAGCTTTGTGCATGAATCACCCTTAGCCGTGTTAATCTGAGCTTGAGTAAGAAAGATGCTATTTGTGAGATTAGCTCCGCTAAGATCAGCATCTCTCAAATCAGATCCTATGAGATCAGCTCCGCTCAAATCTACTCCTCTTAGGTTTGCTGCAATAAGACATGCTCCTCTTAGGTCTGCTCCTCTTAGATTTATCTTTCTCAAATCTGAACCAAAGTAATCTGCTGTCATAGATTTTGTTTCCTGCTTTTTTACAGAAGTGTTCTTTACACCCTGGGCTTTAGCGCGTATCAGTTCACTGGTATTTTTAAGTATCCTGTTAACCTTCATTCGATGAACTGCCACATCTAGAGCTAATAGCGACCTGGCATCAAGCAGAGTAAGCCCTTTAGTATTGTCCAGCAATGAGTTAATCTCATCTTTAATTTCTTTATCCGTCTGAAGACCGAATGCTTGATGAAGGTACCATAGCATTTCATGAAGCTGCCTCATAATCAGGAATGCTTCAAACATTTGCTTAGCAGATTCTGGAGCTTTTCGCCAGTCACATCCATTATAAGTAACTTGAGCTACCTTTTGGCCAGCTCCAAAGCAGTCATAAGCAGTACACCCCTTAAGCCCCTTATTTCTAAGATTTTTATGAACGGAGCAGGTAAAGTCTGATTGTAGATTTATACAAGACTCGCCCGCTTCTTTATCTGTTGGAAACCCCTCCGAAGCTGAAAAGTACAGAGCAACACAGCAGAGCCCGAAACATTTTTCACAATCAGCACTCAATTCTGTATTCCATTTATGTTTATATGTATGTATCATATTTATTTACCTCTTTTTTCTTTTTTCATCCTGCCAGCATAAGACCCATCGTCATATTCTAGTGAATACTTTTTAAAACAATAAGAAGTCATGAAAAATAAGAAACTGCATAAGTAAAATAGTATGGATGATAATCTGAAATAACCGTTCACTGTTGATGCTACTGCAGTCTGAGAAGAACCTAAACATAGATAACATGCGCCTAAAGCCATATATGTGTTATACTTTTTCATAAGTATCTTATATTTTATATAATTGTCAGCATAGACGTGAATTTCCCCCTTTGCAGCATTTTTTCTGAACAGTGCCCAAGATGATGAATGACAAACAAACTCTATATCCCTATCTATGATCTGATTTCTTATACCCTCTAACTCCTTTTTGCTTTTGTCAAAATATATATATTCATAATTATACTCACAAGAGCACTCCTCAAAGATATAGCGTACTCCATTCGTTTTGACAAGCTTCCACCCTTTCTGCCGGGCAAGCCAGTCCTGTTCAGTTTTTATATTAATAAATAGTTTTGTTATTTTTCTCATGCTTCCCTCCTTATAGATTACAAATAACTTATTCCATTACCATCTTCTCTCCATATACTTTCTCTGAAAAAATCTTCTCTGCTTCAGCTAATGGTAAACCTTTCATCGGAATGGTTTTAATATCCGTTTCTTTAAACCCTTTATTTTTTAGCAAATGAATATAACCTATACCTTGTTCCATAAACCCTAGTAGTCTTGCACAGATACTGTCTACAGCAATCGGATTTCTTCCGCATATAATAAGACCCGTATGCTTAGCTATACCTTTGGTAGGTCCGGTTCCTATCATAACAGGATTTGCACTTACAATTGCAAGGTTAATCTTAACTTTTTCTGCCATTGCGGCTATAAAACCATGAAGCTCTTCATGTATCCCTAGATTTTTTTTAGGTGCGCCATGTTCCTCTGTTGAAGGCCATGAAAGAGCTATGTTTTTAATACTTGCAGACATAGTCGCTTCTTCATGCGCTTTTAACTGTGTAAATGAAATATAGTAGGTCATTTCATTGATAATTTTATTAACCTTAATGGTACTTGGCTTTTCATGATTAAGCTGCAATTCAACATAGGGTCCCATATTAAAATCAATAAATTCAACCTGCTCTTCTTGTATCACTCGGTCAAATCCAACTTGCTCCATAACTTGTTTTGTATTGCCGCTGCCTGATCCAGTTGCTATTATGATCCGTCTTGGACTCCTCGCTTTCACCCACTTAATAATTGTTCTTAATGTTTCAGGCCCTACTACTACGCCATCTGAAGGATTTATCTTTTCGTTATTGACCCAGTTTGGGGTTATTACAACTACATCATCACTCTTTATATCCCGTTCTGCCTGAATACATTGCAAAGCACTAAGCACTGCTTGTGATTCATTTTCATTATAAATAATTGCTACATCATGATTGGTATAATTAGCTTGTTGTTTCATATCATTCACCTCAATATCATTATTTCCAAAAAAGTGAACTTTTATATACTTTTAAAATTGATGTTGGTTATACCCTTTATAGCAATTTATCCTATTTATCTTCACTTTCTCCGATTGTTTTAATTAGAATTTATTCTATGCAGCTTAAGACGGGAAAAAGTATAGTCCTTTAGCTATACTTTTTTGCAACTATTTCAACCCCAGCACTGGTGCCTATATCCTCATACAAAATATCTCCATCTTTATTCATGAGCTTCATTTTTACGGTCCCCATTAGACCTTCTTTAATGTTATAAATCATTTGTCCATTTTGAGGGGCAATGAGAACACCATGATCTCTAACCTCAGCTTCGATCTCTAGCATGAGCTGTTTTCTTTTTATTAGATAAAACAGCTTGTTTTCACTAACTACTTCCTTAATAATCTTTGAGTGATTGTACGTAGCCCACCTGTATTCTTTTCCTTGTAGGCTTAAATTGCAAAGGAATCCCTTAAATGAGTTGCCTAAAAAGGGAATGTGGGCGACACTGAACATCATTGCCGTTCCCTTCTCTGTAAAATGATTGCATTGGACCCATATATATTCCTTGGGGAAAGAGTGCCCCCAATCCTTCTCAATATACCCCTGGCCTCCTGAATAAACAATTTCTTTACCATTGATGCATAACTTCCCCGAGCAGACATGCTTCATACTTATAATCCCATGATAGCATTCCATAAAAGAAAAATACCCAAAGAAACCCATAATATTGGGGCACAGCAGGCTTTTTTGAATGGGTTGTATATCATTCCAGTAAAGATGTCCTTCGATTCGCAAATGATCATGCTGCAGATCCAAAAAAATATCTGTTTTTGAAAAAATGTTTTTTCCAATCTGGATGCTAAAGGGTTCATCCTGAAAGCTAAAATCGGAAAGCGGAAAGCGATAATAGTGAGTCACTAAAGTTGATTTCTGGTCCATATCCTCAACATTATTCTCAGCTATGATGACTTGCACAAAAGCATGGGAATCCTTATGATTTAGGCTGACTCCTGGAATAAGAGCAATTGTATGCTTTTGATCTGCACTGACCTGCTTAAAATACCAGCCTTCAAAATAATCCTGTTTTTTATGTCTTCCTTGATAGATCTCTGGTTGAAATATCTTTTGTACACTACGCATTTATTTTACCTCAAAAATTTCCCGCTGTTCTTCTCTTCGTACACCTTGATGCAATGATAAAACATCCAGTTTAAAGGTGTCTCGACTCCCAGTTCTTCTCCAAGTTTCACCACTTTTCCAGCAAACATCTCTATTTCCGTCTTGCGGCCGTTTTCTAAATCTTGCAGGGTAGATGGTTTATTAGGAAAGGGAATGTTCTTAATTGTATCTTCTTGACGTTCTATGTCTTCCTGTCCTAAATCAATATGAAGTCTGTTTGCAATTTCAACCACCTCCAGCATAGCCTTACGACGTATGGCATTGGCACAATCGCTTACCTGAAAAGCCCCAAAGGGAATACCTAGAAGTGCACAGGTTAAATTCTCTCCAACATTGCACATAAATTTAAACCACATCCCTTTAATCATATCGGGGTCAATATTATAATTTATTTTGCACCTGTCAAATAAATTCTTGACTACTCTTACTCTTTCGGAAAGTTTATCATTTTTAGCCTCTCCAAAGTGTACTTTTCCCCATTCAGGATCAAAATTTGCTATCCCATCTTTCATGACAATAGAAACCCTCATATAAGAATATAAGACATGGTCCCAGCCATAGACAGATGCAATACGATCCTCACTTTCTATGCCGTTCATAACACAAATGATTTGTGTGTGTTTACCTACTTGATTTTTAATATCTTCAATAGCTTGATCAAGACTCGGATCCTTTACTGCTATGATAACCAAATCAGCCGGATCCCCTTTGGTTTCAGGAGTAATGACGTTGAAATAATGCTTAATACCATTAATAGTTACCCCCTTTGATTGTAGTCTTTCCTTGCGTTCACCTTCGGCAAGAACCCTGAGATTCCCTCTTCCTAGGTATGCTTCAATCTTTGGCGCAAAAAATACTCCCATTGCACCCAAGCCTACTATAGTTACTTTATTAATTTCCATACCTTTCTCCTTTACCAGTACCCTCTGCATCAGTCTATTTATTTGCTATCCTGTTTAAACTGCGTTAGGTTATTACCATGCAATGTGTATCCATCCACTTCTTCCGACGATCAAACAATAGTTTAACCTATTTAAAAACATACAATTCGCTCAAATATTTTTAATAAACATTTTAACTGCCAACCCCTTTTACCTTTAAAAATCATATTGTCAAGATGCTCGGTACAAAAATCAACCACATAAATAAAATATATTTTACTCATTACACTTGTTTATGTTAGGTACTTCAAATATTGAACCCATACGTTTGTAATCTTGCTTCTTATAATATTCGTCAACATCTGACATGACATATACAATATGATTTGGGTAATCATTATATATACACTCCATTAGTTTTCGACCAACATTTCTTCCTCTATAGCTTGGCATAACCAACAAATCACAGACATAAATATAAAATCCCCAATCATTGACAGAACGGGAATATCCACATAAGACATCTCCTTCATACGCTACATACGTTACTGAATTAGCTAAAGCTGTCTTATATTTCTCTGCCATATTATCATCTGAGTAAGTCCATCCTTCTTCATTTTCTATCATTGTCATTAATTTGTTTTCATCGTCACTCTTTCTATATTCCCTTATATACATTTGAACGCCTCCAAAAAAGGTTTTATGTAGTATTTATAAAATAGTATGCAATGTCATTTAACGATTTCGTTGCTGCCGGCGTTCACCAGCTCATATACTTCCAAAATAAATTCACTTGTAGCGGACAATAGTCAAATCACTTAGTATACTAATCTTCTTCAAACATAATCAATCGTCGTCCTAATTCGAAAAATATGGGTAGTAAGGCTAGTATAATTCCTCCAACAATCGCTGTAGAAATAATCACTTCAAATGGTGATATAACATTTTCCTTAATTGCAAATGTTATGAGAAAACTAAAACATGGAACATTCATGAAGATTCCAGTGATCACACCTGGGGCATATCGCTTTAATACAATTGTAGCAATTAGATGCGGAAAAATAGCGTTGAGGATCATCATTCCTACAAACCCAAAATAAATATATTTCAGAATGACTACTTCATTAAAAAACAAAAAGAAGATTGAAGATAAGTATGCTAAAAGTGTGACACATATTAGTGCAAAATAAAATTCATTTTTATCAATTGGTTTATGATATTGTTTTGCAAACCTTGACCATTGTGGCAGCCACAATGCTTCTTCAAGATTATGCAAGGTAATCGCAAGTGGAAATATTAAAATTATACTTGTTATGTTATTCAATATTCTTCTCCTCTGGTTATAAATTTACTATCTTTTGTTGTATTCCTTTAGTATCCATCATCCATCAAAAGTCATAATCTCTCAACAGCTCAAAGTATTTATAAAAATGATATGCTTATAATGTTTACAGCGTAGTAGAATGTTCAATAATTAATCTAGAAGTTCACACTTATAGATCCTTGAATGAGGAAACCCCTCCTTTTTAGCATCCTCTTTTGCCCTCTGTAGTAATAACGATCCATAAGCATTCCCACGATATTTTTCTTCTATAAACAATGCACATATCCAAGGATATAAATCCATCCTACTGATAAAATCATTTGTAATCAGACCTGCACACCCAATAATCTTACCTTTAGAACTCCCCTTTTAAGTTTGATTTTTCTTCTTTTCTAAATAAATTTTATTTAAGCAGCAACGCTACTTGTCTGTATATTCTACATTATATCATCCTTTTCTAATAATCATATATAAAACAAAGCATGAATATATAGGCATAGATTCCATTAGGTGACATACGACTATAGCTATAAGTATGATTATTGTTATGCAGTATGCAATCGAGCTACGGGTGCTGCTAATTAATTATTTTTAAATGCCTTTACCCCTGGATCATAGAGTAAAATGAAAAGGCACTCGACTGAGTGCCTTTTCATTTTACTCATCATATTCAGATATTACAACTCCTATCAGCCCTGGTCCTGTATGAACTACCATAACTGGGCTGATTTGGGTAAAAATAGTATCCTTCACATTTTTTAATCCTTTGACTTTCTCAAGTAATGCATAGGCTTCTTCATATGCATTACCATGGGCTACTGCTATGTTTACCATTTTATTACTTGCTTTTTCTTTAACTAAGTGATATATTTCTTCAATTGATTTATTTCTGCCTCTAATCTTTTTAAAGGTATAATATACTCCTTGTTCATTGATTGAGATGATAGGCTTTATGTTTAGCAGCTCCCCTATCGTTCCTTCTACCTTACCAATACGTCCGCCCTTTTTAAGATATTCCAGAGTCCCTACTACAAAATAAACTTCTGTTTTCTTTATCGTATCTTTAATTTTTTGAACTGTCTTTTTAAAATCATTTGATTTTTGTAATTCCTTTGCTCCCTCTAGTACTGGAAAACCTAGTCCCATAGTAAGCGCTTTTGAGTCAATAATCTCAAATACCATGCTTTTAAAATCATCAGCAACACTACGAATCATATTCATCGTTCCACTTAATCCAGTAGATATTGTAGCTACAATGACATGAGTATAGCCTTCCTCTTCTAACTTTCTAAAAAGAATAATTGTATCTTCAGGAGAAGGCAGTGATGTTGTGGGAATCTCTTTATCGAATCTTTCGTATATATCCTCGGGGGTTATTTCTACTCGGTCTCTATACTCTTCTCCCCCTGAATATACTACTCTTAAAGGCAGTATCTTTATATCATATTTTTTTACTGTCTCATCCAGCAAATCGCTGGTAGAATCCGAAACAATAGCTATCTTCATCAGTATTTCCCTCCTTATACTTAATACTTTTTATATATCCATTCTGAGCAATCTTATTCAATCCTATCATAAGAAAAGATTACTATTATCTAAGAAAAACTTTTAAAAGTTAAATTTTACCAATCATATCATTTTCCAATAGATTATTCAAGAAATTCAAATATCCCCCATATAAACATAGAATTTTCTTCATTTAACCCCTTTCTCAGCAACAAAAAAATTTGGGTTATCTCCTACTTAGGTCAAAGAAACCCTCACTTAATTGTTTTTCTGGAACCTTTCTCTTAAATAACGATAATGCTTTATTAGGACAATGATGAATACATCTATAGCATTTCTCACAATTGTCCTTATCAAATAAAGGGAAATTGGCGTTATTAGGTTTCATAGCATTCATATTACAATTTTTTATGCACTTACCACACCTACTACAATTTTCTTTATGAAGAAATATTTTCAATGTTATCAATTGCCCTATCTTTTTGTTAGGAAAGTTTAAAATACTATACAATTTAAACCTAGGCAAATTAGGCCTATATGACTCACGAATAAATTCTTTTTTTATTCTCTCTGCTTCTCGTTCGATTTTCTGTACTAAATTTTTTTCAAATGTAAATAAACTATTTATAAATGGAAAAAGCAAGACACCATCTGTCGCAGTACACCTAAAACTTCTATTTGAAGTGGGAATGATATTTTTTCTGATACACTTTTTAGCAAAAATTCTTAATGCATTGCCCGAGTACCAGCCGCATGTTGTATAAATATACGCTGGTTTCTTTTTGCTCAAGGAGTCAGCATTATCTATAAATTTTATAATGCTACCTGATGGGTGTGCATGATATGTAGGGAAACCAATAACATATCCATCATAATTATCAACAACAAATTCATTTGATAGTTTTTCAACAGCTATTATTTTTGTTTCAAATAACTCTCTTAACTTATTGTTTAATACTTCTGCAACTAATTTTGTATTACCAACACCTGAATGATATAAAATTAATATCTTCATATTTACCTCTCTTTTAAACTAGACCGCGTGTCACCTAAACAATTTATTAGCTTCAGTTCAGCCTTCCATATAGTATTAAATGGAGATTATTCCTGCTTACTGATACTATTAATAACATAGTCCTTCATAGAGCTAAATGCCTTTTCTATCGCTAGATCCTTTGCTTTTTTAATCGAACAAATTCCCTTTATTTCAGATACGACTGTCCCTTCAACTTCACCGCTTATTTGATTTTCCTCGGTAAAAACATTATTATTACTCATATTGGACGTCTTAAAGGTACACTTATATGTAGCTGTGAACTTTTTAAAGAATGGCATAAAATAATTACCATTGAAATGATACTCTTCTATTTTCACAATAACTGGAACAAGTTCTTCATTGTCATTCATAATAGTATGTGTATATATCTTTTCGTTGTTATATTCAAATTCAATTCTATAACTCCCCGATTTTTTTGAGTTTGCAATTGATGCGGTTTGATTTGAATTAATACTTGAACTATAGAGATTAAAATTAATAATTCCTCCTAATCGTAATACACTTAGCAGCAGAACAAAAATCAGAATCAATAGAAGCATTTGCCCTTTTTTATACCTCATACTTCCCCTCACACCCCTTGATAATTAAATATATAAATACTTATTTAAATACTCTTCTGCATACATATTGACTCCTGCATATCCTTATACTGTCCATAGTTTTCAGTAACTTCGTAATTCATTTTTCTATATAGAGCTATTGCTTCAATTAAAGGGGACCCCGTTTCTAATATTAACTTAGAGAATCCTTTATCTTTGGCTCTTTTTTCCAATATACTCATTAATTGTTTTGATATACCCTTACCACGATATTCTCTACGCACAAATACTCTTTTTATTTCAGCTGTATCCTCATCATAAAACTTAAAACTTGCACAAGCAACTGGTACTTTATCATGATAAATCAATATCACATCATGAATATCTGCTAATGTATTATATTGAATATACTGTTCTCTTTGTTTCTCTCCCCCCACAATTTCATTAAGATTATCATCTAACATCTTACATAGTTCTACAAAATCTCTATCTGTTCCATCAGTATACACGATTTCCATATTTCCCCCATAGACTATTTAATTAAACAACACATTGTATCCCCTATAAATCTATTCATTTTTTCAATACCCTAAACTCCTCTTTAAATAGCTCATTCATCCTGTTTCAGAGCCATTGCTGCATCTTCATAACATTTGACTTGTTTCACTATAAAGTATTTCTTGAATTCTTTTGTCCACAGGTCTATTTCTTCTTCTATCTATATGATAACCTTTACTGTACTTTTTCTAACCCCATTTCTCAATAAATCCATACACACTTAAATTGCTTAAATATTGAACTGAAATTTCATTTAACTTCACCATAGTTCCAGCACCTCTGAACTGTACCTACAGTGCCCTTCTTCGTAGTGTACAACCACTAACGCATAAAACAGAAAGATTATGGCGCTTTAATCAACCTGAAAATTTTCTGATTTAAAACTACTGTAAAACCGTCCATTATGTGCTGTAAACCTTAGAACACAGTAATCAGGATCTGTTACACCTAAAGGATAATACATTGTATCTCCATCGCGCCAAATCATTTCCTTAGTATAGCTATCTTCAAGTACTTCCATAATACCCTTCAGCATGGCTCCTCTGAAAAACCGCTTATCACAGAAATACACGCATGCTTTTGGGTTTTCTTTATACTGTTCGACTCTCATAGATGAGGTGTTTGTAGTAAAATACAAATGTTTTATTCCTTCTCTTTTTCGTGGCGGCAACATAGCTTTCATATTTGGAAACCCTTCGCTGTCTACAGAACTAATAAAAGAAACGGTTGCCTTATCTATTAAATTACCTATTGTTTTCTCTGCATCTCTCATATTGATACACTCCTTGTCAATTTAAAATATACAATAATTCTACCGCTGAACTGTACCCACAGCGTCCTTCTTCTTAGCGGTGCTTGCACCAGTGAAGGATGTGTGCAGTGAATGGAGATATCATTATTCCACAATATCTATACTGTCAAAATATGTTTCCTTACCATTCTTATATATACCTATTGAATTTATTGTATCTTTCAAGAGGATCTTGTATAGTTTCATACTCTCTAGTTCTTTATCTTGGTAATCTGCAGTATACAACTCATTAAAATATATTTTTGCAATATTCTTGTCATCTTCTATCTTAATATTCTCATAATAAGCTTCCTCTTCACCTTGCACTACATTACTTCCATTTAAAAATAAATATTGATTTCCATTACTTGTATGTAATTGGTATATTCCGTTATCCCCGATACGCCTATCAACACAAGCCTTCAGCTCATGGCTAAGTTTCTTGATATTCATGGGTTCCAATCTTGATGTTACAATTTTCTCTTTCGTACACCCCACTGAAATAAATACTATCAACACTAAAACCAACCAATATTTTTTTCTCATCAAACTATCTCCCAAATTATTTCTTTTTTTTACTGCCCTCATAGTTGCTTCCGAATTAATTATTTTGCATAACGATTGTTACTCGTAATACAACAAAAGGGTAAGTTTAACTGTTTAGCAGCTTTTCTAAATCTGATACAGAAGCACCCATTTTTTTAGAGATTTCTTCCATAGACCATTTGTCAGCAAGAAAACGATTAATAACTTTTTTCATGGACTCTCCAACTTCGATAATATGTCCATCTAAATCATAAAATCTTATGACACGTTGCCCCCAACTATGTTCTATAACATTGCCCAAATATTTGATATTCCCATACTGTTCCAGCTTCTTCAGGAAATCATCAAATCTTTCCTCCTCAAAGCACAACTCAATGTTGTTGGACTCCTTCAGGACTTTTTCTTTCGGGAGATTTACAAGCCAATCAAATTCTTGCTGTAGTGACAGTCCACAAGTAAATGAAATGTTTATCCCATAGTCTTGGTATAATTCAAGTCCGAACAAATCCTCATAAAATTTTCTTGCGTTATTAATATCGCTCACTGATATAACAGTACATGAATATTTCATATCATTATTTCCTCCATTATCTCAATCACTTCCCCATTATCAACACTTAATGCTGCTATAGAGAAAACATTATAAACTGATGTAAATTACGGAACTCTTCCATTACACATAAACTTTATCAAATTTTTTCTTATCAATCTTATACAGCACATGTAACCTTAAAGGATTACCTTCCTCTATTCGTGGGTGATAGAATACACCTTTTTCTTCTAATCCAATTTTTTTCATGACATTAATTGATCTCTTATTCAATTGTGATGTGAATGAATATATTTCTTTCATTTTTAACGTATTAAACCCATATTCTAAACATGCGCTTGCGCCTTCTGTCGCATACCCTTTATTCCAAAACTTATCATCTATTCTCCATCCAATCTCAATACATGGCGTGAAAGATGATTCAAAAGTTGCATTTAAAAAACCAATAAAGCCTATAAACTCATTTGTTTCTTTAAGCTCAACTGCCCAAAGTCCATATCCATGGTCTTTGAAGTGATTACTGATTCTAGTAATGAGCTCATCAGATTGTTCTGAAGTTAACATACTCGGAAAGTACTCCATTACTTTAATATTTGCATTCATCCTCGCGAATGGAATTTTGTCTTCCTCTTCCCACTGTCTGAACCTTAATCTTAAGGTCTCAAATTGATATTTATTTTCCATAAAACTCCCCCTCATTTCAAATAGAAAGTAATTTATGTCAGCTAACGCCTGTGATTCCAGCCCCCTCGAAGCATGAGTGGGTGTGCGGAGCGCACTGAAATCAACTTATTATACGAAATACTAAGCCGCCTTTATTAGCATCACTCTGACCTCTCCACATTACGATGATGGGCTGGCTCCTCTTTGAATACTTCGTTCCTTTTATCAACAATATCTTCAATAATTTCGACTACATTTCTTACACATTCCTTACAAACCTTGTTCAGTAAGTCTTTTTCCTTAAACTCATTTTGCCCCTCTGGAGTTGTCAATTCACAATCTCCAAGTAATCTTCGACAAATGAATGTTCCTTGTTTTTCAGTGAATTTATCCAATAATTCTGTTGTCGTTTGATATGTAAGCTCAGTTAAAGATCGATCTTGATTTTCTCCTCTTCCGTATATCATCCCTATAACCATAATTCCACCTGAAACAGCACCACAAACCTCCTCTTTGCGACTTATTCCAGCCCCAAAACCACATGATAATTTCAACGCTGTATCTTTATCAAAATGTAGGTAGTCACAAAATGAATAAAACAGATAGTTCTTATCTTAGGCTGAGGAATGTGCTTTGGCTTCTTCCAAGGTATGACTCAAAAGCAGGCGTGAATGGCCCCCTTAAACATCATTTCCATAAACCTCTTGATTCGAATACTTAAAGAATGTTAATTTTCTTCTGTGTATAGACTATGTTTATGAGGCCTTACCCTTTAAATGCTATGGCATCAAGTTGAAACTGAAGCCCATCTTGTCCGCCATGATGAGCAAATTCTGTTTGTATTGATTTTCGGGCGGGATATTTACCTTTAAATCTTTCTTTGATTATCTTTTCCATCACAGGTATATTCCAAACATCTCTAAACAAGCAGTCAATTTTTACAACTGATTCTAAAGTTAAACCGATTGATTTCAATCGATTATTCAAGTGGTCAAATGCACCATTAATTTGATTTTCAATAGACTGACCAATGTTGCCTACACAATAACTTATGAAAACAAAATCGCCAGCCTCGACAATTCCAGAATGTGCCCATTCGTCATTTATATCACTTCTTTTAATTTCTCTCATGTAATCCTCCGCCTACAGTTATATAAAAATCATTACTATCGCTTGAATAATTGAGTATATCATAACTATCAAATATAACGTCTCACTTTATTCATATATTTTATATATTCTTCTCCGAATTTCCTAATACACCATCTTTCTTCTGAAAGAATAATCCAGTGTCCTGATATTTGAAAACTTAATAATAATGCAAGCAATACCCATGAACGAGTTAAAAATACCCCCCCTAAGAAACATATAAAATATGCAACATACATAGGGTTGCGTGACACCTGATATAACCCATTTAAATTTATTCCGTTCATTTTAGGCTTAGCATAATTTACTATAGATACGGCATATAAAATAAGTCCTAAACTATATATTATCAGACCTATGTAAAGCCACTCGGAGTCAGTTTTTATCTTGAGTAGTAATAAATATAGTAAGATAAAGGCGGTTGTAATTTGATAAACCCAGAATGCTACCTTTTCTCTTCCAACTAGCGGAGCAAAGAAACTCGCACGTTTAAGAGCTTCTTTGTTTATCGCATTTAAAAGCCCATACCTAATAAGAATAATTGGTACCACTATCAAAAACGCATTCATTTTATCCCCTCTTTAGCTTCTTAATTTGTAACTTTTGTTTTTCCATCCGCATCAGGTCGGAACGACCTTTGCATGATATGTCGTAGAACGTCTCCGAACTCAAGACGTTTCCCAGCCCTAGATAGCTCTTATCTTGGGCTGAAAAATGTGCTTTGCTTCTTCGAAGGGATGTCCCAAAACAGGCAAAGCGAACTTGAGTGCATTGTTATCAGATGGCCGAGGCACCCCTAAGCTAGAGTAGGACTAAACGTCGGGGACTTAAAGTTCACCTATCTACTTACCTATAATCTATTTGCATAACATGGATAATACGACCCTGAATTATAAATTATCATTTTTCAAAATACCCTTTCACTCATAATCTCATTGATAAATTAAAATTTGTATGATCAACCTATAGTAAATGCTAGGAATTTTGAGAAGCTGAACGAATTATATTTTACTATAAATTAATTCTGCAAATTGTCCATATTTTTTTACTTCTTTCAAGTAAAATCGCTTCAATACTTCTTTTTGTGAAAATAATGGTATTCCCATCCCCAATAACACAGGAGCAATCTGTATTATTATATTATCAACCATGTCATTATCTAACAGCGGAGCTAATATTGTGTTTCCTCCAACAATCCAAGTATTTTTATTCCTCTCTATTTGCCTTACAAATTCAACAACATCACAATTCATAGGAATAAATTCCCTGACTGATAAGCGTTCAGCATGTGTAAAAACATAATTTTTAGTAGTCGGATAAAGACTGCCTATATTCTCTATGTTTTTAATTTCATTAAATGTTCTTTTGCCCATTATAGTAATATCCATGCTTTTATAGAAGCTTTCATAACCAGTTTCTTCTATTGCACCAGTTTGATAAAGCCAGTCCAGATTATGGTTTTTGTCAGCAAGATATCCATCCATAGTAATGCAACCGTAAAAAAATACACTCATTTTTTAAACCCTCCTTTAATAAATTCCAATTTAGCTGCATGTTATAGACATTATATGACATACTTAAAATTTTATTGTCAATCTTTCAAAATTTGCTCAGAACGTGTCAGCCTTTGCCTCAGTTTCCAGCACCACCAAGTCTGTTCCAGCCATGGACCGCTGACCTTTTATAGAATCATAGATGCTACTCTCTATCCTTCTAGTCTTTTTCTTCTATCAAAGAATACATTTTCATATCAATTATCTTTCCGTTTTTGACCGCGTTTTTCCTCAAAACTCCTTCACAAACAAAGCCGGACTTTTCAAGGATACGACAAGAAGCAATATTGTCAACAAATGGCTCTGCATAAATCCGGATAATATCTGTATTGTCAAAAATGTAGCGACATGCTTGTTTAACAGCACTTGTTCCAGCTCCCTGACCCCAATATGACTCAGCGATATAATAGCCTAGTTCTGCGGTTCGGAAGTGTATGTTATCTTTACGAAAAACCCCAATACTTCCTACTACTTTATCATCTATGGTTACAGCAAATGCGTAGGTTCTATCTATATCAGAGTTCAACATTGCCATGATATATTCTTGTGCATCGCTAACTGTATAAGGAAACGGCAACCCATCACGTAAATTATCATGGATTTTTTTGTTATTTAGTGCTTCTGAAAGACATGATGCATCTTCTAATCTCCAAGGACGTATTTTGCAATCCATATCAAACCTCCCAATACTATTGTCATAAATAAACCTAACCACCAATACAACTGATTTTCAAACATTGCCCCAAGATGAGGTGACTCAAGTTGGGAATTGCATATAACGTTTCGT
>JARBUI010000032.1 GCA_029239755.1 Clostridia bacterium | reverse complement strand
ATCCGTTTCATCCCTTTCAAACCTAAATTCAGTGCAAGTCCCGAGTCCTACTTTACTCATCATTTTAAAACTTCCCTGTTGATTGCATACCATCATAAAACGATGATATACATTACTGATCCCAATACTCCGTCCGTCAGCATCTGCAAAAGTCAAAACTTTCTGAAGCCGTTCCTTTGTCATACCAATACCGGTATCCGTTATCCTAATAATAATCATTTCCTTACCTTTAAGCCTCTGGCAAATTACTTTTATACGCAATCTCCCCCCTTCCACTTTGTGCTCTATCCCATGAATAAAGGAGTTTTCTATAACAGGCTGGAGCATAAAGATAGGGACTCTAGCTGCCTTACTTCTATCATCTGCTATGATTTCATAAGTAAGACGATCTTTGAATCTAGATTTTTGTAAAAAAATATATTCTTCAGCCATCTTTAGCTCTTCTTCTAAAGGAATGATGGAAGCCTGATTGCGCAGTTTATAGCGAAATAAGCAAGATAATGCTTGTATGAGCTTTAATGTATCTTGAGCCTCTTCAAACATGGCTGTTCTTGATATCGTATTTAAAGTATTAAATAAAAAATGAGGATTAATTTGAGATTGAAGGGCCTCAAATTGAGATTCTTTAAGCAGCTGTTCCATCCTTACAACTTCAAGTTCTTCTTCATGTAAACGCTTTTCGATAACAACTTTTTCTTTCAGATCATTCACATAGCGCTGAATACTAAGGCTCATCGTATTAAAAGAATCCGCAAGTATACCTACTTCATCTTTGGATGCAATAATTACTTCTTCTACCTCCAGATTTCCAGAAGAGATACGCCTAGATGTATCCGCCAACTGCTTAATCGGATTAATAAATGAATTAACAAACAAAAAACCAATAAACATAGCAAATACAGCACTGGCTGCAATAAGAATAATCGATATCTGTCTCATCATTTCTGCTTCTTTAGCCAATTTTTTATAAAGTTCATTGCCTTCTCCTAGTCTTATATAAAGCAGCTCTTCGACATACCCCTTCGCATAATCACTTGTTATTTCACCATCATAATAGGCATTATAATAAGTCCGTATATTTCTATCCCGCTCCATTACTGCCTGATCCCACTTTTCATACATACTATCTAAAGAATTTTTTATTGCATGAATAGCAAAATAGGCATCTAAAGAACCTAGGCTTGTATCAATCTCATCAATCAAAAGCATGATTTCATCCTTCTTAAGCTGATAACTTACCTTGTCTTCTACCTTTTTTTCACGCATATATTTTGTAACTAACTGCTTATCCTCTTCTATAAAATTTAACAAACGATTGATCTTATAATAATTAGTCATCGTATTATTAAATTGATCCATTATCGCATAATTATTGTTGTTTAGATATGAATTAAACAAGCTTATCATCGCAATGACAATAAAAAAATAGGATAAAAGTTTAGTTTTTATTGATAACCCGAGCCAAATGTCTTTAAACCTCATCATTCTAGATAATCCTTTCAAAATAATTATTATGCTATAAACTATACTCTATTGTTTTGTGATTAATAGATATGTTTTTATCCGTATATATTCATTATATATTCAACTTTCACAAGTGTCAAAAATTACTCTTCCTTAGTAAGATTAAGTGCTGCTATTGTCTCATCTTCTATTTAAAAATAATGACTTATATCTTAAGATCTAAAATGCCACACGGATGCTTTTGCTGTCTAAGAATATTAAAAGGAGCACTTCAGTATGAAGCACTCCTTTTAATATTCTTTATTTCACCCTTAATCATTAAATGTCTATGATACCCTATGCAACTACAAAATCTGTTGAACTAAAATTTTGATACAATCTTCCAGCTTCACTTACAAAACGCAGTACACAATAATCCGGATCTGTTACACCTTCCTTATAATACATTGTATCTCCATCTCTCCAAATGAGGTTTTTTATTTCTTGATCGTGAAGCACCTCCATTTTGCCTTTAAGCATAAGTCCTTTAAAAAATCTGCCATCATGAAAATACAAGCTTGCTTTTGGGTTTTCTAAAAACTGCTTTGCCCTAAGAGATGACGTATTGGTTGTGAAATAGAACACCTTAATGCCTTCTCGCTCTCTTGCATTAAACATAATCTTCATATTAGGATAGCCGTCCTCATCCATCGAACTTACCATCGCATTTTTGCTTCTTTCAACCAAATCTGCCGCTATCTTTAATACATCCCTCATTTGTAATCCTCCTCATATTTGCTTAACCTTAATAAGATATGATTCAAGGTCTTTTCAAACCTATCAATCTCTTGTTCTGAAAGCCCCTCATAAAATACTGAAATCATTTCATGGGATACAGCTTCATATTGCTCTTTGAGACTTTTACTTTTTTGAGTTAATGATACAATGATCTTTCTTTTATCATTTGCATCTATTTTTCTAGTAATATAGTCCGCTTGCTCCAGTCTGTCCAGCATGCTTGTCAGAGAAGTTTTACTCAGTGCTGTCTGTACAACAAGTTCGCTGATTGGAACCTGATCTTTTTGCCAAAGCGAAAAAATAATGCGTCCTTGTCCTGTATTTAAATCTGTTATCTGATGTTCTTTAAGCTTTCTGTCAAATATACGGCCTGATACTTGTTTGATTTTAGAAACTAAAAATCCACCTTCTCGTAGCTTTTGCAAAAATAATCACCTTCTTTAATTAAGATTTTAGTACTATATGGTACTATTGTCAATTAATATTTGAATATTTTAAATTTATTTATATATTAACTATTTCATACAAAAATAAAACTGTGGGACAACTAACTTAATAAGTTAGTTGTCCCACAGTCCTTTAAATATCCTTCATTCTGCGCAAGAGCTAATGTGACCATTGATTATTTTTTTACCTTGATCTCTACTACCTCTTTCAGTGTCTCTCCCCCCAAGGCTCAAAGGTGATGAGTATCTGATCTTTTATATAGAGCTAGTATTTTTCATAGCATTTTCAATAGGATTAATTTCAACCTTGTCTTTTAAAACTGTAATACGATAGTGTTGCTCTCTCCAAATTATTTTAAAGCTTACTTTATCCCATCCACTTGGCAGATGACTGTGTGTTGAAATAGGTTTTTCTTCCATTAAAGCTGTTTGTATGCCTGCTGCAGCCGTCATTATAAATTGCCATAGACACCCACAATTAGCTATATGAATACCCTCTGCTGCCCCTTTTAACTCGGGATTAAAATCTAGTTCCATTGCATGCTTTATAAATTTATCCACGTGTTCCTGTTTATCAAGCCAGGCCGCAACAATAGCATGATTAACAGGTGATAATGACGAGTCATGGGTGGTTAGTGGTTCGTAGTACTCATAGGTATTTTCTATCTGTTCTTTTGTAAATTCATTTTTATATAACATTGCCAGTGCCAAAGCGTCTGCTTGTTTTAAGCATTTTGACCGATAGAGTTTTTCCTGTGTAATAAAAAATCCAAAAGGTTTAGATTTATCTTTCCAGATGCTCTGTATATCAATAGCTGCATAATTTTCAAAGTCTTCACTCTGCAGAATAATACCTGTTTTCTGATCAATAAAAACCGGCAGTTTATCTGCTATTTCAGCAAAAAGAGTTGTCTCATAATCCTCAAGCTTCAACTTGTCCTTAAGTTTATGATAGCTGTTTTCATCTTTTTCTTGGATGATTTCTAAGGCTTCCGTAGCTTTGCTAAGATTGAAGATGACCATGCGGTTTGTAAAACTATTGTTTCTTGTCATAGCGGAATATTCATCCGGACCCATCACATTAATAAGATTAAAACCGCCTTTCCCATCTGCATCCACTCTATCTGTCCAGAACCTGGCTGTTTCTACTAGTATTTCTGCCCCATAATTTTTCAAAAAATCAAAATCATCTGTTGCTCTATAGTAGTGCCAAATAGCATAAGCAATGTCTGCAGTAATATGAACTTCGTTATCAGCATATTCCCACAAAGAACACTGTTCATCACCTCTTAAAGCGGAGTGCCAAGGATATCTTGCTCCTTTGGAGTGATATTTTGCAGCATTCTCTCTCGCCCCATCTAGCGTTAAATACCTATACATTAATAAATCTTTAGCTGCTTTAGGATTGGTATAAATATAGAATGGCAGAATAAATATTTCTGTATCCCAAAAATACCTTCCATAATAAGCTTCTCCTGCAAAACCTTTTGCGCAAATAGCTGCTCTTGGATCATTTTCCATATGGCTTCTCATTAAATGATAAATCGAAAATCTCACAGCCAACTGGGCTTCTTTGTCTCCTTCTATGACGACATCGCTTAAATCCCACTTTTCTTCCCACTGATTTCTGTGTTCTTCATAGATAGCTTTACTGTTCCTGCTAAAAAGCTTAACTAAACCCTTAGCTCTCTCTTCAACACTCCCAAGGTCTAAATCTCTTGATGTAAGAATGAGTACTCTTTTTTGAAAAGTATATGTATTTCCTTCTGATACCGAAAAGGTTGAGGTTTGATAAATACTTTTCTCATCCTTTGATATTTCAAAACTGCAGTTTGGAGAGATGGTCTCAGCAACTTCCAGAACTTCCTCTCCCTGATCAGTTTTGCATTTTAAAGCAATATAATCATCGATTTCATAAGCTTCCATCTGTGTGAAATGGCTGTATCCATTAGTCGTTACACGCCCGTCTATTCCTGATTGTATATAAAGGGCTCCTTTACCGCTTATAACTTCTGCCTCTATTTCTTCTACAAAAAGATGCTTCTCACAAATACTCGGAAACCTAAAATACTTTAATCTTAATAGATTTCCATCTTTTGTATGCCATTTAAAAGTTCTTGTGAGGGTTCCATCTTTCAAACAAAGTGTTTGTTTAAAGTCTTCTATATGACAGGCTTCCATATCTAAACTTTCTTCATTAAAGCTTATTTTAAAAGCCATAAAATAGGGCAAATTAATAATCACTTCATTAAGGTTCGGATGACTTCCCATAATAATAGGCACATACGTTCCCCATTTCGATTTAGGACTTAACGGCATTTCTGTTGTTACGCTTTTAAAAGCTCTGTTATAATGCTCTCCCTGCGGGGCATCCTCTAATCCTTCTTCAAAACTTGCTCTGATAGAAAAATAACCATTACCTTGACAAAAAGCTCCTTCATAGTACTTATTCTTAGTACTGTCATAGCCCTCTTCGGTAATAAGCCATTCCCCGTCTTTATCATCTTTCATGACTTCACCTCCTAAAAAAATCTAGCCTCTCTAGAATATTGTTCAAATTTATCTCTTTTATATTCTTAAATAATAAATCCGCATTAGACAGATTTTTTATATCACCTATCCCAACCGTTTTAATCCCTAAAATCTGAGCAGCTTCTATCCCTGCAAAAGCATCTTCAACAACTATGCTTTCCTGGCTCCTGCAGTCTAATTTGGTATAGCCGATTTCAAATACTTCCGGATCTGGCTTTGGCCTTGTCACATCATTCCCATCAACAATCCAGTCAAAATAGGCATTAAGCTGGAGTCGGTCTACAATATATTTTGCACTCTTACTAGCCGAGCAAACTGCTGTTTTAATACCATTGCTTTTTAATTCTTTTAAAAAGTCAACAACGCCTTCTAATATATCTTCTGGGGTCAGTACTTCAATCATTTTTAAATACTGATTATTTTTAAGCGTACACATGCTCTCCTTTTCTTGCTGTGTATACGGCTTATCACTTTCCTCTAATAATATTTCTAAAGAGGCCATTCTGCTGACTCCCTTTAGTCTTTCATTAATGATTTCATCAAAATAGATGTTTTCTCTGTCCGCCAGCCATTTCCATGCTTTATAATGATACTTGGCTGTATCAACAATGACTCCGTCCAAATCAAAAAGAACTGCTTTTAAAATGTTTTTATCTTCCATATTCTTACTCCTTACCCTTTGACTGAACCCGCTGCAAGTCCTGATACAACATGTTCCTGCAGTGCAATATATACAATAATACTTGGAATAGTTACGAGTACTGTAGCAGCAAACATAGCGCCATAATCACTGGCAAAAGAACTTTTAAAATAATACAATGCCAAAGGCAGTGTTCTGTTATTGTTTCCTGTTGTCAGTGTAAGTGCAAACTGGAATTCATTCCAACACAATAAGAATTGAAGCACTCCTGCTGTGCTGAAGGCTGGCTTTGCGATAGGCAGTATAATCTTTATAAAAGTGTTTACAAAACTTGCTCCATCGAGATAAGCGGATTCCTCAAGTTCTTTTGGCAGCGTTAGAAAATAACTCATCATGATGTATAAAGTTGTTGGCAGACCAAAGCCCGCATAGACAATAATAAGTCCAAACAGGCTATCATAAAGACCTGTTGTTTTGACTGTAATATAAAGCGGCTGAAGCAGTGCCGCTCCTGGCACCAGCAGTGCCATAGACAAAAGAAGCTTTAATGGTGTTTTACCTTTAAAATCAAAACGTGCCATAGCATAAGCCGCCATACTAAGGAGCACTAGATTCAGCAGCGTTCCTCCAATAGCTACGATAATACTGTTTATATAAAATCTCGCAAGCGGTGCCATTTGGAAGGCTGTTATATAATTTTTAAGCTTAAGTCCATTGGGGAATCCGCTTACAGAAGATAATATTTCAGCATTTCCTTTAAACGATGAGAAAAATACCCATAAAAAAGGACCTATAGATATTCCAATAATCAGCGTTAAGAAAATAAAAATTAATAGTTGATACACATACTTTAAACACTTCATTTTCAGTGCCTCCTTTACAAGTTATACATCGCTTTTTCCCATTCCATAGATCTTATTAATTAAGGCAACAGAAATAAGTCCTACAACTATAAGATACACGCCTGCTGTATTAGCAAGACTAAAATTGTTTTGGCTAAGCGCTGTCTTATAGATAAACATTGGCATGTTAAGCGTCCTGTTCCCTGGCCCGCCTGATGTTGTTATCATAATGATATCTAGTTTTTGCAGCATACTCGTTGCAGCCAGTATAGTTGCTGTTCCAATGATATTTTTCATCATTGGCAAGGTGACATACCTATTGGTTTGGAATTCAGAAGCCCCATCAACTTTTGCTGCTTCATAAATAGCCTCATCTACTGAAGCCATCTCAGCTAAAATAAGAATGGCTACA
>JARBUI010000007.1 GCA_029239755.1 Clostridia bacterium | reverse complement strand
TCTTAACAACAGAGTGTATTGTAGCAGATATTAAATCAAATGAACCAGCTATGCCAGCAGGAGGAATGGGCGGCATGGGTGGCATGGGTATGATGTAATCTAATCCCAATTACTTTTGTATCAAACTAATAAGAATTTAATAAAATTATAAAAAGAGCATTTGCTTCCATAAGAGTAAATGCTCTTTTTATATGCAGAGAGAATGCCTGAACACCTCCCCATATAAATGCATGATTGTGTAAAAAGTGTACGATAGATAAAAATTTGTATACTTGTCAATTTGTGCTTAAAGATGCAATATGACTATAAAATTGTAATAAAAGAAACAAATGTGCATAAATCTGTAAAATAAACCAAAAGTATGTTTTATATTTAACAAAATTATATTAGAATAGTATTAATTGCTGTGAAAGTCGAACTTATCAGAAACATCATAGCATAATAGAGGGGGTAAGGGAGTATCTATGAAAAAACTTAGTCTAAGAGTTATATTAAGTATTTCTATTTTATTAGCAGCAGCTATAATCAGCTTGTCTTTTTTTTCCTACAATCAATCAGTGAATCATTTGAAAATAATTAAGGAAGATTTAGTTAGGCATTCTTTAGAGGCACAAGTCATTTTAGCAGAACAGTATATTCAAAAGGAGTTAGGTCAAATTGAATATAAGGATCAAACTTTGTATGATCAAAATAATAATAGAATAGAAGAAAATACAAGTATAGTAGAAAAACTACATGAATTTACGAACGCAGAAGTAACATTATTTGTAAAAGATGGTAACGATTTCACAAGATTGCTTACTACTATCCTAAATGAAGACGGAACAAGTGCCGTTGGAACTAAGCTCGATACTGCTTCTTTGTCCTATGAGGCAGTTTTAAAAGGAGAGACTTATACTGGCGTAGCTACTATTTTAGGTAAAGATTATTTATCTATTTATAAGCCGTTTAAGAGTGCTGAAGGAGACATTATAGGGATATTGTTTTTAGGTGAGTCAGAGAAGAATCTTGAGTTTTTAAATAAAGTCATTGATAGACAAAGAAATGGGTTAATTTTACTTGGAATTATATTTTTAACGATAGGGACAGCAGTCGCTTCTTTAATGGCTCATAATATAGTAAAACCTATCATAAAGGCAACAAAGTATTGTTTAAGTATTGCAGAACTAGATTTGACCTCAGAGGTTCCCTCTGTCATTCGAAAGAGGCAAGACGAAATAGGAACATTAGGAAAAGCCCTGCAAAAAATATCTACTGAACTTAGAACATATATTACTGGATGTGAAAAAACAGCTGGGAAAGTCCAAAAAAATTCAGAGTTTTTAAGTAAGGTTACTGCTAATTTTAGCCATTCATTTTCACAAATTGCAAATGTTATAGAAAGCATAGCCGTAGCAGATACAACGCAGAGTCAGAATTTAGGAGAAGGGGCTATTGAGATATCAAGTTTAGGAGATTTAATTGAAACAAGTAAGCAAGATGTTACTCATCTCTACACATCTGTCAGTGACATTATTGAACTTAAACAAGCTGGATATAGTGCTATTGAAGATATTATTAAGCACAATGATAAAAGTAATGAGATTGCGAAATCCATTGAAGAAATTATAATAGATACCAATAATAAAGTAAAAAATATTAAAGATGCTAGTATGTTAATAGAAGGTATTTCCAGGCAGACTAATTTGCTTGCGCTAAATGCCTCAATAGAGGCTGCAAGAGCTGGAGAAAATGGAAAAGGTTTTGCCGTTGTATCAGAAGAAGTAGCTAAGCTGGCAGAAGAGTCTAATAAAATTACAAATCAAATCAAACAAGTCATTGATGAACTTACCACGCAAAGTAATGCTGCAGTAGATATGATCAAAAGCAGCTTTAATATAATGAAGGGACAAACTGAAAGTATTTATATAGCAGAAGATAAGTTTAACGGTATTTCACAAGCGGTAGATACGACAAAGAATATTTTAGAACTAGTTAGAGACAATCAAGTTCGAATGAATGAAAATAAAAATAAAATCATTATCATGACCGAGAAACTGGCTGCTATCTCAGAAGAAAACACTGCATCTACTGAAGAAGTGGCAGCCAGCATTAAAAATCAGGACGAATCTCTGCAGGATATAAGAGAATTGGTTGTTGATCTAAATAGTATAGTAGAGAAGATGAATCAAGACTTAAAACGCTTTACAATGTAAACTTAAAGTATAGCCTATATAAAAAGAATCTCACCTTAACGTATGAGTTAAAGGCGGGATTCTTTTTTTCCCAAAAACTTCACAGAGAAATAATAAGATTCAAAATTAGATATTGACTATTAGTCATTTTTGATATATAACTATAAATGACCAATGGTCAATATTTTGCTTTCTTAAATGTGATGTGAAGTATAAATTCTTTTAAGTGCTGGAAGGGGACTCAAAATGAAGAAAGAAATAATAACCGGGATGTGTATATTAGCCATATCATTCAATCTTAATGTGTATGCGGAAAGTGTGGGAAATAATGTTAACACAGTCACTGCATCAACTACACCATCGAATCTTATCATATCCACTGCGCCAGCTGAGCTCACTTTAACAACTACACCAGCTGGACTGACTCTAACGATTGATGAGGCTGTAGAACAAGGGCTTAAGAATAATATTGCACTGAGTAAAGTAAAAAATCAGTCAGACCTAGCTAAACTTATTAATAATAATGCAGAAAAAAATAAAAATGATATTTACAATAATCAGCTTAAGCTTGATATTGCACAAAGTGACATAAGTGCTGCCAGAACAGCTGTTTATAGTTCTATGACTGAACTTGATGATGCTCAGTCATGGTTTGACAGAGGCTATACACCTAAAGAGATAGTCGTTCCGGGAATAGGAGCAATTCCAGCCCACACACCTCTAAGTGGTTTACCTCCAGCGGTAAAAGAAGGTATTCAAAATGAGCTTAATGCTAGCAGAGCGAAGCTAGAGGATGGATTGGAAGACTTTAATGCAGGAACCGAGGAATATGTTGCAAGCAAGTCAAAATTTGACTTAGCCATGCAGTTTGCAATGACGAATGTTGCGAGCAAGCTTTCGACCAGTACCATTTCATCTTTAGAAGAAAAACATCTTGCAGATTTAATTGATCAGATGGCTGATATACAAGATAGGGTTACAAGCTATTCTGTAAGTATTTATAAAAATAAAATAGCACTCTTGATACAAAATAGTTACTACGAAGCATTAAAACAACAGAAGCTATTGGCAGCCAAAGAAAAGACAATGCAAAGAGCAAAAGAGCAGTATGAATATGCACAATTCGCCTATGAGGTTGGAGCAAAATCAAAGGATGATAGGAACTTTGCAAAGCTTTATTATGATGGAGCAGTTATGACATACGAGCTTCAAGTAAAGGATTATAATAATGCACTAATAGAGCTTAGGAAGAATATGAATATCCCTCTTGATAAGCAAATTATTCTTGTGGAAAAGGAAGCAAACTATACCAGTACGCTTAATTTAATTCAAGGGATTAACAATGGCATGAGAACAAGACTTGAAATGAAGATGGCAGATGCACAGGTTGAGCTTTATAAAGATTTAAGAGCTGCTGTAGTAGGTTCTTATTATGATGAAGATGACAATCAGTATAAAGAAGCTCAATTACTTCTTGATAAAGCTGAGATAGAAGCAGCAGATGCAAAGCTGCAAGTGGAAAGCAGTATTCGTACTTCCTATGAAACACTGATTACGATGCAAAAGGTACTTGCGGCATCAGCTGAACTTAAGAAAAATGCGGAGGAGGCTGTTGAAATTGCAAGGTTAAAGTATGAGGTAGGATTTGGAGCCAGCAGTTCATTACTTAAAAATCTAAATCTTGAAGATCTATCAGGAACAATGGTAGAGGTGATAGCAGCTGAAGAAAACCTTCAGGTAGTTGAAGGGAAAGTGATTGAAGCTACTAACGGCTATAATCTTGCAAAAGCTAAATACTTAAACGATATTGGGGTATTACCATATAAATAAAGGGGACATTATCATGCTTAAATATATAAAAAATAAATTAGAAAAGAAACCTATCCAATCTAACTTACATAAAGAAAAGTTTAAAAAACTTTTTAAAGAGAAAAAGACTTATTATATTGGAGGAGGTATTCTCCTTGCTATGATCTTAACAGTAGGAGCACTTGTGCCTGAAAACTTAAGTGGTAAAGAAGGAGCCATAAAGGTAAAAGATCTTTTTAATAAAAGGGATGGTCTTATAGCACAAGGGGTTATAGAGGCAAAGGAAGTCAACATCAATACAAAAATTCCAGGGAAAGTCATAAAAATATATGTTCAAGAAGGCCAAAAGGTAAAAGAAGGGGATAGGCTGGTAGAAATATCAAGTGAAGAGCTGCAAGCAAAAAAATCACAGGCAGCTGCTGGTGTTACTCAGGCAGAAGCTGCTCTAAAGGCTTCAAAACAACAACTTGAACAGGCTAAGGCGGGCGTTAAAGCATCAAATGGACTTGTTGAGCAGGCTAAAGCTGGGGTAAAGGCTGCCAAGGAAAAGGCGAATGAAGCTAGAGCCGGAGTAAAAGCTTCACAGAAGCAGCAGGAGGCTGCAGCAGCAATAAAAGCTAAGGCTGATAAGGGAGCAAGAGATCAAGAGATAGCTCAAGCACAAGTGGCGTATAATGTGATGAAAACATCTTATGACAGAGTGGTCTTGCTAGAAGAAAAAGGAGCGGTTTCTAAACAAAAGTTAGATGAGGTAAAAGCGCAGCTGGATTTAGTAGAACAAACACTCAGTATGGCCAAAGAAGGTGCTAGAGCAGAAGATAAAATGGCAGCTGCTGCAGTTAGCGAGCAGGCTATGGCAGGTGTAGAAGCGAGCAAGACGAGAGTTATGCAGGCAGAGGCAGGCATTCAGGCAGCAGAGGCGCAACTCACACAGGCTATGGCAGCAGTGCAATCCTCAAATGCCTTATTGTATCAGGCACAAGCAGGAGTTGAGGCCAAAGAAGGGCTGGTTGCTCAGGCTAAAGGGACACTTGCAGAAGTTCAGGCCTATTTAGATAACGTTATTTTAACTGCTCCAATGGATGGAACTGTTACGGCTATTCATTCAGAAGAAGGGGAACTGGTATCTACAGGGACACAAATTGCAATAGTTAGTAACTTGCAAGGTGCATGGACACAAGTTAGTGTGAAAGAGACTGATTTAGGTAAGATAACTGAAAATCAAAAGGTAAAGGTTAAAGTGCCTTCATATCCAGATAAAATGTTTACAGGGGAAGTTAAAACAATCAATAAACAGCCTAACTTTGCAGTCAAGCGAGCTACAAATGATAACGGGGGATTTGACATTGTGTCTTTTGGAGTAAAAATAAAATTAGATAATAATGAAGAAGTATTAAGGCCAGGCATGAGTTCCTTCATTCAGTTTGAAAATAAAAAGTAAAGTGATTTAGCTTTAAGTCAGGAAAGGCAGTGATCAAATGGATGAGTCATGTATAAGTATATATGAAAGCATAAAAGAAGAAATTCAGAAGATGAAAATAGATAAACTGATTATCATTATAGGGCTAATCATGCCTATTTTAATAAACTTATTAATAAGCTGGGAGCTTTCAAAAGGTGTCATTGACCATATTCCTATGGCAGTTGTAGATTATGATGATTCTCAGCTTAGCAGGCAAATCATACAATATTTTTCAGACAATGATTCTTTTGATTTAGCGTATTATGCAGATAATCAAGAAGCATTACAAAGTCTTATTGATGAAAGTAAAGTCAAAGTAGGGATGGTTATCCCTGAACGCTTTTCGGAAGAAGTAACAAGCTTGCAATCTCCTTCAATTCTGATGCTTTATGATGGCAGCCATATGAGTATCACAAGTGTTGCAAAAGCTAAAGCGAGTGAGATTCTTATGACTATAAGAACTGGGGCAGCTATCAAACAGCTTGAGGGAAGACTTAATATGACTGAAGAGGAAGCCTATCATACTGGGATGCCAATAAGCTTTGAAAGCAGAACATTATATAACCCTGCTAGGAACTTTGCTTATTTCATGCTTCCAGGATATGGAACAATGGTGTGTCAGACCGGAATAGCACTTACAGCTGTTCTTTGTATCAATCTCATCATAGGAACAAATCAAAAAAGAGATGTTCTAGGATATACTATAGGGAAAATAATTTTTTATGGCACAATGGGAAGTATTGCTATCATAACCAATATTCTTGCTCAAATAGTTTTATTTAAGTTACCTTTTAGAGGTTCATTTATTATAGCCATTATTTTAAGTATAGCACTTGCTTTTGCCGTTTCAAGTTTAAGCATCGCCGTTTCTTCGTGGATAAAGAATAGAGTGACAGCTATGGCTGTTATTGGGCTTATGATTATTCCTAATTCAGTGATGATAGGCTATACATGGCCCATTATGTCAATGGTCCCTTTTTATAAAATATATGCCAAAACGATACCTTATTATTATTATGGAGATAACATAAGAAACTTATTTTTAAAGGGAAATGTCACAAACCTAGGAGGAGATATAGGGTTTTTGATTTTATTTACGCTAAGTATGCTGTTTATAGCCATTATGGGTATCTATGCAGGGCCCAATATTAAGCCAAGGGAGGTATTCAAGAAATGGAACTATTCCTTAGAAGCCTTCAGGAAGAAATAGAGTTTATGTGCAAAAAGCCTGGTCTTATTATTTTGCTATTTTTAGCTATCCCTGTTTTAACCATATGGTTTGGAGGAGCTTATTATCATGAGTATGTTAATGATGTTGGTATCGCTGTTTTAGATGAAGATAATACCAGTCTAAGCAGAAATGTAATCCAATATTTTGATGACAGTGAACGATTTAATGTAAAATACTATGCTGCAAACAGAGCAGAGCTTCAAAATCTTATAGACCAAAGAAAGGTTTATATGGGACTTTATATACCACCTCATTTAAATGATGACATCATGTCAGGAAATGCATCGCAAATATTAATCCTTACAAATGGAGCGAATGTTATCATAGGTAACAATGCTTACGCAGGAGCAGCTGAAATTATCCAAACAGTATCAGCTGGCATAGAGATGAAAATGATAGCGGGCAAAGGCTCCTTGTCAGAAAGCACGGCACGTAATATGGCACTATCATTTAATTTTACAGACAGAATGCTGTATGATTCAAAACTTGCTTATATCAATTATCTTATTTATGGATTTATTGCAGTGTTTTTTCAGCAATTCATGTTGTCAGCACTAGCAACCATGATCTTAAGAAATCCAGAAAGTACTGCAAAAGAACATACAGTTATAAAATTGGCAGCAAAGGTAGTTTTGGCAAGTACGCTATTAATGGCAACAGGAGGTCTTGTTATAGGCTATATTCATAAAAAATTTAATGTTATTTTTTCGGGAAATGTAAAATTAGCTCTTCTTATGAGTATTCTATTTAGCATTGCTATAAGCTGTGCGGCAATACTTTTATGTGCCATAACAAAAAACAAAACTAAATTTAGTCAGGTATCTTATATGCTTTCATTGCCTACATTTTTAACCTGTGGTTATGTCTGGCCAGCTGACCAAATGCCAGAACTTTTGATGAGAGGGGTAAAGCTTCTGTGGCCTTTAATATATTTTGCCAGACCTTTTGATGAGATTATGATAAAAGGGCTTACTTTTGTAACGGTTAGACAAAATGTTATAAATCTTGTATTATATATTATAGTCTTTATGCCCTTGTCTCTATTGGTATTTAAAAAGAGATTCGGGACTAATCAAAGCCCAAATAATATAGTATCTCAAAAGGCTTATACAAAGGGTCAAATTAATTTATAAAAAGGAACTGATGCAAATGAGTAAAATAAACAAAAAAAAGCAGGAAAAAGAGCAAAAGCTTTTAGATACAGCTTTTAATTTATTTATTTCAAAAGGCATAAACGAAACAACCATACAAGACATAGTAGACGAAGCAGGTGTTGCAAAAGGAACTTTTTATTTGTATTTTAAAGATAGATTTGAAATAGTAGAGGCTATTATTTCGATAAAAACTGTAAAATTGTTTAATGATGCCATAAACGCCAGCCGTAAAATGAATTACACAAACTTTATTGAACAGTTTTTATTTATAATTGATTATATTATTAATGAACTGACTAAAAATCAGCAGCTCTTAAAATTTATCTATAAAAATTTATCAGCAGGGATTAATTCTAATTACTTTAAAGAAGATTTAAAAGAGGAATTAAAAGGGAATGTATCAAAAGCTATTTTTGAGATGTTTATGAAAAGAGCATCTGAAGATGGATTAAGACTTCAGAATCCCAAAGTTACTTTTTTTATGATTATAGAACTTGTTGGCTCAACTTGTTATCATTCTATTTTATTTAATGAGCCCCTGCCTATTGAAGAATACAAACCTTATTTATATCAAGCAATACGAAAATTATTGGAATAATAGGCAATTGCGAAAAACCTCCTTATTAAAAAACATGTACTCTCCAGACACATTTTTTAATAAGGAGGTTTTATTTATAGTATTTGTTAAAGTTTTAATAAATATTTTAATAGATATTTTAGTGCATCTTATAGGGGGAAGAGTAATAAACCTTGATTTTTGTTAACTTCAGGATATAACTTCTTCTTTTGACAGCAATTAAAACTATAACTTTATAAAAAAGTCATAATAAGTAAAATTTTATTAAATATTTATTAAATTTAATCAAAACTATATTTTTAATTTAATAAATTTATGATATAGTTTAAGCAATAAAAGCAATAAAAGCAATAAAAGCAATAAAAGCAATAAAAGCAATAAAAGCAATAAAAGCAATAAAAGCAATAAAAGCAATAAAAGCAATAAGAGTAATAAGAGCAAAAAGCTGCTTAATCAACTGATACAAATATTTCTTGTAATCAGTATTATTCCGTGCATTATTATAACCGCTTTCAATATTAAAGGGACTAATAAGTCTATAGAGAATACTTTGGGAATATACTCGCAAAAAATTATGGATCAGCTCCTATATAACATGAATTACTTTATTGGAAATGCTGATATTGTCATAGCTGGGTTAACAGTAGACCAGTCATTTGCAAAGTATACTAAAGAGTATGATTCATTAACGCAAGATGAAAAATCGCTGCTTAAGAAGGCTATGAATGACAAGACGTTATCTGTCCAGACCACCTATGATACTATCAAAGATATAACAATTATTGTAAATAAAGAGATTAAATATACATCCTTAATAGATGCAACAACGTTTGAAAAAACTCTTTCTGATGAAATGTTTTATAATGAGCTTAATACTATCACTGATTCAGATAAAAAATGGTTATGTATCCTTGAAAATGGAGAAACACATATTTATTTAGCAAGTAAGCTTAGAGATAATCAGGATGCAGTGCTTATATGTACGCTAGATAGTGATGTATTTAAAGAAATAATTAATCTAGCTACAATAGAGAAGGGGATTCCTCTTACGATAGCAGATCATAGTAAAAACATTATTCTGTCTAATAATGAACAGCTGCTTGGCACTCAGATTACTCAAGATGACACACGATCTATCGAGCAGCTTAGTGTAAAAGGAGAAATGGCTTATACTAAATTTACCCGAAAAGGATTAATAAGTATTGGCAGTTTAAAAAATGGATGGCATGTTATTATTAATGCACCTCTTAGTCTTTTAAAGAAAGATTATAATAATACAATAAACTATATTATGTTTATTCTTGTTGTGTGTGCTATTATAAGCGTTTTAATAAGTATTATATTAGCAAGAAAAATTACAACTCCCATTAAGAGAATTGCTTCTCATATAGAAGAAATAGAAAAAGGGCATCTGAATATAGAAGATTCATTTAAAAAACAAGTACATATTACGAATGCAGAAACTGCAGTCCTTTCTTCAGGATTTATTAATATGATAAATACGCTTAAGGGAATCATAAATAATGCAAAAGGTGTAACACTTGTAGTTGAGCAAAATACAAGCAAGCTGGAACAAGCAGCAAGAAAAACTTCGACATCCTCGGCTGAGGTAGAAAAGGTTATACAAGTTATAGCAGCAGGAGCACAGGAGCAAAGTGAACAAATCCAAGATTCTGTTGCCATTATTGGAGGGCTATCAGAAGGGGTTAACCATGTTATTGATAAAATGAATCGCATTAGAACAGCCTCTAAAGCTACGATGAATATTAGTAAAAGTAGTCAGTCTAGACTAGATATGCTTTTTAGACAATCTCAATCTACACTAGATATTAGCAATGAGATTAGTAAGCAAGTTGAGGTACTTGGAACAGAAGCTGGACATATCGATAATATTGTTAGCATGATAAAAGCAATCAATAGCCAAACTAATTTACTTGCGCTAAATGCAGCAATTGAGGCTGCAAGAGCAGGAGAATCAGGAAAAGGCTTCGCAGTTGTAGCAGATGAGGTAAGGAAGTTATCATCTCAAACAGAACAAGCTATAGGAGGGATAGAAGGAATCTTAAGAAATATCAATACTCAAAAAGAATCTACTCTATTACAAGTTAAAAAAGCTATAGAAGTATTTGATGGACAAGTACCGGTAGTTAGTGACATTGTAGATATATTTAATGATATTAATAATAAGATGCAGAATATAGATGGAGAAATTGATGAGGCGCATCATACACTTAATGAAGTGTTTAATCAAAAGGAAAATATCCTGCAAAAGATGAAAGAATTAATTGTTATTGTAGAACAAGCGGTAAGTATTGTAGAAGAAGTTAGTGCGGAAAGTGAAGAGCAGACGCAGTATGCATTGGAGATTAGTGAAATGACTGCAAAATTATCAGTTAGTGTAATTGAGCTCAAAAAGACTTATTCTAAGTTTGAATAAATAATCCGAATGCACCCATAGTGAGTACTATAAAGGCAAAGATAATTCTATAAGCAGCAAAAGTTTTCATGGGTTTCTTCTTTAAAAATGCAATAAACGAATCAATAACAAGGAGTGCCACAATAAAAGAAACCATAAAACCAATGCCAAGAGAAATCCATTCCATGTTTGAGAGGTTTGCTTTCATTTCTAATACATTAAGAAGGCTTTCACCAAGCATAACAGGAATGGCAAGGAAAAATGAATATTCAGCTGCAGCTACTGTAGAAAAGCCTGCCACCCAGCCGCCTATAATAGTAGAAGCGGAGCGCGACATGCCAGGGATTACAGACAAAACCTGAAAAAGTCCTACGATCAGCGCCTGCCATGGATTAATGGATAGATCAGATAGGGAGTCATTAGATTTAGTTCGAAGCTTGCTTTCAGCATATAACATCCATACGCCGCCGACAAATAGTGCACATGCTACTGTAAGCGGATTAAAAAGCTTTTCTTTAATGATACTATGGTACTTTATTCCAATGACTCCTGCTGGAATACAAGAAATAAGAATCATACACCAAAAGTAAAGGCCGCTTTTTAGAATAGGAGTTTTTTTGCTGGGAAATAAATGAATGACTGTTTCAATGATTTTATGGCGATAGAGTACTACAACAGCTAGAATAGCCCCAAGCTGAATAACCATGTTGAACATATCTACATAGGCTTTATTTGTGTTACTATAAAATTTAAAGAGATTAGCAAAAATAATAAGATGTCCCGTAGAAGAGACTGGCAAAAACTCGGTAATGCCCTCGATGACACCAAGAAGAGCAGCTTTTAAAGCAAATAATAGATCCAACTTGATTCCCCCTAGCTCTAATAAGTATTACTCATAAGTAGTTTATTACTATCTTATGAGAACAAGCTATCGAATTATTACTTTATTATGGAAATCTATGATAAATATAAAATATAATTCAATAAATGTTGAAAAATACGTAGTTTTATAGTATTTTTAATATAAATGATTTAATAGAATCAAGGAGAAGGAGGACACAGATTATGGCAGAAATTTTTAAAGAATATCTTGTTAAGCAAAAAAAATCAGCTTCGGATAACTTAGCCCAAACAGGAGTTGTAGCTGGAGCAATACTTATAGCAGCTATTGCACTTTTTTTAGGAGGGCAATTAATAGGCCCAATTGTTATTTTAGCTGTTTTATTTGGAGCCGCAACTTTTTTTAATAAATTTAATAGAGAGTATGAATATATCTTAACGAATAATGAATTAGATATCGATGTAATCTTTAATAGATCTAAGCGTAAAAGAGTTATTACAATTAACATGAAAACCATAGAAGTCATGGCAAGTATTCAAGATGAAACAAGAAAGCATTTATTAGAAAAAGCCAGTAAGGTTATTAATGCAAGTGATGGGAAAAATGGAGCTAATACGTATGTCATTATGGTGTCTAAAGACAGTGTTATGTATAAGATACTTGTTACGCCCAATGAAGCTTTTTTAAATGAAATGTATAAACAAGCGCCTCATAAAGTATTTAAAAAAATATAAGCTATAAGTTTTTATAGCTTATATTTTTTTACAGCTTTTTATTGTAAAAGCTATAAGAAAAATACAAAATAAACAATAATTTTAAGGATTTAACAGATATCTTGACAACCCCTAAATGGATGTGTTAAAGTGTACAAAAACTTATAGTATTGTTTTAATGTTCGGTTTTGAAAATTAATAGAATTCACAACATATCTTCAGGAGGCAAAGACATGTCAAAGATATTAAAAGAAGGCATTACATTTGATGATATCCTACTAGTTCCAAACTATTCAAATGTATTACCAAATCAAGTTACTTTAAACACAAAGCTTACAAAGAAAATTACCATTAATATTCCTCTTATGAGTGCAGGGATGGATACCGTTACAGAAGCTACTATGGCTGTGGCAATTGCACGTCAAGGGGGCATCGGTATTATTCATAAAAACATGTCTATTAAAGAGCAAGCAGATGAAGTTGATAAAGTAAAACGTTCAGAAAATGGTGTTATCACTGACCCATTCTTTTTATCTCCAGAACACTATGTGTATGAAGCTAATGAACTTATGGCAAAATACAGAATATCAGGAGTCCCAATCACAGAAGGCACTAAACTTGTAGGTATTTTAACCAATCGTGATCTTCGTTTTGAAACTAACCACAACCGTAAAATAAAAGAAGTTATGACAAGTAAAAACCTTATTACTGCACCAGAAGGAACTAATCTTCTTCAAGCAAAGCAAATTCTTGCAGATCACCGTATTGAAAAGCTTCCTATTGTAGATAGTGAAGGGAACTTAAAAGGGTTAATTACTATTAAAGATATTGAAAAAGCCATTATGTATCCGCATTCAGCAAAGGATTCACAAGGACGACTTTTAGCAGGGGCAGCTGTAGGGGTAACAGGAGATGTTTTAGAAAGAGTAGATGCACTCGTAGCGGCTAAAGTAGATGTGGTAACAGTAGATACGGCGCATGGTCATTCACAAGGTGTTATTGATACAGTTAAAAAAATAAAGGCAAAACATCCAGAACTTCAAGTCATAGCAGGTAATGTAGCAACAGCAGAAGCTACAGTAGCCCTTATTGAAGCGGGTGCAGATGCTGTTAAGGTTGGCATTGGACCTGGTTCAATTTGTACAACCCGTGTTGTAGCTGGGGTTGGAGTGCCGCAAATTACAGCAGTAGAAGACTGTGCAAATGCAGCAAAGCCTTATGGAGTACCTGTTATTGCAGATGGCGGAATTAAATATTCAGGAGATATTGTAAAAGCTATTGGTGTTGGAGCCAGCGTTTGTATGATGGGTTCAATGCTTGCAGGCTGTGAAGAAAGTCCTGGAGAAATTGAACTATATCAAGGAAGAAAATACAAAGTCTATAGAGGCATGGGATCTATAGCAGCTATGGAAAAAGGAAGCAAAGACAGATACTTCCAAAGTGATGCTAAAAAACTTGTTCCAGAAGGGGTAGAAGGACGTGTAGCTTATAGAGGTTACTTGTCTGATACAGTTTTCCAGCTTATAGGAGGACTCAGAGCAGGAATGGGTTATGCAGGAGCAGCAAGTATTGAGGAGCTTCAAGAAAAAGCAACCTTTGTAAAAATTACAAGTGCAGGACTTAAAGAAAGTCATCCTCATGACATTCATATCACAAAAGAAGCACCAAACTATAGTATAGAATATTAAATTCACGTAGCGGCAGGTCTTGGTACCTGCCATTTTGTAGAAAATTAAGGAGGCTTATCGGCATGGAACATGAACTGGTTATAGTTCTTGACTTTGGTGGACAATACAATCAGCTTATTGCAAGACGTGTTAGAGAAAGTAATGTATATTGTGAAGTACATCCTTACAATATCGGTTTAGATAAAATTAAAGAAATGAATCCAAAAGGTATTATTTTTACTGGAGGGCCTAATAGTGTATATGGCGTGGAATCACCTCTTTGTGATAAAGCTATTTTTGAATTAGGTATTCCAATACTAGGTATTTGCTATGGTTCTCAGCTTATGTCACACCTTTTAGGTGGAAAAGTAGTAACCGCACCAGTAAGTGAGTATGGTAAAACCGAGGTTAATGTCAACACTGGGTCAACATTATTCGAAGGGATATCGCCTTCAACAATTTGTTGGATGAGTCATACAGATTATATTGAAACAGCACCAGCAAACTTTGCAGTAACAGCTCACACACCAGTATGTCCAGTAGCTGGAATGGAAAATGTGGATAAAGGACTTTACGCAGTTCAGTTCCATCCAGAAGTTATGCATACACAAGAAGGAATGAAGATGATTTCAAACTTTGTTCACAACATTTGTGAATGCAGTGGTGACTGGAAAATGGATTCTTTCGTAGAAACAAGTATCGAAGCACTTCGTGAGAAAATAGGTAACGGGAAAGTATTATGTGCTCTATCAGGTGGGGTAGACTCTTCAGTAGCAGCTGTTATGCTCTCTAAAGCTATTGGTAAACAGCTTACATGTGTATTTGTAGATCATGGGCTTCTTAGAAAAGATGAAGGGGATGAAGTAGAAGCGGTATTTGGTCCAGAAGGACACTATGACCTTAACTTTATCCGTGTCAATGCACAAGATAGATTTTATGAAAAATTAAAAGGTGTTGAAGAGCCAGAGGCTAAAAGAAAAATTATTGGTGAAGAATTTATTCGTGTATTCGAAGAAGAAGCTAAGAAAATTGGTTCTGTTGATTTCTTAGTTCAAGGAACCATTTATCCAGATGTGATCGAAAGTGGGCTTGGTAAATCAGCAGTAATTAAGTCGCACCACAATGTAGGGGGATTACCTGATTGTGTAGACTTTAAAGAAATTATTGAGCCATTACGCCTGCTATTTAAAGATGAAGTACGCAGGGCAGGTTTAGAATTAGGTATTCCGGAATACCTTGTATTTAGACAACCTTTCCCAGGACCAGGTCTTGGCATTAGAATTATTGGGGATGTTACCCCAGAAAAAGTAAAAATTGTACAGGATGCAGACTTTATCTATCGTGAAGAAATTGCAAAAGCAGGCATTGCAAAAGAAATTGGTCAGTACTTTGCTGCCCTTACCAATATGCGTTCAGTAGGCGTAATGGGAGACGAAAGAACTTATGATTATGCCATTGCACTTCGTGCAGTAACTACAAGTGACTTTATGACAGCAGAATCAGCAGAGCTTCCATGGGAAGTACTTGGAAAAGTAACAACTAGAATTGTAAATGAAGTAAAAGGGGTTAACCGTGTCATGTATGACTGCACAGGGAAACCACCAGCAACTATTGAGTTTGAATAGATAGTGAAAACACTACAGCCCAGTTTTTATGCGGGTTGTAGTGTTATTTTTTGTGAATGATTCTAAGGGTTTTTAAAGATAAGGGTGTTTGTTTAATACATTTACAACTAGCGTAGTTCAACCGTTTCCCAAATGGAAATAGTTCGAAAAGAAGGCGGCTAGATTTCACCAGTTGGTAGCCAAGACACTAAAAGGGTATATTCGAAAAGGATTTGTCTTAGATGATGAGACGATTAAGAATGGAAAACCTTTTGGGCATTTAGTTTATTAGACACACAAGATAAGAAGAGATTGGATCATCTTTGCATATGAAAAGATAATATTACTTTACATTTAATAGTACAATTCCCTAATTTGTTATGCTATACTAATAATCGACAAAATTTTAAATCACTTTCAATAAATTAATAGGTACTAATATATAACCCTTCAGATGATTTGAACATTTTTGTTGGATGATTTTAAAAGATCAAGTAGGAGGATGAAGAGTATGAAAAATAAGATATACAGTATGAGATTTAAGTATTTCAGAGCATTTATATTGATACTGGTTGTACCTATTATCAGTATTAACCTAATAATGAGTACAGTTGTTACGGATACATTATTAAGAAATGCATCGTATAATTTAAATCAACTTGTACTTCAGGTAGCTGATAACTTAAGTAATGATATTAAACGAGCTTCTCTTGCTGCATCGACCTTATCCAATGATAATGTAATCAATGACTTAGTTAATGAATGGGCTTATGAACAAGCTATAAATCTAAAATTTAAAATTTCTAAACAGATAGATCGTAATCTTAATTATCTATTTAATTATAACAATGAAGTTGTTTCGGTAGCATTTTTTCTGAAGGATGGACGTACTTACACTTATAAAAATACTTTATCGGTAAGGCAAGAAATAATACGTAATATGGATTGGTACAGTGATATACAAAAACACCCAAACAAAGTATTTATTCCAGAGCTTTCACCCTCATTTTTAAATACCAAAAATGATAAGAATACTATTTCTGTGGCAGTGACTCCACAGAAACTTTCTGAAAAAAATAAAATAGAGGTTATTTATGTTGTATTTAAGAGTCATATACCTGACATTTACTACGCTAAGGAGCCCTTTAAAAGTAAAGGGAATTTATTTATAGTTAATGAAGATAATGTAATATTAATGGCTAGGGATAAGACGATGATAAGTGAAAAAGTAGATACTAATACTAATATGCTTGTTACAACTGCAGCAGTTGAAAAAGTACAATGGAAGGTAGTAAGTCTAGTAGACCATAGTTATATAACGGAAGATGTAAAAATCATTAATACCTATCTCAATTTTATGTTTTTAATTTTGATTCTTTTGTTTGTATCCTTTTCAATATTTTATTTCAAAGATATTTTAAATCCTATTAGAAAATTAACTGAAAAGATGGGTGAAGTTGAGAAGGGCGATTTTACAGCAACTATAGTGCTGCATGCTAATAAAGAAATTAATAATTTAGGAAAAGCTTTTAACAGAATGGTGTATGAAATCAATAATCTGATTAATGAAAAAGATAAAAAAGAGAGAGAAAGAAACAAAGCAGAAATTGAAGTATTACAATCTCAGATTAATCCGCATTTTTTATCCAATACTTTAAATGCTATTCGTTTTATGGCTATGATTGCTAAAGCAGATAATATAGGGCATATGACAGAGTCGCTTATCAAATTGCTAAACGCATCATTTGGTAAAAAGGGTAAGTATATTCAAATCAAAGATGAGTTGGAGAATCTAAAAAGCTATATTGATATCATGAAAATTAGGTATGCAGATAAATTTGATGTAATCTTTGAGGTAGACGAGCAGCTCGAAGAGTTCTATATTTTACGTTTATTATTACAGCCTATCATTGAAAACGCAGTACTACATGGTGTATGCAATAGTGAAGAAAAAGGATCTATAAGTGTTACAGGGTATCTGTGCAATCAAAATGTTATTTTTGAGATAAAAGATATTGGTGTTGGTATGTCATCTGAACAAATCAGTAGAGTACTAAGTGAAAACTGTAAAAATGAGAAGGGTTTTACAAGTATGGGGGTTGGAAATGTAAATAAGCGTATTCAGCTTAATCATGGCAAGATATATGGCATAACGATAGAAAGTGAATTGGATGCATACACAAAGGTTTCTTTGAGACTACCTATATTACTAAATGACAGGGAGGATGAAGTATGTATAGAGTAATGATTATTGATGATGAACCCTTAGTAAGGATTGCTATAAGATCCCTTGTCGATTGGGGAAAACACAATTTTGATGTAGGCTTCGAAGCCTCTAATGGTAAGCAGGCATTAAAATTATTAGTAGAGAAGCCTGAAATTGATCTTGTAGTAACGGATATTAACATGCCTATTATGGATGGCATAGAGTTCTTAGCTGAACTTAGGAAGATGGAATACAATATACCAGTCATAGCTTTAAGTGGGTATAATGACTATAATCTTTTGAGACAAGCCTTTAAACTTGGGGTAGAGGATTATATCTTAAAGTCAGAAATGACACCAGATAGTCTTCTGGATACATTTATCCATGTACTAAGTAAACATCAGAAGACTATAAACTTAGATGAGAAAAAAGAGACAGCAGATCAAAAGATTAAGGATACTAAAAATCATTATTTAAAAGATATGCTCCTAAAGGGAGGAGTAGAACAATACAAGTATTCTTTTGAGACACTTGGCATCAGGCTGATGAAGCAAAGTAATATAGTTGTCTGCCAGCTATTAGTAGATGACTACAAAAAGATTATTGAAAAATACACGGACTATTCACTAGTAATGTTCATGAATTCTATGGTACATTCGGTAGAAGAAGTCTTGAAAGACAGAGGGAAAGGGGAGGTAGTAAGTGTGTCCCCGGATGAATACTTAATCATATTATGTTTTGAAGGGGTAAGTGTAGCTCATATAAAGGGTGAATTGAATGAGCTGTTAAAGAGTATCCGCTATGTCATTCAGAATTATATTAACATTACTATAACAATAGGAGTTAGCGAGATTCGACAAGGCATAAATCAAGCTAAGCTATGTGCTGATGAGGCAAAAGCTTATGCAAATTTAAGATTTATACTTGGCAAGGGAAGAAATATTTTTCCGGAGGATGCGTCAGCTGATAGTCACAATTATAACTTGGATAAAATAGATAAAGAAGGAAAAATATTAGGAGCATTGAGGGTAATGGATAAAGAAAAGCTGTCGCAAGAACTTGAGCAAATTTTCGAATCCATGTATCATTTAAAGCTGGAGCAAATTAATCAATCCTATCCCTTCTACATGGAAATCGTATTTATTTTAGGGCGATACATTAATGAAATAGGAGAAGAAAGGCTAAGATGTTATATCAATGAATCAGACTTTTATGAAAGGATAATAACATTTGAAACTTTAGAAGAAATAAATGACTACGTTAAACAAATCGTATTTAATTTATTTGAGAAGTTGAGCAGTACAGTGAATACTAAAAGGAATAGAATTATCTTAAAAGCCATAAATTTTATTAATCAAAATTATTCAGATAAGGAACTTTGTCTAGCTAAAGTGAGTGAGCATGTGGAATTAAGTGCCAGTCATTTAAGTACCCTATTTACTAAAGAAGTAGAGATGAGCTTTAAAGATTATTTGACTGGAGTACGATTAGAAAAGGCAAAAGAGCTAATAAGTAAGACAAATCTAAAAATGTATGAAATAAGTGATCAAGTAGGGTATGCCAATGTAGAACATTTTAGCAGAGTGTTTAAAAAGGCAACGGGAACATCTCCAAACTGTTTTAAATCAAAATAAGCTGAAAATGGTAATAGAAAAGTAGCCCATCCCCGTAAAGGGATGGGCTTTTTCGAGGTTAACAAAATGTCTATTATTTAGGTTTGTAGATTAAAAATCTAATGGAATATCAATAACTCAAAAGAAATATCATTAAATTTGGTTTGTGTAAAATGTATACTTATGACATAGGGATTAAATAATATTTAACATATCAATCATGTTATGAGTGGAGGAGTTAGTATGAAAAGAACAAAATTATTTAAAGGATTAACAATTTTTTGCTCGATTACAATGTTAATATCTAGCTTTGTGGGTTGCGGGAAGAATGCAGAAACAACTGAAGCAACTCCGGATACTAAAGAAGTAGCAGCTGGCGCTGAATCAAAGGTTGAAACGGAAGAAGAAATCACTTTAACTTTATTGCAGTGGGATAATATTTTTACCAAAAACAATTATGATGTCGTAGCCGAGTATAAGAAGGTGAAGCCTAACGTAACCATTGAAATTGAGAATCTCAAAGATACAGGCGAATTTGAACAAGCTATGAAAATCAGAAAGACAGCCAATCAAATGCCAGATATTTTTGCATTAAAGCCTTATATGTTAGCTGATTTTGGTACTATTGCAGCTGATTTATCTGATTTAGAAGCAGCTAGAGACAGTATTTATGCAGAGACATTTAAAGTAGATGGCAAAATAGTAGCACTTCCTACTCAAGCTTTTAATGAGTTTGTATGGTACAACAAAGAAATATTTGCAGAATACAATCTAGAAGTACCTAAAACATGGGATGAGTTTATAAAAGCTGCAGAAACGATTAAAGCAGGTGGTAAATACATACCAATCCTTATGGGAGGGAAAGATGCTTGGCCAGATTATCCTTTTAACGAATTTATGCCGTCTTTAGTTGCTAATGATGGAACGCTATGGAATAAAATGGCAGAAGATCCACAGCCCTTTACACCTGATAAACCATTTTATCAGGCATATCAAATGATTGATCAGCTATATAGCGCAGAGGTATTTGGAACAGATCCACTTGGTATGGGATTTGATCAAGTAAAAGCAATGTTTGGTACAAAAGGGGCAATGCTTTGTGCAGGACAATGGTTTTTAGCAGATGCTCAGAAGGCTATGGGCGATAAAAGTGATAAAATTGGAACTTTCTTATTACCTGTAAGAAAAGATGCTTCAGAAAAGTTAAATACAATAACAATGGCAGATACATTTTTATCTACAGCTCAAGGTGGTAAAAATGAGGCGGCGGCTAAAGAATTTATTAACTGGTTTTTAACAGATGCAGCCAATTATCAAGCATTCACTAAAGCTATGAATGTTAATTCTACTATGAAATCTATTGAAGCAGGAGTTGAGCCTTGCATTGCAGAAGCATTTGAAGGTGTCGATGTAAATCCAGTTATCTATGATGGAGGCAATAAAAAATTCCAAGCTATACAAGCAGCAACTAAATTTGATGTAAAACAAATAGGTCAAGAGATGATGTCAGGTAAAGATCTAGATGAGTTAATGAATAATCTAAATAAATCATGGCAAGAAGCACAAAGCACGACGAAGTAAATGCCATTAAAAATAAATGAGATGGCCTAGAAAGGTCACCTCATTTATTTTTGAAATAAATATATTTGAAAAGGAGGAAGAATGATGAATAGTTTGAAGACACAAAAAAATGTACTCCTAATCACTTTTTTGTTTATTCCAGTACTATTATTATTAGTATTTGTAGTTTATCCAACTCTAAAACTTCTACAAACAAGCTTTACAAGTTGGGATGGTTTTAGTGAGGTACAACAAATAATAGGATTTAAGAATTATAAAGATCTTATCTTTAACTCTAAGGAAATATGGGTGTCTTTAAAAAACAACTTTTTGTATTTTATTATCCATTTAGGCTTTATTCCTTTGGAGATTATTGCAGCAGTTATACTTAACAGTAAATTAAGAGGAATGAAATTTTTTAAATCGGTTGTTTTTATGCCCTATATTATTAATGGCGTAGCTGTAGCCTATGCTTTTAGTTTTTTCTTTAGTCCTGTAAATGGGGCATTAAACGAAATTTTAAAGATGCTTAGTCTAGAAGGCTGGATACAAAACTGGTTAAGTAATCCTAGTGTTGTTAATTACTCACTGGTAAGTGTCTCGCTTTGGAGATATTCGGGATTTCATATCGTTCTGTTTTTAGCAGCGTTGCAATCTATTCCAGAAGATATTATTGAAGCGGCAGTAGTAGACGGAGCCAATGCTTTTAAACGTCTTATTTTTATTATCTTACCAAGTATCAAAATCGTTGTAGAACTTATGTTATTCCTCAACTTAAGAGGAGCACTGCAAGTTTTTGATATACCTTTTGTTATAACACAAGGGGGACCAGGTACTGCAAGCAGCACTTTTGCTCTTAGTACAATTCAGATGGCTTTTAAGTATAAAAACTTTGGAATGGCATCCACAATGGGGATCTCATTAATTATGATGATAGTTGTATTTAACTGGGTTCAAAAAAATATTTTTGGTTTAAAGGAGGGGAAATAATATGCAGACAAGTTTTCGCATTAACCATGATGTCAGAAAACAATCCAAATCAGCATCACTAAAGCTGGATCAATGGCTTATTTATAGCATTATGGCATGCATTACGGTTATTGTATTTTTACCGATGTTAGTTGTTTTATTTGCATCTTTTAAAACAGCTCCGCAAATAGGCAATGATTTTCCGCTTCAATTACCTTCTTTAACCAATTTGAATTTAGAAAACTATATGGTTGTATTTACCAAAGGGAAAATATTACTGGGGTTTAAAAATTCCATTTTCTTAGTTGTAATAAGTGTTGCAGTAAATGCTTTATTAGGAACGATGACTACTTATTGCTTGCACCGCTTTGACTTTAAATTTAAAAAGACACTTATTGCATTATTTGCATTAGGTATGGTCATTCCGGGACAAATTTGTGAAATAGCACGTTTCTCTATCATGAGCCGTATAGGTGTGTACAACACAATATGGGCCCCTGTTATTATTTATGCAGCAGCTGATTTAATGCAGCTTTATATTTATATGCAGTTTATAGATAAAATTCCTGTATCTCTTGATGAAAGCGCTATGATAGACGGGGCAACATACTTCCAAATCTTTTATAAAATTATTTTCCCGCTTTTAAAACCAGCTACAGCTACCCTTGCTATTATAAAGGCGGTAGAAGTTATGAATGATATGTATATTCCGTATCTGTACATGCCATCTGCAAAACTGCGTACAGTTACGACTACATTAATGTCTTTTAGCAGTTCGCAATTTAGTGCATGGGAATATTTAAGTGCAGCTATAGTAGTTGTTATGGTACCAACTATTCTTATTTACATTGTATTTCAAAAGTACATATTTGCAGGCATAGTAGCCGGTGCAGTAAAAGAGTGAGTTTGAAATTTTTATTGGTTTGCTTATTTATTATATATGACATCAATAAGGAGGTTGGCAAAATGATTATGAGGAAAAAGCTAGTAGCTTTGCTAAGTGTGGTAACACTATTGACTCAATCACTTTTAACGTATGGCAATGAAGTGCAAACGAACATTCTAGAAACACCAGAGACATTTATCAGCCAAGAAGAGCAAACTACACCATCGACATTAGAATTATTAGGAAGCGAAACAGCACCAGTTTATGTAATAGCGTCAAGCGAGGCGGGAATAATTAAAAATCCTGATTTTACAGAAGGATTAACAGGATGGGAAAACCCTGGTTGGGCATCAGGAGACCTTATGTTTAGTCTTGATTCAACAAATGGAATAAATGTAAGTGCTTGTGCAAAGTTAGCTGACGGAAATAAAGCTATAGAACAACCACTGGAAGGCCTTCAACCCTATACATGGTATACGTTAAAAGCTATGGTTAAAGGAAGTGCTGGGAACAGTATTGAACTGGGATGCGAAGGATCAAGTAAGTTTTATCAAAATGGAACACTTACAGAAGATTATCAGGAGTTAAGTGTGGATTTTGAAACAAATGTCGCAGGAAAAGCAAGGATTTATGTGTATATACCTGGGAATACTTCAGAAGCTTACATAGATAACTTTAGCATAGAATTAGTGCCAGCGGAAACGGTGAGCGAAGGAACAATTACAATTTCACCAGAAGATCAATATCAAACTTTTGATGGATGGGGAACGTCCCTTGTTTGGTTTGCAAATGTCATAGGAGGATGGTCAGAAGCAAATAGGACAGCTATATCAGATTTGCTTTTTGATAAAGATAAAGGACTCGGTCTTAATATCGTAAGATACAATATTGGTGGAGGAGATGCCCCTGGACATGACCATATGAGAGCAGGCGGCGAAATGGAGGGATTTGCCACAGGGTTCAATGGAGATGGCACCCTCAACTATAATTGGGAGGCAGATGCTAATCAAATTCAGGTACTTAAAGATGCTATTGCAAGAGGCGCTGATATTACGGAAGCCTTTTCAAATACACCACCATATTTCATGACAGTATCTGGCTGTGCATCAGGAAGTGATGGTGGATGGGCAAATAACTTACAAGATCAATATTATGATGACTTTGCAGACTATCTGACAGAAGTTGCTAAACATTTCAAAGAAAATGAAGGTATTGAATTTGACTATTTAGAGCCACTTAATGAGCCTTATACAAATTATTGGAAGCTTAATGGCGGACAAGAAGGGTGTCATTTTGATGTCGATAAGCAAGAACAAATGATTCAACTTACACATCAATCCTTAGCAGACAAAGATTTAGCTAATATACGTGTAGCTGCAATGGATGAGAGTATTCTAAATACAGGGCTTAATAACTTTAAAAGTTTTAGCCAAGAAACTAAAGATAGTATGGATAAGTGGAATGTTCATACTTATGGTGGAAATCAGAGAAAAGAAACTAAAAATGCAGCAGCTATGAAAAGCAAAGATTTATGGATGTCGGAAGTAGATTTAGGTGGATCCGCGCCATATGGTCCAGATAATATTGTACCTGGTATTGAGTTTGCAAGGCGTATTACAGATGATATAAAGAATATTCAGCCTACAGCGTGGGTTATATGGCAAGCAGTTGAAAACTGGCCTAATATGATGCCTACAATGGATGGTAAACAAGGTGAAAATAGTAACTGGGGACTTATTTTAGCTAACTTTGAAGGAGATGGCGTAAAAGGCTTAGAGGCAGAACAGTTTAGGACAACTAAAAAGTACTATAGTATGATGCAATATAGTAAATTTATTAGACCAGGTTCTGTCATGTTAGAGACGAATGATGATAAGACTGTTGCTTTTTATGATAAGGCAAATGGAAAATTAACTTTTGTTACTATTAATGACTCAAATACAGAGAATAAACAAGTTGCATTTAACTTAACAGGATTCAATAGTGTAGGGAATACTGCAAAAGTTTACAGGACATCAAACAATCAAAATTGTGAACAAGAACAAGATGTAACGATTGAAAATGGCGTGTTAACAGATGTTATTGATAGACAGTCTATTACAACTTATGTGCTTGAAAATGTAGTTTATGATGATAGCTTAATAAAACTCAATGAATCAACAATAACAGGTGAAACCGAAGTTAATCGATTTGTGTATAATGGCACTTGGGATTATTATGGATATTCAGGAGCTTACTCAAATGATAATGTATGGTCATCTAATGTAGGTGACACAGCGACTTTACATTTTACAGGTAGTCAAGCACAAATTTATGGCATTAAAGCTAACAATCATGGAAAAGCCAATATTACAGTAGATGGAGGGACACCAGTTGAAGTAGACCTTTACAGTGCATTTCGAGATGAAGACAGCAGTATTTTTGATACAGGGATACTTACAAATGGACAGCATACTATTGTCATTGAGGTAACAGGAAATAAAAATGATGCTTCATCAGGAGAAGCAATTGCACTTGACTATGCAAAAATATATAAATCAGGGGCACAACCAGAGTCTAATGCAAGTATTCAGCCAGGAACAAAGTGGGTAGACACAAAAGGAGAACGCATCCAAGCTCATGGTGGTGGGATATGGTATGATAAAGTAAACCACAAGTATTATTGGTATGGTGAAGATAAAACTAATGGTTACAGGCCGTTAAGAGGAGTAAGATGTTACACTTCTACAGATTTATATAACTGGACAGACGAAGGACTTGCCCTAAGAGCTATAGAATCTATGGATCAATTTGAGAGTGATGCACAGCTTCAAACTTTATATGCAGGAAGAACAGATAAGACGGATATATTTAGAGATTTAGATATTAACACGGCTGTTATGGAAAGACCTAAAGTTATTTACAATGAAAGCACAGGTAAATGGGTTATGTGGTTCCATGCAGATGGACCTACAGAGTGGTCTACTGCAAACTATGCGAAAGCAAATGCAGGGGTTGCTATAAGTGACAGTCCTACAGGTCCCTTTACATACATTAGAAGCTACAGACTAGACCAAGATCCTGATCCAGCTAGAACAAATCAAGGTATGGCGAGAGATATGAACCTTTTTGTGGAGGATGATGGAACGGCTTATATCATTTATGCAAGTGAAGAAAATGGGACGCTTTATATTTCTAAGCTAACAGATGATTATTTAGATGTGGCAGGATGGCATAAAGATAATCTGACAGATAGTCAAGGAAATTCAATAAGAGATACAGCTTACAAAGGTGTGATTGGTACAGACTATATTAGAGTGCATCAAGGTGATTATAGAGAGGCACCAGCAGTATTTAAATACGATGATAAATATTATCTCATTTCTTCAGGCTGTACAGGCTGGGCTCCAAATCAAGCAAAATATGCTATGGCAGATAGTATGTTTGGTCCTTGGACAGATATGGGAGATCCTTGTATTGGAGATGGTTATGGAAATACATTCCAGTCACAAAGTACTTATGTATTACCCATAGATGCTGAAAATGGTAAATTTATGTTTATGGCAGATCGCTGGACATATCCAGATGATGCAAACCTTGCAGATTCTAGATATATCTGGCTACCTATAAAGTTTGAATCAGATAGCAGAATAGGTATTGAATGGGTCGAGGAATGGACGATGGACTTACTCGATACTATGGGAAAACTAAAAATAATAACACCTATGCCAGAAATGACTGCCTATGGAATAACGCCGCAGCTTCCAAGTCAAATAACAGTACAAAAAGGTGGATCTCCACAAGTATCAGCTCAAGTGACATGGCAAACGACTCAAAACACGTTTAAGACTGTTGGTGAAATAACTGTTAATGGGACATTAGAGAGTGGACAAAAGATTTCATTCAATATGTATGTGATTCCAAGTAATATACTTTATTTTGTGAACGGCGGAGATAACTCGTCTGAAGAATATATTCAGATGAAAAACTTTATGGGTTCAAGTCTAATTAATAAAACAGTTAATGATCAAGAATTTATTAGTGGTACGAGTACTTGGGGCTATACAGGTAATACAGATACGACAGGAACAGGACAAGGTATTTACCAGAGTCTGCGTCATGTGAAAAGCGACAGTTCAAATCGCAATATTGACTATTTCTTTAAAGGGCTTCAACCTGGGAAATATACAGTCTATCTTGGGCTTTATGATCCATGGGCGCAGTGGGCTAACGGAAATAGAAAAGCAAATATATTTATTAATGATGTTGCAAAACAAAGTGGTATTGTTATTGATGGAAATGAAAAGACTTATGAGTATGCAAACATTATAGTTGATCAAGATTTAAAAGTAACCATAAAACCAGTTAATACAGGCAGCAACTCAGATGTACAACTGAGCTGGTTAATAGTATCTAAAGAAGAGCTAAATAATCCAGTGACAGTAAGTGCCCCACAAATAAGTGCCTCGCCAGAAAGCCAGACCAGTAAAGTGACAGTTACAATTACAAAAGCTCAAGCAAACGGAGGAAGTCTATTAGAGTATAAACTAGGAGTTAATGGTGAGTGGAGAATTTATGAGTCAGCATTTGATGTTACGGAAAATATGACAATTTATGCAAGAGCAAAAGATAGTCAACGAAATACATCAAGTGAAGTAAGTAAAGTAATTAGTAATATAGAAGTAAATGAACCGGTAGTAATCAATGGACCACAAATAAGCACAACTCCAGAAGGCAAAACAAATAAAGTGACAGTAACCATTACGGCAGCACAGAAAGATGGAGGAAGTGCATTAGAGTATAAGTTGGGGAATAATGGTATATGGAAAACATATCATCAAGCATTTGAAGTTGCTGAAAATATGACAATCTATGCAAGAGCAAAAGATAGTCAAAATCATGTATCAAATGAAGTAAGTAAAGTTATCAGCAATATAGAATCACACACACCATCAACAGGTGGAAGTAGCGGTAACAGTAACAGTAACAGTACAGTAAAGTTGCCGCCAACGGAACAAGTTATTAATAAATTAAGTGATTCAGATAAAAAAGATATAGCTAATAACTTTAAGGAAAACACACCATATACAAGTCTTAAGATTACATTAAAAGTAGAACAAATTAAAGAACTTACCAATAATAAGTTTACAGATAAACAGATACAAGAAATGCTAGAGAAACCAGAGCTGTTAAAACAAATAGGGATAGATATTTCAACAATAATTACAGAAGTTACATTAAAATCTATTAAAAATGCAAGTTTTAAAGATGTCCCCGAACAACACTGGGGCAATGAATCAATTAAAAAGGCAGCAGAACTAGGGTTAGTAACGGGTATGCCGGATGGAACCTTTAAACCTAAGGAAGCATTAAAAGTTGCAGATACTTTTACATTCTTAAATAGAGTATTGCTATTAAATAATGTAACAGAAATGAAATTGCCAAGGAGCACAGTAGAGAAGTACATTACAGATAAAGAGAACTGGGCATTTAGTAATATAGCATCTGTTGGTTCTAAGTTACAAGAGACAACTTTGGCTACTATAGCTAAGCTTGAGAATAAGCCATTATCAAGAGAAATACTGGCACAGGTTCTGTATGATATTACAGAAGGCAAGCTGCCGACAGTAAGAGAAAATATGCGCTTTAAAGATATTAAAGATACCAAGTATAAAGAAGCTATTGATTATTGCGTAGCAACTGGGTTACTAAATGGGGCCAATAAGGATGAGATGCTCCCTGAAAAAGCACTTACTAGAGCAGAACTTATGATTGTGTTAATCAGATTAGATAAGTTGATAGATATGCCTAAAGGTTAACCGTGTTATGTATGACCGCACAGGGAAACCACCAGCAACTATTGAATTTGAGTAGACAAAAACAACCCACAAGACCTTGAAATATCAGGTATTGTGGGTTGTTTTTTGCCACTAAGTATATTTGTCCTAATACTGGAGAAACTAACTTTAAGTTTCAAACTGCAGATTGATTGAGGTGATAGAGATGCAAGTAAGGGAAAATTCCATGATTCCATTAGGATATGGGAAATTTGTAAGATCGGATAAAATTGTAAGTCTTGAGCCTATTGAGGATGAAAGAGGGCCAGGAAGACGGACAATAGTATATGTTGAGGATATAAAAACGCCAATAATTGCCTCGAGGACAGAAAATACAATTCTAGCCAATATGGTAGAGGTTCCTAGAGAAGAACTTGAAGCAGCAGCAGCCTTTGAACTTTTAAAAGATATCAAGGATGATATGTCACAGATTGGTCCAATGCTTAGGAAAAGCATAAAAAAAGAAGCAGGTTTTGATATCAATAAAATGGAAAAAAGGATTGATGAAATACTTAAACATGAAATAGAATTTGACGGGGTATGAATAGAAACTCATGAATTTCTTGCAGTTGTAAGAAGTTTATGAGTTATTATTATAATTTTAGTACTTTTTGATTTTAGGGTATATTACAGATCATTAATAAGTTAATATATATCATAGATTTTTCTATTGTAAAGAGGAGATTTTTACAATATACTGAAATTAAATTAAATAGGAAATTAGGAGGAAAAATAAATGAAAAAACCTATAAAAGTAAAAAACATTGAAAATATCCAAAAAATTAATCAAGTTGTTAGTAAATATCCATTTGATATCTGGATTCATAGCAAGAGTGGTATGGTAGATGCTAAGTCAATTCTTGGTATTTTTGCATTAAGTTTAAATGAGGAGTTATTTCTAGTAACTGATGATGAGGTAGATGCTCATAGCTTATATGCTGAATTAGCAGATTATATTGATATAGAACACTAAACTTAAAAAGGCTTATGCTGCTATCAGCTAAGCTATTTCAAAGTAATGTAGGTGGCTGTGACTTTATGAAAAATAAGGTTATAGTCACTTTTTTATGAAAAATGATATGAATTGATAAGGATATATCGTGTAAGCATCAGAAGGAGAAGCTAATGCAAAACATATTTCTCTTAATTTTTACTTTTTTAGCTTATTTTGTAAAGGCTATAACAGGATTTGGGAATACACTTGTGATGGGGTCGTTGTTCTCATTTATCGTACCGAATACACTTACAACCCCTATAGATCTTATTTTTAGTATTCCAACTAACCTATTCATGGTTATTAAAGAACGGAAAAATATTTCTTTGAGAGTGGTCATTCCTTTATCGCTCATGCTTCTCGCTGGGAGCATTCCTGGTACACTTTTACTGAAGATGGGAAATGAATGGCTTCTAAAATCAGGACTTGGGATTGTAGTCATTGGGTTAGCCATAGAAATGATGAGAAAACCTGCTAAAGAGGCTATAAACAAAAAAAATAATCCTTTTTTTCTAGTAATAATCGGAGTTGTTTCAGGTATATTAGCAGGACTTTATGGTATAGGGGCGCTGCTGGTAAGCTATATTAGCAGGACAACGGATAATAAAAGTCAGTTTCGTGCCAATATTTGCTGTGTTTTCTTAGTAGATAATTTATTTAGATTTATGCTCTACCAGGTGACAGGACTCCTGAATAAAGAAATACTTTTTTTAACACTTCTTCTCTCGCCAGCAGTTTTCCTAGGAATGAAAATAGGCTTAAAGGTGGATACCCATATAGGAGAAGAAACAACGAGAAAAGTAATCATTGGTTTACTAATGATTAGTGGGGCTCTATTATTTTTTAAAAATATTTTTAACCATTAATATTTTTTGTGTTAAATAGTGGAGACTTAACAGGTTAGATTAAGATCATAAAAGAGGTGGCAGCTGTAACTTTATCTATGATAAGGGTGCGGCTGCTTTTTTGTATGAAGAAAGCAGCAATGGTACATTCAAAAATAAATGTGGAAGAGCTTAAAAGTCACTGCTTTAGAAATTGTGATATAATGGAGTAAACTCACGTATTTATGCTAAGTAGGTGCAGAATGAAAAATAGATGTGTGTTAAGAAATAAAATTATTTTTATTATCTTTATTGTAATAGCTGCTTACCCTCTCATGATATTACCTATTATCAGTACAAATTATCAGGAGCACAAGGGACTTCCAAGGATTCAAAAAGGTGTTCTCGACCTAGAAGGGGTAGATTTTAAAACCAATAAGCAGATTCCCTTAAATGGGGAATGGGAGTTTTACCCTAATCAATGGATTATTACTAATGGGAAGGATAGCAGAGATTGGCCACAAACGATTCAAATACCAACTTCCTGGAATACTGGGGCAAGGGGAGCAGATTTTAAGGTTACTTTTGGATTTGGAACCTATCGGCTAAGACTAATAAACTGCCCAACAGATGTTGAACTTATGACATTTATTCCCAACATTAGAGCAGCTTATAGGGTTTATATGGATGGGAACTTAATTGCATCAAGTGGTACTCTATCTAAAGAGCCAAATAAAGTAGAGTTAAATCAAAATGTGTTAAAGAATAGGCTGACCTTACCAAGAGAGCGAAATGTAGATATTAGTATAGAAGTATCTGCAAAATACTTTCCTGTAATCAATTATACACCTTTATTAGTAGAAAGCGGTTCGGATTATACCCGTACTAACCTACGGTTTACTTGGGCGAGTATGTATATAGGAGCTTTTATAACGTTTATTATTTTATATAGTCTTGTTCTAATTTCGGGAGGAAGGAATTTATATTCAATCTATTTAATGCTGGTATGTATTATATTGTCTCTGATTATTTCTAATAGAGGGGAAATCGGGGCTACCGTAGGCCTTATTATTCCCTATATAAATAGCTCAGCCTATATAGACAGCATTGCTCTTGTTTCATCTTTTTTACCATTATTGATGTACTTATATGTACATGATTTGCTAGAATCAAAAGTATCTGTGGAAATGTTTGGTATGCTACTTATTTTAACAGGGATTGGCATCATGGGAAGAGTGACGCCTAATATAGGAGATCTCAATCATTATAAAGTATTATTTATTGCAGCTGGTTTTGTTCCAGCGCTTTTGAGTATTCCTTTTTTATTTAGGGAGATTAGTAAAAATACCTCTTATGCTCTTGCACTGGGCATTAGTTATTTATTCATTTTATCAGGGATCCTTGTTGAACAATATAGCTTTTTAGGGATATATATTTTTAATATGTCCATGTTTTTGCCTACATGTTTTGCGGCATTTTTTGTCATTTTGCTTTATGTATATGTTAAAAAAAATACACACTCACAAAGAATTGCAAAAGAGTCTCAGAAGAGCGAGCTAGAACTTAGCCAGATGAAACTCAAAATGAAAGAAAGTGAGTCGGCACTTATGCTTAGTCAAATCAGACCACACTTTCTTTATAATGCACTCATTGCTATTTATGAGTTAAACAACGAAAATTCAGCAGAGGCAAGTGAGGCTATCTTGAAATTCGCTAGATATTTAAGAGTTAATATGCGCTCTATCGGAAGTAAGGAACCTATCACTTTTCAAGAGGAACTTAAACATATACAAAATTATGTAGCCATTGAAAAATTAAGATTTGGAAAAAGGCTTAATGTTTGCTATGATATCGAGGCCGATTGTTTTCTCGTACCCCCCCTAACGATTCAGCCGCTGGTGGAGAATGCCATAAAACATGGGGTTTGCAAGCGTATTGAAGGCGGAACGATTGTAATTAAAACTTATGAAACTGAAGAAGCATTTATCATTGAGGTTTCAGATAATGGGGTTGGCTTTGATGTGGATATTTTGAATCAAAAAAACATGGACTCCATGGGGATTAAAAACATTAAAGCGCGGCTGGCTATTGTAATGAATGCTTCTGTAAATTTAAGCAGTGAGAAAGATATTGGAACTATGGCGAGGGTAGAGATCTTAAAGGAATATAGAGAGAAAGGAATGGATTATGAGGACGGTTCTAGTCGATGATGAAAAAGCACCTTTGAATTACTTGCATGGACTATGCAAACAAATACCTGAAATAGAAGTAGTAGAAACATTTATGAATCCTCAGTTTGCTTTAGAATACCTTTGTAAGCATCCAGTAGACTTGGTATTTTTGGATGTAGAAATGCCACAAATAAGTGGTATTGATATTGCAAAAGAAATTCAAAGTAGAGGAATAAAAACAGCTGTTGTTTTTGTGACGGGATATGAACAATATGCTTTGGACGCATTTCGCTTGGATGCAGTTTCCTATATTTTAAAACCCAGTGAAATTTCTGAAGTTATTAAAGCGATGCAAAAAGCTAAAAGATATGTAGTCCCTGAGACTCAAAAAGTTTTTGTCCAGACCTTTGATCATTTTGATGTCTTTGTAAATGAAAAGCCTATTTATTTTAGTAATACTAAGGCTAAAGAATTACTAGCTGTGCTTATTGATCGTCAGGGCAGCATTGTATCAATGGATACAATTATTGATTTGCTTTGGCCGGAGCGTCCCTATGATGAAAATGTGAAACAACTCTATCGTAAAGCTGTTAATCATTTAAATAAAACGTTAAATGCCTACAATATTCATTTTTTTGTATCTAACAGAGGGAGTTGTTATGTCCATAAAGCAGAATTCATCTGTGATTATTACCAGCTGTTAGAAGGCAATGAGATGTTTATTAAAAGATTTCATGGAGAATACATGTTTGAGTATTCTTGGGGTGAAAATACACTTATAAAAATTAAAAAATATTTAAAAAAGCACCTGTAGGGGTGTTTTTTTAGTTTGAAAGTATCGGTTCTTTACCACTTCAGAGTGTAAAATGTAATTATATATAAGTGACGAAAAAATAATTAATCAAGGGGGAAAGTTTATGATGAAAAGTAAAATGAAAATGCCGTCAGCGTTTACCATTTTGGTTTGGATTACGGTAATCGTGGCAGTACTTACTTGGATTATTCCGGCTAGTAAGTATGTTAAGGTAACGGTTGGTGAAGGGGATGCTGCTGTGTCCGCATTAGTACATGTACCTCTCGATAGGGACCGTTTGTTTGAGATTGAAATGGGTGGCGATAATGCGGGTGAATTACGCCAGGCTTATGCTAATGAACTTACCCAGGTAGTACTTTCAGAAAATCCTGATTTAAAACCTGAGTTTGTAGAGGCACTTCCTGAGAGAATGGTATCTTATCTTGAAACAGGCGATAGTGGTGTGAGCAAATCAAGTAAAAATATTCCTGCTAAACAAGGCATGTGGAATATCATTGCTGCACCTATAGAGGGCTTTTTCCAGGCTAAAGATGTAGCCCTATTTATTTTAATCATAGGTGGCTTTATAGGCATTCTCATGAAAACAGGAGCGCTGGATGCTACTATTGGTGCACTTATAAGAAGAATGAAGGGGAAAGAAATTTATCTTATTCCTATTTTGATGGCAATCTTTGCTATCGGGGGAACAACCTATGGTATGTGTGAAGAGACAATAGCCTTTTATCCTATTATTATTGCTGTATTTTTAGCTGCAGGGTTTGACCTTATGACCGGCTTTAGTGTCATATTAGTGTCGGCTGGGCTTGGCGTTCTAGCCTCTACAACTAATCCTTTTGCAACAGGCGTTGCTAGTGGCGTTGTAGGCATTGGGTTAGGAGAAGGGATTGTACTCCGTTTTATTATGTGGCTTGTTTTCTACGGTATAGGGGTATGGTATGTGATGAGCTATGCCAAAAAGGTTAAAGCCAATCCAAATCTTTCTATCATGAGAGGAGTAGCTATTCCAGATAATTTAGTAAAAAATGGTGACGAAATAGTTCCATTTACAACAAGGCGCAAAATTGTAATGATTTTATTTGCAATAACCTTTATTGTTATGATTATAGGGGTTGTACCTTGGGCTTTCAAATTTGACATTATGATTTTTGATAATATTTATAATGCAACAGCTAAAGCGAGCCGTATCTTTGGTCTTCAGCCTAATGGTGCAGGTTCTTATTGGAATAACTATGACAGTGCACTTACTCATAGTGCGGCACTCGGAGACTGGTACTTTGGTCAATTATCTGTTTGGTTCCTTTTTATGTCTGTTGTAATAGGATTTGTTTCTGGTATGAAAGAAAAAGAGCTTGTTAGAACTTTTATGGGTGGTGTAAAGGATTTAGTTTCTGTAGCGTTGATTGTTGGATTATCTAGAGGAATTAAAGTTGTTATGGAGTCAGGCGGTATGGATGCCACTATTCTTCGTGCTGGAGAGATAGCACTGCGTAATACGAGTCCTGTTATCTTTACAAACCTTGCTTACTTATTTAATATTCCACTTTCTTTCCTTATTCCATCTACATCTGGCCTTGCTAACGCGACAATGCCGATTATTGGCGGACTCGCCAGCGGCGTTTTTGAAAATGCCAACATGGTAGGATCTCATGGTCAGGCCTTAGCTATTACAGCTTATCAATCAGCAAGTGGTTTAGTTAACTTAGTATCACCTACAAGCGGAACAGTAATGGGAGCTATTGCTCTGGCTGGAATAAGTTACGGACAGTTATGGAAGTTTATGTCCAAGTTGTTACTCATTATATTTGTGGCAACTATGATTTTATTAAGTGTAGGTGTATTTCTTCCAATTTAATATAACTTAATAATGAGATGGCAGGCGTGCTAAGACCCGCCTGCCATTTTAAATTTTTCTAAAGTGAGGCTGAATAATGGAGAGATATCGTAATGAAATAATTGAAAATATATGTAGACTAGTAGCCATTCCTTCTGTTTATGAAGAAAGCAATTCATATCTTTTTGGTGAGCCGATAGACAGATGTTTGGACGTGGCCTTAGGGATGATGCATAAGCTTGGATTTCATACTTATAAGGCAGAAGATGGAGCTTATGGTTATGCTGAACTAGGAGAGGGAGAACTTTTTGGGGTGCTTGGACATATCGATGTAGTTAGTGCCAGAGAAGAAGATGGATGGGAACATAATCCATTTGTACCTATCATTAAAGAGGGATGTATTTGTGGCAGAGGGGTACAGGATGACAAGGGACCTATTGTCCTTGCAGCCTATGCACTCAAGTCACTTATTGATGATGGCTACCTCCTGAATAAACGTGTGCGTTTTATTTTTGGAACAGATGAAGAAACTTTATGGCGTTGTATGAGCGAATATACAAAAAGAGAGGAAGCACCTAAAAGTGGATTCACACCAGATTCTACGTTCCCTCTTACATATGCTGAAAAAGGACTGCTTCAAATTTTGATAAAGGATGCTAGTACGCCAGCATATCACTACTATGGGGGAGATAGTTTTAATGCCGTTTCCGCTTTTGCAAGGTGCCGTAGGGAGATGAAGATTGAGGAAGCCCTGGTGAAAAGGGGATTTTCTTATCATGTGGAAGATGATGAGATTGTAGTAACAGGTTTGACAGCTCATGCTAAAAATCCATGGAAAGGGATAAGTGCTAACCTACATCTTTTGGAGGCGCTTTATGAAGCTGGCTATGTAGATTATGCCATACAATTTGCGTGTGACATTTTAAATAACCAATTTAAGTTTGAAGGATTTACGGCTCAGGATCTTTCGGATTTTTCAGGACCTGTAACTGTTAATCTTAGTAAGATGAATGCGAATAAAGATGGTACAGTTTTCAGTGTAGACCTGAGGCTGCCAGTAGGACAAAAAAAAGAAACTGTTTTAAATATCATTAGAGAAGTTGCCTCAAAATATCATCTCATAGTAGAAGAATATGACTGGCTAAAACCTATTCACGTACCGTTAGGAAGTGAACTCGTAACACAGCTGCTTAATGCTTATCGTGAAATAACAGGGGATATTATCTCACAACCTTATATTTCAGCAGGAGCAACTTATGCAAGAGCTTTTGATAACTGTGTGGCATTTGGCGCAAACTTACCTGCTAGTCCTACAAGTGAGCATCAGCCTAATGAACGTGTAGCAATTGATGATATGATGAAGGCTGCAGAAGTTTACCGGGCAGCGTTTATAAAGTGTGTAACGCATAAATAGCGTAACAAATTATTTGACCGGGAGTGAAGAGGCTATGAATAAGGAAAAACTTGAAAAAGAGTATTCACAAGAAGATTATCGTTTAGAGAAGGATTCAATAGGTACGAAGGATGTCTTAAAAGATGTCTATTATGGCGTGCAGTCTCTAAGAGCAGCAGAAAATTTCCGCATTACTGGACTTGAAATGCATAGTGAAATTATAAATAGCTTAGCGCAGATTAAAAAAGCAGCAGCCATTACAAATTATGAGGTGGGACTGCTTGATAAAAAAATTGCAGATGCTATTGTAAAAGCTTGCGATGAAATTATAGGTGGAAAGCTCCATCAGTATTTTATTGTTGACCCCATTCAAGGGGGGGCTGGGACTTCACTTAACATGAATGCAAATGAAGTTATAGCTAATCGTGCCATTGAACTCTTGGGAGGCATAAAAGGGGACTATTCTATAGTCAATCCTAATGATCATGTCAATTATGGACAGTCTACTAACGATGTAATCCCAACAGCGGGTAAGATGACAGCACTTAAGCTGTTAGAAAACGCTCAAGTAGAACTTAGACGATTGTATCATGCATTATGTGAAAAGGCAGAAGAGTTTAATGATGTCATCAAGATGGGAAGAACACAAATGCAAGATGCTGTCCCTATTCGGCTAGGGCAGGAGTTTAAGGCCTACGCGGCAGCTATTAACAGAGATATTCATCGCATGGAAAAAGCAAAGGATGAAATGCGTTCGCTTAATCTTGGCGGAACAGCAGTAGGTACAGGACTTAATGCAGATGAACAATATTTAAAGCGCGTTGTTCCTAACCTAGATAAAATTACAGGGATGGGACTCGTACAGGCTTTTGATCTTATTGATGCTACACAAAATGTAGATTCTTTTGTAGCTGTATCCGGTGCTGTTAAGGCCTCAGCTGTAACCTTATCTAAAATATCAAATGATTTAAGACTTATGTCTTCGGGGCCTAGAACTGGTTTTGGGGAAATTAATTTGCCACCCAAGCAAAATGGATCTTCCATCATGCCTGGTAAAGTGAATCCTGTGATACCTGAGGTAGTAAACCAAGTAGCCTTCAATATTATTGGAAATGATCTTACTATTACAATGGCAGCAGAGGCTGGACAACTAGAACTTAATGCTTTTGAGCCTATCATTTTTTACTGTCTTTTCCAATCTATTGATACCCTTACCTATGCTGTTAATACTTTTGTAGATAATTGTGTGACCGGGATTACCGCTAATAGAGAGAGATGCCGAGATCTTGTGGAGAATAGTGTGGGAATTATCACGGCACTATGCCCACATGTAGGCTATCAAAAGGCAGCGACGTTAGCTAAAAATGCCATTAAAACAGGGGGATCGATTAGAGAACTTATTTTAAAAGAAGGATTGTTAAATGAAAAAGAGCTGACTTGTATTCTAGATACTATATCTATGACGGAACCTGGTATTTCTGGCAAAGAATTACTTCGTTAGCTAAGCAAAAAGTTATAACTTTAAATAGATATTAATATGAACAATAAAATTGTGTTTGCTATTTATCTCAAGTATAATATAACTATTGATTAGATAGAGAAGAGGTTTTTTATGAAAAATCATCCCCTGATAGCAACCCTTATAAATCTTCGAGGGAACCCGAGAGCATGTTTATATCCAGAACCCTTATGGGGTATTCCTTATAATCTTTATATGCCCTATGTTTCTGTATATATGATAACGCTGGGAGTAACAGACACACAGATTGGTATGATTGTAAGTATCAGTACGTTGTTTCAAATTATTTTCTCGCTTCTCGGAGGTGCTGTTAATGATAAGTTAGGCAGAAAGGCTACCACCTTTATTTTTGATATACTTTCGTGGAGTGTTCCTTGCCTTATTTGGGCAGCGGCTCAGAATATTTACTATTTTATTGTAGCTGCAGTCATTAATGCTATGTGGCGTGTTACGATGATTTCATGGGGATGTCTTTTTGTTGAAGATGCAGAGCAAAAGGATATTGTTAATATGTGGTCACTTGTTTATATTTCAGGTCTTTTAGTGGCCTTTATAGCACCTATTACAGGATTTCTCATTAACAAGTTTTCTTTAGTTACAACAATGAGAATGTTATTTGTACTAAGTTTTGTTATGATGACCATAAAGTTCATTATAGTGTACATTTTTTCTGAGGAAACTAAACGTGGTAAAATTAGAATGGAAGAAACTAAAAATACTTCTCTCTGTAAAATACTTATAGATTATAGGAATGTTTTAGCACATATTTCAAGATCCCCCAAATTATATTATACCATAGTAGTTTTACTTATCATTACGATCTGCAGAACTACTACGAGTACTTTTTGGAGTATCATTGTAACAGAAAAAATACGTATCCCAGTAGAAAATATAGCCTTTTTCCCATTTATCCGTTCAAGTATCATGCTTATATTTTTCTTTGCCACCGCCCATAGAATTTCTGCTTTTAATCTGAAGAGACCCATGATAACAGGGTTTCTATGTTTTATATTCAGCCAATTGCTGCTCATAACACTCCCAGAGAGGGGGTATATGCTGCTTGTTGTAAGTACATTTTTGGAGGCATGTGCCATGGCACTCGTAGATCCATTAAGTGAATCTATGCTTGTACTTAATGCAAGCCCCGAAGAAAGATCGAGAATGACATCTATTATTTATGCGGTTATACTTATTTTTTCATTACCATTTGGATATATATCAGGCATGCTGTCGGATATGAACAAGGCTTATCCGTTTATACTAAATATAAGCCTTTTCTTAGCAGCTCTATGTATTATTCTTAAGAGTAATGTTGCACTTAAAGATGGCATTTCGGAGTCTGTTGGAGGATGAAAATATTCAAAAATAAAATAAAAACTTAAAATGTATTTAATGTGTGGATCGTAAGATAGGAAGTATGATCCACACATTTTTATTTTGCAATTTTTGTGATCAAGAATGAAGCATATGAATAAAACATATGTAATATTTATAATTGAGTAGAATATTAGGCAGCAGCGAGCCTTCAAGGTTGCCATATTTAAAAGAAACGGTCCCTTTGGCCTGCTGTTACAGTAATGGACTATTTTAAACCTTTTTTATATAGTTAAAAAAATATTATAGTGTAGGGGGTATAGATATAATGAAATGGTTTAAAAAAGCACCTTGTGATGAAGCTGTTTGTATCATTAAAAGCGTTGAAGATAGGTTAAACGGAAAGGTTGTTGATAGCCCTAAGGTAGATTATCCCATTCATAAAACATTGCTCAGGCATTTTGATAACCTTTTAGCAAGTGAAAAGAAAATGTCTGTTAGTGCTAGAAAAATGCTAGGCATCATATCATCTTTAAGTGACTTTGATGTAAGAATGAAGTATTCTTCTTATAAATTGATTGATTTTGCAAAAGACATGTCAACTTTAAGTGAATCTAACCTAGCTATAGTAGAGGAAATTACCGCAAGTATGAGTCAGGTCAATGAAACAATAAATTACACCTCTGATACCATGAATGGGCTTGCGAAGTCTTCTAAGGCTTTAGTTGAAAAGAATGATAAGAGTATGATTCAATTAAATGAAATTAACCTATTAAAAGAAAATGTTGTTAAAGATACAACCCTAATGAGTGAGCAAATAAAGCAGTTAGTTGACATGGCAGTTAAGGTGAATGAAATAGTAAGTGGCGTTGAAGCTATAGCAGAGCAGACAAATTTGCTCGCGCTCAATGCCTCAATTGAAGCTGCCAGGGCAGGAGAATATGGAAGAGGCTTTGCAGTTGTAGCTGAAGAAATTAGAAAACTTGCAGATGGGACTAAAACTAACCTAGGTGATATGAGAAACTTTGTAAACAATATTCATCAAGCAGCCAATAGGGGGAGAGAGAGTCTGAATAACACAATGCACTCTACTACTAATATGAATTCAAAACTTGACATCATATCAGGGACAATAAAAGAAAATGTATCCATGCTAAAAGATACTATCAAAGATGTTGATAAAATATCTGAATCAATGAGAGACATAAAAGAATCAGCAAAACAAATCAATGAAGCTATGAACTCTTCAGCTCAAGATGCAGAGAAGTTAAGCTATATGACCCAGAGTATTCATGCTGATGCGACTCAAAGTGCTGAGAATGCTAAGCAAATAACTATAGTCGATGAAGAACTGAGTAGCATTGTAAGAGATATGATAATGGCTTTAAATGGTGGGATGAATGCAATTACAAATGATGATTTACTAAGTAACCTTACAAAGGCAAAAGAAGCCCACCGTAATTGGATGATAAACTTAAAACGAATGGTAGATGAAATGAGGACATATCCTATTCAAACTAATTCAAAAAGATGTGCTTTTGGACATTTTTATCATTCTATTAGTGTAACTCACCCTGATATCACTAAAGAGTGGTCAGCTATTGATTCAGTACATCACGCATTACATAATATGGGTGAAAAGGTAATAAAGGCAATTAACATGAAGAACACTAGAGAGGCTAATAGCCTTTACTTGCAAGCAGAAGGACTATCAAAGCAAATATTTGATTATATAGATAAGATCACTAGAGCTATTGAAATAAAGTCTAAGGCAGGAGAGGAGATATTAAGAGCATAAACATACAAAATAAAATAGTAAAGAAAATAGAGGTGATTATAGTTTTGAATTCATAAAACTATAATCACCTTTTAAGTCAATGTATTAAAATTAAACAAGTAAGTTAAGATAAAAATAAAAAATAATATATAATATAAGAAAGTATGTCAGATTCCTAAAAGAGTCTACGAATATAGATTTAGAAGGATAGGGCAAGGTTACAAGAAGGCGGGTGAAATGGTGGCTACAGATGATGAGATTTTGGATCTTTTACATCGCGCGCAGGATAAAGGACTGGAACTTATGATGGATACTTATATGGGTCTTGTGTATACCATTGTACATAGTAAGATTGCCACGATTTGTAGTAGGGAAGACGTTGAAGAATGTGTTAGTGATGTATTTTACGAAGTTTATAAAAACAGAACAAAAATAGATCTTAATAAAGGATCACTAAAAGCTTTTTTAGCTCTTATTGCAAAAAGGAAAGCAATTGATATTTATCGCAGACATTATAAACAAAATAGTAAAGTAGTTTCACTGGAAACGGTTAATGAATTAGAGTTTGCAGACCTAAACATGGATAATGAAAAGATCTATAGTGATAAAGAGCAAAGACGTATCCTGATTGAGGAAATTAAGGCATTAGGTGAACCAGACAGTGAAATATTAATACGCAGATACTTTTTTCAGCAGCCTTCAAAAGCTATTAGTGAAGTGATGGGGATAAAAGTAAATACGATAGATAAAAGGGTTTCAAGGGCACTTATAAAATTAAAAAAGGTTTGGGAAGGAGCGAAAAGAAGTGGAAACTGAATTAACAAATATACTTGAAGAATTAAGCTTAGAAGAAGTTGATCAGTTATTAGATACGAATGTACTTTTTGCAGTTAATACTCAAACGGCAGCTAGAATTAAATCATCCGTATTGCATAAAGCAGGAATTAAAAAAAGGTACTTCTGGAATGTATATTCTAAGAATGTAATGGTAGCATCTGTGGTGGTGTGCATGCTGCTGCTTACAGGAATTGTTAAGGGGCACAGTTACTATAAAGAACCAGTAGCCTATCTGGATGTTGATATCAATCCTAGTATAGAACTAGGAATTAATAGATGGGATAGGATTGTAGAAGCCAAAGGTTATAATAGAGAAGGCGAAAAAATTCTAGAAATCACCAGTGTCCTCAATAAGAAGGTTGAGGCAGGGGTGAAAGAGATTATCGAAGAAGCTGACAAAGAAGGATTCTTTAATAAAGAAGGTGGGGGAGCAGTTGCTCTTACTTCAGTCACTGATGATAGTGAGGAAGCACAAAAGCTGACTGAAGCTTCTAAAGAAGCCGCAGAAGAATATATTGCAGTGCAAGAAATTGAGGTTGAAGTCATAACAGAAAATGTGGCACTTGAGCGAAGGGTTGAGGCAAAAGAAATAGGGATTACCCCTGGAAAGCTTAACCTTATACAAAAGTTACAGGCTTTAGATGACAAAATAGTAGTAGAGGAATATAAGGATACTTCTGTTAAGGAAATTATGAAATCAATAAAAGAACTTAAAAAAGACATGAAGGAAAATAGTAAAGCTGATAAACAAGATAACACACTTCCAGAAACTTCTGATAGTCAAGATAGAAATGAAACAGATAATGAAACTGAACTAGATCAATTATCCAAAGATCAGAGTGAAACAAAGAAAGATAATAAAGCAGCTAATCAGCAAAACAATAAAGAGCAGGTTAATGGAGATAAAAAAAAAGATAGTAAAATAAATCAAACTCAAGATAATAAAACTAGCAATAAACAGAATAAGAAAGTACACAACAAACAAGGCGGTAAAATAAAGAAAAATAACTCTAAAAAATAAAGAAGTAAGTATGATCCATACTTCATATAAAATTAAATAATAAGGGAGGATTTACAATGAATCAATATTTTGCAAAAAAATTAAAAGCTGTAGCCTTTTTTGGCACAATAGGTGTATTAAGTTTTACGCTTGTTGCTAAGCCAGCTATGAAATCAGTCAAAGCATATGTTAACCCAGCTATTTCTTATACTTTAAATGGTGAGAAAGTACTTGCGGATTCAAAAACAATTGCTTATGATAACAAAACTTACGTACCATTAGCTGATGTAGCAAAAATTTTGGGGCTTCAGACACAATTTAATAACAACACAGTTACTATGACTACATCACCTCAGCAAATAACAACATCAACAACTACAAGTGGGACCATTCAGACGAATCCAACGACCACAAGCGGTGCATTTGTGGTAACACCAACAACTACAGGCACAGTAGAAATTGCTAAAGCTATTATCAAAGAAGTAAAAGTTGAAAGTAAGACAGTTACTATTTACAAAGCAGGAACTGAGGATAAGACTGAAAACTACACTATTTTAAATATTTCTGATGCTACAAAGATAACTAGCGAAAGTGATACAAAAGCATATGCTTTAGCAGATCTTAAAGCTGGTATGGAAGTTAGTGTAAAACACTCAACCGTTGTGTCATCTGCAGTACCACCACAAACAGAAGCATTTGAAATAAAGATGCTTGCGCAAAAAGTAGAAATCGCTAAAGCTATTATCAAAGAAGTAAAAGTTGAAAGTAAGACAGTTACTATTTACAAAGAAGGAACTGAGGATAAAGCTGAAAACTACACTATTTTAAATATTTCTGATGTTACAAAAATAACTAGCGAAAGTGATACAAAAGCATATACTTTAGCAGATCTTAAAGCTGGTATGGAAGTTAGTGTAAAACACTCAACTGTTGTATCATCTTCAGTACCGCCTCAAACACTTGCATTTGAAATAAAGATGCTTGGGCAAAAGACAGAAGAAGATAAAGACGATGAGAAAAAAGAAACACTTCTTAAAGATGCTAAAATAATAGAAGTAAATAACAGTGGAAAATATATTGTTGTACAAGGTGGCGCACAAGAAGGCGGACAGCTTAAGATTTCATTTGGCAATAAAACAAAAGTAAAATATGAAGGGGCTAAAAAACAGCCTAATGCAAATTCTTTAAAAGCAGGACAAATAGCAGATATTAAATTTGAAACGGCAGAAGGAAAATCTACAATTCTTGAAATTATTGTTAAAGAAAGTAAAACTGTAGCTAAAGAAAATAAAGTTGTGGTTAAACAAAATAAAGCTGCAACTACAATTAATGAAAATGAAACTACAGTTAATGGAAATAAAAATAAAGCAAAAAACAAATAATTATTTTTTAAAGTAAAAGTTATATAACACGAATGAGATGGCTATAACTCTATATAAATAGAGTATAGCCATCTTTTTGCCTTGCACTTCTGAGGAAGGTGTGAAGTGATAAGATTCAATTAAATACTATAATTATTAAAAGAAAAGGATAATGAAGCAAAGGATGTGTGCTATGGACTTAGTAAGTATTATTGTGCCAATATATAATGTAGAAAAATATTTGCCTAAGTGTATAGAAAGTATATTAGCACAAACTATGTTAGATATTGAAGTTATACTCATCAATGATGGTTCACCGGATAATAGTCTTGCAATATGTAATCAATATGCAAAAGAAGATGCTAGAATAAAAGTTGTTGATAAAATCAATCAGGGGGTTGCCGCAGCCAGAAACATAGGACTAGGGATTGCCAAGGGAAACTATATAGGTTTTGTCGATCCTGATGATTGGATAGAGCCAAAGATGTATGAGAGTATGTATGGTAAGCTGTCTAGATCAGGATATGAGATTTGTTTATGCAACTATTATAAAGATGACAGGCTGGGAAGTACGCCTAAGTTATTAAAGGTTAAAAGCAATAGCCTGAATAAACAAGAAGTTATAGATGATATTATAGCCAATATGATAGGGATTGATGATATTATGCCAAAGTACACTTATATTATGGGTTCAGTGTGGAGGTGTCTGTATAAGAAGACCTTTATAGATGAGTATAAACTTAGATTTAAAAACGGGTTATCCATCATGGAAGATCTTGTTTTCACAGTACAAGCGTTGCTGAAATGCAGCGGAGTGTGTATTGATCACAATACTTGGTATCATTATAGACGTAATCCCAAATCTGCACTTCATACCTATAATCCACAGATGTGGGAAGATGAGGTGCAGGTGCATCAGCTTCTGGAAGAACTGCTGGAACAAGCTGGACTTGGAGAATATATGCTAAATAGATTAGACCTAAGATATATAGGTATGGCATTTTGTGCAATTTACAATGAAACAAATAGATCCGCTAAGGAAACTAAAGTACAAATAAGAGAAAGAATGAAAAGGGTAAAACAAATATATAGTGATGAAAGGCTTAAGGCAGCACTTGATAGGGTGAAGCCCATCCAAAAAACAAATTTTTTTAATTTATGAGAAGGAAATATTTACCAAACGTTGCAACGAGTATGCTTAGAGGTGTGTATATTTCTTCTGTACAAACAGTGATGATAAAAAAGCATCAATGAGACAGATATTCTGGTATAATAAACTATATAAGCATTTGATTTTATCATAACTTACAGAGGGATATACTATGAAAAGATACATAAAACTTATACTGCAGCTAGTGATAACATTCTTCATAGTCACATCTATCATGCTTGCTGCGCCTATTAAGCCGGCTGCAAGTTTTGAATTTGAAAAGAAAGAATATCAGCAAAGAGAACCTATGGGGGTATTAGATACAAGTTACAGCCCAGCAGGTGAAAAAATTACTCGCAGGGAATGGATGACTATTATTGACAAAAAGAGAAAAACATCTTCTAATTTATCGCTCCTATTAAAAAGTGCAGAACCAGGACAGTATGAGATATTTTTACGAGTGAAGGATCAGACCGGTTTATGGAGTGACTGGGTGAGCAGAAAAATATGGATTAAAAAAAGCCAGCCTATTAGTATAATGGGTTTTAAAACAGAAAAAAAGCTATACGCAATAGGGGAAAAGATTGACTTCATTTATCCTTATGACAATCCTAATGGACTCAAGGTTAAGAGTCAAAAGTGGACTTATAAGAACCTCGCCACTGGCATAAAGGTTGCTGGAAAGCCTAAATATTTCAAAAAGGCTGGGAATTATGAGGTAACTATGCAGGTGCAGGATGAGTGGGGAAATTGGTCAGTACCTAAAACTTGCAGCATAAAAGTCGGGACGAGCATAATCGAAAGAAATGGCTATTACTTATTTATGAAGGGAAAGCAAGGAGACTTACTAGAAGGCTACATAGATAAAGACTATAATACTTTTGAAGACGTAACAGATGTACAAATTGAAGACAAGGCAGGCACACTTATTGTCAGCAATTCTCCAGAACGTATTAGTACGAGTGGTATTCTTTATAGAGATACAGTTAAAGGTAAGGGGAGGCTGCTCGTACATCATCAAAATGCAGTTGGATTAAATAAAAAGTTAGTGATTACAGCGACTTTGGCTGGAAGTGAAGACAGCCGTTTATATGTCTCAAATCAAGCTGTTAAAGGGCCGGACAGAGATATATTAGGGACAGGGCAGGCAGCCTTAAGAGATTATTTCAAAGGAATAGGAAAGAAGGATTATATTTTAAAACCAGGAAAACCCCTTTGCATCTATGATAGTTCTCTTTATAAAGCGTGGAATAAAGAGGATGTCATATCAGGACTGCTGGATTTTGAAAGTAATACGGATGTTACATTTACAGTTGCAGTTTTAGATACCAGCTCATCTCTCAATAATCTAGTCAATTTGAGTATTCTTAAACGAGATCAGCACATAAGAGGCACCTTTTGCGTGGTTGAACGCAGTTACACTGTAGATGCAGCACAAATTGATAATCCAGCTAAGCTTGTTTTAGGCAAAAGCCAGGAAGAATGGATAACTGGCAAGGACGCCTTAACGGGAGAATCGGTTAAAAATATGGGTAACTATGGGGTATCTGTTCTTATTAAAGTTAAAAATCATGGAGATATGGGAATTGTTCTTAATGCTAGAGGCGGAGGTTATCAAGGAGCTATTAAGTGGGGATCTGCTAAAGTATTTGATAGTCCAAGAGAGGAAGTACTGTCAAATAAGAAGATTGCTACACTTATAGGTATGATTAAAGCTAATCAGACTAACCAGTTTGTTTATATGCTTCCCAATGGCTCATCAGCACCTGTACTGTTTGGATTTGTTCCTCAAAAGTTCTGGAAATAGAAGTGGTTTTAAGGTTGAATTGATTTAGAAAAATATAAAACTTAGGTTGTCAACTGTTAAAAATTTTGTCAAACACTTGTAACAGAAGGATAATAAGGTTATAATCTATTTTAGAAAATACTAAAGGAAAAGGTTGAGAAATAATGAGAGAAATATCAAGTGCAGAAGAAACGGTAGAAGTATGCAAGGCGTTAGGCTCAACCGTGCGAATGAATCTGATAAAGATTCTTTCTAAAAATAAGCAAATGAACCTTAATGAATTAGCAAGCCAGTTAAATATTACGAATGGTGCTATGACGCAGCATATGAAAATACTTGTAGACGCAGGTATTATTGATGTTGTTCTCATGTCTGGAAAACGTGGTTCCCAAAAGATATGCCATCTCAAAGAAAACAGACTGATGATAGACTTTCTTGTAGATGTGGCTAGAGATAGCATGTATATAGTTGAAATTCCTGTTGGAAGTTATACTAACTATAATATTTTTCCTACATGCGGTATATCTACAAAGACTTCAATTATTGGAGAAGTAGATGATCCAAGGTATTTTGACGCGCCTGAAAGAAGCGATGCGAGTATTATATGGTTTGGTAAAGGATTTGTAGAATATAGAATTCCAAATTATTTAAAATCTAATCAAAAGCTCACAGAAATCCAAATTTCATTTGAGATTTCTTCTGAAGCACCGGGATATTGTGAAGACTGGCCAAGTGATATCCACTTTCATCTTAATAATGAATACTTAGGGTATTGGACTAGCCCAGGAGACTTTGGGGTTATTAGGGGCATTTATACACCTTCGTGGTGGACACCTAATTGGAATCAGTACGGATTATTAAAGCTGCTTTCCATTAATAAAGATGGGTCATTTATGGATGGGAAGAGAATTGGTGATCTGTGTATTGATGAACTGGAGATAAATTATAAGAGTGAGATCACTTTAAAGGTAGGGGTGCCAATCGATGCTGAAAATGTAGGAGGACTTACTATTTTTGGTAAAGGTTTCGGTAATTACAATCAGCATATTAATGCTAGAATGATATACGAGTAAGTTAGAAACATGTAAGCAGAAGGTATTTAGAACTTAAAGATATAGTCTTTAAATTCTAAATACCTTCTGCTTTTCTATTTAAGTTCTTTGGACGCTTTCCTAGAATATAGAGATAAAACGAGGTAATAGACTGAAGAGAGAAGAGGTAGTGGTAAATAAAACAAAAAAATACTTTAGTAAAATCTAAAGTAAAGTTGATTTTTGGCGTATTTAAGCCTTTTATATAGATTTGGAAGTGTGAAAAGAATCTAAATGAATCTAGAAAGTTATAGTAAATACAAAATAAAAATAAATAAGTGAGTAATTTTTTATTGAAAAAACCGATAAAAAATATTAATAAAGCTACAAATACTTGTTGACTTATTATATGTTTGGTATATAATAAGTATTATAAAAGGTTTAATAAAATATGTAATAGTTTAGAAAAAAGTAAAGTAAATAAAGCTGTATTGGTTTTGGACTTGAATAGTGATTATTATACTTATAACTAAAGCAATTGGAAAAGAGGTAAAAAATGAAAGCAGCTAAAATGTTAATTGATAAAGAATTTAAAGTTGGTCAAATTGATAACCGTATTTATGGCTCGTTTATTGAACACTTAGGGAGAGCTGTATATAATGGTATTTATGAGCCGTCTCATCCTCTAGCAGATGAACATGGATTTAGGAAAGATGTTATGGATATGGTAAAAGAATTACAGGTTCCTATTATACGATATCCAGGAGGAAACTTTGTATCAGGTTATAATTGGGAAGATGGTATTGGCCCATTAGAATTAAGACCTAAAAGACTTGAACTAGCTTGGCGGTCACTGGAAACAAATGAAGTGGGGATTAACGAGTTTGCTAAATGGACAAAAAAAGTTAATTCTGAAATTATGATGGCAGTTAACTTAGGCACAAGAGGTATTGCAGAGGCTTGCAGCTTGCTTGAGTATTGTAATCATCCACAAGGTACATACTATAGTGATTTGCGTATTAAACATGGGTTTAAAGATCCTTATAAAATAAAAACATGGTGTTTAGGAAATGAAATGGACGGTCCATGGCAAATAGGACATAAGACTCCTGTAGAATATGGCAGGCTAGCCCTTGAAACAGGTAAGGCTATGAAGCTTATTGATCCGAGCATAGAACTTGTATCCTGCGGCAGCTCAAATACTGCAATGCCGACATTTCCTGAGTGGGAAGCTACAACCTTGGAACACACTTATGATGTAGCTGATTTTATTTCTTTACATCAGTATTATGGTAATAGGGACAATAATACAGCTAACTTCTTAGCCTTATCAATGGATATGGATCACTTCATTAAAACAGTTATTTCCACTTGCGATTATGTTAAAGCTAAAAAACGCAGTAAAAAGACAATTAACCTAAGCTTTGATGAATGGAACGTATGGTTCCATTCTAATGAGTCAGATGATGATACAATGAAAAATCGTCCTTGGCAAAAGGCACCAGCACTTCTTGAAGATGCATATAGCTTTGAAGATGCACTTTTGGTAGGCTGTATGCTTATAACATTTATCAAACATGCAGATAGAGTTAAGATGGCTTGTCTTGCACAGCTTGTTAATGTTATTGCACCTATTATGACAGAGAATAATGGGGGAGCATGGAAACAAAGTATTTTCTACCCATATCTTCATGCATCACTTTATGGCAGAGGAATAGCACTTTCTCCTATCATTACATCTCCTAAATATGATACAAAAGATTTCACTGATGTACCATATCTTGAAGCTACAGCTGTTTATAATGAGGAAAAGCAAGAAGTTACTATTTTTGCAGTGAATAGGGATCTAGAAGATGAAATGAAGTTAGAGTGTGATTTTAGAAGTTTCGAAAACTACGAGTTAATTGAACATCTAGTTCTGGAGTGTAACGACCTTAAGGCTTATAATACATTAGATAATCAACCTGTTGTTCCTAACAATAAAGGCAAATCCAAAGTGGACAATGGCAGATTAGAAGCAATACTTAACAAAGCTTCATGGAACGTTATACGACTTGGAATTAAAAAAAATTAGGGAGGGTATAAATTATGAAAAAAATTGCAGCAAAATTAGCAAGTGTAATGTTAGCTGGGACAATGTTAGCAGGATGCGGCGGGGGGCAGGCTCCTACTACTGAAGCACCAGCAGAGACGAAAGAGACAGCTTCAGAGGCAAAAACTGAAGAAGCACCAGCAGCATCAGGGGACGCTAAAACATTAGAGCTATGGACATTCCAAGAAATACATACAGGTTTCTATGAAAAAATGGCTGGTGTTTGGAATGAAAAAAATCCAGACAGACAGATTAAACTTAACTACACAGTACTTCCATATGACGATATGCACAGTAAATTACTCATTGCACTTCAGTCAGGCACAGGTGCACCAGATATAGCGGATATTGAGCTTGGTAAATTCGCAAATTACCTTAAAGGTGACCCACAACTACTTCCTTTAAATGATATTGTCGATCCAGAAATTGATAACATCGTAAAAGGACGTGTACAGATTTATGGTAAAGATGATAAATATTATGGTATTTGCTTCCACATCGGAGCCTCTGTAACTTACTATAATAAAGAAATTTTAGATCAGGCAGGGGTTGATCCAGCAACTATCGTTACATGGGATGACTTTAGAAAAGCAGGAAAAACTGTTTTAGAGAAAACAGGAGTTCCAATGGCAACTTGTGAAACAGCAGACCCATGGTCATTCTGGCCAATGCTTTCTTCACAAGGCGGTGACCTTCTTAAGGCAGACGGCTCTCCAAATGTTGATTCACCAGAGTTTATTAAAGCCATGACACTTGTTCAAGATATGATTAAAGAAGGTTCTATTGTAGTGGCTCCAGGCGGATTCCATCATGCAGAAGAATATTATGGTTTCATGAATAACGGCGGAGCTGCTTCAGTAAGTATGCCACTTTGGTACATGGGAAGATTCACAGACTACATGCCTGACCTAAATCAAAAAATGATGATTGCTCCAAACCCAGTATGGGAAAAAGGTCAGCCTCGTTCTGTAGGTCTTGGCGGAACAGGTACAGCTGTTACAAACCAAGCAAAAGATCCACAGCTTGCAAAAGATTTCTTAGCATTTGCTAAGTTATCAAAAGAAGGAAATATTGAAATCTGGAAAACACTAGGCTTTGATCCAATTAGAACAGAAGTATGGAGTGACCCAGCTCTCAAAGAACCAAACAAATTTACAGACTTTTTCTTAAACAGCCCATTTGATGTTCTTAATGAAATTAAAGAGGAAATACCAGCGATTACTGCAGGTGAAAACCTTCCAAAGGTTATGGATGCACTTAAAACGACTACACTCTTTAGAGCATTTGAAGATTTAGAAGATCCTGCTGCACTTGTAGCTGATGAACAAAGTAAGCTTAAATAGTTAAATGGTAACAAAGTAGTAGATATAGCACCAGGGCAGCAAACGCTGCGAAGGTGCTATATTACTACATAATATGATGCGTAACTAGCGTAGCAGGAGGGAGTGATATGATGAATAGTGATACTAATAAAGCTGCAGGTAAACATAAGGGACTAAGGGACTTTCTATATTCACCTACAATAGCGCCATATGTATTTATATCACCATTTATTATTATTTTCATAGTGTTCTTTATTTATCCCGTTATCTCTATAGGAGTAATGAGTTTTCAGACGGTTTTACCTGGAAAGATAGAATTTATAGGATTTGAGAATTATAAAAACTTACTTAACCCCACTTTTTTTAAAGCTATTAAGAACAGTGTGGTTTATACAATATTAACACTTGCATTACTTATTCCAGGACCAATGATTTTGGCCTGTCTCCTAAACAGCAAAAAAATGATAGGAAGAAACTTCTTTAGATCGACATTATTCATTCCTGCATTAACTTCTGTTGTTGTTGCAGGTACGGTTTTTAGGCTTATATTTGGTGAGTTACCAGGTTCTTTAATGAATCAATTGATAGGAGTGTTTGGATTTCATCCAATTAAATGGCTTAGAATCCAAGAGACTTCTTTTGCAGCACTATTATTCTTAGCTTGCTGGAGATGGACTGGAGTAAATATCCTATATTTCTTATCAGGTCTTCAGAACATTCCTGAGGAAGTCAATGAATCAGCTTCGCTAGACGGGGCAACTGCGCTGCAAAGGTTCTTTCACATAACGATGCCAATGCTTAAACCTATTACAATCTATGTTTTAACAATTAGTATTTATGGCGGTATGGCAATGTTTACTGAAAGCTATATTATCTTTACTAATAATAAATCACCTAAAGATATGGGACTCACTATCATAGGTTATTTATACAGACAGGGCTGGGAACAAAATAACATAGGATTTGGATGTGCAATTGGTATTGTACTGCTCTTATTTGCCTTAATCCTTAATTTCGCACAGCTCAATATATTTGGATTATTCAAGAGGGAGGATTAGATGATGAGCAAAAAGAAAAAACAAAAAGAATTTAAAGAAAAAACACAGATAACACCATCAGCAATACTTATGTTTCTCTTTTTCATAGCCTTAGCGCTCATTGTGCTCTTTCCGATCTTTTGTATTACACTAGCAGCGTTTAGGCCGTCTAAAGAGTTATTAAGATACGGACTTAATATTAGACTTGACTTCCCGAATATGTCATTAAAGAATTTTATTTTCTTATTTACAGGGGAAAACAATTATTTTATGTGGTTTAAAAATAGCATCTTTATCACATTTATTCAAGCTGCACTCACACTTATAGTAAGTGCGATCGTTGGCTATGGTTTTGCTATGTATGACTTTAAATATAAAAACCAAATCTTTATGTGTGTTATTTTGATTATGATGATACCTATGGAAATCATTATGCTGCCTTTATATAAACAAATAGTAGGGATGAAGCTTATTGACTCTATGTGGGGAATTATTCTTCCATTTGTGGCCGCACCGGCTCCAATTTTCTTCTTTAGGCAGTATTTAAGCGGTATCCCTAGAGAGCTTATGGAAGCAGGCAGAATTGATGGATGTTCAGAATATGGGATCTTTGGTAGGATTATCCTGCCACTTATGGCACCATCTTTTGCTGCAATGGGTATATTTGTAGGGATGAACAGCTGGAATGGATTTTTATGGCCGTTAATCGTACTAAGATCTCAGGAGAAATTTACATTACCTATAGGTCTTGCTACTCTTATTACACCATATGGTAATAACTACGACGTACTTATTGCTGGTTCAGTTATGGCAATTCTTCCTATACTTATTGTGTTTTTATTCTTCCAACAATACTTTATTGAGGGTATGACAGCAGGTGGAGTAAAAGGGTAGTTAAAACAATTAAAGGGATTGGTACAAAAATAAGGCATCTTATAAGGCAGCGCTTTATAGGGTGCCTTTCGTGCGATAAAAATGACTGTATATATAGTAATAAAGCTTATAAATCTTTATTTATTTAGCTTAGAAAAGGAAGTTATAGTTATGAAAATAAAAAGAATAAACAAGATTTTTTTGATTACAGGGGTAATCATGATTGGAGTGATAAGTATTATATTTATAAAAAACAAAACAAAACATAAAGAACTAAGTGCGTATCCAAATCCTTTTATAGAGCAGCGTGCAGACCCTCAAATTTATAAACATACGGATGGATACTACTATTTTACCGCTTCTGTGCCAGCCTTCGATCAGATTGTTCTAAGAAGGTCAAAGACAATAGAGGGGCTTGCAGCTGCAGAAGAAAAGGTAATATGGAAAAAACACGCAGTTGGAGAAATGGGCGCACATATATGGGCACCAGAAATTCACTTTATAGATAATAAATGGTATATCTATTTTGCAGCTGGAGCGGCAGAGGATATTTGGGCTATACGCCAGTATGTATTAGAATGCGATGAAGCAAACCCATTAGAAGGAAAATGGATTGAAAAGGGGAAAATAGATTTTGGACTGGATAGTTTTTCGCTGGATGCTACGACATTTGAACATCAAGGCGTAAATTATCTGGTTTGGGCACAAAAGTCAGGCCGGGCTAACTCCAATCTTTATATTGCAAAGCTTAAAAATCCATGGACGATAGAAGGCACTCCAGTTATGCTTTCAAAGCCTGAATACGACTGGGAAAAAGTAAGATATGCTGTCAACGAAGGGCCTGCTGTCATTAAGAAGAATAATAAAATATTTTTAACCTACTCAGCTGCAGGTACGGGAGAAGAATACTGTATTGGTCTATTAACAGCAGATGATACAAGTGATCTATTAAATAAGTCATCGTGGCAAAAGTCAGCAGTTCCTATTCTGACAACTTCAGATCTAGAAGGTGAGTTTGGCCCAGGGCATAATTCTTTTACAGTATCAGAAAAGGGTGAGGACTTATTAGTTTATCATGCACGTCCTTATAAAGAACTCATTGGAAATGACGCACTCGCAGATCCGAATAGGCATACAAGAATTAAACCTATTTATTGGAATGAAGATGGCACGCCTAATCTAAAAATGAAGAGCAGCAGAGAGCTAAATGAAATCAAATAGGAAGGTACTGTTAGTATAAAGTGAGAAACTCATTAGATAGGGAGGTATTCAGATGAAAAAAAATATTTATAGACGATCTCGCAAGGTTGAAGGAATAAAAATAAAGAGAGTACTCGCAAATAGCAGGCTGCTTTATCAGTTAATAGGACTATTTCTTATTCTAAGCATGACTCCCTGTCTTATAGTAACGTCACTTACTAAGTCCAAAGCTAATTCTTCTGTTGAAGCATCTTTAACAGGCTATTCTCAAAAAATTATAGATCAGCTTACATATAATATGAATTATTACTTAGATGTAACAAGTCTATCGATTGCAAGCTTAACGAATCATAATGAATTTCAGAACTATACAGTAAGGTTTAATGAAATAAAGGGAATTGAAAAGAAGGTATTTGAAAAAGATACACTTCCTGCTTTGCTTGCAGGGATAACCTCTAAAGATAATTCAATAGAAGGGCTATATATTCTCAGTGATGATAAGGTAATATTCAAAAGAAAACTTATAGGGACAGAGTTTCATTCAAGTAAACTCATTACCTATTTAGAAAGTGACGCATTCAGAAGTTCAGATACATACAAGCGTGTGATGAAAGGTGAATCTGCGGCAAGTACTTGGTTCTCACTAAATATCGATAAGGATACAAATGAAAAAGTGAGTGCCAATGGCATTTATGTAGCTCGTAAAATTTCGGATAATAATAATACCATAGGAATATTTAACTTAAATGCCAGTTATTATCAAAACTTCTTAGATTTAGCCAGTGTTAATAAAAGTATACCGATTATGGTGCTGGACAGAGATAACACTATTATATTAGCTAACAATGCAGACTTAATAGGAAAACAGGTCAGCCAGGCAAATGCAAAATGGTTGGATACGATAAACTCTTCTCAAAAAGAATCTGATACGGTTATGCTGCCAGGTGGATTGCTCAGTTTTTCTAAGCTTACAAATGGCTGGAGAGTCGTTAGCCAGGCACCAAGTCATATACTCATGAAAGATTTATCTAATGTTTGGGGGCAGGTTACAGGCATTATTATCATATGTCTTATCATTATAGTTATCGTCAGTATAGGGATAGGACGCAGAATTGCTATACCTCTTTCAAAACTGACAATGTTTATGAGTCAAATACAGGAGGGTAACTTAGACATAGAGGAAGCCCTTAAAAAAGATGTTCATGTAACAAGTTTAGAAATAAAGCTTCTTATAATAGGTTTTACTGATATGATTGCTTCCCTTAAAATGCTTATTGCAAATGCTAAAGAGGTCACAGGAACAGTTGAAGAAAATACTGCTCTGCTTTTGCAGCTAGCTATGGATACTTCTGTATCTGCTAAAGATGTTGAGGCGGCTATTGAAAGCATTGCCGAGGGAGCCCAAAGTCAAAGTAAGGAAATAGATAGTTCACTTGTAATCGTTGAGGAACTGTCTTCGCATATCAATAGGTTAACGGATACGATAAGCGAAGTTCAGCACTCTTCGAAAAAAACAATGGGGATGAGCCTAAGAGCAAAGAGTCAGTTAGGGCAGTTATCAGATCAAACAAAAGATACTATTGCTATAAGCGGAGCTGTACGCGTTAAAGTTGAAGAGCTTGGAAATGAGGTAAGTAAAATTAGTCATATTCTTAGTCTTATAAAAGGAGTTAATGATCAGACTAATCTTTTGTCTCTTAATGCAGCTATTGAAGCTGCAAGAGCAGGGGAAGCGGGGCGAGGCTTTGCGGTGGTGGCTGATGAAGTTAGAAAGCTGTCTTACCAAACACAAGCAGCTATATCCACTATAGATCAAACGATAAGGACTATTCATGACAAAAAAGAATCTACGCTTGAAGAACTTCAAAAAGCTACTTGTGTATTTTATAATCAGGTTCCAATAGTAAATTCTGCAGCGGACACCTTCTCTCATATAGACGAGCAAATGGGAACTATTAATAGGCAAGTTGATCATGTAAATTATATTCTTAAAGAAGTGGCACGGCGGAAAGAAGAAGTGGTTACAAAAATGGCTGAGGTATCTCAGATCGTTAATCAATCGGCAAGCGCAAGTGAAGAGGTAACAGCAGAAAGTGTGCAGCAAACACACTATGCGCAAAAAATAAGTACTATGGCGAATAAGTTATTAGAGAGTATGAACGCTTTAAAAGTTACCTACTCTAAGTTTAAATAAATGAAGAGTGTAGAAGCACCAATCATAACAGCATAAAAATAAACGACACTTAGAATGGAGAATAGAAAATGATAAAAACACACAAGCTAGACTTTTTACATCCACAAGAAAATTATAGCATAAAGATAGATGCAGGCTCAAAAGGAGTGGACATTAGTCCTACTTTCATAGGGGTTTTCTTTGAAGATATTAACTACGGCGCAGACGGAGGGCTATACGCAGAACTTATTCAAAATAGATCATTTGAATTTGGAGTCTTTAAGGACAGGTTCTCTAAATTTGATGACTATTTCTATGCATGGGAAAAATTCATAAAAGGAAACGGTAAGTTTAAAATAGCTAGAGAAAATGAGGAGCCTATTCATCAAAACAATCCTCATTACCTAGAAGTAACCATAGAAGAAACTGGAGAAGGAGTAGGCATAAGCAATACAGGCTTTGGGGGAATTGCACTTAATGAAAGCCAGAGCTATAACCTTTCAGTGTTTCTTAAAAATAATGATTACAAAGGGAATATACATGTTTTATTAGAGAGCAAAACAGGCGAACTCTATGCTGAACATACGATAAGTAATCATGAACTAAGTCATACATGGCATAAATATGAAGCCGTATTAATCAGCAAGAGAAGCGATGCAAATGCTAAGCTAAGCATAAGATTCGATAATGAAGGAACTTTAAGTTTAGATATGGTATCTTTATTCCCGGGAAATACTTGGGCAAACAGAAAAAATGGTTTAAGAGAGGATCTTGTTCAAATACTCAAGGATCTTCAGCCTAAGTTTATGCGTTTTCCAGGGGGATGTATAGTAGAGGGAAAATATTTAGCAAATGCCTATAATTGGAAGGATACTATAGGACCTGTAGAGCACAGAAAAACCAACTGGAATAGATGGGAGGAGTGGCAAGACGCGCCCTATAACCAAACCTATGGGCTAGGTTTCTATGAGTACTTCCAGCTTTCAGAAGATATAGGGGCAGCGCCTCTGCCAATTATAAACTGTGGCATGAGCTGTCAGTTCCAAGGCAAGGAAGTTGCCGATAATATTGAGCCTTTTGTGCAGGATGCACTGGATCTTATCGAGTATGCAAATGGTGATGAGACAACCGAATGGGGAGCAAAAAGAATTGCAGATGGGCACACGGAACCTTTTAATCTTGTTTACTTAGGCATAGGCAATGAACAGTGGATAGATTATGATACGCCAAATCAAGATAAATATTTCGAGACCTATGAAGTTTTTAGAAACCGCATTAAAGAAAAGTATCCTGACATTCAGCTGATTACAACCAGCGGGCCCTTCCCGAATGGTAAGGAATTTGATATTGCATGGGATATTATTACAGAAAAAACAAAAGAGTATATTGGTCAGGGTAAGGTTTATGCAGAATTAGTAGATGAACATTATTACATGTCTCCAGATTGGTTTTTAGACAATGATAGTCGTTATGATAATTATCCAAGATATGAAGATGGCATAAGCAGTAAAGTTTTTGCAGGAGAATATGCCTGTCATACAAACGGAGGTCCTTCAAAACAGGGAGAAAATAATCTATATTCAGCACTTTGCGAAGCAGCATTTATGACAGGGCTTGAAAGGAACTCAGATGTTGTAGGAATGACTGCCTATGCGCCGCTATTTGCAAAGACAACTAATATTCAGTGGCAGCCAGATCTTATTTGGTTTGATAATACAAGAGTTTATGGCTCGGTAAGCTACTATGTACAAAAGATGTTTGGCAATAACATGGGGACCTATACATTGAAAACAGACATTGCAAGTTTATCTGCATTGCCACAGCATAAGAGATTACCTATTTATAGTATTGCAAGTAAAGATGAAAAAACAGGGGATATTATCATCAAAATGGTTAATATAGATGAGAAGTCTCATGCTGTTAATATCCAGCTTCAAAATGCTGAATATATAAATAGTAAAGCCTGCGTTACCTCTCTGACATCAGAAAACAAAATGGATAAGAATACATTAGAAGAACCGAGAAAAGTAATTGAACAAGTATCAGTTTTTGAAGATGCAGCTCCTGAGTTTTCATATGAAATGCCAGCACAATCCTTTGTTATACTACGTTTAAAGACAAACTAAAAAGGAAAACTAAAAAGCAAAATGGGGGTCAGTAAATGAGAATAAAAGGAATAGTAAGAGTTGAAAAAATTGTTGCTATGATAATAGTCAGTCTAGTATTTGTATCAGGCTGCATGAGAAGCAACGAAGTAAGCAGTGAGAAGAAATTAGTCCCTCCAATATTTGCTGACGTATCCGTACATGACCCTTCTGTCATAAAAGTTAAAGATACTTATTATGTCATTGGCTCACATCTGCAGTCCGCAAAGACCAAGGACTTAATGCAATGGACTCAAATTTCTACAGCTCCTCAAAGAGGAAATAAATTGGTTCCTAATGCCCGTGAAGAGTTAGGAGAGGCGTTAAAATGGTCAAAGACATCAACCTTTTGGGCAGGAGATATTATAGAGCTTCCAGATGGCAAATTCTATATGTATTATTGTGCATGTAAAGGGGATTCACCAAGATCTTATTTAGGCCTTGCAGCAGCGGATAACATAGAAGGACCCTATAAGGATTTAGGAGAAATTTTAAAATCAGGCATGGAAGATGAATTAAGTAATGATGGATCGCCATATGATGCGACAATGCACCCCAATGCAGTAGATCCGGATACCTTTTTTGATAAAGAAGGAAATCTATGGATGGTCTATGGCTCTTATTCCGGTGGTATTTTTATCTTGAAAATGAATCCAGAGACAGGATTTCCGTATGAAGGTCAGGGTTATGGAAAAAAACTCCTTGGGGGTAATCATAGCCGGATAGAAGGAGCTTATATCCTTTATAATAAGGAAACTGATTATTATTATATGTTTTTATCCTTTGGGGGGCTGGGAGCCCAAGATGGCTATAATATAAGAGTTGTACGCTCAAAGTCACCAGATGGACCTTATTTTGATTCGGAAGATAAGGATATGATGGCATGTAAAGGAGCGGACGGGTCTTTCTTTGATGATCAATCGATTGAGCCTTATGGGGTAAAACTTATGGGCAGCTATGAATTTGTTAAAAGCGATGGAGAACCGGATAAAAAGACAACAGGCTACCGCTCACCAGGTCATAATTCAGCATATTATGATGAGGAAAGTAATAAATATTTTCTTTTCTTTCATACACGATTTGAAGGCAGAGGCGGAGCCTATGAAGTCCGTGTACACCAAATGCTCTTTAACGATGAAGGATGGCCAGTTGTCGTTCCGCATCGCTATGCAGGAGAGGAAATTGGCACATATAAAAACAAAGACATCATAGGGACCTACAAAATGATTAATCATGGAAAAGATATTGATCCTAATATGAAACAATCTAAAGACATTGTGCTGGATAAAAAAGGAAAGGTTACAGGAGCAGTAGGCGGTAAGTGGAAAAAAATAAATGATAATAAAATTGAACTCACACTAGACGGTACTATTTATAAGGGTTACTTTATTTACTCTTGGGATGAAGATGCAGGAGTTTATGTTATGAGTTTTACTGCTGTTTCTAAAGAGGGGATATCTGTATGGGGAAGTAAAATTAATTTAGAAGAATGATAGCAGAGTTTTTATAGTCATATTTATATCAAAAGGGGTACACGAAACAGCTTTTCGTGTACCCCTTACTCATTTCTGCAGGATAAAGAGGAGTTCACTATTATCCTATATTCTGCAATTTACTTAAGTTTACATTCTATGAGGCATACAGTAAAATAGAGACTGATGTGTAAAGCTGCAAACAAGAAATTGGAGGGAACACCATGAACCACGTAAAAGAAGTCATTACCTATATATTAAGCTTTAAACCGTATGTGCTTTTGCCGCTCTTAATGCTGCTTTTTTCTATTGGATTTCGTATGCCTATCAAGAAGGGAATAAGTTCAGCGCTTACAATAGGTATTGGATTTATAGGCGTTTTTACTTTTTTTGATTTTTTTGTGCAGACAATTGCTCCCGTTGTAGAAAGCTTAGTCGCGCGAACAGGACTGCATTATAATATTTTAGATGTAGGCTGGACACCGCTTGCAGCTATTACTTGGTCTTACAAATTAACCCCGCTGCTGCTGCTCATTGTTTTAGGGATTAATGTTATCATGTTCTTTTTAAAATGGACAGATACTATTAACGTAGATATATGGAATTATTGGCATTTCATACTTATTGGAGCTATTGTTTATGAAACAGGTCATAACATCATACTAGCCATTTTATCCACACTTTTATCAGCTGCACTTGTTACAAAACTTGCTGATTGGAGTGCTCCGGCTATGAAAAAATTTAGCAAGCTTCCAGGGATTTGCTGTACAACGCTTACAGCAGTAAGTTATTACCCGGTAGCAGCATTAGGAGATAAGCTAATTGATAAAATTCCTTTTATTAATAAAATAAACGCCGATCCCGAATCTATTAAAGAAAAACTAGGATTATTGGGAGAGCCCCCTGTTATAGGAGTTATACTAGGCGTGTTTTTAGGGGTTGGTGCTGGATATGATTTTAAAGACACATTAGAAGTCTCATTTAAGATTGCTGCAGTTGTGCATATTCTCCCGATGATGTGCGGTATTTTAGGAAAAGGGTTAGTTCCTATTTCAGAAAGCATACAGAAGACTCTAAGTGATAAGTATCCAGAAATGAAGGGAAAATATATAGGTCTTGATATAGCCGTTATTATGGGAACCCCTTCGGTTGTCGTAACAGGATTACTACTTATGCCAGTAGCCTTTATACTAGCTTTTCTCTTGCCAGGCGTCGGCTTTATACCGATAGGAGACTTGCCTAATATTATGGGGGCAGTTGCGATGATAGTTGTTGCAACAAGAGGAAACATCATCAGAGCGTTCATTATCAGTGTACCTATTATAGTAGGGAAATTATTTATAGCTACAGCTATGGCAGAACGGTATACAGAACTGGCTAAAGCTGCTCAGTATCACTTAAAGGGCTATGATGGTATATTTACCAGCTTTTTGGATGGAGGCAATATTTTAAGATATTGGATTATTAAATGCTTTGATGGAAATGTAATAGCGATTGCTAGTGCGGCTATTTTACTAGTGGGAACATTTTACTGGGGATTTAAAAAGGTTAAAAGTGATAAGCTGCATACAGTAAGTGCAGATACCGAATAATAGCGCCGTTAAAAAGGCAGGCTTAGGCCTGCCTTTTTAATACTACATTTCAACAAGATGCTTCCAATATCTTTTTGGCATATAGGAGCGCTGCTGTCTTTCATTATGCCTTTCTTCAATTGTAATAGACTGATAAAAGCTTTTAAAGAGTGATTCAAAAGGGTCACTTTCAGAGGAATGAGATAATTGATTTCCTTCTTCAACGGATAAATCGCGGAGATAGGCTTCTTTTAAATTATAAATAATGGCATACTGCCTCTTAAGATCATGGATAATGAAATGCTGGTCAGAGAATCTGCGTTTAAAGTGGTCTATAATAAGGGGAAGAATATTGTGGTCTGGTTCAATTTGAGAATAGAATATAAGAGGAGCGATTTCCTTAAAACGCACAAGCCCTTTAAAGAGATGGGCCTCTCCGTAAGCTCTTCTTTTATATTTATCCACCATTCTGATCGTATCATTGTTTTTTGCAAGGTTAATGGTATCTGAGTATTTGAAACAAAGTTTAATATAGTCAAGAATAACATTTTCAACATCTGGGATATCACTTAAATAAAGATGATAAATGTTTGAAAGGGTATCATATGAAAGCTTGGAATAGATACTGTTATAAACCCTGTCAGCTTTATCCGTTTCAGTTGAGACAGATATCTTTATATTTAATAAGTGAGGGATATAGTCTGCTGCCTTTACTATTTTAACTCTATCTTTATCTTGATAGGCGTAAAAGATGGCAGTCAGCAAGCCATCAAAGCTGCCGTCGTATACATAGTCCTTCATAATAGTCATCCTCCTTTATAGTTCCCCTGTTACTGATGTCAAGCAATCTTCTGCAAGGAGCAGCTTAGAAGGTATTTGAAGTGCAAGGGGCAGAAGCAATTTAGGTTTCCAACTAGAATCAGACAGTCTGTCAAAAAGGTTAAGCTGCTCATAGGGATTATCAGCTTCATTTAAGTCAATTTGAGGCTTAAGGACAGTGCGTATTTTTTCTTCATCTAAATCAACAGATCCATAATATTTAGTATTGCATGTAATAAAATACTGCGCTCTTTTTAAAACAACCCCTAGCTTTTTAAGATCCAGGTAGTTAAGCGGAGCTATACGCCTGGCACTTGCTATTTTCTGAGCACTTCTAACACCGATGCCAGGCACCCGAAGGAGAACCCCGTAAGGAGCCTGATTAATTTCAACTGGGAAAAGCGACAAGTTATTAAGTGCCCAATTTGTCTTAGGATCAAAATTAATATCAAAATCAGGTTTTTGCTCATTTAAAAGTTCATGAGCTTTAAAGCCATACTTTCTAAGGAGCCAGTCACCTTGGTAAAGTCTATGTTCGCGCAAGGTGGGTGGGTTTTTAATATCCGGCAAGTTGCTTGCTGTATTCACAGGTATATAAGCAGAGTAGTAAACACGTTTTAAATCATATTTATCATAGAGTTTTTGTGAAAGACTTAGAATATCCAAGTCATTTTCAGGAGTAGCACCGATAATAAGTTGTGTACTTTGTCCCCCAGGAACATAAATAGGGGTCTTTTTATATTTTCTGTGTTCCTCTTGATAGTTTAAGATGTTAGTACTGATTTGTTTCATAGGCTTAAAAATGTCTTCTTTATTTTTATCAGGAGCCAGCAGTTTAAGGGAACGGTCAGAAGGGAGCTCGATATTTACGCTCATTCTGTCTGCATAAAGACCAGCCTCATTAATCAGTTCCTGACTTGCGCCCGGTATAGCCTTAACGTGAATGTACCCGCCAAAGCCCTTATCAGTACGCAGCTTTTGAATAACTGAAGTTAGCATTTCCATAGTGTGATTAGCGTTTTTAAATACAGCAGAACTTAGAAAAAGACCTTCAATATAATTACGTCTATAAAAATGAATAGTAAGTTCAACCACTTCGTCTATAGTAAAAGCAGCACGGTTAATATCATTGGATTTTCGATTTGCGCAGTAAGCACAGTCATATATACAATAGTTTGTTAAAAGAATTTTAAGAAGTGAGACGCATCGGCCATCAGGGGTAAAGGTATGACAAATCCCACCGGAACTAACAGAACCTAGCTCGCTGCCCTTTGAGCTGCGTTTGGAACCTGAAGAAGAACAGGAAACATCATATTTGGCAGCTCCAGTTAATATTTCTAATTTTTCTTGTATAGTCATTATATCACCAACTTATTTACAATATCTTTATCGAACACATGTTCTATTATAAAGTATTTTCTAGGATAGTGCAATCTATTCTAAATGTTTTATGAAATTTTTGGATAGTCTGTATGTCAAGTGACATATAGAGTCTGTGTTGGGGTATACTATCTCTAATTAATCATAAAAATGGAGGGGATTATGAAACAGCAAGATTTAAAACCCGCATTAATGGATTTAGGGTTTGAAATCAAATCTATACCAACAAGTCTGTTTAAATATACAGGCTGCAATGAGAAGGATAAAGAGAGTAAGCTAGGCACACTAAAATCAAAAGAAGTATGGCTTTCCTTTGCAAACAATCTAAATGATCCTTTTGAAGGACTATCTTTGTATGTTGATAAACTAAAACTTGAAGAGCATAGCTCGGGGCATGAGGATATCAATGAGGTATATAAAGGATTAAAGGGTCTAGGAAGTGTGATGCTTGTTGGAAGTTTTGCTGCAAGTAACCTAAAGGAAGATATGCCCTTATGGGCACATTACGCTTATGACCATAAGGGGTATTGTTTAGAGTATGAGGTAATAGATAATACTTACATTTATCCTGTTTTGTATGAAAGCAGACGACATCTTGCAACCAAGACACTCAGCGATTTCCTAATGGATGCCAAAAAGCTTAGGGCTACAGAGGAATCAATGGAACGCTTTTTAGTGATTTGGTCCTCATTCATGATCAAACATACCGTATGGCAATATGAAAAGGAATATAGAATACTTAAATATGAAGCGAACAAGGATAAAAGTGATTTGGCAGGGCGATGCTTTTCAGAAGAAGAATTAGGTCTAAAATTAAAGAGTATTTATATAGGAGAAAAGTGTCCTTATAAAAATGAACTCATAGAAATAGCAAGGGAAAGAGGATGTGAAACGTATCAGATGGTGCTCAATCCTTATGAAGGAGAATTTAAATTACTAACACAAAAAATATAGGCAGGCCCTTTGGCCTGCCATCTTGCTTTTGGAGAATAAACGGTTAAATTTGTGCTAAGGCTTGTTCTAAATCTTCTATAATATCAAGTACATTTTCAATACCCACGGATAATCTAATAAGTCCAGGAGTGATGCCAGAAGCTAACAGCTGTGAATCAGTAAGCTGTCTGTGAGTTGAACTAGCTGGATGAAGGACAGAGGTTCTAAGGTCTGCAACGTGTACTACAATAGCTGCAAGTTTTAAACTATCCATGAACTTAATAGCTGCGCCCCGTCCGCCTTTAATTGAAAACGAAATAACGCCGCTGCAGCCATCAGGGGTATATTTCTTAGCAAGCTCATGATATTTATTACTTGGAAGCCCTGGGTAATTAATAAAGTCTATCTTATCGTTCTTCGCAAGAAACTCCGATACTTGTAAGGCATTACTGCAATGCTTTTCTACTCTAAGAGCCAATGTTTCAAGTCCTAAATTTAATAAGAATGCAGTGTGGGCAGACGGATATACCCCCATATCTCTCATAAGCTGATAACGTGCTTTAGCAATATAAGCGGCTTTACCAAACTGCTTAGTATAAACTACGCCATGATAAGATACATCAGGCTCAGTAAAATCTGGGAAATTGCCATTTGCCCAGTCGAAGTTTCCACTATCTACAATAACACCGCCCACTTGCACAGCATGTCCATCCATATATTTAGTCGTAGAATGAATGACAATATCTGCACCATATTCGATAGGCCTGCAAAGAATAGGCGTTGCAAAAGTATTATCAATCACAAGAGGAACCTTATTGTTATGTGCAAGTGCTGCAAATTTCTCGATATCTAAAACAGCCATAGAGGGGTTGGCAATTGTTTCACCAAAAACAGCTTTTGTATGAGGTTTAAAAGCTGCCTGCAGCGTATCTAGGTCGTCATCTGCATTTACAAAAGTAACTTCAATTCCCATTCTTTTCAGCGTTACGCCTAATAGGTTAAGGGTTCCTCCGTAAATGTTGCCGGCACTTATAAGATGATCGCCAGCTTTAAGAAAGTTTAATAAAGCAATCATAGAAGCAGCTTGCCCAGAAGTCGTACACATAGCCCCTATACCACCTTCAAGTGCGGCAATCTTCTTTTCAACTGCATCTACAGTAGGATTAGATATTCTTGAATACATATGCCCGTCAGCTTCCATATCGAAAAGCTTTGCAACTTCTTCAGTAGAATTGTATTTATATGTAGTACTTTGGTAAATGGGTAAAACTCTTGGCTCACCATTTTTTGGCTCATAGCCTTCTTGGATACATTTTGTTTCTATTCTCACTTTTATTCCTCCCAATAATATATCGAAATAGTACAACACTTAATGAAAGTATAGTATCATTAGGTTTTAGAGATGTCAATAGATGTAAAGTGCCCCAAGGACAGACTAAAAGGTCTATCCTTGGGGCACTGCTAAATTTCTGTATATATGTTAGAGTCAGCTTATTTACTGTGCATGTTAATTATGCTGTGCGTTTTCTAATTCTTCTCTTACATAAGTCGGAAGCATAAATGCCCCTATATGAAGATCAGTATTATAATAATCAGTTTTAAGTCCAAAGCTTTGCCACTTATCGGCTTTTAGATCTTTAACTGGATCATACTTTTTAGATGCAAAACCAAATAGCCAGTGTCCAGAAGGATAAGTCGGCATATGGAATTGATATACCTTAGCAATAGGGAAGGTATCTTTGATCTTAGAATGAGCTCTTTTCATTTCATAAGCGTAGCTTGCGTAATAAGGGCTCTCATGCTGATTAATAAGAATACCGTCTTCGCTAAGGATTCTTTGACAGTTATTATAGAAGGCATAGGTAAATAAACCTTCTCCAGGACCTATAGGGTCTGTGGAATCTACTAAAATAAGGTCATACGCATTATTAGGCGCATCCTGTACGAACTGTAAGCCATCCTCAAAGTATAAAGTAAGTCTTCGATCCCTGTCTATCTTACAAGCCGTCTGCGGAAGGAATTTTTGACAAAGACGCACTACACGTTCATCGATTTCAACCATATCAACTCTTTCAACAGATGGATAACGTAAAATTTCGCGTGCAGTCCCACCGTCCCCGCCGCCAATAATAAGTACACGCTTTATATCTGGATTAACGGCCATAGGAACATGAGAAATCATATCATGATAAATAAACTCGTCTTTTTCAGTCACCATCATAAAGCCATCTAGTGTAAAAAATCTTCCGAAGGTATTACTGCTGAAAAAGTCTATTTGCTGAAATTCACTTTTTTCTGAGTGAATATGTTCATTAACTTTAATAGAGAATTTAGTATCATCCTGATGATTTTCGGTATACCATAAATCTATCATATTTTCCTCCTGGGTTTTATCTAAAATTTGTATCATATAAGGATCATCATCATCGTTAAGAATAACGGTGCCTTCGTCTTTAAGGTAAAGATAATGCTCTATCATATCATCAGTAATCATTTCGCCTGGGATAACAATAGGAATACCAGGGGGATAGATCATTAAGGACTCACCGCATATAAGACCGCTGGTTTCAGTGATATGCATGAGCTTCTTAGGATGATAATAAGCATCACGAGGCGTCATAAGTATTTTAGGATTTTTGAGACTAGAGGATACATCGATATTTAAAGGTGGAAAAGTCTTATAATAGCGTCTGCTTATATCCTTTAGTGACCCAATAAGCTTGTTAATAGATGCAGGAGTGTCTCCAAAAGATACAATAGCAAGAATAACATTAGGTTCCGCAAGCTCTACCTGAACGCCATATTCGTTAGCGAGTATGTCATAGACATTAAAGCCCGATAACCCTAAATCATTGACTTTAACAACTATCTTTAAATCATCATAGTGAAAAACCTTTTGGCTAGTTTTATAATCTTCACCGATGATACATTTTAATCCTGCAATCTTATTGATTTCTTCTTTTGCGGAAAGAGTAAGTTTTAGGAGTACATCCAATCTTTCCTGACCTTCAAGTACTAATTTTTTGCGTGCAAAATCAAGCGAACACATAAGCAGATAATTTGCAGAGGTTGTTTGCAAAAGATTGATTGTGGAACGCACTTGGTTTTTAGAAATAAGGCCTTCATTATGCAGCAGTACAGATGATTGGGTCAGCGATCCGCCTGTTTTATGCATACTTATAGTAACAAGGTCAGCACCAAGCTTTGCTGCATTAACAGGAAGGGCTGGGTGAAATGAAAAATGAGTACCGTGGGCTTGATCCACAAGTACTTTAATATTCATACTATGGGCAAATGCTATGATTTCTTTAAGGTCAGAAACGGCTCCAAAATAAGTTGGATTGATGACAAATAGAGCCTTAATGTCATTATTAATGTCAACAGCATGCTTAACAGCTTTTAAGGTGATACCGTTTACAATACCATATTCATTATCAATTTCAGGCTGAATAAAGACTGGTTTTGTACCAGATAATATCAGGGCATTAATAGCAGACTTGTGTACGTTTCTTGGAAGAAGAACTTTATCGCCTTCTTTAAGTGCACTCATAAGCATGTATTGTATGCCTGAAGTTGAGCCGTTTACCAGCATAAAAGCGTTATCGGCATCAAAAGCATCTGCCAGGAGCTTTTCAGCTTCATAAATAACGCCAGTTGGGTGGGAGAGATTGTCCACTGTTTTAGACGCATTAATATCCATCTTCAGGGTCATATCTCCCCATATTTCTCTAAGTTCATCCAAATAATTGCCTCTTTTATGTCCGGGTACATCAAAGCAAGTAATATCCTCGTTAACATACTCTAGAACCGCAGAAAGTAAAGGCGTTTTAGAGTGATTCATCATAGTCCTCCAAATTAAACATGGCTTCAGCTACATTAGTGCCATAGAAAATTTCGTCCATTTCTTTTTTTACTTTTTTAGCAATCATTTTTGCCTCGCCGCGGTGCAGCTCATCTTTTGTATAACCAAACAGATAATTATCCAGGTCAAATTGCTTCAGTTTGCATTTTGTATGAAAGATATTTTCTTGATAAACATTGACATCAATCATGTTATACATCATACGTATATGCTCAGGGATAAAGTTTTGTATCGAATCTATTTTATGGTCTATAAATAATTTATGTCCAGTAAAGTCTCTTGTAAAACCGCGCACACGATAATCAATAGTCATAATATCAGCATCAAAAGAGTGAATAAGATAGTTAAGTGCTTTAAGCGGAGAGATCTCGCCGCAGGTAGACACATCAATATCTGCTCTAAAGGTACTAATACCTTCATATGGATGATACTCAGGATAAGTGTGTACTGTAAGGTGACTCTTATCAAGATGTGCTAAAACAGTTTCAGGCAGTGGGCCGGGAGATGCAGACTTCGTATCATGAGAAGTTAAACTAGGATACTCAGAAATAAGTATGGTTACACTAGCACCCTGTGGGTCATAATCTTGCTTAGCAATATTTAAAATAGTAGCGCCTATAATTTCAGTTACTGTTGTTAAAATTTGTGTAAGTCTTTCGGCGTTGTACTGTTCATCAATATATTCAATATAAGCTTGTCTATCAGCAGGTGTTTTAGTATAGCAAATATCATACATGTTGAAGGATACCGTTTTAGTTAAATTATTAAAACCATGTAATTTTAATTTGTTTGATTGTATAGTGTTCATCTTATTTCAGGTAGATCTCCTTCTATCATAGATTTTAATATATGAATATAGCAAGCTACATTATAAAGGATAATGCACCAGAATTCAATAATAAATATTGTATTACAATATTTAAAGTTTAGTAATACTTCTATTTTTATTCAACTACTACTGATAATTTTATATAAATAGAAGTATTTAGTATATGAGAAAAATGTGCTGCAATATAGTGTACATATGGTGTAATGCTTGAAAATAGCATATTTCTTTATGTTAGGGCTTATGAATGAGGACAACTATTGCTACAGTTTGAAAGAGATGATCTGGCTGCATTATTTTTTGAAAAAAATAATTAGCATTAAATGGATAAGTCGCTAGTATATATAGTAAACTCTATATATAGTAATACTTAAGATGAGAATCATCTATTTTGTCCTATTACAAGATAACACTCATAGTATCTAGGATTTTATAGATGTTTATACAAAAAAGGAAAAAGAGAAAAACTCGTTCCTAACAAAATGTTATTGGAACGAGCTTGTAAGCACTTCGTCAAGCAAGGAACTAGCTTGAGATTCAGATATATCTTTAACAAGACTTACTTCATTAATAATAAACTTTCGTGCATTCATAAGCATTTCTCTTTCGCTTGCATTAAGAGATTTTTTTTGATGAATATGTGTTAAGTCACGAACTACTTCAGCGCAGCCTATAAGAGACCCGTCTGAAATCTTACTCATATTAATTTTGCGTCTTTCTTTAGCATTAACAGGTTCCGCAGATAATTCGTCATACTTAGAAAGTGTATCAAAAGCATCTTCAGCTGTAGTAAGGTCACTAATTAAACGGATATTAGAAGTCGCCATTTTAGCTGTAGGAATCATAAGTGTCATATCAGTGTTGATTATCTTTATAATGAAGTATTGCTGAGCTTGCCCTAAAAAATCTCTTTCTTCAATACTTTCAATAATACCAGATCCCCGCATAGGGCAAACAACCTTGTCTCCAACTTTAAACATGTTACGTCCTCCTAATAAAATAGATTTATATTTATAGTATATCACACTTTTCCTATTTTATCAAAATATAAATAATATCACCAAATTTAAAGGCTGTCAATATGTTTTAAAAAACTATTACTATTGTGTACTAGGGTACATTTATTATAATATAATATACACATAGACTAGTAATACGTACTAATTTGTAAAACAACTTGTATGATTTAGACATTTTTCTGTAATAGATTAAACACCAAGGAGGTGAGCACAGCATAGTTGCTGTGTGGTGTATGAGTCATTTATTTCATGTTGGTATTGATATTGGATCTACTACTATTAAAGCAGTCATTTTGAATAGTCAAAAAGAGATTATTTATAGTAAGTATGAGAGGCATTATGCAGATATTAAGACAAAGCTTCAGCATATTATCTTTGATGCCTATGAAATGTTAAAAGATGCAGATGTAACGGTAATGATTACTGGTTCAGGAGGAATGAGTATTGCAGGCAGTATTGGGGTTTCTTTTATACAAGAAGTTGCTGCAGCAGCAAAGGCAATTAAGACTCATTACCCTGAAACGGATGTAGCCATTGAACTTGGCGGAGAAGATGCAAAACTTACTTATTTTAATAATGGTATTGAACAGAAGATGAATGGAACTTGTGCAGGAGGAACTGGCTCCTTTATAGATCAAATGGCGTCTTTGCTTAAAGTAGATGCACTTGGATTAAATGAGCTGGCTAAAGATTACCATGTTATTTATCCTATAGCGGCAAGATGTGGTGTCTTTGCAAAGACAGATGTTCAGCCTCTTTTAAATGAAGGAGCTAAAAAGGAAGATATTGCAGTATCTATATTCCAAGCAGTTGTTATTCAGACAATAAGCGGCCTTGCTGGCGGAAGCCCCATTAAAGGGAAGGTAGCCTTTTTAGGCGGACCATTGTTTTTTCTTTCAGAACTCAGAAAAAGATTTATTGATATATTAGGACTTGAAGAACAAGAAGTTATTTTTCCTGAGAACTCACAGCTTTATGTAGCTATTGGGGCTGCAATAGCCTCTATAAATGAAGAACCTATACTATTTAAGTCCCTTATAAGTCATGTTAAGAAGTTTGGAAGTCAGCCTATAAGTGAATCAAATAGGCTGGCGCCACTTTTTTCTTGTAAGGAACAGTATGAATCATTTAAATTAAGACATCTGAGGAGTGCAGTCAAAAGAAGATCACTTTTACATTATGAAGGAAACTGTTTTTTAGGAATAGATGCAGGATCTACTACTACAAAAGCAGCACTTATAGATGATGAAGGATCACTTCTGTATACCTATTACGGAAGTAATGAAGGAAGCCCGCTTAGGTCTACTATTAAAGTACTTAAAGAGCTTTATAAGCTTCTGCCGCAAAAAGCAAGAATAGTTCATTCGGCTGTTACAGGTTATGGAGAAGGACTATTAAAAGCAGCGCTGAATATAGACATCGGTGAAATAGAGACAATTGCCCACTACAAAGCTGCAGAGTTTTTCTGTCCAGGGGTAGACTTTATATTAGATATTGGCGGGCAAGATATGAAGTGCCTCAAAATAAAAAATGGGAGTATTGATAGTATTCTTTTAAATGAAGCATGTTCTTCAGGGTGTGGCTCATTTTTAGATACTTTTGCTAGTTCCTTAGGGATGAAGATAGACGATTTTGTAGCAGAAGCCTTGTCCTCAGAAAGGCCTGTTGATCTTGGTTCAAGATGTACGGTGTTTATGAATTCAAGAGTTAAACAAGCTCAAAAAGAAGGTGCGGCTGTAGGAGATATTTCTGCGGGATTATCCTATTCGGTTATAAAAAATGCTTTGTTTAAGGTCATTAAAATAAAAAGTCCTGAAGCATTAGGAAAAAAAATAGTTGTTCAAGGGGGAACCTTCTATAATGATGCAGTACTTAGGTGTTTTGAACTTCTATCTGAAAGAGAAGTGATAAGACCAGACATTGCAGGGATTATGGGTGCATTTGGAGCGGCACTTCTTGCCAAAGAAAGATATGAAGAGCCTTATGAGACAAAGATTCTAAGTAAAAGTAAGTTAAATGCATTTGAAATAGAAACAAGTGTTGCAAGATGCGGTTTATGCGCTAATAATTGCTTGTTAACTATTAATAAGTTCGCAAATGGTGAAAGTTTTGTCTCAGGAAATAGATGCGAACGAGGAGCAGGCAAGGATAAAAAAGACAGTCTTTTGCCTAACTTATTTAAGTATAAGTATAAAAGACTCTTCAGATACAAACCTCTAGGAGAAGCGGAAGCAAAAAGAGGCAAAATAGGTATTCCAAGAGTTTTAAATATGTATGAGAACTATCCTTTTTGGTTTACCTTATTTACAGAGCTTGGGTTTAGAGTAGAATTGTCTGACAGATCATCAAGCAGTATCTATGAAAAAGGGATTGAAACAATGCCCTCAGAATCAGTATGCTATCCGGGGAAGATGGTTCATGGGCATATTATGAATTTAATAGGAAAAGGGATCCCATTTATTTTTTATCCTTGTCTGACCCATGAGAAAGAGGAACAAAAAGAAGCGGATAATCACTTTAATTGTCCTATCGTTATCTCATATCCTGAGGTTATTAAAAATAATATAGACTATTTAAGAGAGAAAAGTATAGTATACATAAAACCTTTTCTTCCTTTTGATAATGAAAATAGACTGGTTAAAAGGTTATACGAAGAATTACAGGGCTTCGATATAAGCGAAAGAGAGATCAAAATAGGTGTTGCTAAAGCGTTTAAAGAGCAAGAGGCATTTAAGCAGGATATTCAAACTGCGGGAGAGGATGCACTAAAATTTATCAGAGAACATGGTATAAAGGGAATAGTTCTTGCTGGCCGGCCTTATCATACAGATCCTCATATCAATCACGGTATACCAGAAATGATAAACTCTTTGGGTATGGCAGTACTCACAGAGGATGCTGTAGCTCATCTTGGAGAAACAGAAAGACCGCTTAGAGTTGTTGATCAATGGGCATATCATTCAAGGCTCTACAAGGCAGCTAGCTTTGTTGCTAAACAAAAAGACATAGAACTCGTGCAGCTTAATTCCTTTGGATGTGGGCTGGATGCTGTTACAACAGACCAAGTGCAGGAAATATTAAATAATCATTCTAAAATTTATACGACCCTTAAAATAGATGAAGGAAATAATCTCGGTGCAGCGAGAATAAGACTTCGTTCACTTAAAGCAACCATTTTAGAAAGAGAAAAAAATAGATTTGAACTTAAAAAAGAAGAAAATCTTTATGGCAAAATAGCATTTTCTAAGAAGATGAAAAAATGTCACACTATTCTGGCACCTCAGATGTCTCCAATACACTTTCAATTTCTAGAAGAGGCCTTTAAACAATCCGGTTATAATATTGTTATATTACCATCAATAGATCATAAAGCTGTAGATGAAGGATTAAAATACGTAAATAATGATGCCTGCTATCCGGCGATAATAGTTGTAGGTCAGATTATTGAAGCTTTAAAATCCAGGAAGTATGACCTTGAGAATACTTCAGTTATCATGACTCAAACCGGTGGTGGCTGCAGAGCAACCAATTATATAGGCTTTTTAAGAAAGGCTCTTAAAGATGCGGGGTTTGAGATGATTCCAGTTATATCTTTAAATGCTAATGGTATGGAGAAAAATCCAGGGTTTAAGGTATCTATTCCCTTTTTAAACAGAGCTATAATGGCACTTATCTACGGAGATCTCCTTATGAATGTGCTATATAGAGTAAGGCCCTACGAAAAGATTAAAGGGGCAGCTAATGAACTATATGATAAGTGGGTTAAAATATGTATTCAATCCTTAAAAAGAGCTGATAAGATCACCTTTAAGAAAACGATCAAAAACATAGTAAAAGAATTTGATAAGATAGAAATAACAAATCAGATTAAACCTAAGGTGGGTCTAGTGGGAGAAATTCTTGTTAAGTTTCATCCAACTGCCAATAATAATGTCGTTAACATAGTAGAGAATGAAGGAGCAGAAGCAGTAGTTCCCAGCCTAACAGACTTTTTACTATATTGTGCGTACAATAATGATTATAAGTATCGGGTTTTAGCTGGAAGTAAAGTTTCACAGGTTTTATCATTAGCTTTCATTAAAATGATTGAGTTTTATAGGAAATCCTATAATAATGCACTGGCCTTAAGTGATAGATTTTATGCTTCAAAATCAATTAGGGAAATTGCAAAAGGAGCAGAGACCGTTATGCCTCTGGGGCATCAGACAGGAGAAGGATGGCTTTTAACTGGCGAGATGGTTGAACTCATAGAAAGCGGTGTTAAAAACATCATTTGTATGCAGCCTTTTGCATGTCTGCCAAATCATGTAACAGGAAAAGGAATGATGAAGGAACTAAAACGGGTTTATCCAGGAACCAATATTGTTGCGATAGATTATGACCCGGGGGCCAGTGAAGTTAATCAGCTAAACCGAATTAAGCTGATGATTGCTTCGGCTTTTGAAAATATGACAGAATTTAAGCACTATAGGATGACAGCTGAGCTTAAAGAGGATTACGAACAAGTTCATGAATCTGTTAGTGTATGAAAAAAGGAATTAACTTGCTTAAAAAGATAAAAATGTACATATTTTGATAAAATATTTAGGATAAAAAGAATATTGACAAAATATAATACAGATAATACTATGTAAGTAGAATGACAATAAACCGAATCTTATCAAGAGTGGTGGAGGGAATGGCCCGATGAAGCCCGGCAACCTGTAGATGCATACAAGGTGCTAAGTCCAGTAGCGTATGAGCTGCAAGATGAGTATAGCCATGCATAGTAGCCTGAGTATATACTCAGGCTTGTTTTACGTTTAAGGGTAAAGTTTATTGGAGAGTAACCTATAGTGTAATAGACTTGTAATTGGGAGGGGAAAGAAAATGAATCAAAAAGTATTATCTATCAGAACAATTGTTGCAATTGGTATTGGGGCGGCTGTTTTTTTAATCTTAGGACGCTTTGCGGCTATTCCTACAGGCGTACCTAATACAGAAATTCAAACAGCCTATGCATTTTTAGCATTGATGGCAGTACTATATGGTCCTGCGGCAGGTATTGCAATAGGCTTTATAGGACATACGCTTAAAGATTTAACCGCTTATGGTTCACCTTGGTTCAGCTGGATTATTGCTTCAGCTGTAGTGGGGCTAGTCATTGGGCTAAGTTCAGGAAAGCTTAGGGTAAATGAAGGTGAGTTTGGCAAAAAAGAAATCATTAGATTTAATATTTACCAAATTGTTTCAAATGTTATTGCATGGGGAATTGTTGCACCAACATTAGATATTTTTATTTATGCAGAACCAGCTAACAAAGTTTATCTGCAAGGAGCAGTTGCCGGGATCTCAAACATTATTACAGTAGGTATTTTGGGAACAGTATTACTATTTACATATGCTAAGACCAGAACTAAAAAAGGAAGTTTAGATAAAGAATAATATTAAGAGAAAACCGAAGCAGAGTCTTCGGTTTTTTAGAGCAGCAAATAATTAATAGATAAAAAAGACGTGATAAGTAACGAGAGGAAATAACATGAGACAACCTGTAATAGAATTTGATAACTTTAGTTTTCAATATAGAGCACAAGCACATCCTACCTTAAATCATATTAATTTAACTATCTATGAAGGGGAAAAGGTTCTTATTATTGGTCCATCGGGCTGCGGAAAAAGCACACTTTCTAATTGTATCAATGGACTTGTTCCCTTTTACTATGAAGGTGAAATATCAGGAAGCCTTAAAATTAAGGGTAAAGAAACTAGAGAAATGAGTATATTTGAGCTATCTGGCCAAGTGGGTACTGTTTTGCAGGACCCGGATAGTCAGTTTATTGGATTAACTGTTGCTGAAGATATTGCCTTTAAATTAGAAAATGAATGCAACGTAAGAGAAGTGATGGAAAAAAAAGTAGCACGTGCAGCCAAAATAGTAGACATTGATTATCACCTGGAAGAGGAGCCCCATAACTTATCGGGAGGACAGAAACAAAGGGTAACATTAGCAGGAGGGATGGTAGAGGATATAGCTATTCTGCTTTTTGATGAGCCGCTTGCAAGCTTAGATCCAGCTACAGGAAAGGCAGCTATGGAGCTTATTGAGGAAGTTCAAATGAGAACCAATAAGACTACTGTCATTATAGAACATCGCCTGGAAGATGTGCTGCATTGTCATGTAGATAGAATTATTGTCATGAATGAAGGAAACATAGTAGCAGATAAAAAACCGAATGAGTTATTACCTCTAAATTTATTATCAGAAACAGGAATACGGGAGCCGCTGTATATTACTGCATTAAAATATGCGGGGTGTGAAGTAAAGGCAGAATCAAACCCTCAGCATATAGATACACTTAAAGTAGGCAGCAGCTGTAGAGATAAACTTGTAAAGTGGTATACACGCATTAGTGAGGAAAGGGTATCAAATAAGAATCAGACGCTTTTAGAGTTCCAAAATATTAGTTTTGGATATAATGCGCAGAAAGAAATATTGCATGATGTGAACTTTGAAGTCAAAAAAGGAGATATGATTAGCATTGTGGGCAAAAATGGCGCAGGGAAATCAACTCTATCTAAACTTTTATGTGGTTTTTACAAACCTACTAGTGGAAGAATAATATTTAATGGAAGAGATATTGAAGAAGATACGATAAAAGAGCGAGCAGAAAAAATAGGGATGGTCATGCAAAATCCGAATCAAATGATTTCTAAGGCCATGATTTTTGATGAGGTGGCATTAGGACTTAGGGCACGGGGAGTACCGGAGGAGCAAGTAGCCTTACGTGTTCATGAAGTCCTAAAGGTATGTGGGTTATATCCATTTCGCAAATGGCCTATTTCAGCTCTTAGCTTTGGGCAAAAGAAACGAGTGACTATTGCAGCTATCTTAGTGCTAAAACCAGAGGTTCTTATATTAGATGAGCCTACAGCAGGGCAGGATTTCAAGCACTACACAGAAATAATGGAATTTCTTAAGGCTTTAAATAAAGAGGGCATGACGATTATCATGATTACTCACGATATGCATCTTATGTTAGAATACACAGACAGAACTATAGTATTATCAGAGGGATATACAATAGCTGATGATATAGGGGCTAATGTTCTGACAGACAGGGCTATTATAGGAAAAGCAAATTTAAAAGAAACTTCGTTATATAAACTTGCAGTAAAAGCAGGGTTAGAAAATCCAAGGGGTTTTGTAAAATGCTTTATTGATTATGACAGGAGGACGAGAACAAGATGAAGCAAACAATGTTAGGCTATTTAAAGCAAGAATCGCTCATACATAACTTAACGGGTGCAACGAAATTAATTTGTCTTATTTTATGTTCACTGATAACCATGCTGACCTATGACACACGTGTCTTAATAGGGATGCTCATCTTTAGTGTTATTGTTTTTAGACTATCTAAGATAAGGTTTAGTGACATAGCTTTCGTACTTTATTTTATACTGTTCTTTTTACTTCTTAATAACATTACCATTTTTATTTTCTCACCTTACGAGGGGGTGAAAATATATGGGACAAGGACCGAGTTGTTTCAAATTGCTGGGCCTTATACAGTAACTTTAGAGCAGCTTTTTTATCATCTCAATATAACCCTTAAATACTTAGCGGTTATTCCTATGGCATTACTATTTATGGTCACAACGAATCCAAGTGAATTTGCAGCTTCCCTGAATAAGATTGGAGTAAGTTACCGCATCGCGTATGCTGTAGCTATTGCGTTAAGGTATATACCTGATGTCCAAAGAGACTATCATGACATTTCTTTTGCGCAGCAGGCAAGAGGAATAGATATGTCAAAAAAGGAAAAATTATCAAAGCGCATTAAAAATATAACCGCCATCTTAATGCCTCTTATTTTTTCAAGCTTGCAAAGAATTGAAACGATAAGCTGTGCAATGGAGTTAAGAGCTTTTGGCAATCACAAAAAGAGGACATGGTATAGAGAAAGAGATTTTGGGATAGGAGACTATATTGCTTTAGTACTTGTCATATTTTTGTTTGTAGTGGCCAGCGTTATAACACTCAGCAATGGAGGCCGCTTTTTTAATCCATTTAAATCTATATAATTAATAATGTAAAAAAAGAATATTGCTGGAGACTACTATTTATACTATATTTATTAATCATATTTATAAAATTTGATAGTATAAAAGAGTGGTGATGTATTTGGGAAGAAAAGCTAAGATAAGTAAAGATATTAATTATTACCTGGAATCTAATTATAAAATACATCCATACTTTGAGGCTGTCAAAGTTACTTTGGCTTATGGCATAGTAGGGACGGCATGGATTTTATTATCCGATGAATGCTTAAGTAAGTTTATCCAAAATATAGATAGCTATAAAAGATGGGCGACCTATAAAGGATGGGCATATGTAGGGATAACCATGATTCTCATTTACTTTTTTGTCTTAAGAAGACTTATTCTTTTCAAAAAAGCACTTGAGAAAATTTCTGATAGCTTTAATGAATTAAGTACAAGAAATAAGGAATTGGAAATGAATCGTAATGCACTTGCAGCAAGTGAAGAGAAATATAAATCATTAGTCTATTATGATGCCCTTACAGGGTTACCTAATAGGTCCTTATTCGAACTTAAAATGACTGAATTAATAAATGAAAAAGATAAGGATCATAAAGAGTTTGCTTTAATGTATATGGATATAGATAATTTTAAAAAAATCAATGACACTTTAGGACATGATTCAGGAGACCTGCTGTTAAAATATGTTTCGAAAATATTGGAGAACCAAATCAGAGAATCTGATTTAGCTGCAAGACTAAGCGGAGATGAATTCGCTATTATTTTTGATAATATAATGAGCAGACAGGATATTGTTAATAAAATACAAAAATTATTAAAAGCTTTAAAAGAGCCGTGGTTATTTGAAGAACAAAAGTTTTTTATTTCGTTTAGTATAGGGATTTCAATATATCCGGAGGATGGAAATGATTTAGCATTACTCATTAAGCACGCTGATCTTGCTATGTATGCTGTTAAAAAGAATATGAAAGATAATTTTTCTTTTTTTATTCCAGAGATGGAAGATGAAAATTTAAAGCATATAAAGATGGTAAATGAGCTTAGACAAGCTATTGAAAATGAAGAATTCCTCCTCTGCTATCAGCCGATAATGAACCTGAAAACAGAGGAATTAGTTGCAATAGAAGCCTTAGTTAGATGGGTTCACCCTACAAAAGGCATTATTTCACCAAAGACATTTATTCCGTTAGCAGAAGAAACCGGTTTAATTGATGATATTGAAAAATATGTATTAAAGACAGCACTAATGGAAAAAAAACACTGGCAGCAGCAAGGATATCCTCATATAAAAATGTCAATTAATATTTCAGGTAAAACAATGACTCATGACACATTTGTAGATGAACTTCGCCGCCTAACCGCTCATCTGGAGCTAAAATATGAAGAAATCCAGCTTGAAGTTACTGAGACAGCAGTAATGGAAAATATTAATGTATCTGCAAGCATTCTAAAAGAGATAAAGAAAATGGGAATTAAGGTTGCTCTTGATGACTTTGGTTCAGGGTATTCCTCCTTAACGTATCTTCAAAATTTGCCGATAGATGTTGTTAAACTTGATAGAGGCTTTATTAAAGACATATCAACCAGCAGAGGCGGTAAGATAATGGCAGATGCTATTATTAAACTTGCTCATGATTTGAATTTAGAGATAGTAGCAGAAGGAATAGAACAGAGTGAACAATTAGACTTTTTAAAATTAAATGGCTGTGACTATGGACAGGGATACTTGTTTAACAGGCCTATGACTAGAGAAGAGATAGAAAAGCTGCTGCTAATAAAGGGAAAGACCCTATAGGCTTTATAGAGAAGGATAAAAGGTGTTAAGAATTTTATTGCTTTGTAACAAAGATTACGTCTTTTTTATAATCCGCCTTGTATACTGTATTTATTAGGACGATGATCATGAAGGAGGCGTAAACCGTGGCAAATATAAATAACCTTGAAAGACAACATAAAGAGATTTACACAGAAATTCAGGCAATTAAAAAGTTAATAGGTCATGACACTATAGCAGAGGATTCCAGTGAACTGGCGAAGATGATTAGTCTTCTTGCGGGTAAGTTGAAAATGCATCTTCAGTCAGAGGATAAATTCTTATATCCAGGGTTACTAGAAAGTGATAGGACAGAGCTTAGACAACTAGCTAAGGACTATATAAATGATATGGGAGCTATACATAATGAATTTGAAAAGTATAAGTTCCAATTTAACACCAAGAATAAAATCGACAATGATATGAAACAATTTAGAAATGAGACTGAGCAAATTTTTAAAATACTTGAAAACAGATTAAATAAAGAGGATCACTACTTATATCCACTCATAAGAAAAGATCAAGTCAAATAAGCTAAATCAAACACGCAGAGTAAATAGACTCTGCGTGTTTTTTACATGCCCCATGGCTTTAGTCCCTAGGAGGATATCACTCTAATGTAATGGTATTGTAATCTTATTGTAACAGATATAAGGGAACAATTTTATCAGGAGTTCGTCTTATAACATATCTGGTATTTTATTTAAACTATTTTTATAGTAAAACTTATAGCAAGATTGGAGGAATTATATTAGGTGTTGTTGTTGTTTTTATAAGGTGTTAAACTATTAATAACATTCATGAGAGGTATTTAATAATTAAAAGGAGATGAATCTATGAATATCAAAAGAATAATAGCTTTTTTTCTAGTCACGGTACTGCTCATTCCGACTCATTTATGGGCAGGCGAAATGGATCAAACCTTAACTAATCTTATTCCAGCTATTAAACAAAAGATAAATGTACCTGCAGAACTTACTGAATTTAGATATGATATGAGGTCACAAAATGGAACGGGTAAAGAAGATGTATATGTTTTGTCTTGGACAGACAAAGAGTACAAAATTGGAAATGTGCAAGTGACTGCTGAGTTTAACGGTAATATCATTCAGTATTCAAAAAATATGTATAACAATAAATATTCTATTCTCGCCAAAGTATCTTACGAGGATGGGCTAAAGGCTGCTAAAAATTTCCTAGGAAAAATAAAGGTGCCTTATATCAATGAACTTAAACTTCAGGAAGAAACAAATAGAAATCAAGGAAACCAATATATTTATATGTTTAATCAGTATATAAACAATGTAAAAGTACTTGATAGAAAAGTAAGCTTATTTGTAGACAAACAAACAGGAGAGGTAACAAACTTCAGTGGTCTTAGCACATATAAAGGCACCTATCAGAAAGGCAGTGCAAAGCTTCCTTTAGATAAAGCAAAAGAAGCCTACATTAATAAAATAGGCATGTCATTAGTTTATAATTTGCGCTATGATTACGAAAAAAGAACTATAAGCAGCTTTCCAATATACCTCATTAATAATGGAGAAGGTAAGGCCATAGATGCTGAGACCGGAGCGGTTATTCTCCCTATTAGAGAAGATAATATTTATTATGGAGGCGGCTTTGCTAAAGAAGAAGCTTCAGTAAGTATGGCTGACAGAAATACAGGGCTTACACCACAGGAACAAAAAGTCGTAGAAGAAGTAAAGGGATTACTTACAAAAGAAGAGGCAAAAGCCTATGCAGAGAAATACTTTCCAAAAGTAAAAGAAGCCCCTATTACAAATGCTTCCCTATATAAGTCTGAGTATGATAATAAGTATATTTGGACAATCTCCATGCAGCAGACTGATATGTCAAAAGCAGCTGACATGCCAGCAGAAAAAATTAAATTAATGATTGCAGCAGGAGAAATAATGCCTCCGAATATTATTAATGATATAAGTTTTTCAGTAGATGCTAAAACAGGAGAAATTCTAAGCTATTATTCTTATATCAATTCCTCTGATCAAAAAGGAGAAGTATCACAAGATAAAGTAAAAGAAAAAGTAGAGGCATTTTTGAAGAATATTGCAAAAGATAAATTTAGTCTTACGAAGTATGATTCAGCAGAAAAAATGGGTATACCTATTCCTTTAAGTGTACAGTCACCTTATGCAAATTATCATTATGCCAGAATGGTTAATGGGGTCACGGTAAATGGTAATGGACTTAGTGTGACATACGATGTGGTCCGTGATGAAGTAACAAGCTACTCAAATACTTGGAATGAAGTAAAGTTCGAAGATATAAGAGCTGTACTTGACAAACAAAAAGTAGCAGATAAAATGGGCCTTGAACTCATGTATGTAAGTAAGGATGAAAAAACTAAAGTACTTGCATATGCACATGAAGAAAGATATATGGGCTTTGATCCTTTTAAAGGAGTACGAGTGAATACTTATGATGGCAAACCTATTGCAGCAGCAGAGCAAACGATCTATGATGATATTAAAGGACACGCAAAAGAAGCTGTTATTAAAAAGCTTTACGATAGCGGCATTGCCCTTCCAGGCAAGAGCTTTAAACCAGACGCATCTATTAATCAGTATGATTTTCTAAGATTAGTCTTAAGAATATCAGATAGTAACGTGACAGAAAAAGATATCTATAATATGGCTATAAGTTCAGGTATTATAGAGGAAAAAGAAAAAAATAAGAATCTGCTTATTAGTAGAGAAGATGCTGTAAAATATATTATTAATAGTACAAAGTACAAAGAAATAGCTAAAATATCAGATATTTACAATTATCCATTTAAAGATGAAAAAGCAGTAAGCAAGGAACTAAAAGGCTATGTTACACTAGCTTATGGTCTTAAGGTTATAGAAAAGGATAAAACGAATTTGTTTAATCCAAAAGCAAAACTAACTAGAGCAGATGCAGCACAAATGATTTACAATATGATGATGAAGGAAAACTAAGCCTTTGCAGATTTAAAAAGACAAGGAGACTAACGATGAAAGACTTTGATGCGATAACACAAACCAATAAGGATATATTTTATAAGATGCTGAATAAGCAGGTCAGCGCACTTATAGAAGATGAAAAAGATATGATAGCTAATCTTGCTAATGTCTCAGCCCTTTTAAATGAACAGCTTCAGGATATTAACTGGGTAGGGTTTTATCTTATTAAAAATGGAGAACTTGTATTAGGCCCTTTTCAAGGAAAGGTAGCCTGTGTACGGATTCCAATAGGCAAAGGTGTTTGCGGGAGGGCAGTCTTAGAAGAGCGTATTCAAGTCGTAAAAGATGTGCATACTTTTGAAGGACATATTGCATGTGACAGCGCATCACAGTCTGAAATTGTCATACCTATTAAGGCAGAAGGGAAAATAATAGGGGTTCTAGATATTGATAGTCCCCTTATAAGTCGTTTTGATGAAAAGGATGCTGAGTATTTACAAGACTGTGTAAATATCTTGGAAAAAGGCTGCGTTTGGCAGACTGTATAAAGGAATAAAAAGACGAAGAAAGAAGAGAAAACAATGCAGACCATAACAAAGATTAGCCTTCAGCAAACCCCAGGCAGATATAACTTATTTTTAGATGATACATTTTTTTGCGGTATTACAGAAGATACGCTTATTAAGTTAGGATTAAAGAAGGGGATGCAGGTAGATGAAAAAGAGCTGGAGGTTATTCTTAAAGAAGAAAGCAAAAATAAGTGTTTTAGTTATTGCATGAGACTTTTAGCAAGGCAGAACTATTTTGAAAAGGCTCTCCTTGAAAAGTTAAAACAAAAGGAGTATTCTGATGAAGATATTACTTTTGCTTTAAATAAACTCAAACAGTATAACTATATAGATGACACAAAATTGGCAGAAGGCTTCGTAAAGGACAAAAAGAAGTTTGCCAAAAAAGGGCCCAAGTACATTGCACAAGCTCTTAGAATGAAAGGTATTGATTATGAAACCATTTCTAAGTCCCTGCAAGATCATTATAGTGAAGAAGAAGAATTTGAAAACTGTATGAGTGCAGCCCGTAAGAAGATTGAGACTTACAGAAAAAAGTCTGATGATGACTATGTGGTGCGTGGTAAGCTGTATGGATACTTATCTGGGCGCGGCTTTAGCATGCAAGTGATTACCAAAGTGTTAGAAAAGCTATTAGAAGATAAAAATGAATAAGTTAGATAATGAAGCTATTTAACTGCTTTTAATATAGTTTACAAAATTAAAAATTTTTCTTACAATAGAATAGAGCAAATCATTATTATTGGGAGGTTTTTATGAGATATAGGGTTTTTGGGGACAATTTACCAGCAGTATCCATTAGATTAGACAGCGGTGAAAGCATTTATACACAATCCGGCGGCATGGCATGGATGACAGAAGGCATAACGATGAATACCAATATGAAAGGCGGCCTCATGAAAGGGCTGGGCAGAATGCTTAGCGGAGAATCTTTATTTATGGCTACCTATACTTCAACAGCACAGGATGCAGAGATTGTCATTGCTTCATCTTTCCCAGGCAGCATTTTGGTACTTGATGTGGCATCACCTCATGAGTATATCTGTCAAAAGAGCGCCTTTTTATGCGCAGAGCCTAATGTTCAGTTAAGTGTTCAAGTGACAAAAGGTATTGGGGCTGGTCTGTTTGGAGGAGAAGGTTTCATACTCCAGAGATTATCGGGCTATGGGAAAACATTTATTGAAATAGACGGAAGTGTTGTAGAATACACATTAAAGCCTGGAGAAACTTTAAGGGTAGATACAGGAAACGTAGCTTGTTTTGAATCAAGTGTAAGATATGAGATAGAGACCGTTAAAGGGTTTAAGAATATATTGTTTGGCGGAGAAGGATTATTCCTTACTAAGCTGACAGGGCCAGGGAAAGTATGGCTGCAGACAATGACGATGCCAAGCTTTGCAAGCAGGCTTATTCCGTACTTGCCTGCTAAAAGTAATTAGTCATTAAAAGAATTAATTTAAAACAAAAACACAAATGCTCTTATAACATGAGTAGTATTTGTGTTTTTTGTTTTAAATGAGATTAAGTGTATTTTAGGAGATTTTTGTAAAGCATGATGCAAAGAATGAAAGAATGATTTATAATAACGGTAATAAGTTAGAGGCAGGTGGCATATGAAAATAGGGTATGATATTTATGAATCAAAGCTAATAGGACCCATAGGTATGGTTGTTTCGGATAACGGATTGGAACAGATTATACTTTTCCAAGAGGATTTACAAGAGTATTTAAAAAAGAATCCCCATGTGCAAAGAGATGAACAACTGTGTAATCAGGTAAAGTGTGAGCTCCATGAATATTTCAGCGGAGAGAGAAAGCAGTTTGATATTAAACTCTCTATACAAGGAACATCTTTTAGACAGCGCGTATGGGAAAGTTTGCAGGCTATTCCCTATGGTACTACGATAAGCTATAGTGAACTTGCCAATAACATAGGAAATTCCAAAGCTATAAGAGCGGTAGGGGGAGCTAATAGGGCCAATCATATACCTATTATTATTCCATGCCATAGAGTTGTAGGGAAAGATGGTGCAATGGTAGGTTTTGCAGGTAATAAAATTGATACTAAAATCAAGCTGCTTCAGCACGAACGAACGTATGTGTAGTGTGTGAGAGCAGGACTCGGGAGTCGATATGGGATTTATTAAGGGTATATTTAGGTTAATAGGTTATATCATTAAATTAGCTCTTGAAATAACTGCGTTTTTAATTATTTTAGGGCTATGTCTTTTTGGTTATTCAAAGTATATAGAACCAGAGCTGCTATTAGTACATGAAGAAGCTATTTTTTCTGATAGGATGAAACAAACAGCAGAGCCGATTAAAATCGTACAGTTTAGCGATACACATTTAGGCAAAGACTATACACTAGAAAACTTAAAAAAAGTTATTCAAAAAGTAAATGCGGCTAACCCAGATATTATCGTGTTTACAGGGGACCTAATAGATAACAATGCAAAATATGATGAGACAGAGGCAGTTATTAAAGAACTTAGCAGCCTAAAGGCAAAGCTTTGTAAAGTTGCAGTCTATGGTAACCATGATCATGGAGGCAATGGTACAAAACGATATAAGAAAATCATGGAAGCCGCTGACTTTATATTATTAAACAATGCGAATTATAAAATTGACCTAGGAAACAATCAAAAGATTAATCTAATAGGAATTGATGATATGCTTTTGGGAAGCCCAGATATAAAAAAAGCAACAAAGTCTATCAATCTTGATGAATATAATTTATTTATCTCCCATGCACCGGATGCAGCAGATGAAGTAAAGGCCTATCCCATAGATTTACAGCTTTCAGGACATAGTCACGGAGGGCAAGTTGCAATTCCTTTTATAGGAGCTCCTTTTACACCCCCGTATGCTAAAAAATATATTAAAGGAATGTATGATATTCCAGGTAATGACAGGATGAAACTCTATGTTAATTGCGGACTTGGAACAAGCCAGCTAAGATATAGATTTCTCAATGTCCCTGAGATTACAGTGCTAAAAGTTGGAGGCGTATCTAAAAACTAGTAAAGCTATGCAAATTAAAAGAAATGATAGAGGAGGACTAATTTGAACATAAAGTTACAAAAGATCTTCTTAAAATATCAACATAAGATAAGAGGCATACGGGATGTAAAGGTATTTCCTAGATTAATTGTATCCTTTGTCATCTTAATTATATTACCCTTAATTATTACATTTACTTTTTATATTGCGATAGTCAATCGTGCAATGGTAGACAGAACAGGGAGTATGATGGTCCAAAATTTACAGCAAGTAGCTGATAATCTGCAAAATAAAAATTTCACCTTAGAGAATGAAATGATACAGCTTAGCAGAGTAAAACTCCTTCAATATGTCCTGAAAAATTATCAGTCATTGGATACTGGTGAGTTATATGAAGTGAAACAAGAGATGCACCAATTTGTGGCAGGTCAAATGTCTTATCTAAATCAGACATCACATATTACCCTATACACTTTAGACTATCAGCCTATTGTAGCGTATGGAGGAATGAATAAAAAATATAAGTTAGATGAGGCTGAGCTAAAGAAAATCATAGAAAAGACTAAAAAAAGCACGCAGAGAACATTATTTAATATAACAAAGGATGAAGGGCATCTTATTATTTCAATTGGAATTAAAGATGACAAAAGTAAAAAGATTTTTGGATATATGCTGGTCAGGTTAGATGAAACTTATTTTAGTCAAATGTATCGCTATTTGTATTTAAAAGAACATGAGACAACATTTATCATTGATAAGCAAAATGTTATTATATCTGGTGTATCAAGATTTGGGGAAATAGGAGACACGTTTCTAGGAGCCAATTTAGCAAAGGATATAATGAGATCTAATGAGTCTAAGGACAGCAGCTTTATCACAACTATAGATCATAAAAAATACTTGTGCAGCTATGCACTGATTAAAAACATGGATATGTATATAGTTAGTTTAATTCCTAAGATATATCTGTATGAAGAGGTCTATTCATTTTGGACATCTACTTTAATTGTGTACATCATAACATTAATATTAGCTATAATCATGGCATATATGATTGCAAAAAGCATTTCTAATCCGCTGCAGAAGCTGACTTTGGCAATGAATCAAGTTAAAAGCGGGGATTTATCTGCTACACATATTGATCCTTATAGAGATGAAATTGGTATGGTATACAATAACTTTAATGAAATGGTGCTGCAGCTTAAGGAGCAATTAATAACTATTCAAAAGACAGAGAAGCAAAAAAGAAAAATGGAGCTTAAAGCACTGCAGGCTCAGATTAGTCCCCATTTTTTAGTCAATACATTAAATAGCATTAAGTGTCTTATTGCTTTGCAGAATATGCCTAATATAGAGGAACTCATATCAGCACTTATGAATCTAGTTTATCAAGCCATGAGTAAAGGAGATGATATGATTACACTTGAACAAGAAATACAATTTGTGAAAAACTATATTACAATACAGAGATACAGGTATTTTGATAAATTTGATGTTGTTTATGACTTAGATGAACAGTTATTAAATTATAAGGTTCCAAGACTGCTATTACAGCCAATTATAGAGAATGCTATTATTCATGGACTTGCACCTAAAGAAGGGACTGGACTAATTAAAGTTAGGCTGCGGGATGAAAAAGGGGATATAAAAGTTACTGTTATGGATAATGGGGTAGGAATTCCTGAAGAAAAAATTCCAGATATCTTAAAAGGCGGCCAGAGACATAGGTCTAAATCTGCATTTACAAGTATAGGCGTATCTAATATTGACAGCAGAATAAAGCTTATTTATGGAGAAAAGTATGGTGTTGATATTTCTAGCACTCCACATTTATACACCATTGTAGAAATCAACATTCCTAAAATGTAAGGAGGAAAGAATATGTATACTCTTTTAGTAGTAGATGACGACGTATTTTTTAGAACAAGCCTTATAGAGACCATAAAGGAAACTAACTTGCAAGTAAGTAAGTTTCTTGTCGCAGGAGATGGACAAGAAGCTATAGAAATTCTTAAGCAAGGGCAGCAAGTACATATTGTTATTACAGATATGAGTATGCCAAATGTAGATGGGGTTAAACTCATAAAATATATTAAAGAGCATTATAAAGATATAAAGTTTATGGTGCTTAGTGGATTTGATGATTTTTTATATGTAAAAGAAAGTATTCAGCTTGGCGCAATGGATTATCTGTTAAAGCATAGTCTTACAGCAGGAAGCCTGCAAAGTATTTTTGATAAGATGCAGCAAGAAATACAGAAGCCTGTAAAGCAGCAGCACACTAAAAAAAACATGGAACTCTTAACTCCACGACTAAGATATGATTTTATGAGAGAACTTATTATAGGTGATATACAAAATGAGGGACTAATAAAAGAGTTTATCGAAGATGCTGAAAATGATCTCCTTTTTTCAAACTATGCAGTCATAGCACTTAAAGTAGATGATTATTTTAAAATACAGGAAAAGCTGGATTCTTTAAGAGATCTTTCGTTTTTTCAGAAAAACTTCTTAGCTATATGTCAGCAGACCATCGATACTTTTGGTAAGGGTGTCATATGCCATATTCAAGAAGGGGAATTTGCAGCAGTACTATCTCTTGGAAATACCCATAGTGAGCTTGAACTTTACAATACATTAAATGAATATGTAGAACGTATAAGAACTTGTCTTAAAAGATTCATGAATATAACATGCTGCTATGGTGTTGGAAAGATAGTAGGTCACTACATGAATATACATGAACAATACTTAGATGGCGTCGGTAAGCTGAAGAATATATTTTATGGTGGGAAAGACAAAGTCATAACGAGTGTGAGCTCCCATAACAATACAGTTATTCATCCAGGGCTTAGTATCGAATTAGAAAATAAAATTTTAAGCAGTGTATACAAGGGAGATGTTATTTCACTAAATGAGTTGTTCGATGATTTGCTTAGGGAAATTATGACTAATAAGTATTCCTCACAATCTGTTCAAATGCTGGCCATAGAACTAATTAACCTCATTAATAAGATTTGCAGAGATGGGGAGATAACAAAAGGGAAAATTTTTGAACACGATATACAGCCTCATATCAAAGTATACAAATACCAGACATATACTGATCTGCATAAATGGCTAACAGATACGTTTATCAAGTTAGCAGAGTGTATAGGTGAGCTAACAGATATGCAGTATTCTGAGATAACAAAAAAATCATTGAAATATATAGACAACCATTATGGAGAGAATATTTCATTAAATGAGATTGCTAACAATCTAAATGTGAACAGTGCTTACCTTAGCCGAGTATTTAAAAAGGATATGGAAAAAGGATTGACTGAATATCTTAATCAATACCGCATTGTTAAAGCACAAGAACTCATACAAAGAGGAAATATAAGGGTAGTTGATATTTATACACTAGTAGGCTTTTCAAGCTACAATTACTTTTTTAAAGTTTTTAAAGAAATGACGGGTATGACGCCAATTGAATATAAAAATAATGGGATAAGATAATCAATAGTGTTTAATGCTATTGGTTATTTTTAATGTAAAAAAAGTGGAGTAATAGTAAAAAATGTGTAGTTTAAACGAGTATAGTTTAGTTATAGTATATAAATATACCAAATGTGTATAAAAGTACAAAAAAACTGGGAGGTAATTTATGAAAAAATTCACACGCAAAGTATTAGGGGTAATACTTACAACCACAATGTTTATTATGGCAGGCTGCAGCGCAACAGCACCAGTCAAAGAAACAGAAACTAAGTCAGAAGCAGCAGCCCCAGCAGAGACAAAAAAAGAGGAGGCAAAAACAGAGGAAAAGAAGACTCTTAAAATAGGATTTACAGTACAAAATTTAGCGAATCCTTATTTTGTAGCTGTTGTACAAGGGGTACAAGATTATTGTAAAGAGAATGGCATAGAAGTAACAATACATGATGCAAAAGCAGATCCAAATGCACATATTAATGCTATAGAAAATTTCATTGCTCAAGGTGTAGATGCTATCATGGTTAGTCCAGTTGACCAAATTGCACTTGAGCCTATTGTAAAAAAAGCTCAGGAAGCTGGAATTCCAGTTATTTCTGTTAATCAAAAAGTAGAAGGAAGCTCTGCACTTATAGCTTTAAATGAATATGACTATGGATTTGCAGGTGGTAAGATAGCTGGAGAATGGATGAAAGAAGCATTAGGCGGCAAAGGAAAAGCAGCTATTCTGATATATCCAGAAATAGTATCACTTGTTGACAGAGGAAATGGCTTAAAAGAAGGTATCTTAAGTGTATGTCCAGATGTAGAAATTGTTGCAGAACAATCAGCAGCTGTACCTGAAAAGGGAATGGCAGCAGCAGAGGCTTTCTTACAGGCACATCCTGATTTAAATGTTATTGCAGGTATTAATGATGGTGGGGCTTTAGGAGCATTTGAAACATTTGCAGCAGCAGGAAAAACTAAAGAAAATGCAGCTATTATAGGATTAGATGCAACAGAAGAAGCTATCAAAAAAATAAAAGAAGGCAGTATGTACGTTGGTACAGTTGACATTGATCCTTACGGAACAGGGAAACTTGCAGTAGAGACTACACTTAAAGTACTAGAAAGTGGACCAATAGCAGAAACTGTTAAAATTCAGATGGTTCCTGTTACAAAAGAAAATATAGATCAATATTAATATTTTAAAATCCAAGAGCGGCAAAGTGCCGCTCTTGGAAATTAAAGCTAAAAAGGAGGTGCCTAGATGAATAGTACTGTGCTTGAATTAAAAAATATTCGTAAGTTATATCCTGGTGTAGTTGCCTTAGATGGGGTTTCAATGTCATTTAAAAAAGGAGAAGTTCATGCCATTGTAGGTGAAAATGGTGCAGGGAAATCAACCTTTATCAAATCAATAACAGGGGCTATAGAACCTACAGAAGGCGAGATTATTTTTAAGGGAGAATTTATAGCGCATAATAATCCAGCTAAATCTTTAGAAATGGGAATATGTGCTGTTTATCAAGAATTTAATCTCATTCCTTACTTAAATGTTGCAGAAAATATTTTTTATGGAAGATATAAGACAAAGGGCATATTTGTAGATTATGAAAGCATGTATAAAGAAACAAAAGAAATTTTAGATGATTTAGGAGTTAAAATAGATCCTAGAACGCTGGTTAAAGACTTAACAGTAGGATACCAACAGATCATAGAAATAGCAAAATCTATATCAAGGCGTGCAAAAGTGATTATTATGGATGAGCCGTCTGCCCCGCTAACGAATAGTGAACTCATCTACTTATTTAAAATAGTTGCAAAATTAAAAGAGAGAGGCTGTGCTATTATTTACATCTCTCACAGATTAGAAGAAATCTTTGAAATTTGTGATAAGGTAACTGTATTTAGAGATGGAAAATATATTCAAACCCTATCTGTAGCAGAAACGAATAAAGAAGAACTCATAACACTTATGGTAAACAGAGATCTTGGAGAGCAATTTCCACCCAAACAACTTGTAAAGAAAGACAAAGTATTAGAAGTTAAAGGCCTTAATACAGATGTTATCAAAGATATTCATTTTGAAGCTTACGAAGGAGAAATCTTAGGCTTTGCAGGACTAGTTGGAGCAGGGAGAACAGAAATAGCAAGGGCTGTATTTGGTGCAGATAAGATAAATGGCGGAGAGATTTTGTTAAATGGAAAGAGGCTAAACATTCATTCACCAAAAGATGCTATAGCATCTGGCATTGGCTTAATACCTGAAGATAGAAAACAACATGGTGCATTATTGCATATGAGCATTCAAGAAAATACAACCTATGCCCATTTAAGTAACTTTGCAAATAAATTTGGAATGATTGATTTTAAAAAGGAAATAAAAGCAGTTAATGAATATAAAGAAGCTCTTAAGATTAAAACACCTTTTATATCACAAAAAGTAAAGAACTTAAGCGGAGGAAATCAGCAAAAGGTAGTCCTTGCTAAATGGCTTATTACAGACTGTAAAGTACTTATATTTGATGAGCCAACAAGGGGAATAGATGTAGGAGCAAAACAAGAAATTTATCAGCTGATGATAGAGCTTGCAAAACAAGGGAAAGTTATTATCATGATTTCTTCAGAAATGCCGGAATTATTAGGTATGTCAGATAGAATCATCGTTATGCATGAAGGCCGTATAACAGGAGAGTTATATAGAGAAGATGCGACACAGGAAAAAATATTAAGTATGGCATCGGGTGGACAGGAGGAAGTAAAATGAAAAAGAAAATTGATTGGTCAAAATATGGTATACTCGCAGCGCTCATTGCACTCATTGTGTTTTTCTCAATAGTAACAGATTCATTCTTAACATCTGTTAATATTATGAACGTACTCAGACAGGTAGCTATCATAGGTATGTGTTCAGTAGGTATGACATTTGTTATTTTAACAGGAGGAATAGATCTTTCAGTAGGGTCAGTAATAGGTGTCTCAGCTGTAACGGCGGCTACACTTATGGGTGGGGGAACACATCCAGTACTCGCATGTTTAGCAGCACTTGTAATAGGGTTTGTTGTAGGGCTAATAAATGGTGCACTCATTAATGAATTAGATATGTTTCCTATGATAGCAACACTAGGTATGATGACAGCCCTAAGAGGTGTGGCATACTTAGTTAGCGGAGGAAAACCAGTATATGGCATTCCTAAGTCATTTTTATTCTTAGGTCAGGGATATATATCTTATTTTCCAGTCCCTGTCATTATTATGATCATAGTCTTCATACTTGGATTTATCATACTTAATAAGACGGTTTTTGGAAGGACTGTATACGGTACAGGAGGAAATCAAGAAGCCTCCAGACTCTCGGGAGTATCTGTTAAAAAAGTAAAATATCAGATTTATGCTATAGAAGGAATCCTAGCAGCAGCAGCGGGTATTATCCTCGTTTCACGTGTGAACAGCGGGCAGCCAGCAGCCGGACAAAGCTATGAAATGGATATTATTACAGCCTGTGTACTAGGTGGCGTAAGTATTAATGGCGGAGAAGGAAAGATTACCGGAGTCATTGTGGGGGTCCTTATTATGGGAGTCTTAACAAATGGCATGATTTTACTCAATGTTAATGAGTTTTGGCAATGGGTTGTCAAAGGAGCTGTTTTAATTTTAGCAGTAGCACTAGATAAAATATCACAAAAATATAAGGCTAAAGTAAAAACAGTATAATTATACAGATCTATAATCACAAAAACTAAGGAGGCACACATATGTGGCATTTAGATTTAGAAGCAAAACCAGATTTTATGGAAGCTATGAAAAGGGTATATGCTTGGTACGATAATGAAATAATTGACAGACCACCTATTAGATTTTCTGCTCATAATGAGGAATATAGCCATATAGATTCACTTAGCAAATGGAGTTGTCTAAAGGAAAGATGGTATGACACTGAGTATCGCGTTGAAAGTTTTATTAAAGGGTTAGAAGGCAAACAATTTTTAGGAGAAACATTCCCAGTATTTTGGCCTAATCTAGGGCCCAATGTTTACGCAGGGATTTTAGGAGGAGAAATAGAATTTGGGGATGTTACATCGTGGGTACATCCACTTGTTAAAGACAAAGAAGACATTCATAAAATCAAATTCAATATAGAGAGTGAATACTTTAAAAAGCTTGAAGAAATGACACGCTATGCACTAGAAAGATGTAAAAACAAATTTATGGTAGGGTATACAGATTTGCATCCAAGTCTTGATTGTGTTGATGCTTTGAGAGGAACTACAGATCTTTGCATGGATATGTACGACGATGAAGATTTTGTTAAACAGCTAGTAGATAAATGTTATATCGACTTTGAATTTATGTTTAACTACTTTGATAAGATGTTAAAAGAATATAACCAATTATCAGTAAGCTGGATGAACATACCATCATTTGAAAAAATGCATATACCAAGCTGTGATTTATCGGCCATGCTCTCAAATGAGTTCTTTAAGGAATTCTCTCTGCCTTATATTAAAAAAGAAGTAAAACTTGCTAAGCACAACGTATTCCATCTTGATGGCAAAGAAGTAGCGAACCATTTAGACGATATATTAGCTATTAAAGAAATTAATGCTATACAGTGGGTACAGGGAGTAGCACTTAATAGACCAATCATGCAATGGATCCCGCTTATTCAAAAATGCCAAGCCGCAGGCAAGGGTGTAGTGGTAGATTTAGAACTTCATGAGTTAGAAGGTTTTATTAATGCAGTTAACCCTAAAGGAATCTATCTGTGCATGAATGAAACAGATCCGGAGATTCAAAAGGGTGTGCTAAAAAGAATAGAAAAGTGGTAATAAAAGCACTAGTTTACATAACGAACAAGTGATAAACTGACAAAGCATAAGTTTTTTTAAACTTAATAATGAAAAAAGTAACCAATAATATAGGAATAATAAAATATCAACGATAAAGGAGTATTTAATTTATTTAAATACTCCTTTATTTGTACGCCATGGAAAGACAAAACGACGGCTCCGGCGAATAATGATTTTGTACTAAACAGTTTCGATATATCAAGGGATAGAAGTATATGCTGCTATAGGATTCAAATGTTGGAAAATAGAGAACAATGATTTTAGTGTGATAAAGAATGAAAGTGACAACCATAGACATATGTGCAGAAAGAATATAAAGGGGATGAAAAATCGTTATTAATTTATCAGAAAGGACTATATTCACAGAAGTAATAAAGGGACGCAAAAATTTGCTGTCCGCAGCTCGCAATACATTGATACCATTGACTTTTATTGAATTAAAAGATAAGATAGTATATAGTTATTAACAGCTCTCAATAAGGCTGTAATAAATAGAAATACATAAAAAACTATGTTTAAATGGGGGGCAAGTATGAAAAAAATATTATCAGTATTATTATGTATGTGTATGTCAGCTAGTATTTTAGTAGGATGCGGCGGCAGTAAAGAAGCAGCTGCGGATGCAGATGTTATTAAAATTGGTGTATTTGAACCACTCACAGGTGCTAACGCGGCTGGTGGAGAATTGGAAGTTGAAGGGATGAAACTTGCAAATAAGCTTTATCCAGAAGTATTAGGTAAAAAGGTAGAACTTGTTATCGCAGATAACAAATCTGATAAAGCAGAGGCAACAACAGCAGCTGCCAGACTTATCGAAAAAGATAAAGTTTCTGCTATTTTAGGTTCATGGGGTTCAAGTCTTTCAATCGCTGCAGGGGATCTTGTTAAAAACAATAAAGTTCCTGCTATAGGCGCATCTTGTACAAATCCAATGGTAACTCAAGGAAATGACTATTATTTTAGAGTTTGTTTCTTAGATCCATTCCAAGGAACTGTAATGGCAAATTATGCATTTAAACAAGGCTATAAAAAAGCTGCTATTATTCAAGAAGTATCTAATGACTATGCAGTAGGTCTTGCTAAATTCTTTACAGACGCATTTGTAAAATTAACAGGAGATGAAAGTTCTATTGTAGAAGTAGGTAACTATAATACAAATGATCAAGACTTCTCTGGTATTCTTACTAATATTAAAGAAAAAAATCCAGATGTTATCTTTGCACCAGGTAACTTTACAGAGTCAGCACTTATTATTAAACAAGCAAGAAGCTTAGGTATTACAGCACCATTTATTGGCGGAGACACATGGGAAACAAGCGAGTTCATTCAAGTAGGCGGAAAAGAAGTTGAAGGAGCAGTTTTATCAACTTTCTTTGATGATACAGCACCAGCAAATGATGAAGCTAAAAAGTTTGTAGAAGAATACAAAAAAGAATATCCAAACAGAGAGAGCGTAGCAGCAGTTTCAGCACTTGGATATGATGCTTATATTCTTACATTAAAAGCTATTGAGACAGCAGGATCAGCAGATCCACAAAAAATCAGAGATGCAATTGCAGCTACAAAAGATTTCCAAGGTGTAACAGGAAAGATCACTATTAATGAACAAGGTGATGCAGATAAGAATACAGCTGTAATTAAAACAGTAAAAGATGGTAAATTTACATACTTAGATACAGTTGTTATTGAATAGATACAGTCGTTATTGAATAATAATATGTTGCCCCCGCCTTATAAAGTTTTAGGCGAGGGCAACATGCATGATTTGAGAATAAGGCTAAATGTTACCCTGTAATAAGGAATGCAATCAAAGGAGGACAAAAGATGGGATTACAGACATTTATGCAACATCTTGCAAACGGAATATCTCTAGGAAGTCTGTATGCACTTATAGCCATTGGTTACACGATGGTATACGGCATACTTAGGCTTATCAACTTTGCACATGGAGATATTTTCATGATGGCAGCATATCTTGCCTTTTTTGGAATGACTATATTTAGCATGCCATGGTACGTAGCATTTATCATGGTTATAGTTGTTACTGTTATATTAGGCATTTTAATAGAGAAAGCGGCATACAGACCACTTCGGGACGCACCTACATCTTCAGTTTTAATATCGGCGATAGGTGTTTCGTTTTTGTTAGAAAACTTAGCAACGTTTTTATTTTCAGGAAAGCCAAGAGCGTTTCCTACTTTTGAAACAATGACTTATTCCCTCGATATGCAAGGGGTTTCAGTTCAGGTACTGACTATTATTGTACCTATTGTTACGCTTATTATTTTATTCATCCTATTATTTGTTATTAATCGTACAAAATTAGGTATGGCTATGCGTGCAGTATCAAAAGATTATGAAATCGCTAAGGTAATGGGAATTAAAATTAACAATATTATAGCCTATACATTTGCAATAGGTTCTGCACTGGCTGCTATAGGAGCCTTTCTTTGGGGAATGAAGTACCCACAGGTATCACCACTTATGGGGGTTATGCCAGGATTAAAATGTTTCATTGCAGCTGTAATAGGTGGGATAGGAAATATAAAAGGTGCTGTATTAGGTGGTTTTATACTTGGACTTGCAGAAGTACTCCTTGTTGCATTTTTTGGTCAGCTGACAGGTTATAGAGATGCTATAGCTTTTATACTTCTTATTATCATACTCCTTGTACGTCCAACAGGGCTACTAGGTGAAAAGACTGCAGAGAAGGTGTGATAAATATGAATAAACGAACAAAATTATTACTTAATATAGCAGCCCTTGTCGTTGTTATCTTATTCATCATCATTGCTAATGAATTATTTGACTCTTATATAAAAAGGATTCTTAATTTATGTGCGATTTATACCATCTTAGGCCTCTCTATGAACCTCGTGAATGGATTTACAGGTCTATTCTCACTAGGTCAGGCAGGGTTTATGGCAATAGGAGCTTATACGGTGGCTATTTTTACAGTACCTATTGAAGCAAGAAGTTTAATTTTTTACTTAAAGCCTATGAATGCCTTTTTAAGCGGTATACATATACCATTCGTCCCTGCGTTATTATTAGGGGGCGTGATAGCAGCTCTTTTTGCATGGCTTATTGGTGCTCCTGTATTAAGACTTAGAGGAGATTACTTAGCTATTGCAACCCTAGGGTTTTCAGAAATCATACGAATTGTATTTACAAATGCACAAACCATTACTAATGGGGCACTTGGTATTAAAAATATTCCTACCATATCTAACTTATGGTGGACTTGGAGTATTGCATTACTCACCATATTTTTCATGATTCTGCTTATTCATTCAAGCTATGGGAGAGCCTTTAAAGCCATAAGAGAAGACGAAATAGCAGCAGAAGCTATGGGGATTGGTCTATTTAAGCATAAAGTTATTTCTTTTATGATAGGTGCTTTTATGGCAGCTATAGGAGGGGGGCTTTTTGCGGCACTTCTTGGAACTGTTGACCCTAAACAATTTTATTTTACCCTCACTTATAACTTCTTACTGATTATTGTACTTGGAGGGATGGGAAGTATATCAGGAACAATCATTTCGGCCTTTATTGTTACCGGAGGACTAGAGTGGCTCAGATTCCTGGATGAACCTATGAGTATCGGGGGTATAAATATTGCATTATTTAGACCAGGACTCAGAATGGTTGTATTCTCAATACTTCTTATGATTGTTGTACTCTTTTATAGAAATGGGCTTATGGGACAACGAGAAATTACATGGGAAGCCATCGGAGAATTTTTCAAAAAGTTACGCACTAGAAAAACCCGAAATGCAAAAGGGGGTGCCAAAGTTGAGTAATGTACTAAAATTAGATGACGTCGTTATGCGATTTGGTGGAGTTGTTGCTGTTAACAACTTAAGCTTAGAGGTTAATAAAGGCAGCATTGTGGCACTTATAGGACCAAACGGTGCTGGTAAAACAACAGCGTTTAATGTTATAACAGGCGTTTATATGCCTACATCAGGTAAAGTTAGCTTTGAGGGGAAAGATATTACAAAAGAGCAGCCTCATAAAATAGCTAAGTTAGGTATTGCAAGAACCTTCCAAAATATAAGGTTATTTAAAAAACTTACAGTTATGGATAATGTTTTGATTGCTAAGCATCTACATTTGAAATCAGGGTTATTTGGCACGGCGCTTCACATGCCTTGGGCAGTTAAAGAAGAAAAAAAGATGAGAGAAGAAGCTGAAGCACTCTTAGAAAAAGTAGGGCTTACAGCTGTTAAAAATGAGATGGCAAGTTCATTGCCTTATGGACAACAGCGCCATCTGGAGATTGCAAGAGCACTTGCTACGAGTCCGCAGCTGCTGCTTCTTGATGAGCCAGCTGCGGGGATGAATCCGCAAGAAACGATGGAGCTTACTCATTTTATCAAAGAGATTAAAGATGAATTTAATATAACTATTCTTATGATAGAACATCACATGGACCTTGTAATGGAAATATCAGATGATATATATGTGCTTGATTTTGGTCAGCTTATTGCACATGGTACCCCAGAACAAATTCAGCGTAATGAAAAAGTTATACAAGCTTACTTGGGGGTGGAAGAAGATGCTTAAAATTGAAGATCTCAAAGTATCTTATGGCGGTATTGAGGCAGTTAAGGGAATAAGCCTTGAAGTTCCAGAAAATACGATTGCTACTTTAATTGGTGCAAATGGCGCAGGTAAAAGTACAGTTCTTAGAAGTATTGTAGGCCTCGTTAAACCGGTATCAGGCGATATTAGTTTTAATGGAGAAAGCATTACTGGGCTTACTTCAGATCAAATTGTAAGTAGGGGCATTACATTAGTACCAGAGGGCAGGAGGATATTCCCTAACCTCACAGTGCTTGAAAATATTAAGATAGGTGCATATATGCGAAAAGATGACTTATCAGAAGATATTGCATGGATGAATGATCTTTTCCCTAGGCTTAAAGAGCGTTCTTGGCAGCTTGCAGGGACATTATCAGGCGGTGAACAACAAATGCTGGCTGTAGCCAGAGCACTTATGTCAAAACCTAAGCTTATTATGATGGATGAACCTTCATTAGGACTTGCTCCGCTCGTTGTTAAAGGCATTTTTGATATTATAAAAGAAATACATAAGCAAGGGATGACTATACTGCTTATTGAGCAAAATGCTAATTTAGCACTTAAAGCTGCTGATATAGGATATGTTTTAGAGACAGGCAGTATCGTAATGCAGGGAGAAGGAAAAGAATTACTTAAAGATCAAAGTATTAGGGAAGCGTATTTAGGTAAGTCAAAATAGTGACAGCTTGTATGAATAAATAAAATAATTAACTAACGAAAAAAAGGACGTTCTTGTGACGTCCTTTTTTTCGTTAGTTAATTATTTTGCTGCTGCTAAGCACAAATTCGAAAGATATGCATATCCTATATAAATGCATAAAAATACGATTTTATTAATAAAAATTCGAAAAAACTATTGAAAAAATTTTTGAAGTGCGTATAATTATAACTATCATAAACATAAGAAGTAACTGTTATAGCCATAAAAAGTAACTATTATAAGAATAAGTGATTTAGTATGCATTAATTAATTTATGTATATGCAAAATAGATACATACAAAGTGAATGGAGGGTTATTTATGAAATTAATACAAGGCGGCATTACGGCAGCAAAAGGATTTAAAGCAGCTGGAGAATATATTGGGATCAAGAACAAGAGAAAAGATTTAGCGATTATATACAGTGAAATAGGATGTACTTATGCAGGGGCATTTACTCAAAACGTTGTAAAGGCAGCACCTGTTATATGGGATAAAGCTATACTAGAAAAAGGGAATAAAGTTCATGCAATTGTTGTTAACAGCGGAAATGCTAACGCAGCAACGGGAGAGCAAGGGCTTAAAGATACAGAGAAAATGGCAAGCTGCACAGCAAAAGCATTTGGCACTGAAAAAGAAAATGTTTTAGTTTGCTCAACAGGAGTAATAGGTGTTAACCTGCCGATGGAAGTTATTGAAAAAGGAATAAGCAGCGTAGCTCCTAAAGTAGAGGACAGCTTAGAAGCTGGAAGTAATGCCTCAGAAGCTATTCTTACAACAGATACGGCAAGCAAAGTCATTGCTGTACAAGAAGAAATAAGTGGCATGGCCGTAACGGTAGGAGGTATGGGCAAAGGGTCTGGGATGATTCATCCTAATATGGCAACTATGCTGGGCTTTATTACAACCGATGCCAATATTACACAGCCTATGCTTCAGAAAGCTCTAAAAAAAGCAATAGATACGACGTTTAATATGATTACTGTAGACGGAGATACAAGTACAAATGACTCAGTACTTGTACTTGCAAACGGCGTGGCAGGCAACGCGCTTATTGACAGCGAGGGAGAAGCTTTTGATAAGTTTTTTGAGTGCTTATATGAAGTGTGTAAATATATTGCTATCTCTATTGTAAAAGATGGAGAGGGGGCAACGAAGCTGTTAGAAGTAGAACTAAACGGAGCAGCCAGCTTTGAAGATGGCAAGGCTCTTGCAAAAAGTATTTTAACTTCCAGTCTTGTTAAAACAGCCTTTTTTGGTGAAGATGCTAACTGGGGAAGAATCTTTTGTGCAATGGGCTATTCAGGAATAGATTTTGATCCAAATGGAGTAGATATCGCTATTGATAGTGCAGCTGGTCATGTAAGTATGTTGAAACAAGGCCTTCCGGTTAAATTCAGCGAGCCAAAAGCAAAAGAAGTCTTAGAAGAAAATGAAATTAAAATTCTTATTACTATGAATGAAGGCAGTGAAAGTGTTACAGCTTGGGGATGTGACCTTAGCTATGATTACGTTAAAATAAACGGGGATTACAGAAGTTAGGAGTGTGTGATGATGAATGCTGTACTAGAAAAAGCAAATGTACTCATTGAAGCTCTTCCTTATATAAGAGCTTTTAACGGCAATACAGTGGTTATTAAATATGGCGGCAGCGCAATGCTTGATCCAGATATCAATAAGACAATCGTTCAGGATATGGTTTTATTAAAACTAGTAGGGCTTAAGCCAGTTATTGTTCATGGAGGCGGACCAGAAATTAACGGTATGCTTAAAAGGCTGGATATTCAGTCAGAGTTTATTAATGGACTGAGAGTTACCACAAAAGAAACAATGGAAGTTGTAGAGATGGTGCTGGCAGGAAAGGTTAACAAACAGATTGTTGAAATGATATCAGGGCAAGGGGGGCTTGCTGTCGGTCTTACAGGAAAAGATGGTAAAATTCTTCGTGCAAAAAAGATCGTAAAAGATGGAGCAGATTTAGGATTTGTAGGAGAGATAGAGAAAGTCAATACATCGCTTATTCATACACTTATTGATAATGGTTTTATTCCAGTAATATCACCTATAGGCTCTGACGATGAGGGAAATACTTATAATATCAATGCAGATTATGCTGCGGTAGCCATAGCAGCAGCATTAAAAGCAGAAAAGCTTGTATTCCTTACAGATGTTGAAGGCGTACTTAAAGATAAAGATGATCCAGCGACGCTTATTTCATACTTAAATGATGAAGAAGCTAAAGCATATATTGAGTCAGGTGTTATTGCAGGCGGCATGATTCCGAAGGTTGAGTGCTGCATGGAGGCTATTGAAAAGGGTGTTTCTATGGTCCATATCCTTGATGGCAGACAAGGGCATGCACTAGTACTCGAGATCTATACACACAAAGGTATCGGAACAATGATGTATAAAAAGGGGGATGATGTATGTCTCACATGATAGAACTTGGTCAAAAGTATATAATGAATTCTTACAATAGATTTCCTATTGTTATTGATCACGCAGAAGATGTCTATGTATATGATAATACTGGAAAAAAGTATTTAGATATGTGCGGCGGTATAGCAGTTAATGCATTAGGGTATTCTCATGAGGCACTCACCAAAGCGCTTAAAGAGCAAGTTGATAAGCTCATTCATATATCTAACCTTTACTATATACCTCAGCAAATAGAGGCAGCTGAACTTCTCATTCAAAACTCTTTGTTTGATAAAGCTTTTTTCTGCAATAGCGGAGCAGAAGCTAATGAAGCCGCATTAAAGCTTGCTAAGAAGTATGGGAAGAGTAAGAATGAAAATAAAACAAAAGTCATTACGATGATCCATTCTTTCCATGGAAGAACCTACGGTGCGCTTTCAGCTACAGGACAGACAAAATATCAAAAAAACTTTATGCCTGTGCTAGATGGTTTTAGTTATGCAGAATATAACAATATAGACAGCTTAAAAGAGTTAATAGATGACAATACATGCGCCGTACTTATTGAGGTTATTCAAGGAGAAGGCGGTATCATACCTGGGAATAAAGAATACCTTAAAGCAGTACAGGAGCTTTGTCATAAGCATGATGCGCTTCTTATGATAGATGAAGTGCAGACGGGGATCGGAAGAACAGGAACTCTATTTGCTTTTGAGAACTTCGATATTCAGCCGGATGTGGTAACACTTGCTAAGGCTTTAGGAAGTGGCGTACCTATTGGGGCTATGCTGTGTACTTTAAAAGCAGATGTATTTGTACCAGCAGATCATGCTTCAACTTTCGGAGGGAACCCTCTGGCAACGACTGCAGCAAAAGTAGTCCTTAATGAACTTATAAATAATAACTTGCTTAAGCATGTTCAAGAAGTAGGAGCATACCTTCAAAGTGAACTTGGTAAGATTAAGGAAGAGTTTGATGCAGTAACAGATGTAAGAGGTATGGGACTTATGCAGGGGATCGAACTTAACATAGCACCAAAAGAAGTTGTCAGCAAGTGTATTGAAAAAGGCATGCTGGTTGTAGGTGCAGGAGAAAATGTTGTTCGTTTTGTTCCCCCTCTAGTTATTACAGAAGATCAAATAGATGAATGTATCAGTATCTTAAAAGAAGTCTTAAAAGAGCTCTAAAAGAACTTTTAAATCATTTCAAATCCGTAGTGGCAAGCCTTAGGGCTTGCCTTTTTATAGCTCAAATATCTAAAAGATTCTCTATAAAATTCAATGAGTTTTTTAAAAAAGGTATTGACAAAATTCAAAATCAGTCATATATTGAAAGTGTAATTAGCACTCACTTAGATAGAGTGCTAACAAAAAATAAAACATTATTTAAAGGAGGAATTGATTATGTTTGGATTAACACCTTTCAACCGTAATGTAGTACAAAAAACTAATAATGAATTTGTGGATTTCTACAATATCATCGATGACTTTTTTAATGACAGTTTTTTACCGATGAGAAGTTTGCGAAATGACACATTTAAGATGGACGTTAAAGAAAATGAAAAAGAATTTTTGATTGAAGCTGAAATGCCTGGTGTAAAAAAAGAAGAAATAAAGCTTGACTATAATGATGGCAGACTGGTTATTTCAGTTCAAAAAGATGAACAAATTAATGAAGAAAAAAATAACTATATTCACAGAGAAAGAAGAGTTTCCTCTATGCAAAGAGGCGTTTATTTAAAAAATATTAAAATAGACGGTATTGATGCAAAATTAGAAAATGGTATATTAAAAATTGTTGCTCCTAAATTGGAGATAGCAGAAAATAAATGTCAGATTGAAATTAAATAAGAGAGCAGTTCAAAAATAAAACCTCTAGGAGACTAGAGGTTTTATTTTTTGAACTGTGTTGACAAAGGAATAGTATGGATACATAATGAATATTAAGTTTTAAACATGATCAATGAATTCAGAACTCTGTGGCAGCAGGTTAGGCAGATTTGTATCATGTTTGAACTATTAAATAGTCATTTTTAGTGATTTCCAACGAATCATTATATCAGGTTATTAAAAAAATTGTATTTCTGTAATTTATAACTCTCTAATTAAATAATGCGATTAAAATGGTGTATATGTTTATGAATGAGGAGGATAGTTATGCAAAAAAGATTGTATCTGCATAGATTAATAGGTTTATTAATAGGATGCGGAGGACTATTTTTGCTTCAAGGGTGTGAAAGTGGCATCGATAGACAAGGTAATGAAGTAAAAGATGAGAGAACCATTGTATTAGGATTTGCGCAGGTAGGTGCTGAAAGTTCTTGGAGGCTTGCTAATACAAAATCAATTAAAGAGGCAGCAACTGCTGAAAGCATGCAGCTCATGTATATAAACGGAGAACAGAAACAAGAAAATCAAATTAAAGCCATAAGATCTTTTATTGCCTATCAAGTAGATGCCATACTCGTTTCTCCTGTTGTAGAAACAGGTTGGGAAAATGTCCTTAATGAAGCAAAGCTTGCAAAGATACCAGTTATATTAACAGACAGAGCTATTAAGACTAATCAGTCAGATCTTTATGCTGCTTTTGTAGGCTCTGATTTTAATAAAGAGGGAAGAATGGCTGGAGAATTTCTTATGAAGAAATTTGCTTATGAGAGCGACGACGTCAATATAGCTGAACTGTATGGCACTGTTAATTCCTCGCCAGCAGAAGGAAGGAGCAGAGGTTTTAAAGAGACCATTAAAGACAATCCACGTTTCAAAGTGATATGCAGCCAAAGCGGGGACTTTATGCACTCTAAAGGTAAAGAAGTGATGAGAAGTATTTTAAGTACATATAAAGATATAGATGTTCTTTATTCACATAATGATTCTATGACGCTCGGAGCCATAGAGGCTATGGAAGAGGTCGGCATCATCCCAGGAAAAGATATTATCATTATTACGATCGATGGAGAACAAAAAGCTATAGATGCTCTAAAAGACAGAAAAGTAAATTGTGTGATAGAATGTAACCCAAAGCTAGGAGACACTATTGTTGACCTTACAAAGAAACTTTTAAACGGTGAAAATATACCTTCTACAGTTTTTGTAGATGATGAAGTATTTACAGAGTGGGATGATTTGTCCACATTACCGCCAAGAGGATATTAACTTATGGATAAAAAACTTAGCAAAATAAATCTATTTCGCAATAAAAGTATTGAAGGAAGATTAAAGGTTTCGTATTTTGTTATCATAGCACTTCTTATTAGTCCATGTATTTTTAGCTTGTTTTTTTTAAATATGCTGACGAGTAAGTATAATAGGCTTATTAGTAATATTGAGTATGCTAACAGTCTTAATCGTATTGTAAAAAGCGATATAACGAGTGAAATGTGGAGTATCGTAGTAGGTCAAAAAACGTTTGAAGACGGAAATCAATATGAGATGATTAAGAGTATTAACAACGCTCTTGATCATCTTATAGATCATACTAGTAATAAAAAAGATAAACAGCTTATAGAAGTAACAGAGCGGGCTATGATGACACTTAGCTCTTATGTAGATAAGATAGGTATTCAAATTAAGAATAACGAAAAAGTTGTTGAAAGCGAAAAAACCTTGGAAGAAATTAGAGGTGTATCTATTTTGGTATCTGATGTACTGCAGGAGTTTATCTATGCAGAGATTGAGGATATTGGAAGAGTTAATAAATCTATACAAATGACGACAGTAGCAAGTACCATTATAGTGATTGTTATTTTTCTTTTAGTTATCATATTTGCCTCGATTGCATTTATATCTGTTAAAAATGCGATAAGTTTTCCTATTTTAAAATTAGAATATATGGCTAGAGATATTGCAAAAGGTGATCTATCAGTAAGGGTTGAAGAACCAGAAGTAGAAGAATTAAAGGATCTTACACATAGTCTTAATATTATGGCTGAGAGAATTAAACATTTGATAGACAGTGGCATAGAGGAACAGCGCAAAGTCCAAAAGGCAGAGATGAAAGCACTTCAGGCTCAAATTACTCCTCACTTTTTATATAATACATTTGATACGATTGTTTGGTTCGCAGAACAAAAAAGGCATCAGGAAGTTGTAAAAATTACACTTGCTTTTACCAACTTTTTTAGAATATCTCTAAGTAAGGGAAAAGATTGGATTACTACAGCGCAAGAAATAGAACATGTTAAGAGTTATCTTACTATCCAATCTATAAGATATGGAGACATATTAGATTATAGTATAGATGTTGAGGACAGGTTAAATGATATACCAATGCTTAAATTACTTTTGCAGCCTTTAGTTGAGAATGCTATCTATCACGGGATAAAACATAAAAGAGGAAGAGGGTTTATTTTAGTTAAAGGCTGGAGAGAGGACCGTTGGAGTTGTTTTTCGGTTGAGGATAATGGAATAGGCATAAAGCCAGAAAAATTAGAGGAGATAAGGCATATGCTTCAAGTTGAAACAACTATTCCGGATATAGGTTTTGGTATCTATAACGTTCATAGGAGAATACGGTTATATTACGAGGCGGCAGAAGGACTTCATATAGACAGTGAATACGGAGAAGGAACAAAGGTATCTTTTAAACTTCCACTTATGAAGGGGGATAAAGATGTATAAGGTATTTGTTGTAGAGGATGAGTTTGTCATCAGAGAAGGCATAAGAAATATGATGAACTATAACAACATGAATTACACACTTTGCGGGGAAGCAGCAGATGGTGAAATGGCACTTGCTATGATTCAGGAGCTGCACCCGGATATTTTAATTACAGATATTAAAATGCCATTCATGGATGGACTAGAGCTTTCAAAGATCATAAAAAGAACAATGCCTTGGATTAGAATCATCATTTTAAGCGGTTATGATGAATTTGATTTTGCAAGGGATGCGATCTCTATAGGCGTAGATGAGTACTTGCTTAAGCCTGTAGGCGCTTCAGAGTTATTTGCAATATTAAATAAAGTTATTGTTAGAATTGAAGAGGAGAAAAAGCAGAGAACGGACATTGAAATACTTCATAGAGAACTAGATTCATCTATCCATATGACTAAAAATCAATTTCTTGATAAACTTATTATGGGAGCCTTAAGTACAACAGATTCATTAGAAGGAGCACAAAAAGCTGATATAGATTTAATAGCAAGATATTATGTACTTCTCAATGCACAGATAGATTTTAATGGAGCAAGTTATAGTGATTTGCTGGAAGCAAAGGCATGCATTAGCAGGTTGTTTAAAGATAGAACAGATGTTATCCCTTTCTTTAGAAATGAGGATAATTTTCTTGTAATCATAAAAGGAACTACTAAAGAAAGTATTGATCAAGGAGCCTACGAGCTTGCGAATCTTCTCAAACATGAGTATGAATCAAAAACAGATGCTGTTTTAACTATTGGGATTGGATCCATTACAGATAGAATAGGTGAAATATCTAAGTCGTTTATGGATTCTAAAAAAGCTATAAAGTTCTTAAGCAGATTCAAACAAGGTCAAATTATTGGTATAAATGACATTGAAAGAGAACCACTTAAAGCAAGTTATATTGTAAAGGAACATGATTCAATTGAAGAAAAGCTAAAGTATGCTTCTAGAAAAGATATACCAGATATCATCAGTCAGTATACAAAGGGAATAAGTCAGTCAAATTCTCAGAGTGTCTTATTTACATATTATATACTCATGGATATAGTTATTGCTTCATCACGTCTTATCACTGAGCTGGAGGGCGATGCCAACAGCATTATACCAGAGGCAGATAATCTTACGCTTTTATTTGATATAGCTTGCTTAGAGGAAACCTTTACTGCTTTTGTTATAAGTCTCTTAGAGAGGGTTATTGATTTTAGGGATTCATGCGGGGACATGCGTTATGGAAATGTTATAAGAAAAGCAAGAAAGTATATTAATGAAAATTACTCCAGTTCTGTCATATCATTAAATACAGTAGCAGCAGAGGTTGCACTAAGTCCCAATCATTTTAGTACCATTTTTTCACAAGAGACAGGTGAAACATTTATAGAATATCTAACACGCATACGTATTGAGAAGGCAAAGGATTTATTAGCTGCGACATCCATGCGCCTATCTGATATAGCATCAGCTGTTGGTTATAACGAATCCCACTATTTCAGTTATTTATTTAAAAAGAATGTAGGAATCAGCGCACGCGAATATAGAACCAATCACACGCGAATATAGAACCAGTCGCACGCGAATATAGAACCAGTCGCACGCGAATATAGAGGCAAAAATTTATTATTAAAATGATATAGGAAAATTTTTAATGTAACTTTATCTTTAAAAAAGGATAAAGTTACATTTTTTTATGGTAAAAAATTGAACTTTATAAAGGAATAAATTAAAAAGTTAAACTATTAATGGATTAAAGTATACTATTTATTGAAAATAGTACAGAATAAAAATTCTATCGAGTTATATACATATTATACAAAAAAAATATCATAATGTATTGAATATACATAATGAATAGATAAAGATATACTGTGAATGTAAGAAGAGTACATCTTTAAAACAAAAGGATATGGGAGGGAACATAATGAAATTCAAAAAATTAGTTGCAGTTTTATCAACAGTAATGCTTATAGGTGCGATGACTGTTGGTTGTGCAAAACCAGCAGAAACAACAGCTCCAGCAGCCAGTACAGAGGAAGCAGCACCAGCACCGGCAGCAGAAGCAGAAGCTAAACCAGAGGAAGCTCCTAAAAATGAAAAATTAGTTGTAGGTTTCGCTCAAATTGGTCAGGAGAGCGGCTGGCGAGATGCTGAAACATGGTCCATTCTTAATACAGCTGAAGAAATAGGTGTTGATCTTAAATTCTCAGATGGTCAGCAAAAACAAGAAAATCAGATTAAGGCAATCAGAACTTTTATACAACAAGAAGTTGACGTTATAGGTGTTGCACCAGTCGTTGAAACAGGATGGGAAACAGTATTTAAAGAAGCTAAAGATGCAGGTATTCCAATTGTTCTAGTTGACCGCCGTGCAGCAGTACCAGAAGACTTATATGCAGGCTTTATCGGTTCAGACTTTATCTTAGAAGGTCAAAGTGCTGCAAAAGAAATGGCTACTTTATTAGGCAATAAAGGAAATATAGTTGAGCTTCAAGGTACGGTTGGTGCATCAGCAGCAACAGATCGTATGACTGGTTTTACAGATGAACTTAAGAATTATCCTGATATGAAAATACTTGCTAGTCAAACAGGTGATTTCACTCGTGCAAAAGGTAAAGAAGTTATGGAAGCTTTCTTAAAAGCTTATCCAGGAGAAATTAACGGAGTTTATGCACACAATGATGATATGGCATTAGGCGCAATTGAAGCTATTAAAGATGCAGGACTTAAACCAGGTACTGATATTAAAGTAGTATCTATTGATGGAGTAAAAGGCATTTTTGAAGCTATGGCAGCAGGAGAAGCTAACGTAACAGTTGAGTGTAATCCATTACTTGGACCACAATTCTTTAAGGCGGCTCAAGATTTAAAAGATGGAAAAACAATTGAAAAATGGATTAAATCAGACGAAGGCATCTTCCGTCAAGAAACAGCTAAAGATGATCTTCCAAATCGTAAATATTAATTTGCTTGGAACTAAAAGCTTTATTTTATAAAAATATGACATAGTCAAGTTTTCCAGCCAGCTCTTTTTAAATTTGGATGAAGTCTATTAACTTTGAAGGAACCCCCAATAAAACTGAGTGAATATTTTAGTAATCCTGCCAGACAACGAGTATTTCACCCAGACCTCCAAAGTTAAATTTTCTAAAATAGTGATAGTTTAATATCTTAAAAAGAATGGTGTTATAAGTTTATCTTGACTGGTCAATATTTTCCGCCTTAGTAAATGGTACTAAGGCGGATTCTCACATCATGATAGTTTAAATACTGAAAGGAGGTCTTTAAATGACTACAAAACCATTGTTAACAATGAGGAATATATGTAAGGGGTTTCCAGGTGTTAAGGCGCTTTCAGATGTTGATTTTACTTTGAGAGCAGGAGAAATACATTCCCTTTTAGGGGAAAATGGTGCTGGAAAATCAACGCTTATCAAAGTGCTTACCGGAGTAGAAAAACTTGACAGCGGTCAAATAGAATTAAATGGACAGGAAATTCGTACAAAAAGTCCAAAACACTCACAGGAGTTAGGCATTAGTACGGTTTATCAGGAAGTTAATTTGTGTGCCAATTTATCTGTTGCAGAAAATATTTTTATAGGCAGAGAGCCTAAAAAAAATGGGATGATTGACTGGAAAGCTATTAACACTAGAACTAAAAATTTACTTAAAAAACTAAATATAAATATTGATGTCACACAGACATTAGGGAATTATTCGGTAGCCATTCAGCAAATGGTAGCTATAGCCCGTGCTCTTGATGTAGAGGCTAAAGTACTCATATTGGACGAACCTACCTCAAGTCTTGACACGGCTGAATGTGAAAAGTTATTCGGCGTTATGAAGCAACTTCGAAATGAGGGAATGGGTATTATATTTGTTACTCATTTTCTTGACCAAGTTTATGCTGTATCGGATAGGATTACTATACTAAGAAATGGAGAACTTGTTGGAGAGTTTTTAGCTGAGAAACTTCCTAAAATTGAACTGATTGGAAAGATGATCGGCAAAGATTATGATACACTGTCAAAAACTATAAAAAGCTCGCAAAATGATAAAGAGGCAGAAAAAGAAATATTTTTAAGAGCAGATAAAGCATCATCTATTGGTAATATTAAAGAGTTTTCTTTAGATATCAAAAAATCAGAAGTTCTTGGTCTTGCGGGGCTTCTAGGGTCAGGTAGGTCGGAGACGGCAAGGGTAATGTTTGGAGCAGACAAAGTATCTTCGGGAGAAATCGTTATAAAGGGAGAAAAAGTGGTTCTAAGAAATCCACTTGATGCTATTAAAGAAGGCATAGCCTACTGTCCGGAAGATAGAAAAACAGATGCTATTTTAGGAAATCTTAGTATAAGGGAAAATATTATTGTAGCCTTGCAGGCTAAATACGGCCTATTTAAATTTATCGGACGCAAAGAGCAGGAGGAGATAGCAGATCGTTATATTAAACTCCTAGACATAAAAACGCCGGGCAGAGAACAACTTATAAAAAATTTAAGTGGAGGGAATCAACAAAAGGTTATACTCGCAAGATGGCTAGCAACAAATCCAGATCTTCTCATTTTAGATGAACCAACAAGGGGTATTGATATAGGAACAAAAGCTGAGATTCAAAAACTAGTGGTAAAATTTGCTGATGAAGGGATGGCTGTTGTATTTATTTCATCAGAGATGGATGAAATGCTTAGATGCTGCAGTAGGATGGCTGTATTTAGTGAAAAAGAAAAGCTTGGGGAACTTGAGGGGGATGAAATTTCTGAGCAAGAAATAATGAAGATGATTGCAGGAGGTAAATAACTATGAATAAACTGGTTAGATCACGCTTGTTTTGGCCGCTTATGGCGCTGATTATGTTACTTATATTTAACGCGCTGTTTACTAAAAACTTTTTTAGTATTCAAATCATAGAGGGGCATCTCTATGGAAATGTCATTGATATCCTCAAGAACGTAGCACCTCTCGCTTTACTAGCCATGGGGATGACGCTTGTTATTGCAACAGGAGGCATAGATATTTCTGTAGGATCAGTAGTTGCTATTTCAGGGGCGATAGCCTGCAGTATTATAGATGGCAGAATAGGCAATTTTAATAATAGCTTAATAGCTGCACTTACGCTTGCTCTTATTTCGGGATTACTATGTGGTGTTTGGAATGGACTCCTTGTAGCTAAAGTGAAAATTCAGCCTGTTGTAGCCACTCTTATCTTAATGACAGCAGGCAGAGGTATTGCACAGCTTATTACAAAGGGCAAAATTGTTACAATCAATTCAGCTCCTAAGGTTAATGAATACTATTTCATTGGTGCGGGCTATCTGTTTGGGATTCCTTTTGCTGTGTTTATTGTTCTAATTGTTTTAGTCTTCATATTATTTTTTGTAAAGAAGACAGCATTTGGCTTATTTCTTGAATCATTAGGTACTAATAACCGTTCAAGCCACTTGGCAGGGATAAGGGTTGATAAATTAAAATTAATAACCTATGTTATTTCAGGATTCATGGCAGCACTTGCGGGTATTTTAATCAGCTCAAATATAAAAGGAGCTGACTGTAATAATGCAGGATTATTTATAGAACTTGATGCTATTTTAGCTGTAGCTATCGGTGGAAACTCCTTAAATGGCGGAAGGTTTTCCATAACTTCAAGTGTTGTAGGAACCCTTGTTATACAATGTCTGACAACAACGGTCTATGCACTTGGTGTGCCGCCGCAAATTATCTCACTTGTAAAAGCGATTGTTATTATTGCTATTTGTTTATTCCAATCCAATCAGTTCAGAGAGGCAGTATTTGGACGTTTAATGGTTTCTAAAAAGTCAAAAGATCTCTCAGCAAAGAAGGGAGCTCAGATATCATGATAAATGGGATATTAAAGAAGAATTTTTCTATCATTGTAACAATAATGTTATTTCTTGTGCTTTTTATAGCCGGAGCACTAACTTATAAGGGATTTTTAAATGCGCAAGTTTTTTTAAACTTATTTGTAGATAATGCTTATCTTATAATCGTTGCAGTGGGTATGACATTTGTACTTATCAGCGGGGGAATAGATATATCCGTTGGATCAGTTGTTGCTTTTGTATGTATGTTTTCAGCAGATCTTCTGCAAAAAGGTTGGAATCCAGTAGTTGTTATGCTGTTGTCCCTTGTAATAGGAACATTTGGCGGTTATATCATGGGATATATGATTCATTACTATGGGGTTCAGCCCTTTATAGCAACACTGGCTGGCCAATTTCTTTATAGGGGCATATGTTATGTAATCAGTACAGAGTCGATTAGTATTACAGACCCCACCTATTCTTTTATTGCTAACTATCAAATTAAATTAGCTCCTAAAATGTATGTATCGATTAGTGTAATCATTGCACTTGCAATGGTTCTTGTAACAACGATAGTTCTTAAATACACTAAATTTGGAAGAAATGTCTATGCAATCGGGGGAAATGAACAGTCAGCAGGGCTTATGGGGCTTCCTGTAGCAAGAATTAAAATAGGTGTTTATGCACTAAGCGGATTTTGTGCAGCACTTGGGGGGATAGTCTTTAGCTTTTATACATTATCGGGATATGGACTTCAAAATATTGGACTTGAAATGGATGCTATAGCATCAGCCGTTATAGGCGGAACGCTTCTAACTGGAGGCGTAGGGACGGTAATAGGATCAATGTTTGGGGTGCTGATTCAGGGGATTATACAAACTATTATTATATTCCAAGGGAATCTTAGTTCTTGGTGGACTAAAGTGGCAGTGGCCGCATTATTATGTTTATTTGTAGTCCTTCAAAGGGTTATTGAAGCAAGAGGGCAGCAAGTTAAGCAGGATAAAGCTGTAAAAGCGGAAACAGTGATTTCAAAATAATAGAAGGTTGAACTATCAGCAGAGGGGGATAATGTAAATGAAGGTATTTAAAAGTAAACATAAAAGCAAACCGAGGCTATCAACTCAGTTAATTATTTTATTATTAGTGCTAAGCATTATTCCCACCACTGTTCTTGGCCTTATAGTGAAAGGCAAAATAGAAGAATCTATCCAAGAGTCAGTTGGACTTTATTCAAAGAAAATGATGGAACAGCTGTCAGCTAATATCAATTATACATTGCAGGATATTAAGCAGGATACAAGCATGCTGTTATATAGTGATGAAGCAATTCAGTATATTAAAGAATACTATCAGCTTGGTGCGCAGCAATTAGGAGACTTAGAGGGAAAACTTAGTGCAAAGACAGTAGAAGTTATAGCGAACAGTAAGTATTTAAAAGGATTATTTATACTCTATGACAGTAAAATCATCTATAAAAAAGATTCTACTTTAGGAACTGATACAAATCTTAAATCATTAGATAAATATTTAGTAAGCAAAGAATTTTTGGATTCTGAGGAGTATAAGGATCTTCTGGCCTTAGATGGGAATGAAGCCTATTGGTTTAAACTAGAGAATGAAGAAGCTAAAGGCATTTATATAGGAGAGAAGTTTAAAAACAAGGATAATAAAAATATTGTGGTAATATTTTCTGTTGATAGTGAATACTACACCGAAATACTTAAGATATCTAGTATAGATGCTGAAATACCTATTTTGATGATAGATAAAAATAATCATATTATTTTGTCTGACAATGTATCATTAGTTAGCAATAAAAACTTTAACGAGCAATTTAATAAATACATAACTTATATCAATAAGATGGGCAAAAAGAGTGGGACTTCAGTCTATGCAAATAAACTGATTACCTTTTCAACGCTGGATAATGGATGGAAGGTTGTACTGGATGGAGATATTCCTGTACTTATGAAACACTTATATTCAGTCTGGAATCAACTTATTATTGTGATGATGTTATTCATTATCCTGATAGTTATCATAAGTATTTTCTTTTCAAGAAAAATTTCAGGACCTATTCGCGTCATGTCAAGTTATATTACACAGATTGAGCAGGGCAACCTAGAGTGGGGAAGCAAACTAAAGAGAGAAGTTCCTGAGTATAACAGAGAGATTAAAGATCTTCGAGATGGACTCGTGGGTATGATAAATGCGCTTAGAAAAATCATAGTTGATGCAAAAGAAGTAACGAGCATTGTAGAAAAGAATATGACACAATTACAAGATATTGCCCATAGCACAACATCATCAGCTTCAGATGTAGAGCTTGCAGTAGATAATATTGTGACGGGAGCGGTTAGTCAAAGCAAAAAAATTGAAAGTTCTTTTCTTGTAATGAATGAATTAAGCAGTTATGTAAACAGTGTAAATGAGATGATGAATGATATAAAAAGAGCCTCTGATACGACCATTAATATGAGTGAAAATGCAAAGCATGAGATGAATGTTTTGATTAATAACACCAATGCTACAAACCATATTACAGAAGTTGTAAGCGCTGATGTTGAGATTCTAGGAAAAGAAGTAAGTGATATAGGAAATATACTTGATATTATTAAATCAGTTAATGATCAAACTAATTTACTAGCACTTAATGCAGCCATAGAAGCAGCAAGAGCCAAAGAGGCTGGGAAAGGCTTTATGGTTATAGCAGAAGAAATTAGAAAATTATCTTATCAAACACAAGGAGCTATAGATACGATTCAGAAGACGATAGTAAAAATACAAGATAAAAACACACTGGCATTAGAGCATATGAAAGAGACTAAAGTTTTATTTGAGGGACAAGATGTTATTGTTACGGCGACTACAAATAAGTTTAATACGATATTACAAGAGATGACGGAGCTTAATGGTTCAATTCAAAAGGCTACTACTTTGCTTGATATCGTAAGACATAAAAAAGATGATGTCATGCATAACATACAAGAGATAGCCGAGGTTACTCAGCAATCAGCAAGTATAACAGAAGAAGTCTGTGCTCAGTGTTCCACTCAGGTAGGTTATTCGGAAGAAATGACTAAAATGGGAGGGATAGTATTTAGCAGTATATTTGATCTTAAGAATACTTATAGCAAGTTCCGTATAGAATAGAAAGTATTTTAAAAGATAGTACATGAAGCAAAGCTATTAGCTGCTGATTGTACTATTTTTGTAAAGAACGATGCTTGTTAAAACAATAGAAAGAAATGGGATAATGATTTAGATATTGACCTACTGAGGCACCTATAGTAAACTACTAAGTAGCAAACAAAATAGAGACAGTTCATTCGTACCATCCTGTCTATAAACAAAACTAGGACATAACTACCAAACTAAGTAGTTATTTTTGTTTATGGGCATTTTATGCCCTTTTTTTGTGCGAAAAATATTAATAAAATAATTTATAAATCCATAAAAGAATGATAAGGAGGGGAGAGACATGAAAAAAATTGGCTTAACAACAACAGTTCCCATAGAAGTCCTCATAGCAGCAGGGTATATGCCTGTTGATTTAAATAATATCTTTATAACCTCAGAAAATTATTCAAAGTATATAGACGCAGCTGAAAGAGATGGATTTCCTAAAAGCCTATGTGCATGGATTAAGGGGATTTATGGCGTATGTATGGAAGAAGATATTAAGGAAATAGTTGGCGTAATAGGAGGGGACTGCTCTAATACAAAAGCACTTGTAGAAGTACTTAAACTAAAGGGTATTAAAGTACATCCATTCTCTTTCCCACAAAACCATACCTTAGAGGCAGTAAAAAATGAAATAAGGCAGCTGATGACTCTATTTGATGTAACAACTGAGCAAGCTGAGAAGGTCCGCAAGAGATTAAGTGCAGGCAGACAATTTGCTAAAGAAATAGATAGGCTGACCTACGAGGAAAACAAGGTTTTAGGCTTTGAAAATCATTTATATCAGGTTAGTTTGAGTGATTTTAATGGAAATATCAAAAGTTATGAACTGGAGCTAAAAAAAGCTATAGATATAATAAAAGAGAGAAATCCACTATGCAGGAAGTTAAGGCTAGGCTATATAGGTGTTCCGCCTATGACTGGAGATATCTATGACTTTGTAGAAAGATTTGATGCACATTTTGTCTATAATGAAGTACAGAGAGAATTTGCTTTTCCAAGGGGAGATAAAGCCCTAGATATTTTTGAGCAGTATTATGACTATACCTATCCCTATGATATTGATTTCAGAATAAGAGAGTTAAGAGAGCAAATTAAGACGAGAGAGATAGACGCTGTCATTCATTATACACAGGCTTTTTGTTACAGAGCAATAGAGGACATTGTACTGAAAGAGCATTTAGATATCCCAATTCTTAATATTGAGGGAGACAAGTTAAATACATTAGATGCGAGAACAAAGCTGAGGCTGGAAGCCTTTCTTGATATGTTGCTTGACCTAAAGGAGAGTAAGGCATGAGAATACTAGGCATAGATCTTGGAAGCAGAGAAGTAAAAATAGTTTTAATGGAAGACGGCGGCATCACGGCTAAGCAAAAAGTAAGTACAATGAGTTTTTATAGAGACTTCTGCAGTTTTGATGGTAAGGTGGTGGTCGACTTAGAAAAGCTGAATATAGGTAAAATAGACCAGGCAGTTTCGACAGGCTATGGCAGAAATAATACAGATTTAAAGCTTTTTAAAGCCATTAATGAGATTAAAGCCCATGTCTATGGGGCTGTTTATCAAACAGGCTTTAAGAACTTTATCCTTTTAGATATAGGCGGACAAGATGTGAAAGTTGTTAAAATAGAAAAAGGTCTTACGACTGATTTAGAGCTCAATGAAAAGTGTGCAGCATCCTGCGGCAGATACTTAGAAAACATGGCAAATGTGCTTGAAATATCTCTAGAGCGGATGAGCAGTTACTATGAAAATCCTGCGACGCTTAATACGACGTGTGCGGTTTTTTCAGAATCAGAATTAATAGGAAAAATTGCCGAGGGAATCAGTGAGAAAAGTCTCTGTGCAGGGGTTAACTACTCACTTTATAAGAGACTACAACCTCTTTTAAGTCATTTTAGGGGAGAAAAGTTAGTCTTAGTAGGTGGGGTTGCAAATAATACCGCTATCAAGAAGTACCTGGAAGATGATTATAAAAAGGTAATAACAGTAGATGAACCCCAGTTTAATGGAGCTATAGGCTGCTGCTATTATGGAAACAGCATTTTAAAATAAGAGAAGGAGAAAGAGATATGTATATTTTAAAAGCAGAACATAGCTTTGACAGTGCACATTTTTTAGCGGGTTATGAAGGGAAATGCAGCAATATTCACGGCCATAGGTGGCGTATTGAAATAGAAGTGAAGTCTAATGTTTTAATAAAGGATGGACAGCTTAGCGGCATGGTAGTAGATTTTGGAGATCTCAAACAGGCAGTTAAAAGGATGGCAGATGAGTATGATCATGCACTTATTATTGAGGAAGGAACTATGAGAGAAGAAACCCTCGGCTGTCTGCTGCAGGATGCATTTAAAATCATTAAAGTTCCTTTTAGACCGACAGCAGAAAATTTTGCAGCTTATTTCTATAATAGAATGAAGGCAGATGGGTTTGATGTAAAGAGAGCCACGGTTTATGAAACGCCTGCTAACAGTGCTGCATATGAAGAAAGCGAGGTAAATTAAATGAAGTATAAAGTTGCCGAAAAGTTTGTAAGTGTTAATGGAGAAGGACTCCGCTCAGGTGAACTGGCCGTTTTTATAAGGCTGGCGGGCTGCAACTTAAACTGCAGTTACTGTGATACAGCTTGGGCAAATGAAGCGGATACAATTTATAAGATCATGGCTGAAGAGGACATTTATACTTATATAAAATCAACAAAGGTAACAAATGTAACACTAACTGGTGGAGAACCGTTACTTGCGGATGGCATCACAATCTTATTAAAAAAGCTTGCTGGGGATAAAGACCTTAGTGTAGAAATAGAAACAAATGGCAGTATTTTGCTTGATCAGTTTATTAAGATAGAAAACCGACCTAGCTTTACAATGGACTATAAACTGCCCTCAAGCGGTATGGAAAAGGTTATGCTGACGGATAACTTTAAATATTTAACAAAGCAGGATACTGTTAAATTTGTATGCGGCACAAAAGAGGACCTGCAAAAAGCAAAGTTTATCATAGATCAGTTTCAGTTAACAGGTAAAACAAATATCTATATCAGCCCAGTATTTGGGAAGATAGATATGGCATATATAGTGGATTTTATGAAAGACCAAGAGATGAATGGAGTTAGGCTGCAAGTACAGCTTCATAAGATCATATGGGATCATAACAAGAGAGGAGTGTAACGATGGCGATTAATATAAAAAAAGTTGAGGAGCATATAAGAGGTATCTTAATTGCTTTAGGGGATGACCCAGATAGGGAAGGCCTTAAAGATACACCGATGAGAGTTGCTAAGATGTATGAAGAAGTCTTTGAGGGCATGAACTATACTAATGATGACATAGCGGCTATGTTTAATACAACTTTTGAAGATGACCTTACTATAGAAGGAGAGAATAAAGATATTGTTTTGATGAAGGATATTGAGATATTCAGTTATTGTGAGCATCATTTAGCGCTTATGTATAATATGAAGGTGGCAGTAGCTTATATTCCAAACAGTAAAATTATTGGGCTTAGTAAGATAGCAAGAATAGCTGATATGGCAGGCCGAAGACTTCAGCTTCAGGAAAGAATTGGAACAGATATAGCAGAGATTATACAAAAGGTAACAGGATCTGAAGATGTAGCTGTTATGATAGAGGCAGAACATAGCTGTATGACTTCAAGAGGTGTCCAAAAGCCAGGGACTAAAACAGTGTCTACAACTTTAAGAGGAAGATTTAATAGTGATATGATGTTAAATAATCAACTCATGATGCTTTATAAGTAAGTTACAAAAATAATAAAAGGATGGTTTGTAAAATGAATAAAGAAAAAGCTATCGTCGTATTCAGCGGCGGACAAGATAGTACAACCTGCCTGTTTTGGGCAAAAGAAAAGTTTAAAGAAGTTATAGCAGTGTCTTTTGATTACAATCAAAAACATAAATTAGAGCTAGAGTGTGCAAAGGCTATATGTGAGAAGTATGATATAGAGCATCACATTTTAAATTTAGATCTCCTTAATCAATTAGCGCCTAATTCTCTTACGAGAGTGGGAATAAAGGTTGATAAAGATGCACCTAAGGAAGGAACACCTAATACCTTTGTAGATGGAAGGAATTTATTATTTTTAACCTTTGTAGCAATTTTTGCAAAGCAAAGAGGCATAAACACACTAGTAACAGGCGTATCTCAAAGTGATTTCAGCGGCTATCCGGACTGCAGAGATGTGTTTATAAAATCTTTAAACGTAACATTAAACTTATCTATGGATTATCCATTTGAAATACTTACCCCTTTAATGTGGATTGATAAAGCAGAAACATGGAAAATGGCCTATGATCTAGGTGTACTGGATATTATTAAAGAAGAAACCCTAACTTGTTACAATGGTATTAAGGGAGATGGATGTGGAGAGTGCCCAGCTTGCAAATTAAGAGAAAAAGGATATTTAGAGTTTAAGAAAAAAAATTAGTCCTCCTGCTTTACTTGGAGGACTTTTAATCTATCTAATTGGTTCTTTACGTTACTTCAGTGAAGTTATATAATTGTATCTATGAATAAAGTTGAAAATACATAATAAAGAGGGAGAAACATCATGTTAGGAACAATTGTTAATACCGCTGCTATTGTAATTGGGAGTATATTAGGTCTGCTGTTAAAGGGAGGCATTGCAAAGCGTTTTAATGATATGATTATGAAAGCATTGGCGCTTAGTGTATTATACATAGGGATATCAGGAAGTCTAAAAAGCACAGATACGCTGTTACTTATCTTATCACTTATTATAGGAGCGATTGTTGGAGAATGGGCAGATATTGATAAGTGGTTAAATAATTTAGGACAAACGATAGAGACTAAGTTCAAAAAGATAAGCAAGGGAGGAAATATAGCAGAGGGGTTTGTATCAGCAAGTTTGCTTTTTTGCATAGGCTCTATGGCTATTGTAGGATCTATTCAAAGCGGGCTTGAAGGTAATCATACCATGCTTTTTATTAAGTCCATGCTGGACGGTATCACTTCTATTATTTATGCTTCATCTATGGGAGTAGGCGTTATCTTTTCAGGTGCCGCTGTCTTTCTTTATCAAGGGGTGATTACGCTGGCAGCAGGTTTTTTAGGCAATGTTTTACAAGATGCTCAGATAGCCAATGTAACAGGGATAGGAAGTATACTTATCATGGGGTTAGGACTTAATATGCTGGGGGTAACAAAGATAAAAATAGCAAACTTTTTGCCGGCTATTTTTATTCCTATGATTTATTATATTGTCAGCAGTTTAGTCTAAAAATAATAGTAGATATGAGTAAAATAGATTGAAATAACATATAAATAAGGGGAACATTACAAAAGGCAGCAAGGAGGAAAAAGTAATGAACCTAAGAGTAAGTAAATGGATTTATATGTTAGCAGCAATCTTGGTGATAGGAACAAACAGCATACCAGCTAGTGCAAAAGAAAATTTCACAGTGTGTATAGACCCAGGTCATCAGGCCAAAGGAGACCCTAGAGGAGAGCCGATTGGACCAGGTTCAGCTCAGAAAAAAGCAAGAGTATCCTCAGGGACAAGCGGCGTGGCTACAAAAAATCCTGAGTATAAAGTTAATTTAGAAGCAGCTATGATTTTAAAGGAACTTTTGCAGGCAAAAGGGTACATTGTTGTGATGACAAGAGAAAATAATGACATCAACATCAGTAATGCAGAAAGAGCAGAAGTTGCTAATAAAGCAAAAGCAGATATGACAATTAGGCTGCATTGTGACAGCATAGGAAATGGCGGCAAATCAGGAGCAGTTTTGATTGTCCCATCAAAAAGCAGTAAGCATACAGCATCTATCTATGCTGCAAGTTTTAAATATGCAGAGTTCTTAAAGAAGTCACTTCATGATCACGGTGTTAAAGTGAATGGTATTTTTGAAAGAAATGATATGACAGGATTTAACTGGTCTAGGGTGCCTGTTGTTATTTTTGAGATGGGGTTTATGAGTAACTGGAATGAAGATCGCATGCTCTCAGATAAAAATTACCAAAGGAAACTTATGAGTGCAGTAACAGATGCATTGGAGGCCTATAATCAAACACTCGAGTAATAAGGAAATTTATATAAAGAGAAAATAGACAGGCCCTTTGGACTGCTGCTACAAGAGATGAATTAATCCGTTGTAGGGGCAGTCCAAAGGGCCTGTATAGGGTTTTAAATATAAATAGACGTCAAGTATTATTAAAACACATAAATGATTAATAATGAACATGAACCAAATGAAATCTAATATTGCTGTTGCTCCAGCCTAAATCATAAGGCACTAAAAGTCTGTCAGTATTGTGGCAAGTTACAAGTGGATAACCTTTGGAATCGAGGCCCGTAACGGTAGAGATGTGAACAATCTTACCTTTTTTCTCATAGGCAACAAAATCACCAGGTCTTAGTTTATAGGCCGACTTGTAAACTTCCTGATATTTACCTTTAGCAACATATGAGCCTCTGCCGCTATGCACCATATAGTTTTTAAAAGCCTGTGCATTAACCCAAGCCTTAGTAGCATCACGGCCGGAATAGTTCCATGATCCGCCTTTTTTGAAACCTCCTCCTTCATGAAGAATTTGAGAAGCAAAATTAGCACAGTCACCGCCGTCAGGATTAAAATTTTTATAAGCTTTATTGTATTTAAAGAGATATTCTTCATCCAGACTGACACCACAGTATTTGTGAGCATAATCAACAGCTTTCTGTACCCTTTCACTTGGTTTATAATCTGGAGCTGTATGTTTTAAGATATATGCTTTCATTTCATCAGATTTTAAGTTGTCTAAGTTAAGTGAATCAGCAAAAGGATCAGTGTACCATTCTTTTGTAATAACAAACCTATTATCGTCTTCTTTTAAATTAATATAATGAGAAGTACCAAGCCTAAAAATATTAGGTACTAAAGGCGTATCAATATAGCTATAGTTAAATTCAGTAGAGACAAAGCAAAGAATACCATAGAGGCCAGGTTCCTTTTCTTTTATTTTTCTGATTTTAACTATGGAATGGATTTTATTAAACTTAATGGATTGTTTTTCAGACCAGTTTTTAAAATACTTAATTTTTTTAGCTTCACTCTCATAAGCCCAGAGGCTTACTTTAATATTCAGGTTGTAAAATTGCTTAAGGGTCTCAGAATCTAAATTGACAATACATTCATTACGTGTCATAAAAAGATCACGTAGGATTTCTTGGAAATCAGCTTTAAGTCTGGCATCTATATTTTCAGCAGATGGTTTAATTTCCCTGCCGTCAGTTTTTATTGTTTCGCCATTAATGATATACGGATGCATATAGGTATGACCAAAGCTTATTGAAGATGTACATAAATAAGATACGAGGCAAAAACCTAATAGAAGGCGTCTTTTTATACTTTTCAAATTTTTCTCCCCTTTTTAATAAATTTTTCGCTATAATATAGTTTGTACCAACAAACAAATAATATTAATGGAAAATTAAGAGTACAAAAATTGAAAATAATGATATTTATAATGTTCATTTATAATAAAAGTCTAATAATTTGTAATATCAAAAATAGAGGTGAGGGATATGAAAATAAATAGAATGGTAGAGATAATAACCATCCTTCTTAATAAAAAGATGGTTACTGCTAAGGAGCTGGCAGACAGATTTGAGGTGTCTGTAAGAACTATCTATAGAGACATTGATATCCTTTCTGGTGCAGGCATTCCGATTTATACAAGCAAAGGTAATGGCGGAGGAATCGCACTTCTTGAACATTACACTTTAGATAAGGCTGTTATATCCGAAAGTGAAAGTCAAAGCCTTATGCTGGGGCTTACAGCTCTAAAGGCAACAAACTATCCGAATATTGATAAAATGCTTGAAAAGCTATCTGCTGTTTTTAAACAGCGTGAGCTTAGTGACTGGATTGAGGTTGATTTTACGCCATGGGGAGTTAATCCCAATAGTTATCATAAGTTCGAGGATATTAAACAGGGAATCTTATATAAAAAGGTTCTGGAATTTGATTATATTAATACCTCTCATGAAAGAATAAAAAGAAAAGTAGAGCCTATTAAACTTATCTTTAAAAGTAAAGAATGGTATATGTGGGGATTTTGCAGGATGAGAAACGAGTTTCGTCTCTTTAAGCTATCTAGAATAAGAGATCATGTTCTTCAAGATGAAGTGTTTGAAAGAAAGTCTATGAAGTTAGGGGTTGAAAATCAAGAGGCTTACGAAACACCGAAAGGACAAGCTTTACTTCGGCTTAGATTTAAAGAAGCTGCGCTGTATAGGTTATATGACGAGTTTGATGATGAATTTATCCAAAATAATGAAGATGGAACCTATGAGGTTACAGTAGATTTTCCAGAAGGGGAGTGGGTTTATGGTTATATTCTTTCGTTTGGGGGAGATGTAGAAGTGATAGAACCTGTTCATATAAGAGCCATCATTATGCAAAAGCTGGATGAGGCTATTAAACGCTATAGGGATTAAAGTGCATCTGTGAAAAGAGTTGGCGCAGAATAGTTATAGGAATAGATAATTAAAAATCGCTCATAATAGTAATAACTTAGTTATTGTGGATTAGAGTGAGGAGAGAGTAAAATGTCAAAAGTAATTATGGGAATAGAACTTGAACAAAGAAAAGAAACGGCAGCAAATGTACAGGAAGTATTAACAGACTATGGATGTTTTATAAAGACTAGGATCGGACTTCATAGCGCTGCGGACGCAGGAAAAACATGCAGCGAAAAGGGATTGATTGTTTTAGAACTCATAAGTGACTCAGATGCACAAACTGATGAATTAGAAGAAAAGTTAACACAGATTCATGGCGTTCATGTTAAAACAATAGAGTTTTAAAAAGGGTATAAGTATAAAATTTAATACTAAGAACTGACAAGGCAGCTGTCAGTTCTTTTTTGAGCTTATGTATAAAGATCTAAAGTGCCAGAGTACTTAGTAACAAACAATAAGGTTCATAGTAAAGTTTTATTCTATCTAAAATAATAAGTAAAGATGAAAAAGCAAAACTTTACGAGAATGCTAAAAATTTATAAAATTATATTTATAATATTGACAGTTTGTAACTATAGTTACAGACTGTTTTGTTTTATTAAGCTATACTTTGAAATGTAGAAAACATAAATAACGCAGAAAAAAATAAATTATAGAATAAATCATAGGAGGGTAAACAATGAATAACGAAATGTTTTGTTATCAATGTCAGGAAACAGCAGGATGCAGCGGATGTACAAAAAGAGGTGTCTGTGGGAAAACACCAGAAGTAGCTAACATGCAGGACTTACTTATTTATGTAACAAAAGGACTAAGCGAAATTACAACTAGGTTAAGAAAAGAAGGCAAAGCTGTTGCAGAAGAAGTGAATCAATTTGTAACACTTAACTTATTCACTACTATTACAAATGCAAATTTTGACCTGGATGTATTCTATGATAGAATCAAACAAACACTGGATATCAAAGCGGGCTTACTTGCGCAGTTATCAGATCAAGCAGGTTTAAGCGAAGCAGCTTTAATTCAATTAGATACTCAAGAAGCAATGGATCAAAAAGCAGGAACAGTAGGAATACTTACAACACAAGATGAAGATATCAGAAGTCTTAGAGAACTTATTACTTATGGTTTAAAAGGACTTGCAGCTTATCTTAAACATGCCAATGCACTTAAGCATACTTCAGAAGATACAGCCGCTTTTATGCAAAAAGCACTTGCTAGTACATTAGATGATACACTTACTGTAGGGGATTATGTAGCGATTACACTTGAAACAGGTAAATACGGAGTAGATGGTATGGCACTTTTAGATGCAGCTAATACTTCAAGCTATGGTCATCCAGAAGTAACAAAAGTAAACCTTGGGGTTAGAAACAATCCAGCGATTATTATTTCAGGTCATGATCTTAGAGACTTAGAGCAATTACTTGAGCAAACAAAAGGAACAGGCGTAGATGTTTATACCCATTCAGAAATGCTCCCAGCTCACTACTATCCAGCATTTAAGAAATATGACAACTTAGTAGGTAACTATGGTAATGCATGGCACAAACAAAAAGAAGAGTTCACAAGCTTTGCTGGACCAATTCTTATGACTACAAACTGTATTGTACCTCCTTCAGATGTTTATAAAGATAGACTTTATACAACAGGGGCTTCAGGTTTTGCAGGATGTAAACACATTGCAGCTGATGCAAATGGAAACAAAGACTTCTCAGAAATTATTGAGCATGCAAAACGATGCGCTGCTCCAACAGAAATCGAAACAGGTGAAATTGTTGGTGGATTTGCACACAATCAAGTTCTTGCACTTGCTGATAAAGTAGTTGACGCAGTAAAATCGGGAGCTATTAAAAAGTTCTTTGTAATGGCAGGCTGCGACGGCCGTCAAAAATCTCGTGAATACTATACAGATTTTGCAAAAGCTCTGCCACAAGATACAGTGATCTTAACAGCAGGTTGTGCAAAATACAAATACAACAAGCTTGCACTTGGAGATATAGGCGGTATTCCAAGAGTACTTGATGCAGGACAATGTAATGATTCATACTCACTTGCACTTATTGCTCTTAAATTAAAAGAAGTATTTGCACTTGAAGATATCAATGAGCTTCCAATTGCCTTTAACATTGCATGGTATGAGCAAAAAGCGGTTATTGTACTTCTTGCACTCTTACACCTAGGAGTTAAAAACATCCACTTAGGACCAACACTTCCAGCATTCCTTTCACCAAACGTAGCAAAAGTTTTAATTGATAACTTTGGAATTGGCGGTATTACAAACGTAGAAGACGATATTAAAATGTTTATGGCATAAGAGACAGCCTAAAAAGTAACATCCACTCATTAAAGTGGATGTTACTTTTTGCGTATATTTACCAAATATACTTGGAAAATGGATGACCTATGTGATAAAATGTGCAATGAGATGCTGACAAACAGCACAGTCAAGTTCTGGAGGACAATTTAAAAATGAAAAACAACTGGAAAAAAAATATTGTTTTATTTTTAATAAGCCAAATCCTATCGCTTTTTGGATCTTCTTTAGTGCAGTATGCGATTTTATGGTATATTACCCTTAATACAAAGTCAGGTCTTATGATGACCATCTCCATCATTTGTGGATTTTTGCCTACATTTTTCCTCTCGCCCTTTGCAGGGGTATGGGCAGACAGGTATAACCGAAAAGTACTGATTATGCTATCAGATTCCTTTATTGCCATAACGACGCTTTTGATGGCTATATTATTCTTAATGGGCTATGAATCAATGGGACTGCTTTTTGTAATGTCCGCTTTTAGGGCAGCTGGGGCTGGAGTTCAGACACCAGCAATTGGCGCATTTATTCCGCAAATAGTACCTGAGGAACAGCTGACAAAGGTTAATGGTATAAATGGCAGTATTCAAGCTATGATTATGCTGATCTCACCAATGCTGAGCGGAGCACTTCTTACTATGGCAACGATAGAAGTCATTTTTTTTATTGATGTTATTACTGCAGCAGCCGCAGTTTTAGTCCTTGTTTTCTTTCTAAAGGTATCAGCCCATGAGAAAGCACAAAATCTACAAAAGGTCAGTTACTTTAAAGATCTCCGTGAGGGAATAGATTACATTAAAGGACATACTTATGTGAAAAAGTTTTTCATTTTTTGTGCTTTTTTCTTTTTCTTAGTATCTCCAGTGGCCTTTTTAACCCCTCTTCAAGTTACAAGAAGTTTTGGGGATGATGTGTGGCGTTTAACAGCTATTGAAATAGCCTTTTCCATTGGGATGATGCTAGGGGGAACACTCATGGCATCCTGGGGAGGATTTAAAAATAAAGTTCATACGATGGTATTTTCTAGCTTATTAACAGGGATCTGTACTATTGCTTTTGGGGTTACACCCATTTTTTGGTTTTATTTAATCATTATGGGCATCATTGGTGTCTCAATGCCGCTTTTTCATACCCCTTCAACTGTTCTGCTGCAGGAAAAAGTAGAAGCAGATTTCTTAGGGAGAGTATTTGGGGTTTTAGGGATGATTTCAAGTTCCATGATGCCCTTAGGTATGCTGATCTTTGGACCAATGGCTGATGTGGTTCAAATTGAGTGGCTGCTCATAGGAACTGGTATATGCATGTTTATTCAAAGCTTTTTCTTAATAGGAAGCAAGGATCTTGTTGAAGCAGGAAGACCAAAAGCATAATAATCAAAAAAATAAAAATTGACTTAAAGAGTCTACTGTCTCAAAATAGTAATCGGAGTTTTCTTTCATAAAGTCCCGTATTTCCGGAATAATATGAGACCATCCTGCTGCAGCAAATGGGATATGGCAGCTCCTTGCCATATCTAACCCTGGTTTTAAGTCATCCACTACTAACATCTCATGCTTGTCTAAATTAAATTTTGCCATGATTTCTAAGAGTGGATAAGGATTTGGCTTTCTCTGACACTCGTCTAATTCCCAGCCAAAGATTAAATCAGGCGTAAACTTGCAGTTTAACATGTAATCTCTCATAATTTGCTCACTTTCCGAATGGGACACGACACATATAATGCCGCCTAATTTTTTATATTCTTTTATCAGTTCAGGAAAGCCAGCATAAAAATCAGGTGTTTTGGTTTGAGTGAAGCTTTTCCATATTTCATATTGGCGTGTTTGTTCGGCGTCACTGAATTTCATGATATCTTTACACAGAGATAAGAACCCAGGGTTAAAACAATAGGAAACAAATGCCTCAAGACTTAAGGGCTTAGAATGAGGTCTTAGTATTTTCATAGCTTCTACAAATGATGGATAGTGGATCTCGGGAGTGCTTTTAACAACTGTATCATCATGATCTAAAACTAAGCAGCGGTATTTCAACTAAATTCCCTCCAATAGTTTATATTTATCTGCAATTAAGTATCCGATATGCAGCAGACTACATAGATATCTTTATTTAATTATATAATAGACTTCTATTGTTTTCAAAAAGTTAATATCTCATAGCAGCTAGCTGACTAATCTGCATCATTACTAGTGATGCTTTACAACCCAACATTCCATGAGTATAATGAATTCAGGATTACATGTGTATCCTTTCGCTTAAACATTAAACGAGAGGGTTTTATTATAATGAAAATAAAAGTGTATTCAGGACAAGTCGTATAGTTCTTAAATAGTATAAAGAATGTTTATCAAATCAAAAAGGTAAGGTGAAAAAATGAGTTTAGAACAATTAGCAGATTTAATATTTCCAGAGATAGACAAAACACCATCATTCTATATTGAGAAATATCCAAAAAGAAACCTTAAAGAAGGGGCAAAAGTAACCCGCTATGCGCCTAGCCCAACAGGATTTCAACATATTGGAGGTGTATTTGCTGCACTTGTAAGTGAGAGAGCTGCAACGCAAAGCGGAGGCATCTTTTTTCTTAGAATAGAAGATACTGATCAAAAAAGAGAAGTAGAAGGGGCAATAGAAGATACGATTAAGACGATGTACAACTTTGGCATGACCTTTGACGAAGGCATGACAGGAGAATCGGCTTCAAAAGGAGAGTATGGCCCATACAGACAAAGCGAAAGAGAAGAGATCTATAAAACTTTTGCAAAAGATCTTATTAAAAAAGGATTAGCCTACCCTTGTTTTTGTACGCCAGAGGAACTAGATGCTATGCGTGAGACACAAATGGCACAAAAGTTAACCCCAGGCTGCTATGGAGAATATGCGATTTATAGAGACTTATCCACAGAAAAAGCTATAGAAAAGATAAAAAATGGGGATAATTATATTATTAGACTTAAATCACCAGGAAATCCTGAAACAAGAATAGCTTTTAATGACCTTATCAAAGGAGATACCTCATTTCCTGAGAGTAACCAAGATATCGTCCTTATCAAAGGAGATGGGCTTCCAACTTATCACTTTGCCCATGCTATAGATGATGCCTTGATGGGAACTACCCATGTTATAAGAGGAGAAGAGTGGCTTTCATCACTTCCAATACATGTACAGCTTTTTGATATTTTAGGCTTTACAAGACCAGAGTATGCTCATATACCAACTATCATGAAACAAGATGGGACGTCTAAGCGTAAGCTTTCAAAAAGAAAAGATCCGGAAAGTGCAGTAAGTTATTATAAAGAAGAAGGGTACCCTAAAGCTTCTGTTGTAGAATACCTTTTAAATATTATTAACTCTACCTTTGAAGAGTGGCGAGCAGAAAACCCAATGGCTGATTATCATGAGTTTCCTGTAGCCTTAGATAAAATGAGTAAAAGCGGCGCTCTCTTTGATATCATTAAATTAAATGATGTCAGCAAAGATGTTATTTGTAAAATGAAAGCCGAAGAAGTCTACAGCCTTTATATAGACTGGGCCAAAGAGTATGATGAAGAAATGTATCAGCTTATAACAGTTAAAGAAGATTTCAGCAAGCAAATCTTTAATATTGATAAAGAGGGACCAAAACCACGCAAAGACTTTGCAAAATGGAATGAAGTAAGAGAAAAAATCTGTTATTTCTTTGGACCATTGTTTGAAAAAGAAAGATTAGAAGACATAGAACTTCCTAAAAACATGGAACTTAGCGAAGCGAAACGCATCATAGAAGCTTATGCAAAGGCCTATCGTTATGATACAGATCAAGAAACATGGTTTGAAGATTTAAAGGCAGTGGCGATAGATTTGGGTTATACAGCGGATCGCAAAGCCTTTAAGAAAACACCTGAAGCCTTTAAAGGAATGGTATCTGATGTAGCAGGAGCAGTAAGAGCTGCCCTAACTCATAGAGCCAATACACCAGATCTTTACACAATTATGCATATTTTAGGTGAAGAGGACGTTAGAAATAGATTAGAAGATTTTACGCAATAACGAGCTAAAAGAATGAATAAGGTTAGAGCGGGTAAGTGGCTGATACAGCTGCTTACCCGCTTCTTATACTCTTACCCCTTCAATATGAAGAAAATGGGCGATATCATACTCATAACTTGATAAAGGTTGATAATCCACATCAATAGTATGAGCAGCTACAAGAATATTATCTCGAGTAGGAGGACTGCCAACTTCAACAATAAAAGGAGAATGATAAATATGACCGTTTGCTTTACTAAAACTGATCATATCTCCAGGAACAACTTCAGACTGTGAGACTTCTCTGGCGAAAGGGCCCTGGCCTTCATTAGTTGTAAGAAACTTATACAAAAATCTCGCGCCAGTCCAAGAAGCAGTGCGATTTGAAGCGCTGATATAATACCATCCGTAAATAGGAGTATAGTTCATCACACCACTTCCAGCATAAATACACTGAGAAGTAAAGTTGGTACAGTCACCACCTAATTCACTGAAATCTAAATATCTAGGATTTCTGCCGAAACTCCAAGTATGAGCATAACTCACAGCTGCTGCTCTGTCATAAGCTTTAATAGTATAGCGATTATCCATAATTCGTTCCCCCTTAAGTCATTGAGTGGATCTATTCATTCCTATTATGAAATATATTCAGATTAGAACTAAAATATTGATTAAATCTGCCTCTTGATAATAGTGATTATTCGGATTATAATGATAAAGCAGTGCTGATGTAACTCAGTCGGTAGAGTAGCTCATTCGTAATGAGCAAGTCGTGGGTTCGAATCCCATCATCAGCTTTGTTTAAAACACAGAGGATTTAATAATATCAAGGGTAGAGGTCATTTTTGACCTCTATTTATTTTGTCCATAGAGTCCCTTATTTCCAAAAAAAATAGTTTAGCAGGAATAGCTGTGTGTTTTTTTGTGTGTTATTTGGTACTATAAAAGTGTAGTTGTTAAGATAGTATAACTAATAGAACAGTTCTGTGAATGTTATTAGATACGGTTATAAGTCGCTAGATAATCTTAAAAGAAGCATTACGAGTAAATACCAAGTATTACATTTTACTACAGCTATAATCTGCCGAAGCTTAATAAGCGGCTCATCATATATAAGAAATGAAGTAAGTTGATTTTAAAATCTCCAAATGTTTAATAATATCAGGGGATATTATATAATAAGGCAATAGATAGGAATACCTAATTCAATATTTTAAATACAAGAGAGTATTAGTGTGAATATGGAGGGACAGTTATGTACAGATTGCTGATCGTAGATGATGAGGAGATTGAGCGTGAAGGTATGGCTAAATATATTTCATGGGAGCAATTTGATATAGAGTTGGTAGGAACTGCATGGAATGGTTCAGAAGGATTTGAAAAAATTCAAAGGGAAAAACCGGACATTGTATTAACTGACATTAAAATGCCTATTATGAATGGAATTGAATTAATCAGGCGGACAAAGTCCACTTTTCCAAGTGTGGAGTTTGTAGTTCTTTCTGGCTACGGAGAATATGAATTTACCAGTCAGGCAATGGAGGAGGGAGTTCGGTATTACCTGCTAAAGCCATGTGCTGAAGAACAAATTGCAGTTGTTCTGGATAAAGTAAAGAAAGAAATTGATATAAAGCGGGAAAGAGAGCAGAGAGAAAAAGAATATAGAAGTACTGTTGACCGCTTATTACCTCGGGCTAAAGAGCAGATATTTCGCGATATGCTTTTGGAGAAAGAGCAAAGCGGAAAAGACTATGAAATATTTCTGAAAGAATTCGGTGCAGAATATATAAAGGCAGCCATTCTTGCTTTCAGGACGGAATCAGGTTTTGATTACCTGGAGCAATTCATATTAGGCAATGTATTAACAGAACTGTTAGGTGCATCTCATGTTTATTTATTTACATGTATTCAGAATGAAGCATTGTTTTTGATCGATGCGCAGGCATTGCCAGAGGTAGAAAGTGCAGTAGAGAGAGTTCGGCTGGAATTTGGGAGAATCAGTATGCAGCCAATGCTTACGGTTGTCAGTCAACAAGGAGGCCTAAAAGATATCAGTCTTTTATATGCACAAGTCCAAGAATTATTAAAAATTGGTATTGCAGAGCATCAAACGGGATTCCTTCACTATGAATTATTCCGAAAAACCCATGACTGTGCATCTTTCCTGTTCGATTATGGAAAAATCCGTGAGACGGAGGACTATGGAGAACTATTATTTGAACTTTATCTTGGATTTATGAAAATGGATTTGGAAGATTATACATTGCAGGAAAAGGAAGAGATTTGTAATTGGATTGTGAAAGTATTGTATGGCACATCGCTCGATATAGCTTATGAAACTACAGTAGTTATGCAGCAGTCATGGCAGCTTCTAGAACGGTTGATAAATACTATAGTTCGGCTGAAAGGGATGAATATTGGCAAGGGAAAAGAAGTCGGACGTATAAAAAGTATTTTATTTGCCACATTTCAATATATAAGAAATCAAGAATTAAGTATTCAATTTCTGGCCAAAGAAGTCTTGTATATGAATGAGGATTATTTTGGGAGATTATTCGTAAAAAACAGAAAAGTTAAATTTTCAACTTATCTAATGGAACAGCGGATTATGCTTGCACAAAGGCTCTGGCAATATGATTCGGAATTAAAGGTTTCCCAGGTAGCTGAACTTGTAGGCTATTCTCCGGATGCACAATATTTCTCAAAGGTATTTCGAAAAATTACGGAAACTACACCAACGGAGTATAAAGATATTATGAAAGAACTTAGCAAAAAACCGACTATATCAATATAAAAGTCGGTTTTTTTAAATCATTTTGGGTTTGGGAGGTATATGTATGTTGCATAGTATAAGGAAAAAATATAGAAACTTGAAGCTGCCCGGTAAAATGGTGGTGGTATACTTTATCTTTGCAGGCATCTTTTTCGGTATTTCCATCATTGCGCTGCAAGTCAGCTTGGATATCTTTGCGGAAAAGCTGTATGAGAAATCGCTCAAAGAACTGGATTTTTATGCTCAGAATGTTAATGCCAGCTTAAAAGAAGTGCAAAAAACTAGCTATGAGCTGGCGCTGGATACCGAGATACAAGAGCGACTTTCAAAAATAGCGCAAATAAAGAATCCCTCTTTGGAGTACAGTAAGGAGTTGACAAGACTTCGCTATAAGTTGTTATCTGAATACAAACCAGGTTCTGCTATCCGCTCCATCCGCTATACGGATAGCTATAATACTACCTTAGAGGTAGGGGAATCATCATGGGAAATACCGGATGACACCTATGAAGAACTGCTTGAAAGGTTCCATGAAGCCAAAGGGGCCTTTACTATGTATGGCCCCACAGAGGAGTATCCTTATTTACTCTGTGGACAAGATATATTAAAGAGCCTGGACATGAGCTTAGATAATTTGGGAACAGTGGTATTGATCTGCGATATAGGAAAGATTATTACCAAATACAAAGAAAATTTGGAAGCTCCAAACGCTACTTTATTTGTTTATTCTAAAAATGGGGTTATTTACCAAGATGTAGAAGAAGGAGAACGGCCAACCCTTCCTCCTTTCCAAAGAGGTCAGGGATATGAGATTGTACAATACCAAGGGGAGCGCTACTTTATGTGCTTTCTTAATTCTAAATCCACAGACTGGATGTATGTTAATTTCTTTCCATATTCAGATATATATGGGCAGCTTTTGTCTGTTCGTTACATGATGCTGATAGGTTTTGTTACTGCATTTGTGCTGATTTTGATTATCATGAACAGAGTTTCTGTTGCTATTACAAAGCCGCTGGAGCAGCTGACCGAATCCATGCAGATTGTGGAGACTGGAGATTTTCAGGGGGCAAAGTTGATTTTAGTGGAACGAGAAGGAACGGATGAAGTAGGAGTTTTGACCAGGGAATTTAAGGTCATGCTGGATAAAATCGACTTTTTAATCCACGAAAATTATGAAAAGCAGATACTATTAAAAGAGACTAAATATCAAATGCTTCAGGCACAGATTAACCCTCACTTCCTGTATAATACCTTAAATGCTCTTCATTGGATGGTTAAAGCAGGGCGTAATGAGGATGCGGGGAAAATGATTGTGGAATTGGGCATGCTGCTGCGATCTACTTTCGTAAATGCCCCTTATGCACTAGTAGATGAGGAAATAAGGATGGTAAAAAGTTATATTGAAATTCAGAGATTTCGTTATCAGAATAGGGCAGAATTTGAAGTAAGTACAGAAGGAAAGTTGGAAAATTATATGGTACCTAGGATGATCTTGCAGCCACTAGTAGAAAATGCTATCTACTATGGAGTGGATAACTCTGCTGAAAAGTGTTTAGTACGATTACGGGCGGTGGAGGAAACGGACACCATTTTATTCGTAGTAGAGGATACTGGTCCAGGCATGGAAAAGGAGGAACTCGAAAAGGTTCGAAACTTTACCGTAAAGCCAAAGGGGTATGGAATCGGGATAAAAAATATATATGAACGTTTGAAAATTACTTATGGAGAGTTTGAGTTTTCAATAAACAGCCGAGTAGGCGTAGGGACTAAGATACAGATTCGTATACCAAAAGTCACTGATCGGGGAACATCGGTATAAGACTCTAAGTATTAGAGATGAAGAAATTAAAAAGTCGGATTTTTTCTGGTGACTCCTCTAGTAATTCCATTCTCATACTTCGACGCTGCTGATAGAATATCATTATTACAGCTTAGGCATGATAATAAGGTGAAAAAAATAATACAAGGGGGAATACAAGTATGAAAAACAGAGTAAAAAAACTTGGAGCTATGTTTCTAGCAGGAACAATGATTCTTTCTATGACAGCATGCAGCGGCAAAACTGAGTCTAAAGACAACACATCAGGTGAGGCCAAGGTTACTGCACCAGAGAATGAACCAGTTACTATCAAAATTGCTTGGTGGGGTAGTGATACAAGACATAAGTACACCCAGGAACTATTGGATCTTTATTCATCAAAGAATCCGAATGTGAAATTTGAAGCTTCACCTAGCGGATGGGATGGTTACTTTGAGAAATTGTCTACTCAAGCAGCTTCAGGAAGTATGCCTGATATTGTTCAGATGGATTATCTGTATATCTCTACTTATGCAAAGAATAATTCCTTGGCAGATCTTCAGGAGTTCGTTGACAGCGGCGTTATTAATGTAAGTAATGTAGATGAAAATATTTTAAATACAGGTTCCATCGGCGGTAAAACAGCAGGTATCCCAATATCTACCGCTATCTTGTCAACTACTTACAATCCGTCAGTTATTGAGGCAGCTGGAGCTAAGATGCCTACAGATGATTGGACTTGGGATGATTACATTGAATTAAATACAAAGGTAGCAGAGAAAATGGGAGAACCAAGTGCACTTGTTTCCATTATCGGGCCATTTGGTGATACTAACCCGTTTAACTATTGGGTAAGACAAAATGGTAAAGCTTTGTTTAATGAAGACGGAACAGGGCTTGGATTTGAGGATGATGCTATTACATCAAGTTACTTCCAGATGTGGAAAGATATGAGTGATGCAAATGTGGCTCCAGATATGGATGAGCAGTCTCAGATAGCTTCAGTTGGTAAAGAGGCTCTTCCAATAGTAACGGATAAGGCAGCTACAACCATTGAGTGGAACAATTTCGCAGCTATGGTAAAGGATTCTAACGATTCATTAAAATTAGCATTAATGCCATCAGCTTCTGAAAACGATGCTTTGTGGCTGAAACCGGGTATGTTCTTAAGTATTGCGGAAAGTTCTAAGGTAAAAGAAGAGTGTGCAAAATTCATCGATTGGGTCATTAATTCTGAGGAAGCCAATGATATTATTAGCGGTGAGAGAGGAACTCCTGTATCTTCTGCAATTCGTGACTATATGATTAAAAAAGGAACTATGACAGCGCAGCAGATTGATATGTTTGAATACGTAAGTAAGGCAGCAAAAGTAGCTGGTGCAACTCCAGCAGCAGATCCAAGTGGTATTTCTGAAGTAAACGAAGCATTTGCAAACGCAGGCAATAGTGTATTGTATGGACAGGCAACAGCGGAGGAAGGTGCAGCAGCCTTCAGAAAACAGGCTACAGAGATTCTGGAAAGAAACAACGCAGCTAAGTAACTTATAATGAAAAAAGAGAGAGCTGTTAAAATAAGGGCTCTCTCTTTTTAAATAACATAAAGAAATGAGGTAAGTTTTATGAAAGGAAAACAGTCTTTGGCTAAATCAGGCTATAAAAGCAGAGATAATATTGCAGGTTATGTCATGCTCTTTCCATGGCTATTTGGATTTATCCTGATGTGGTTTCTTCCAATGATAATTTCTATATACTATTCTTTTACGAATTTTAACCTGCTCAATGAGGCACAATTTATTGGATTTCAAAACTATATTCGAGTATTTACCACTGATGATACATTCTGGCAGGCAATAAAGGTAACCTTTATCTATGTTATTTTTCTAGTCCCTCTTCGTCTGGCATTTGCTCTTTTCGTTGCAATGTTATTAAACACGAAACATAAAGGACTGGGATTGTATCGGACCATTTATTACATTCCTTCCATTATCGGAGGAAGTATAGCAGTGTCTATCGTATGGAGGCAGATTTTCGGAAAGCAGGGAGTTGTAATGTCTTTACTTTCCGTCTTTGGAATCGAACAAAAGGTTTCTTTGCTTGGAAATACGGACACTGCTCTGGCAGTTATCATATTGATGGGTGTCTGGCAGTTCGGATCTTCCATGTTAATTTTCCTTGCAGCATTGAAGCAGATACCACATTCTTTGTATGAATCAGCAGTAGTAGATGGAGCAAAACCCTGGGAAATTTTTACTAAGATTACACTTCCTATGCTGACACCTACCATTTTTTTCAATTTGATCCTTCAACTCGTAAATGGATTCCGAGTATTTACAGAAAGTTATGTCATCACGGATGGAGGGCCACTGGATAGTACTTTGACTTACGTATTATATTTATACCGCCGGGCATTTAATTTTTTCGACATGGGATACAGCTGTGCGCTAGCCTGGGTATTAGTAATCATTATTGCGGCATTTACGGTAATACTATTTAAGACTCAGAACAACTGGGTGCACTATGAATCGGGAGGAGATGAATAAAGATGGTAGGAGTAAAAGAAAAAAAGAAGCTAGGTTCCGTTTTGTTTCACCTTTTTTCCTGTGCAATCGGATTTTTAATGATCTATCCTTTGCTTTGGCTTTTTGCAAGTTCCATGAAGAGCAATGAGACCATGTTTAAGGATGCATATTCCTTGATTCCGGAAGTTTTTGATATGTCAACTAACTATTTAAGTGCATGGAAAGGGGTTGGAGGCGTATCTTTTCTGACTTTCCTTGGAAACACAGTGTTTGTTACAGTGACTGGTATGGCAGGGTGTGTCGTTGTATCGCTGTTTGCGGCCTATGCATTCACCAGAATTAAGTTCAGGGGTTCGCAGTTCTGGTTTGCGTGCGTTATGATTACGATGATGATTCCTTCTCAGGTCATGGTTGTTCCTCAGTATATTATTTTAAAGAAGATGAATCTAATTGATACCAGAATTGCCTTGACACTACCATGGTTTTTTGGTACTGCATTCTTTATTTTTATGCTGGTTCAGTTCTTTAGGGGAATACCGAAGGAATTAGATGAGGCAGCTGAGATTGATGGCTGCGGCAGAATTTCTATCCTGTTTCGCATCTTGGTTCCAGTTGTAAAACCGGCTCTTGTTACGGCATCTATCTTTGCGTTTTACTGGATTTGGCAAGATTTCTTCCAACCATTAATTTTTATGAACACGCCTAGCAAATATACTCTTTCACTGGCATTAAATATGTTCTTGGATCCAAATGCATACAATAATTACGGTGGACTATTCGCCATGTCCGTACTGTCACTTTTACCTACACTTATATTTTTCATCATTTTTCAGAGGTATCTTGTGGATGGTATTGCTATGGACGGTATTAAGGGGTAAGGAGATAGGAGAAGAAAATAATGGGTTTAGCAATTAATAAAAATATAGAGATTATATCTGAGATTTCTACTGAGCCTGTTCAGTGGTCTTTGAAAAATCTGAAGAGGGATATCGAAAAGGTGTGTCTTCCTTCCAAAGAGACAGGATGGGTTCTTTTTTTAACCCAAAAACCTCTTTCTAAAGAATCTTTTTCTATAGTTGCCGATCCAGAAAATAATAGGCTATGTCTCTACGCTGGAGATGAACTAGGTTTTGTGTATGGGGTTTACGAAATTAGTCGATCAATACTAGGAATAACGGATTTTTGGTTCTGGAATGACCAGCAGATTCAGCCCCGTGAGGCTTATCAGGTAGCAGGGGACTATCAGTTTAATTCTAAGCCTTATGCTGTGACTTTCCGGGGGTGGTTTGTGAATGATGAGGTGCTGCTTCGTACATGGAGCGTGAGCAGAAGGAAAGATGAGCCTTGGGAAATGGTATTTGAGACGCTGCTTCGCTGTGGTGGCAACATGGTCATACCGGGAACGGATAAAAGTTCGGAATGTTACCGGGGGCTGGCATCATCTATGGGACTCTATATCACCCATCATCATGCGGAACCTCTAGGTGCACAGATGTTCTCTAGAGCTTATCCCAATTTGAATCCGTCCTATGAAGAACACCCAGAGAAATTTGAGGGGTTGTGGCAGCAGGGTATCAAGGACCAAAAGAAGCTGAAAGTTATTTGGAATTTAGGTTTTCGGGGACAGGGCGATCGTCCGTTCTGGGACGATGATCCTAAGTTTCAGACCCAGGAATCACGGGGGAAGCTGATGAGTCGCCTCATTTGGATGCAATATAATATGGTAAAGCAGGAACTGCCAGATGCTATGTGTTGTACCAATCTGTATGGGGAAACCATGGAGCTGTACCAGAGCGGATATCTGGACTTACCTGAGGACGTCATCAAAATTTGGGCAGATAATGGTTTTGGGAAAATGGTCACCAGACGCCAGGAAAACCATAATCCGAGAATTCCCGCACTGCCTTTGGATGAAGATATGGGAAGCCACGGTATCTACTATCACGTATCCTTTTACGATCTCCAGGCAGCCAACCACATCACCATGCTTCAAAATTCTCCAGAGTTTGTATGCAGAGAATTACAGGATGTGATGAAGCGCGGTGTAAAGGACTACTGGCTAGTGAACTGCTCCAATATAAAGCCCCACGTCTATTTCTTAGATTTGCTTGCGAAAATCTGGCGTCATGGTACGGTTGACATAGAGGAGCACCGCCAAGATTATGTCACTACTTATTATGGAAAGAAAAATGAGAGCATCATATCTGGCTGCTTAGCAGACTACCCTAAATATACTATTGCCTATGGTCCCCATGAAGATGACCATGCAGGAGAGCAGTTTTCCAACCATGTGGCAAGAATGCTTATATCCCAGTACATGAAGCGGGAAGAGGTTCGTTCCGAGCACTTAATATGGGCCACAGATGCCAAGGACTTAAAAGGACAGGTGCAGTGGTATCAGGAATTATGTCAGAGGGGGGAAAGGAACTACAGAGAGTATCTGCGTAAATGTGAAAAGGTGAATGTGGAAATTATAGAGGAAGAATCAGGCATATCAGGGGCACGAAGGCTGTTTGAGGATTCCCTGCTGCTACAGGCGCAGATTCACTATCATTGCTATGCCGGAGCATATCTAGTATGCCAAAGCCTCATTGGAGCCATGGACGGACAATATCAAAAGTCTTTTTACTATGCAGGGAAGGCTAGAGAGGAGTACCTGACGGCAAATACGTTTATGCGTTCAAGAGAGCATGGAAAATGGCACAACTTTTATGAAAATGAATGCCTGGCTGATATAAAGCAGAGCGCCTGGCTTTTAGAAAGCCTCATGAGCTACGTAAGAAATCTGGGAGATGGCCCTCATTTCTATGAGTGGCAGCGTGACTTCCTTTATTCTGAGGAGGATCGCCTAGTTATGCTGATTTTGGTTATGGAAAATCATCTAAAGGATCAAGAGTTGTTTGCACTAATGAAAGAAAAATGGGATTAAGATTATCAGTTAGTTGGGAGGATATATCATGAGTCGATTATTTGCAATGGATGGTAAACTAAATCATTTTATAGGACAGATAGCAGACTTAGTACTGCTCAATCTCCTATGGCTTATCTTTTGTATTCCGATTGTAACGATAGGCGCATCCACCACAGCACTCCAATATGTGGTGCTTAGGATGGTGAGAAATGAGGAGTCCTATGTTTTTGCCAGTTTTTTTCAAGCTTTTAAAGACAACCTAAAGCAGTCCACAATGATATGGGGGATTTTTCTTCTGATTAGCAGTGTACTCTATTTTGATTTTTATTTTAGCAGCCACATAGAGATGGCAAGCGCAAGAATAATGTTTATTCCCTTTGCACTGATTGCATTTTTAACGATTATTACGGCAAACTATATCTTTCCAATACTTGCCTTTTTCAAAAACAGTACTAAAAAGGCATTTAAAAATTCACTAATGATGGCATTAGCTCATCTTCCTTATACGCTTTTAATTACAGCAGTTAGTTTACTTCCCGTATTTATGCTTTTTATAGGTGATTTAGTTATTGCAATGTTTATTGATATCATAATCGGAATAGCTTTTTCTGCGTGGATCAATGCTCATATATTTAGAAAATTATTTGACAGGTATATGGACTGAAGTTTTCAATATAAAAAAGGGGAGAATATACTATGTTAGTAGGAGTAAGAACTCATGATTATGGGAAACAGCCAATAAATGCACTTGCAGCATTATTGAAGTTAGAGGGTATTGAGGCAGCACAGCTTGTGCTGCCAAAAGCATTTTCGGAAATAAATTCTTATGATGAGATAACGCCCAAACTGATCGAGAGAATCCGTCGAAATTTTGAAGAAGCAGGAATCAAAATCCACATCTTAGGCTGCTATATGGATTTAGGAAATCCGAATAATGAGGTTCGAAGGGCAGCAGTAGAGACATTCAGGAAGTGTCTGGCATGGAATAAGATTTTAGGAGCATCTATTGTAGGAACGGAGACTGCATATCCGCATTTGAACCAGGATGAGAAGAAAATATGGCATCCTTATATGCTAGATAGCATTTCACGTCTTGTAGAAGAAGCAGAACGTCTGAATGTGGATATGGCTATCGAGCCAGTATACTGGCATCCGCTGGAGAATTTGGAGACGACAGTTTCTGTTTTTGAAAAAATAAACAGTACTCATCTAAAAATGATTTTTGATCCAGCTAATGTATTAAAATTTCCAGAAATTAATCAAGAGGCATACTGGAAAGAATGGCTGGACAGACTTGGAGATAAAATAGAAGCCATTCACATGAAAGATTTCATAGAAGGACCTAATAAAGAATATTGCCCAGTGTGCCTTGGGGAAGGCGTAGTCCGTTATTCGGAGATTATACAATGGATGAATAAAAATAAATCTGATATTGTAGCTGTAAGAGAGGAATTAAATCCAAAAACAGCTCAAAAGGACATTTTATATATGAAAGAACTGTGGAAAAGGTATCCGTAATATAAAGAGAGGGAACGGTAATGAAAAATATAAAAAAAGAAATAATTGAGCAGAAGTTAGAATTAGTCATCCAAAAGCTAATGAATCTACCAGAAAATGAAGAAGAATTAAAAAGTGGTGGAGAAGCAGTCGGCTTTTTTAAACGTGATTTCGGAATTGCAGAATGGGATTGGCCACAGGGAGTAGGTATTTATGGACTTTTGAAGGTCATGGAATATCAGGGGAATGAGGACTATAAAAAATTTCTGTATGACTGGTTTAAAGGAAACATTGCACAGGGGCTTCCTTCTAGAAATATCAACACAACGACGCCTCTGCTTACACTGGTACAATTAAATGAATGGTATCAAGATAAAGAATTTGAAGATTTATGTCTAGATTGGGCAAACTGGCTAATGAACTGTATTCCAAGGACAAAAGAAGGCGGTTTTCAGCATGTGACAAGTGCAAATGGTGACAGGCAGGGAGTTCGTCTTAATGAAAGTGAGATGTGGATTGACACTTTATTTATGACAGTTTTATTTCTCAATAAAATAGGACAGAAATACAAGAATCAAGAGTGGATTGATGAATCCATTCATCAGGTGCTAATCCATATTAAATATCTATATGATACGCATACGGGACTTTTCTACCACGGATGGTCTTTTAATAGAAGAGATAATTTTGGTGGGGTTTTTTGGTGCCGTGGAAACAGCTGGTTTACCCTTGGCATCTTAGATTATGTGGATATGTTTAAAGGCACATTAACTCCAGGGGTAAAGACATTTATTATTGATACGTACAAAGCACAAGTAGAGAAGCTGAAAGAACTACAGAGTAAAAACGGATTATGGCATACAGTGCTGACAGACCACTCAAGTTATGAAGAGGTATCAGGGTCTGCTGCAATTACTGCCGGCATACTGAAGGGAATCCGTTATGGTATTTTAGATGATTCTTATCTGGAATGTGCGAGAAAGGGTGTTCAAGCAATTTTGAAGAATATCGACAAAGACGGAACTGTCTTGAACGTATCAGCTGGAACTGGGATGGGCTATAGTGCAGAACATTATAAAAATATCGTCATTGCGCCGATGGCTTATGGACAGTCTCTGACAATCCTGGCTTTAGCAGAGGCATTAAACCTAGCTGAATAGAAATAAGCAATAATAAAATTAAAAGCCAAGAATGGATATGAAAGGCTGCTCACGAAATGGTGTGGATGTAGCATTAGCTAAAGAAAAGCTCTAGGCGTTTACAATGCGCTTAGAGCTTTTTGTCATTTCTTTTTAAATGTGTCTCTCTTTTTTATAGGTTTTTTTATATTTCAGAGGTGTCATATTTAAGTAGTTTTTAAAAACTTTTTCAAAATACGTCAAATGGTCATATCCTACTGCTTCAGCAATTTGTGTCATATTAAGATGGCTTTGTTCAAGAAGTATTTTGGCCTGTCTTATCTTAGTAATATTAATGTACTCATTAATTGTAACACCTGTTACTTCTTTAAAAATACGGCATAGATAGAACTTGCTGATAAAAAACTTTTGAGCTATTTCGTCTAAGGAACCACACTCTAAATAATACTTGCTAATATAGCTCGCTATTTCATGGACTTTTTTATATTTCGCGCTCTTGGCTGTTTGGGGCTTGTCATCTGCACTCCATTTGGCTTGTTTTCTTATTATAAATACAAAGAGTTCAGTTAATTTTGAAAGCAGCAAAGACTCATATTTTAGGTCTTGACTCTGTATCTCCTCTAACATAAAAGATAAAAGGTGTTCAATGTACTGCTGTTCTTCGGTATTTAAATCAAGTACAGGGTAAGTAGGCAAAAAAAGTTCTGATATACTAATATCCCCTAGAACATTTCGATGTTTCTCAAATAAAGAATCTTTAAAATAAATGAGAAAACGTTCATGAGAGGTTTCGGTGACCATACTGGTCTTATGAATTTCGTTAGAAGGAATAAAAACCAGGCTTCCTTTTTTTATATGGTACACTTGATGGCTTATAAAATAATAGCGTTCTCCTGATAATAAATAAAAAATTTCATGTTCATTATGAAAATGATTGGAGACCATACTAAAGGGATAATCCCGGCTTTTATGTTCAAGCATAAGTGAATGATTAAGTGCCCAAAAAGTTTTATCGTCCATTAGATGCCCTCCTTTCCTTTAAACTTAATTTGAAAATAAATTATCATTTAAGAGCAATATAGATAGAAAAATACGTTAGTTAGGCAATATTCTTTAAGAATATTATACACTATTTCGTTATAATTAAATAGAGCTGGTTAATAGTAACACGAGATGCCACTTTGTAATTCGAAATGCAATGTTTGTAACTGACAACTGAATCTTTGTAAGCGAAACGCAACGTTTGAAATCGAAATGCAGTTTTTGTAAATGAAAAGCTACATTTGTAATTAAAATGCAGTTTGATTTTTCGGTTTTTCTGCCGTATGATATTAAAAATAG
>JARBUI010000031.1 GCA_029239755.1 Clostridia bacterium | reverse complement strand
AATTTTTGATTTTTGATTTGATCTTGATTTTTAAGTACAAAACCTTTTTCAGCAAGCTGAGTAAGCCCTTTAATTGTAACAGAAGTCACTTTAATTTCTCTAGGCTGCATAGGATTTTGGGTATTGATAACAAAAAGCCACAAAATTGAGGCTAATACTAAAGAAGTAATCTTCCATGGAAGATTCTTAGTAAAAAACTTATTCATTTTTATGCTTTCCTTTCCAAATCACCATTTTCTTATCAGAACGTTTCTTTCTTCTTGTTGACATAAGTATCTTTTTTATAATCTCCATGTCAAGTCCTCTTCTTATCTTGCCGTTTTTCACATAGGAGATAACCCCTGTTTCTTCTGACACAACCAGTACCATTGCATCCGTTCCCTCTGAAATCCCAATCGCTGCCCTATGCCGTGTCCCCAAGTCTTTGCTGATTTCCATACTATCTGTAAGGGGCAAAAAACATGTAGCAGCTGCAATCCTATTGTTCTTTATAATAACCGCTCCGTCATGCAACGGAGTATTTTTTTCAAATATATTAATCAAAAGCTGACTTGTAACTTCAGCATCTATACTGATACCTGTTCTTTCAACATCCCCAAGCCTCGTATCCTGCTCCATAACTATAAGTGCGCCTGTTTTATATTTAGACATATGCATACACGCCTTAGCAATAGCATCTATAGCCTCATCAGTCATTCCCTCTACAACGCTATCGGACATACTTAAAAGCGAATCAAAAAAACGCCCCCTGCCGATTTGCTCTAACGCTCGTCTCAACTCTGGCTGAAATACAACTAGTAATGCAATTGTTCCTACTGTTATCGTATTGGATATGACCCACCATACAGTATGCAGCTGCATGACATAAGAAACAATGGCTATAACAAGTACAATAACAACTCCCTTAAATAGTGCCCAGGTTCTTGTATCCTTAATCCATACTAATATAATATACATCAGATAAGCTACCACTAAAATATCTACAATATCTCTCATACCAATATATGGAATATTTACAAATGCTATCTTATCAACAGCTTCTTTTATGACCTCCACCTAACAAAACTCCTTTATGTTCTATTTCTATTTTATTATATCATGTTTTAAGTTCAAGGTATACGAACTCCCGAAATATTTATTTGATACTAATATGAAAGCGCGCTGAAAACGCACTTTCCTCTTTCAAAATAAAAGAGACCATAGGCCTCTTTACTATTCATCTATATTAGCTTCTTTGTTATTCATCAATGAGCCTATAGAGCTGCCGTTCATATAATCTTTATGCTCCATTTTGCTATCATAGACTCTTTTTATTTTTTTATTACTTGTATTAACATTTATTTTAGGAATTATCTTAACATAGTAATAATTTTCTTCATCCTCAAAGTTGACTATCTCTGCTCTTTGATAATCCAAAACTTGAGAAAAAAACTGTACAATAACGGCTATAATGGCTGATAAAATAGTTGTAAGCAAAATTACAGGCATGAGTATATTAATATCCAAAAATAATATAGCCATTATAAATCCTGCTAAGTTCATCGCACTTCCAATTACAATGGCTAGATACGCAGCATAATCAATGGATTGTTTTCTTATTATGTATACAATTGAAAAAACAATAAAAAACACTACCATTACACTAAGCATTGTTTTATCACTGATAATATTCTTAATACCGCTGTTAGACAGACTTGAAAATGCATCTAAAATCTCCGTTTTACCAAGGGATGTGGATTCTACTATCAGAGCAAACTGTGGCATGACGAACCATATAAAAACTCCGATTATGATAGCTATAATACAAACATATCCTCCGAACAATCCAGCTAAAATAGGCAGAACAGCTTCTATTCCCATATTAAAACATACAATCGTTGCTACAATAAGTAAACTTTCTTTTGGAAAAAGTCTCATAAACAACAAATACAGTAACCATAAAAAAATAAATCCCGCTATCCCCAATATAGGATTAACCATTACAACATAAATAGGCATCAATAAAACAAACCCTAAAATCAGCCATTTTTCCGGCAAAAATGTGCCTACTAATGACAAAAATAAAACGATACCCATTTTGTTTAAAACCCCTATATAACCAACAGAAGAACTTATCATTCTTATAACACTGAATATAATAATAAACTTTAATAAGGGAATAAGCATGTACTCATATTTTTTATAACTTTTTATAAGGTTTTGCCTTATAATAAGAAGTGTCTCATTCGGTCTCATATTCTGCCCTCTCTTCATTTGCTTTTTTCTGTTCATAAGCATCTAACTGTTTAAGCAATTTATTGTAACCTTTTAATCTCTTTTGTGACAATGTATATCTTCTTCCATATATTACAGTAGACAACATTGTATATCCAATAACAACTAAAATCCAGGGAAGCAAATATGGGTTAATATACACTTCTATAAAATGCATTAACGAAGTAGGAAAAACTAAATTGTGATTGATAGTTCCTATAATATTCAGCATAGCCATCATAATAACTGCTAAGGTCACGCTAAATCTGGTTTTAAAATTGTTCATATAAACGTAATCTTCTACATAGTAGCTATTACGTCTTTCATCTTCTTTGATATACCTTTTTTCATATACAGCTAACTTTGTCATAAGTATGATTTTATCTTGATCAACCAAAAGACCACATCCTTTACTTATCATCTAATCCTGTTTCCGTATATTTACCTGCAGCATTCCAAAAGATCCACTCCTGCAATCCTGCATCATAAGTCCCTTTTATTTGATCTTGAATTTGCTTTTGTCCATATGGCTGATAGGGTTTCAAACTTGATAGGGTGAAATCTTGAAGCCACGGTCTTATAATTGCTCTTCTTTCCTGCCTTGGAATTTCCTTCATCTCATCTTGTGCAAACTCCATCGACCTTAATATTATACCATAAGCGTCAAGATGTGGGTACTCTATTCCAAAAGTTCCCTTTGCATAATGCGAAGGATAAACCATAGGACAAATATAATCAAGATATTTACTAAGTTCTTTGAAGTCTTGTCCCACAATTTCCGAATCCACCTGACTTGTTATAATAGCTCCAAATACATCTGCTGAAACATATACCCCATATTCCTTTAAATGTTCATACATATACTTTGTAAAAGCTGTAATAATCTCTGTCTTTGACAGACCTGCATCTAATATAACCGTATTTTCATTCATTGACTCATGAAATCTTACATAGTCAAATTGTATCTCCTTAAATCCAGCTTGGATAGCTTCTTTACACAAATCCAGTATATAGTCCCAGTTTCTTTTATCATATGGATTTAGCCACATATCGTCTGCCTTATTTTTATAAATATTGCCTTGCTTGTCTTTGACCATCCGATCGGGATACCGCTTTCCTACTACATTGTCTTTAAAAGTTACTATTCTTGCAATAGGATAAATATCTTCTTCATACATTCTATTTATCACTTTCTTAATATCTTGTATCGGTGGATTTTCCAAAACAGCCCCCGTTTCTACCAGGATTGGATTAACCGAGGCAAACGTTAAGTAACCCCTATCATTTTTCACATCTATGACAAATGCATTAACCCCTGTCTCTTTTGCAAAAGCAATATACCTTTCATAATCTTTTATTTTACCTGCCGGAATGTAAATTCCTTTTACAACCTTGGGTAGTCTATATAGGTCGTATTTAATTTGTGCATCATTGAAATAAACTGGCTGAGCTGTATTTGATACTTCGCTTTTGGAAAAAGTAATGTTGAAAATCTCAACTATAGAAGTTTCTAATTTACCCGTCGCAAATACTCCTACTGCAACAAGTCCCAATATAAAGACAGCAACAAAAACCCTTTTATTCATTAACTTTCTTTTTTTGTAATAGTAATAACTGTTTAATGGTCTGATTTTGTATTTTTTCATACCATAGCACCCCTATATATACTTTATTTATTATATCATATATAAAATGAAGATACGATTATCCATTATGCTATATATTTTACTGTTCAATTGTGAATTTTTGAGCCTTTATCTATTATATACATTATAGCCTTATTTGAATTTAATATACAATAGCATAAAAAATCGCCTTTTAAGAACTAAAGGCGATTTTTATGTTATTGTATATACTATTTTGTACTAAGCGGCTGGCTTATTCACTAATTGGTTTCATTGTTGGGAATAATAGTACATCTCTTATGGAATAGGAATTTGTTAACAGCATTACAAGTCTGTCAACACCAATACCTAACCCACCTGTAGGCGGCATGCCATACTCTAGGGCAGTTAAAAAGTCTTCATCAATCTCATTGGCCTCATCATCCCCCGCTGCACGGAGCTCTTCCTGATGCATAAATCGCCCTCTTTGATCAATAGGATCATTAAGTTCTGAGAAAGCATTGGCATGTTCACGACCTACTATAAAGAGTTCAAATCTTTCTGTATAGTCAGGATTCGAAGGTTTACGTTTTGAAAGCGGAGATATTTCTACTGGATGATCCATGATAAAGGTTGGCTGAATCAGATGTTCTTCCACATATTTTTCAAAGAATAAGTTTAAAATATCGCCTTTTCCATGATGATTTTCATAAGCAATATGATGCTCTTTAGCCAGTGCTCTTGCAGCTTCCAGATCAGCTACTTGCTCAAAATCTACAGAGGCATATTTCTTAACTGCATCAACCATAGTAAGTCTTTCAAATGGTTTTTCAAGGTCTATCGTCACACCATTGTATTCAACAACAGCTGTTCCTACTACCTTTTCAGCTGCATGTCTGATAACATTTTCTGTGAGATTCATAATATCGTGATAATCAGCATACGCTGCATAAAGTTCAAGAATAGTAAACTCTGGGTTGTGTCTTACAGACATGCCTTCATTACGAAAAACGCGACCTATCTCATAAACTCTGTCAAAGCCACCTACTATAAGGCGTTTTAATTTAAGCTCTGGTGCCACACGCATATACATGTCAATATCTAGTGCATTATGATGTGTAATAAATGGACGTGCTGCTGCGCCTCCAGCTATAGAGTGGAGCACAGGCGTTTCTACTTCGATATACCCTTGGTTATCTAAAAAGTTTCTAATCTCTTTTATAATCATACTGCGTTTAATAAAAGTATCTTTAACTTCTGGATTCACAATAAGATCTACATAACGCTGACGGTATCTTAGCTCCATATCTTTTAAACCATGATATTTTTCAGGTAAAATTTTAAGACTCTTAGATAAAAGCGTAACTTCTTTTGCTCTTATAGATATTTCTCCTTTTTGAGTTCTAAAAACAATACCTTGTATCCCTACTATATCTCCAATATCATATTTTTTAAATTCAGCATAAGCCTCTTCTCCCAGTTCATCTTTTCTTACATAGGATTGAAGCTTTCCATCTTTATCTTGAATATGAATAAATGAAGCTTTACCCATATCACGTTTAGCCATTAGTCTCCCCGCTACAGTAAATTCACTGCCATCTAATGTCTCAAAGTCATCGTGAATTTGTTTACTATATGCTGTCACCTCAAACTTTGTAATTTGAAAAGGATCTTTTCCTTTTGCCTGAAGATCTCTTAATTTTTCATATCTCACCTTAAGTAATTCATTAAGATTTTCTTCTATTGGTAGTTCATTTTGATTTTGCACGCTATCAGACAAGCCTTTTCCTCCTCTGTATTTATTTATAGACTAGTTTTTAATCTCTAATATCTTATATTTTTCCACACCGTATGCTGTTTCTACTTGTACTTCTGTACCAACTTTGTGATTGAGAATAGCTTCACCCACTGGTGATTCATTGGATATCTTACCATTTGCCGGATCAGCCTCAGTAGAGCCTACTATCAAATACTCTACTTCTTCTTCAAAAGCATAGTCATAAAGCTTAACTCTATATCCTGGTTTTACAACATCTATTTTAGCATCTTCTGAATCAATTACCACTGCATTTTTAAGCATGTTCTCAAGCTCTGCTATTCTTACTTCTATTTCTGCCTGTTCTTCTTTTGCAGCATCATATTCTGCGTTTTCTGATAAATCCCCTTGAGCTCTTGCCTCTTTTAGCTTTTCAGCAACATCAATACGGCGTACTATTTTTAAATTTTCAAGTTCAGCTTCTAATGTCTTAATCCCCTCATATGTGAGTAGTACTTTTTTGCTTGCCATTTTCTTACTCCCTTTCTCAAAGTATAGATTATTTTTATATCTTTTTAGTAAAAATTATGTTTATTTTTATTATTATATTTTATAATTTAACAATTATAACCTACGTAAGTTGTCTTGTCAACTTATCCTAAAAATAAGGCTCTCTTGTTTGATTATCTATTTCCTTTACCTCTTCCAGATATACATACAGCCCCTTGGTTAAAAATGTCTTTGACATTTTTCTAAAAGATTTTCTATATCTTGAAGGGTTTCGACTGTTGTCAGTGCCCGCCTTATATCCGTTGCACCATGGATTCCTTTGACATAGGAAGTCAAATGTGACCTCATTTCCCGCACTCCGGTGTAAGACCCTTTATAGGCTATAAGCATCTTGGCATGCTGCATAATTGTTGCTGCCCGTTCATCAAATGTTGGTTCACTAAGCAGCTCCCCAGTTTCTAAATAATGAACTGTCCTTTTAAATATCCAGGGATTTCCCTGTGCGGCTCTTCCTATCATGACTCCGTCACAGCCTGTATACTCCAGCATCTTTTTTGCATCCTCTGGCTTCTTAATATCTCCATTCCCTATAACAGGTATCCCAACTTGACTTTTTATCTGTTTGATGATGTCCCAGTCAGCCTTTCCACTGTAAAACTGTTCTCTTGTCCTGCCATGGACAGTGATTGCACTGGCACCCGCCTGCTCTACTATCTTGGCTATCTCTACCGCATTGATCTGATTATCATCAAATCCTTTTCTTATTTTGACTGTAAGAGGTTTTTGCAGATTTTTTGCTGTCTCATAAACAATCTCTCCTATCAGCTGAGGATTTTTCATCAGTGCAGAGCCTTCGCCATTTTTAGTAATCTTAGGTGCTGGACAGCCCATATTTAAGTCTATAAAATCTACATCACTTTCAGCCACTTCTTTAGAAATTTCTTTTAAAATCTGAGGATCGTTGCCAAAAAGCTGTACGCCTGCTGGATGCTCTTTGGGATCCACATAAAGCAAATCATTTGTTCTTTCGTTTTTATAAAAAAGTCCTTTTGCACTCACCATTTCTGTATAAACCATACCGCAGTTAAACCCCTTGCATATGAGTCTGAAAGGAAGGTCTGTTACCCCTGCCATAGGTGCCAAAAATACATTATTAGGAGTTATGATGTTGCCAAATTTCACGTCTAATCCTCCTATCTGTTTTTTTGATAAATAAGTTCTAGTCCTTTTAAAGTAAGCAGTCCGTCAAAATGGTCTATCACATTTGTGCCATCTTGTATAATTTTTGCAAGGCCCCCTGTTGCTATAATTTTAAGATTTGGACAGTTCATTTCTTCTTTGGCTTTATTGACGATATATTCAACTTGCCCTATATAACCATAGACAAGTCCTGTCTGCATACTTGTTATTGTATTTTTCGAATCCAGAACTCCTTTAGTTTTTTTAATCTCAATATGGGGAAGCTGTGCCGCTCTCATCCACAATGCATCTGCACATATGCGAATTCCTGGAGATGTAATTGCTGCTATAAACTCCGCTTTTTCATTGACGATATCATAAGTAGTGGCCGTCCCAAAGTCAATGACCATGCAGGGACCTCCGTATAATTCATAAGCAGCTACCGAGTTAACAATTCTATCTGCTCCTACTTCTCTTGGATTGTCCGTGCGTATAGAAATCCCAGTTTTAAGTCCCGGTCCTACTATAATCGGCTTTTTATCAAAATACTTTCT
>JARBUI010000023.1 GCA_029239755.1 Clostridia bacterium | reverse complement strand
TAAATGGGGTGAAGAGCAACTTAAACTTGATAATAAATGAGAATGTGAAAGTTTCACTGTAAAAAGAGTCTTCTATGATAAAATAATAAATCATAGGAGCCCTTTATTATGTCGAGAGAAAAGAAAGTAGTACACAGAGCAAAATGATAGATGGTAAACGTAACTTCATCCGATAGATTTGTATTCTTTACTTAGCATACCGTAATCTCACCCCCACCTTTAAATGTAAAAACTACTTTCTTCTTATTAAATATAGTAGCGTATTCTACCATTCCACCCCAAATCCCCTCATCGAAGGTATCCACCATTCCATCCATTTTCTATCTCTACATTCAATTATTTTAGTTTGATCTCTTGAACCTCCTTGAAAACAGCTCTACGTCACTCTGCACAATGAAAATGATATCTCTCGGAACCGTCGTCGCGCCTCGCCTTGTGGAATGAATATCTAGCTAATACATATGACTACAATTAGTACATTGTTTAGCGCATACCGTGCCGTTAAACCTTTCTATATATAATGTGGCGTGATGATTCGCTCGGAGCGTAAAAAATTCCCCCAAAAAATTATTTTTCTAGTTTTAATTCGGGAAAGCTGCTTAATTCTGTGGCCCCCCCCTCGAGGTCTACCGCTGTCTCTCTCCGACTCGGCTTATATAAATATGCTGTATATTTTCAATTCCCTTGATAGGCGCTTTTGATACCCCCACTCCCCCATGTACCCCCTTTTGTTCTAAATTTATATAGAAACTTTAGGAACTAGGTTTAGGGACTCTTGAAACATTGTTTTTACGTTCAGCTCTAGTGTGTCTCTAAAGTCACGGTTTTAGGGACGATATGTATAAATAAAAAAAGGATACCCGTAGTCTCATGATAACTACGAATATCCTCGATATGCGGCGCTGCTTTTAACTGACTTAAATATCCTCTCCTAATAGGTCGCGGTATTCCTCATCTAAATCCTCTATAGTACGCTCTGTAATCTCTACGTGCTCCTCAACTACCTGCTTGAGCTTACCTTGATTCTTGAGGAATAAATCAAGAGCTTTAAGTTTATCATGAGTTTTACCATTTACAATAATTCCTCTTATCTGATTATACGCTTCGGAGATAAAAGCTCTCTGCACTTGCTCCGCTCTTTCCTCCATATGGTCTATAAAATGGTCATTATCTGTACGCCATAGATAAAGCGTCTTTGTATCTACGCCTATCTCCTCTGCTATCTGCTCGTAAGAAAGATCGTTTATATCGCGAGATACGATTAGTTCCACAGCTTTTATCTGTCTCATATCAAGCATATCGCGGGGATTGACTTTCTTTGGTCTGCCTCGTTTAGCCACTAACAAAACCCCCTCTATAAAATATTTTTCTCAGCGTGTACGTCGGGCATTTCGCGGAATTAAACTTAACCTCTTATCGAGTCGTCAGCGAGCCACAGCGTGAGGACGTGACGCACGGAACAGAGCCGTTTTGAGCCCCTTTTAGCTTATCGCTAACTATCACTTTTTACTCCTAATATACGGCTATTTATCATCGCCCGATACGTCTTATTTAACGATACTACGTACTTAAGCTATATTAGCGATATCTAATCGTTATTTAGTACGATATTTATTATTAAATAGATTAGAATGTTATCATTTTGTAAGTGTAATAATTACCCGTTTGAGTTATCAAAGGGCATACTACGCCTTAACTCTCATATCTAACTAAAATCTTTTATCTTTAATACGTTTATTTAACGTTATTATCGCTATCCCTTATCCCTTACACTTATATGTTACTCAAGGACTTTAAAAGACAAGTATTTTGTGTATGTAATTTTAACCATACCTCTAAGTCCTTGATACTATTACGTTTGCTTGAAAAAGCTCTACTTGTACCACTTTTCGAATAAAGCTGCAAATTACTCACCTCTAGTATAAAAATACCTTGCTGTAGAGTAATTATTACTCAACTTTTCTTATATTCCTAACTAAATTAATTTCTATCCTCTTGGATAATACATAATTACTAAAACTCCAATAAGTGCAATAGCTCCCCCGATTAAATCAAACTTATCAGGAATAATATTATCTATCTTCCATCCCCATAGAATTGAAAGAACTATAAATATTCCGCCATAAGTCGCATATACTCGTCCAAAATTAGCACTTGGCGGTTGTAGTGTTGGTACTACCCCATAAATGATTAAACAAAACGCTCCCGCTAAGCCGTACACTATTCCTTTACCATCTCTTAGCCATAGCCATATAAGATATCCTCCTCCTATTTCAAATACTCCTGCTAATAAAAAATAAAATATAGATTTAAGTATTTCCATCAATAATCCGTCCTTTGTTTTAGTGTAGTTTGTGGTAATTTGTAAATGCTTACAAAGTTATACTTAATTTATACACTAAATATCGTTAAATCTCAAATTATAAAGCATATGCTTCCCTTCCGCTGTAGCTTCAGTATAAAGTTCTTTCTCGCATCATATGAATCAACAAGACTATATTCTTTTACAATTTTAACACCAAAATACTAACAACAGTCATGAGTCCACGTTTCTTTACATTGACATAACTAAACAGTTAGTTTATAATTGAAAATGGATATCATTATCGAATCATTTAAGAATCATTTACTATGTATCACTTCAAAGGGGTTGTTCAACTATGCTTTCAACGGATGATTATTTTTTACAGTACTCTAGAGATCTGGATTTAAAAGATATAAATAACTTTGCTATGAAAGAAAGCTTTGAAATCCTTCTTGAAGAGGTTGATTATTTTTTTCATACAAAAGAACGTTTGGTTGATGTCTTTATTGAAGGTATAGATTATTCTACTATTAGTCCAAGAAGTTTGCAGGAAAGATTTTATAAAGTCCTTTACTCACCAAAAGAACTAGATTATTTTATTTCTAGGCTCGAAGTAAAGATTCAGAGAGAATTAGCAAGGGCTCAAACGCAAATTAATTTCAAATTGAACTTAGACGTACATAAAGTATTTAATTTAGAAGGAAGCTTTTTAAATATCTATGAAGCTGGTAGGACGTATGCAGCCAGCTGTTCAACTGCAAAAGCTATTGATTGGGCCTTAAAAAAAAGCAGTTCTAATACTATCCCTAAATCGTTAAGAAAAATGAGTACTCGCTTTAAATTCGGAGAACATGTTTTATCGTCTGTAGGCTGCTCTCCTAGTGAACTACGATGCACTTTAAGCGAAAAAATTAAAAAACAAATACGCTGTATATTAAAACAGAATAAAAATGACATGATGTATTTAATAAAAAATGAAATAATTACTCAAGTTCTAGAGTCGGAAAAATTAAAATGCACATTAATTATAGACATAGATAAACCCAAAACTGCATAAAAAATAACATAGGTTTTAAAGGCAATATCTTTTCAAGCTCAATCTATTATTGAAATTGTTAATTTTGATTGAACCAGAATATATTGTCTTTTTTTTGTGCTCCAACTTTAAAGATATCTATTATTTACATTTAAAATACCATATTCTTTATTGCAATATTGTTTTCAAAAGAAGGAATAGTTTTCTATTTATATGGAGATAGTATTGGAAAAAGGAGGTATAAAAATGTCAGATATTAACAAGAGCGTTAATGAGGGAAAAGAAAATGAATCTTCTTATATAGGCGAAAATTATCAAGCTCCCTTTAACAGAAATGCTTCAGTTCCCCCCCAGATGGTAAGACCAAATGTACCCAATAATGATAGGGGGCCGAATAACCGTGCAGATGAAGCAGTAAATCAACAAAATACTCAAGGGTATGGCAGTGGCTACAGATCAAGTTATAATAATCCCTATGCGACAAATTATAACGCCATAAGAGGTGAAGAAGACATGAATTATCAATCAAATTATCAAGCTAATTATCAGCCAAATTACGAAAGAAATACTGATTACAATTATACGCCCAATAATGTATATGATAATTGTTATGATTATTATGGCGACAGACCTTTTTTGAGTAGATGGCATAGATTTAATATGAGAAATAGGAGATATGGATATGGACGTGGCTACAGGTCAAATTATAATACTCCTTATCCAATAAATTATAACGCTGCTAGAGGTGAAGAAGACATGAATTATCAGACAAATTATCCAGCTAATTACCAGCCTTATTACGAAAGAGATGATGATGATTGCTATTATCCACACCACTATAATTATGGTCCTTGTTGTGACTATTATGACAGTTGCAGACCTTATTACAATAGAGGAAATAGATATAATATGAGATATAGTGGAAGTGGATATGGAAACGGATATGGATATGGTCGCCCTAATATGCAGGGATATGATCCTAACTGCTATCCAACTATGCCTCAAAATACAATGTGGAATGCAAATTATATTTCTGATTTCATCTCAAGACCTCGTGTGAATAACTTTTTAAGAGGTGTCGGAATTGCCACTATAGGCCTCATGGTAGCTCCTGCTATCGCTAGGACATTTCGTCCAGTATTAGTTAAAACTGTTCAGGGTGCAATGGTTGCGTCTGATGAGATCAAGGGAGTTTTTTCTGATGCGAAAGAAGATGTAGAAGATATTTTTGCTGATGCTAAATGGGGTGCTAATAACGAAAATAACCGCAACGGACACGGATCACATGATATGTAAGCAGGTTAACCAAAAGCTGTTCCATGTAATAATCCTTTAATTTTCAGACATACTACTAGTAAATAAGCTTTTGATAAGACTTATTATGCAGCATATTATTTGGCAGAGGAGCAAAAAGATGACTAATCTTTGTAAACTAGAAGTTGTCCAGTCATCCCCTGGAAGAATGAGAATACGGGCAAAAGGACTTAAGGGCAGCCATTCCTTTGCTGAATCCATAGAGAAAACATTAATGAAAGATGAAGGAATAGTTAGTGTATCCCCCAATCCATTAACTGGAAAGATCTTAATTCTCTATGATTCGAGAAGCCTTTCAGCCCGAGATATTTATTTAGTAACTATAAATGCATTAGATCAAATAGTCTTTGGAGTAGTTCCAACAGGAATAATAAAAGCACTGGAAGATAAATCAAATAGCAGCGTAGAAGAAAAAGAAGTTTTTGAACCTGAAGACCTACCCCTACAATCACAGATAACAAAGGTAGCAGTAAGCGGAGGTGTTTTATTAGGCTTAGTTATAAAGCGCATTTTCTTTGGTAGATTTCCATTATCATTTTCTCCTAAAGTTGCAAATTTTTCCGCATTAACTACTATAGTAACAGGATATCCTATTTTTAGAAGTGGGTTTGAAAACCTAGTAAAAAGGAAAAAACTAAATAATGACTTATTAATTAGTGCAGCTACGATTGTCTCTCTTTTATTAAAAGAAAGCATTACCGGTTTAGTCGTTGTATGGCTGGTTAACTTAAGTACACTATTCCAGACCTTAACATTAGACAGGTCACGTAAAGCTATAAAGGAGATGTTACTAGGTAAGGAAGAAAAGGCATGGCTTGAGGTGGATGGAGAAGAAATTTCTGTTTCAATTGATTCACTTCAAAAACAAGATGTTGTAATTGTTCATATCGGTGAGAAAATTCCAATTGACGGTGAAGTTATAAGTGGGGAAGCTTCCGTTAGCCAAGCTGTTATTACTGGAGAATCAATGCCCATTACTAAAAGGTCAGGAGATAAGGTGTTCGCTGGCTCTATTGTTGAGCAAGGAACAATTAAAGTTTTAGCTCAAAAAGTAGGTAAAGAAACATCAGTAGCCAGAATCATTCAGTTAGTTGATGAAGCAAGTAAAGTAAGAGCACCTATTGAAAATATTGCAGACCGTTATTCTGAAAAAATAGTTCCATTATCTTTTGGTCTTTCTATTTTAAGTTATTTAATCACAAGAGACTTTAAAAGAAGCATGACCATGCTGATTGTTGCTTGCCCATGTGCAGCTGGACTTTCTACACCAACTGCAATTAGTGCATCTATGGGTAATGCAGCTAAAAAAGGTATTTTAATTAAAGGCGGAAATTATTTAGAAAGAGTTGGAAAAACAGATGTTGTTCTTCTTGATAAAACAGGAACCTTGACTGAAGGCAATCCTTCTGTGGCAACTGTCGCAGTTATTCATAAAGGCTATTCTTTCGAAAAACTAATAGAACTCGCTGCCTCCGTTGAAAAACACTCTAACCATCCACTAGCAAAAGCAGTTTTACAAAAAGCCAAAGAGCTAAACCTTGATATAGCCCAAGTTGCTCACCAGGAAGTAATTATTGGTCACGGAGTAAAAGGGATAGTTGACGAAATGGTAGTTATTGTAGGGAATGAACAATTTTTACAAGATAATAGTATAAATATTAAAAAAGCTAAGGCAAGTGCTGAACGAATGAAAATGCTTGGTGAAACAGTACTTTATGTAGCACATGGAAAAGTATTAATTGGTTTAGTTGGAATACGTGATAAAGTAAGATCTGAAAGTATAAGAGCCATTAGAAACCTGCGACACGAAGGCATCGAGGATATTGGACTCATAACAGGTGATTGTCTTGAAATAGGTGAACTAGTAAAGAACGAGCTAGGACTTGACCATATGTGGGCTAATATTTTACCTGAAGGAAAAGCAGAGATAGTTGAAAACCTTCAACAAGAAGGTAAAATTGTTACCATGGTTGGGGAAGGAATTAATGATTCCCCTGCTTTAGCTAAGGCAGACATTGGAATAGCTATGGGAACAGGTGGAACAGACGTAGCTATTGAATCAGCAGATATCGTTTTGGCAGGTGATGACCTTGAAAAGATTGTAACCTTGGTCAAATTAAGCAATCATACTATGGAAGTTGTTAAACAGAATTTTATCTTTGCAGTAGGTATTAATGCTATAGGATTGATTTTAGGGGCAGGTAAAATTATATCTCCTTTATCAGCAGCTATTCTTCATAACCTTAGTACTTTTGGAGTAGTTGTTAATTCTTCAAGACTGATGAATTATTCTACAGAGAAAAAGGAAGGAATAAGGCTAAATGGAAGAACTAAAAGAATTAGAAGAAAGAATGAAAGCCGTCATGGCAGAGGCTAGGGAGTGCATTGATTTTAGCTTTGATATTATGGCAAAAAATCCAAACACTAAAAAAATAATTTATAAACATTGGGAAAACTTTTTAGTACACTTTTTTAACTATGTTGTTAAGCGAGATAAAAATTCAGGACAAGACTTTTTGAAAGAAATCTCTATAAGAAAATTAATGAAGTTTTTCTAATGTCTTAATAACAAAAATTCCTTCAGCATGACTAACTGAAGGAATTTTTTATCGTTAAGATACTGACTTGACTTTACCGGAAAGTCTTGACGCAGCTATTACTAAGCCTATTTCTTTAAAATTGAGGGGTACGGTTCTAAAGATATTATTTAATCCGGGAACATACAGTGTAGATAATAAAATACCCATAGTAGCACCTACGGAAGGTCCTTGAAAACGCTTTGAAGGCTCTGCATCAAGGAACTTAAACATTTGGCTAACTACTAAGTTTGATAGTGCCACTGTTCTGGCTTTTAAAAGTCCTCCTCCGCACAGCATGGTTCCTGCAAAAAGTCCATAGGTCATAAGTCCTGTAAGCATACTATTTTTTATAATCTGCTGTCCCATTTTTTTTGAAATCAAGGATCTATTCGTACTTGCATCTATAGCTTTTAAGCCTGTTTTATTATCTCCGGCACCAAGAGCTATAACTGGAATACATTCAGTAATGAAGTTTACCAAAATAATCTGACTAGGAACTAAAGGAAATGCCAGCCCGGATACTGCTGCTAGAAGAAAAGCAGTAACTTCTCCAAAATTTCCGCTTAGTACATACTGCAGAGATTTTTCTATATTGATTCTAATATTCTGTCCTTCTTCAATAGCCTGCACGATAGTAGCAAAATTATCATCTGCCAGAGTAATCGATGCCGCTTCCCGTGTCACATCAGTTCCTTTTTTCCCCATTGCAATACCAATATGCGCAGCTCTAACAGCTGGTGCATCATTTACGCCGTCTCCAGTCATAGCTACAACATATCCCAATTCTTTAAATGCCTGAACGATACGCAGCTTATGCTGAGGGCTTGTTCTTGAATAGATATCAATATTTTTAACAACATTTAACAGCTCTATATCGCTCATCTCATCAATCTGGTTGCCTGTTATGACCCCTCCTGTCTGTAATAAGCCAACTTCCCTTCCTATAGCTTCAGCAGTTATCGGATGATCTCCTGTTATCATAACCACCTTTATACCTACTTTGTGACATTTTTGAATAGCTTCTGATACATCAGGCTTTGAAGGATCAGCCAGTCCAACAAGCCCTAAGAATATAAAATCTGCTTCAATGTCATGATCTAAAAGCGCTGTTTGTTTGAGCGGCTTATAAGCTAAAGTTAATACACGCAAAGCATTCTCTGCAAGCACCTTATTCTGATTAAAAATTTCTTCTCTGATTTCAGGAGTCAAAGCTGTAATGACTTCATCTTGATAGATCCACTTACATTTTGCCATGACTTCATCTATACCCCCTTTGGTATAAGCTGTAACAAAGCCATTCGGCTCAGTGCAGACAACTGTCATCATTCTTCGTTCGGCATCAAAAGCAATTTCTTTTTTTCGGCAGTAATCTGTTCTGATCTTTTCCCAAGAAATGCCTCCTTGAATGGCAAATTGCATTAAAGCTGTCTCTGTTGGATCACCAATCATTTCATCCTGAGCATTATTGCAAACTGTTAAAGTAAGCAGTATTCGATTCATTCGTACATCTGATGTTAAATCATCTATTGCTTCTGATTCCCATATACGTCCATCTGCATATACCTTTCGGACAGTCATTTTGCCCTCAGTCAAAGTTCCTGTTTTATCCGTACATATAACTGTCGCATTACCCAGATTTTCTATAGAGGATAAATTACGTACAATAGCATTTTTGGCAGCCATTTTTTTTACGCCGAAGGCTAAGGCTATTGTAACTATAGTAGGCAAACCCTCAGGTATAACACCTACTGCTAAAGTTAATCCTGTTCTTATGACTTCCATAAAAGATCTGCCTTTTAGAAGTTCTATTCCCATGATACCCGTACACATAGCTAAAGCTCCTATGGCAATTTTTTTGCCTAAACCTTCTAACTGTCTCTGCAACTTTGTTGGTATTGTATCGTTTTGATCGACGCACTTGGCCAATTGTCCGATTTCTGTTTGAGAGCCTGTAGCAATAACCACTGCACGCCCACAACCTTTAATAACCCGTGTACTCATGTAGAGGATGTTGTTTCTTTCAGCTAAATGTATTTGTGAATAAGTACATGCTGAAGATTGCTTATCAACCGCTTCTGCTTCTCCCGTTAAATGAGCTTCATCAACCATCAAGCCTGCTGCATCAATTAATCTGCAGTCAGCAGGAATGATATCCCCTTGATCTACTTGAATAACATCTCCTGGTACTAGTTGATACGATGCAATTTTTATAATCCTGCCCTCTACTAACACCTTAGCATTGGGTGTCATTAATTTTTCAAATGCATCCATTGACTTTTTGGCTTTCAGTCCTTGAATAATACCTAATACAGCTTCAAGACCTATTATGCCAGTAATCGCTATAGCATCGCAATATTGTTTAGTGACAACAGAAAGTACACCAACACCCAGTAGTAACTGTCCCATAAAACTTTTAAAGGGTTCTGCCAGCAAAGCGAGTATAGAAACCTTTTTTGTTTCAGTAAATTTATTGTATCCATACCTGTTTAGTCTTTCATGTCTTTCTTGAATCGTAAGGCCCACAGAGGCATCTGAATCTAAGCTGTTTAAAACTTCCTCACAATCTTTCGTATGCCAATCTGCATCTAATTTGTTAGATCTTGACTGTAGTTCATTGTTTGGTACTTTGTGAACGCTAGTAAGTAACTGCATAATAGATGAATGATGTATTTTAGATATATGATAATAAATAAGCAGACTCCCATTAGACGAATTAATTCTGATTTTAATAATCCCAGGCAGTGTGTAAAAGGTATTTTTTATATACTCAGTGTAAACACGACTTCTCTTTAAAGCTGGTATTTTAAAGCGAATACGCCCAGGCAGAAAATGTAAAACTTCAACTTTTATATCATTCACCTCCTATTTCACACTAAGTAGTTTTTCATAAATATAGAAATACATACATCAATTTATAAATTAAATTCCATAATTTCTTTAACATTTCTGATATAATCCCCACAACATTTTCAAGCTCATAAATTAAAAATTTAAAAGTAAAAAATGGCCTTTAAAATTATTTAGATTACAAGTATGCTCATCAATTAAGTATTACTAAAATATCTTCAAAGTTCCTCTTGATAGGTTGAATGAGGTATATATCTTTCCTATGGTCACCCTTCCTAAAAATAAATAAGAGCCTCCATAAACATGAAAGCCCTTATATGTAAAAGTCCACTACTCTCTTAACCATTATCAATACTATCTTTACAAGCCAATTTATCGTGCGTCTTTTGCCATCATGTGACCAATAACATGTTGACATCGTACTCACACTATGAATAACCAATACTCAGAAATACAGGTTTATTCTCCCTTTTGCCTTTTGGAATGCCTCTCCTCCCCACTGAAACCAATCTACAGGGTTATGCGCATGTTGAAGCAGGTAAGGTGATTTTTCATTTAACTTTTGCTTATAGCTTTCTTGATTTTATGCCAATTTTTTAAAAGTATGGGTATTAAAAATAAAGCAATTGGTATGGTTGTCAAATATTTAAAATAGGGCATCAAGCTATACACAAATGCTCTAAAAGAATTCATTGCTGCTACTAACTCTATCCCATTTATCATTTGAACAATAATAAACACTCCACCTAAAATAAAAAGCAATACAGCCGGTGACACCATAAGTAGTACGATAAATAAAAGCTTTTTTAGTATATTATTCAATCTCTATCACCTCTTTTGCAATAGCTTCATCAAACTTTCTAGTCATGAAATAGCATAACATGCCTACAAAAAGCATCAATACTCCGGCACAAATCATCCAGTTGCTTACACCAATTATTTCAGATACAGGCCCTGCTACAAACATGCCTATAGGAGCTGCAAAACTCATAACACTAGTTACTAAAGATATAACCTTACCTAAATTTTCCTGAGGCACTGTTTTTTGAATATAGGCTGTAAAAGGAATATTAGAGAACATACCTGTTGAACCCATAATAAAAACAATAATACAGAACAGCCAAAACATGTTTGCAGGGATAATCCCGCCAAGTAATGAGCAAACACCTAGCAATACTATACCTATAGAAATCATTTTAAATTGCTTTTTTAGTCCGCCAGTAATACTAACAACTAAAGCCGCTATTAACATGCCTGTTGAAAATAATGTTTGAACAATCCCATTTTGCATAGCTGTACCATTGAAATAGGTTTTAACCATCAAGGGCAAAAGTGTACCCAGGGGAACAAATACAATTGTTGAAAGAAGCATAGGAATAGATACTCTCATCAATGCTTCATTTGCCTTAATGGCCTTAATGCCCTCTTTCATATCTTCAATGACATTTAGCTTGCTATTTGAAGTTACCATATGCTTTGTAAACTTTACCGTTGAAAGTGTTAATACAGCTAAACCTGCACCGATAATATCTACAAGCATTACATATTGTAAAGTTGTAATACTCATTAATAAGGCTCCAAGCATAGGACCTACCATAGAGCAGGCAGAATTTACCATTTGCCCTAAGCCCCCTGCCTTTGTAAGCTCATTTTCCGGAACCAGCTGAGGTATTGCCGCTTGCATAGCCGGCTTATGGAAAGTTTCCCCCAAGGCTCTAATAAAGAGAATAACATAGATGAATATCATGGATGGCGTACCAAAAAAGAAAGATATCCCAAGAAATAAGCTTGAAATCGCAACCACGCTATCCGCTATTATCATGATAGTCTTACGGTTATACCTATCTATCCACACTCCTGCAAAGGGCCCTATAATGGCCTGTGGCAGCAGACCAACCACACTAGCAATGGTAAGTGCAAGGGCTGAGCCTGTTTGCACTGTAATCCACCATATAATTCCAAATTGAACTGCGCTGGAACTTAATAACGAAAAGGCCTGGCCTATATACATTGTAAAAAACGACTTTTTCCAGTTCTCTGTATTTTTCATAGTTCTACCTCTTTAGACTATCTACTATAATTTTTGCGCAATCTCTTGCTCCGTTTTCTGTTGCTATATTTTTTGCAAGAGTCTTTGCATTTGCTACAATTTTACCCTGCTCAACATAACTTAATGCCTCCGCAAGTTTATCTGAAGTTAGCTCCTTTATTGGTATAGGCTTAGAACCAACACCTAGGTCATAAGCTCTATGAGCCCAAGCAAACTGGTCGTTGGAAAAAGGAGTAATAATACTCGGTACCCCTGCCTTAAATCCGGCTGATGTTGTTCCTGCCCCGCCGTGGTGACATACGGCTGCAACTCTCTCAAACAGCCATGAATGTGGAATACTGTCAATAGCAATAACATTCTTAGGCAAGTTCTCAATTTTACCCATTCCACAAATAATACCTCGTTTGCCTGCCTTTGCCAAAGCATCTACAATTAATTTAGTCATTGACTCTTTTAGCTCCGCTCGAAAAACACTGCCAAATCCTATATAAACTGGCTTTTCACCTGAATCTAAAAAGTCTGCAAGTTCCTTTGAAGGAGTATAATCAACTATCTCATCTACAAACCAGTATCCTTTTTGGTGCACATTTTCATTCCAATCACTTGGTCTTTTAAATACAAAGTTACTGCATGAAACAACTGCGGGATGCTTTTTATCTGTATGTCGTTCGTAAGGTTTCCCAAAGTTTTTTGGAAGACCTCCAAATTCCTTTTTCCAATAGCCTACTACCGCATCCTTTGATGCCAGCCAAAGCATTCCTTGAAGCATTGAGTAACTCATGAGATTTCTCATTGGACTGGATTTCGATTTTCCATATGAAATGACGGATAAACGTTCTTTTGTTTTGTGCATTGGAAATGGAGAAGCGAGAACCGAAGGAATGCCTAGTTTTTCTGCTGCGAAATATCCCATGGTACAGCCAGGATGATAGATGATTAATTCATTGTTTTCACAAGAAGCATAGTATTCATTTGCTATAAGAATGCCATATTTCTTCATTTTATTAAAAGTTAGCAGCATTTTTAAAGGGTTATCCGCTTGCGAAGCCTCTTGAAGCATTTTTTCATCAACATTTAAGGATTTAAAGTCAGCTTGAATAGGATAAAAATCGATGCCATAGCCTCTAACAAAGCTCTCAAATTCCCTCATACCTGTAATACGTACATCTTTTCCTAATTTTTTAAGTTCCATTGCAAGTGCTATATATGGCTGAAAGTCGCCTCGAGATCCTGAACAAAGAATTGTAATCATAATTTCTACCTCCTATTAATTACCCAACAACTTGTTGTATATTTGTAGTATACCTATGTTTATGCTACTTATCAACCGACAATACAGTGAGCAGTGTCGGATTTTAAGTAGATACACCTAGCAACGAGTATTGAGCAGAAACGCCATTGAAATACAAAATACCCGTGGCTGTCACTCTCTAGAGGATAGGCAAAATGTAATACTCTTTAATAATTCTTTCTATATAAGTATAGATCCTAATGAAGAAATCTATATGCCTTTCTTGGCAGAAGAAGCAAATTTAACAGTCATAGCGAGCAAGTCAGGGATTCGAATCCCCTCATCAATTTTTCAAGAGTTCAGGAAGATAAGCCTATAGTCACGTAATAGTATTTCCAGTGCACTTAAAGGATATTTTATATACCAAATTAGAAACCGTGAGGTAATAAAAACCGTAAGGTCGACATAATTAATATGTCAATCTTACGGTTATATTGTGTTTTTTCGCAGTCACTCATCTGAAATAATTCCCCAACAATATAAACAAAACACTTGTTCTCATTAATGGTAGGTAAATGATCTTTTGCTCTAAACTTATTGAAGAATATGTGCATGCGCTGCAATATAAAGTGTTTCTCCAATAAAAGAACTAACATCAACATTAAATGTATAAGTTGTGAAATAATCGCTAGGATCAGTAACAGTATACTGATAAGGAAATCCTCCTGGACTACTATTTATAGGAGGGATATCACTTACATAAAGGTGCACTTGGTTCATAACATAAGGCGAAACTGTTGTGAATGTTACTGCTAAGATACTACCATTACGATTAAGTTGTACTGTTCCAACGGGGATATAAGTACTACCTAGTCCAAGCACAACTGTCTTTTCTGTCTCAGTACTACCTAATGTTGTATATTGAGCATTTCCTGTACCGAAACTAATCCCAACTGACCAAGCTGAACCAGCATCAACATATATAGTGGTAGTCGTTGTAGTTGTTGTTGTACTTATTGTTGTGGTTGTGGTTGTCGTAGTGGTTGTTGTAGTGGTTGTTGAAGTTGTTTCACCTGGAATAATTATAATATCTTCCAATTTAAATTGAAGCAGCATCTGGGTTTTAATAACTGTTCTTAATGTTTGCTCTACCGAACGATTAATCTCCAATAACTCTTCTATTGTTGGAGGTTCTGTTGAAGGAGTTTGCCCCTCAAGCGTTCCAAGAACATACTGAATTTTTTCTGCTTCCGAGTTAATGACATGAGCTAAACCTAACTCCTCAAAAGCTATTGATGCTAATAATAGATTGATAACTTGATCTCTATTAACATCAATAACAGGGTTTACATCTGGAATATTTGGATATGACATCACTTGGCCTCCTTACTTTTAGCTTTTATTATAAGATATGTGAAATACGACACTTTGTGACCAATAAAGTTGAATAAGCTACAATAAACTCGATTGCTGCGAAAAAGGTATCAAGCATTGTACAAAATAGATAATATCAGTATAAACACAGCCCCCCTTAGAAAAGTTCTGTAATTTACTTTTAACAATTTAAAGTTCCTCATATCCTCGATCGATCCACAATCTAAAATTTTCCTATTGGTATTAGCAAATGTCTCTCTAATATGACTCTCTGCCGCTCACTCTTCTCCCTCATGTAGATTTCCGTTCTAATCTCTAGATTTTGTACTCTCCTGGCGTTACTGTACCCGTATATTTTGGCAACATAAAAATCCTATTATGTCTGTAACGATCGCATAAAGTATCTGAATACGATTAATCATATTATCGTTTAGGGGACAGAAAAGTTAGTCATTCCTAATAGCATCTAAACTGTTTTTGATTACCTAAGGTTAATGCTATATACGTCGACTCAATTTTTTTTAGATTAATAAGCACTTGTATAGAGGATAATTCTATTTTCTTAGAACTTATTTAAATATGCAGCAAAAATCCGAATAATGTCTTTACAAAATTAACTATCTGGCATACCATTTGTTATATAACAAATGATATGCTTTGAGAACTAGTAGCCTACAATGTCGCCAAAACAAAAAATAACTAAGCAAATAATTTTAGAAGCTACGTTTCAAATTACAAGAGAAAAAGGTGCTGAATATGAAGATTCCTGTGCCGCTTTTTTTGCACAGGAAACAGCAAATTAAGGGGGTGATTTTATGTTAGGTAATATTATATCTGGAGTATTGATTGGGGTTGAGATTGTTTTTGTAATATTGACTTTTTTGTGGAACTCAAATCTAAAGAGAGAAAAATCAATTGTAAGAATTGCATTCTTTACAAGCTTTCTTTTTCTTGTTGTAACGTCAATTATCGAATGGGGTTTTCAGTGGTATACACTAGGACTGTTGTTGGGAATTCAGTCTCTCTTAGGAATGCTTGTGTTTGTTCGTAAGAAGGAGAACTCTGTTCCTAAGAAAAGCATGATAATATTTGCAGGTTTGAATCGAGTTTTACTGATAGTAATGGCCGTACTTCCTATACTCATATTCCCGCAGTACAATCCAATTGAACCCACTGGGGAATATTCAGTTGGTACTAAAAGCTATACTTTAAAAGATGAATTAAGAAAAGAAGATTTTACTGAAGCAGATGATAATAGGCAATTAACGATACAATATTGGTTTCCTGCAGATAAATCAGGTCAGGAAGAAAGCATCGCAACCGGTAAATTTCCTTTGCTCATATTCTCTCACGGAGCATTTGGCTATCGGATGAGCAACTATTCTACATATCAGGAATTGGCAAGCCACGGCTATATTGTAGCTAGTATTGACCATACCTATCACGCTTTCATGACAAAGCAGGAAGATGGAAAAGCCATCCTAGCAAACTTTGACTTCGTAAATAGCGCTATGGGAGCACAGATGGGAGCTATTGAAGCTAAGCAAATTTATGAATTAGAACAGAAATGGATGAAGCTAAGAACAGAGGATATAAAATTTGTTTTGGATTACATAAAAAAATCCGCCTCCTCCGCCAATTCAGAGCCTGTGTACAAGAGCATGGACCCAGAACATATTGGAGTATTTGGACATTCACTGGGCGGTGCTGCAGCAGCAAAGATTGGCAGAGACGTCAATGATGTAGACGCGGTTATTGTTATTGATGGTACTATGATGGGAGAAATAACTGGTTTTAAAAATGGAAAAGAAATCGTGACTGATGTCCCCTATCCAAAACCAATAATGAACATTTATAGTGAGTATCATTATAATGATGCTCTTTCAGCTAGAGATGTGTATCCAAACATGATTGCCACTAAGAATGCATTAAACTCTTATCAAATGGTCATAAAGGGCTCCGGACACATGAATTTTACGGATTTAGCAATCATCTCTCCATTTTTGTCAAGGAGGCTGGAGACAGGAGGTAAGGCTATAACTGTTGATGCAAGATATTGCATTGAGACCACAAACGAAGCAATACTTCAATTCTTTGATTACTATTTGAAAGCCATTAGAGTTGAAATACCAAAAGAGAGAATTCTATAGCTATGAATCTAAGAGTTACATATCTCTTTTATATAATAAGAAGTACTTGTTTAAGGATGGGACACATATTTTTTTTATATCCTGCTACTCTATTAAAATGTTTATATTCTTAAGCTAAGGCTTCCTTGACTTCCAATTTACAGATTTTATATAATGAGTATTAACTTTAGAACTATTTTATTGTATATTTAAACTTACCTGAGGAGACAGTCAAATGACAACTATTTATGACAGTTTATATCAATTTAGCACTTATATTCCACCCATCAATCTTTCATTTCATCAGTATCTGCTGCTAATGGATGAACCTCTGCTCATTCATACTGGAAACATTCAGCAAGCAAAGGCACTTATTCCACAACTGAAAGCTGCTCTTAATGATAAGACTTTGAAACATATTTTTATTTCACATTTTGAATCAGATGAATGCGGAGGTCTGTCACTAATATTAAAGCATTTCCCTGAAGCAAGGCCAGTATGCTCTGAAATTACAGGCAGACAGTTAAGTGGTTTTGGAATTACGGATGATGTGACCATTAAAAAGCCTGGTGAAAAACTTATTATAGGCGATTCAGAGCTTGAATTCATAAGCTATTTTTCTGAGATGCATCTTTGGGAAGGATTACTGCTTATGGAGAACAACCGTGGCATATTCTTCAGCAGTGACTTGATGTTTCGCCTAGGAAAAGCCGGTGGTTCAGTAATAGATGGCAATTGGCAGGATGAAGTAAACAGTATTAATTCTATGCAGATACCAGACCCTGAGAAAAAATTGCTTCTTCAAGAAACCCTAAAGAAAATCAATCCTAAATTTATAGCTACTGGCCATGGTCCGTGTATTAGACTTTAATATCTGAATGCACGATAGGTTTAGTGCGGATAAAACCTAAATTCGTCGTAAATTTCATACATAAAAACGCTTGGAATAGTCTCCAAGCGTTTTTCATTAATATCCCTGCTTTATTATCCTTGAATGCCTTCGTCACTTTTATATTCCAAAATATCCCCAGGTTGACATTCTAAAGCCTTACAAATGGCTTCTAAAGTTGATAATCGTATGGCTTTTGCCTTTCCATTTTTCAATATAGAAAGGTTAGCCATAGTTATTCCAACTCTCTCTGAAAGTTCTGTGACACTCATTTTCCTTTTCGCCAGCATCACATCAATATTAATTATTATTGCCATGTTATTCACCTCAGACCGTTAAATCATTTTCTGATTTTATATTAATAGCTTCTTGTAAAAGTCTTTGGAGAACAGCAGCAAAGACTGCAACCACCATGCAACCAAAAATAATGAACATCCCGATTAGTATAATACCTGGGGCATCGTCTACCTCTGCCATGAGATATAAGAGCGGCATAAATACCACATAAAAGACAGTCATTGTGATTGCACAGTATTTTATATTCTTTAAAGCTCTTACAGATAATTCCGAGAAAGCTTTGTTCTTGTCAATATAGCTTAAAAGTCTTAATGCCTGATACAATGCAACAAAAAAAACTATTGCAGTTACATACAACCCGATTAAAAAGGGGTATTGCAAAAAATCTAACTTTGGATTTAATTCTGCAAAAAATCCAGCTATCTCAGGTAACACAAATATACACAAAGCAAGGACAGGAAGTCCTATAAGAACAACAGCCATCTTTAAAAAGAGTGTTGAACCTTGTTTCATAAAAAGCACCTCTCTTATTTATTATTAGTTCGATTTTAACACATGATTTATTGTTTTGCAATAAATTATTATCTCATCGAAGTATAATTTTATTGTTTCAAACTAACAGTAACACGAGATGCTGCTTGATAATGCGAAATGCAAAAAACAAAAATATATTATATAAGTGAATTTAATGAGTTGTTTTAATCCGCAACAAACTTAAAGTTAAACACTAATGAACTGTAATATAATAAACGACTTATTTCATGCATAATATAATACATAATTATAATTAATACGGCCACAGTAAATCTTGAAATATTGTCTATAAGCAACTTAGAGAACTTGAATGATCGCTTATCATAGTGCTTCGACATTTTAACTCAATGTTTATTGTTAATATCTTAATAGGGAGGATTTATGAAACTAATTGTAGAATATGATGAGCAAAAAAATGTTAATTTAGGACAGTATTGTTCTCGAGTTGAACAGCTTGGCAGGGGTTATGCCGCTCTTGAGATACATAAAAGATATTTAAAATGGTTAAGTGGTATAACAAAAGATTTTGAGGAAAACTCGTCTATCGGGTTAAAGGACCTCGATGAGCCTTTAGACCCTTTTTTATTTGAACAAGATAGTATTATTTTAGCTATTATCGGCCATAAGCAATTGAACTCTTCAGTAACACATTTCTATAATATGAATACTAAAGTAATAAGGCCCACTAGTGGTTATTTCCAGAATGATATGAAGAGGAGATGTATAAGTTGTTTTAATGAAAGTGATATTGTAGATGCTATATGTCTTATAAAATGCATAAGAGTTTTAACTAACATATCAAAAAAACTTAATAAACCATTAATTATCTATGCAAGCGTTGATATGCCTAGTGATAATTATATGCCCGAAAGTTTATTTTTTCGGATTGCAAATCAATACATACAGGCTGCAACAAGCCTGTTGATACTTAAGCCCCCTCGGAAAAACCAAAGTACTCATGATATACTTTTAGAAAACATACATAGAAACCCTTCAAATCGCATCATAGAAGATAACAAAGGAATAAATGAAAGTATTAGAAAAGCTCTATTACTTTTAATGAATTTACCAGACACATTAAACACCTATTCTCATGAAAAAAAAGATTCTATATCAGAAATTAATGATACTAGGCAAGCAGGTGGACTCTTTAATGATCCTTTATATTTAAGCATAGATCCAAACGAGGAAATCTATATGCCGCTTTTAGCAGAAGCTGCCGCTAATCCAAGTTATTATGAAGAACTTGGATTTCACTACATTAGTTTAGAAACGGGACTAAGGATGCTATATGGAAGAAAAAGTGAATTTGATAAACATAGTGAGCATATTAGGGTGTTTGTTATAGCTGATTATCGCCTTAACATTCTAACTCATGCCCCTTGTATGAGAGACAATGACAAGCCAACCCTTCCCTATTTTCTTCCGCCTGAGTCTCAAAAGTATACAGGAAAAGGCGTTTATATAGGGATTATCACGACTGACGACATAGATTATACTAATATGGCCTTACGTAGGCAAGATGGTTCTACACGCATAGCCTATATTTGGGAACAGAAAAGAAGTAATGAGGGAAACTTTTACACATCTGAACAAATTGATGCAGCTTTAGCTAGTCCAAATCCAAGTGCCTTTATCCGGCTTCCCACCGAAGAAAGTATGAGTACAGTAATGACAGCAATTTCTGGTGGATGGAATGAAGAGACGGGGTACAGAGGAATTGCCCCTGAAGCTGAATTTCTAATAGCTAAAATACGCCCCGTCTCAGATAACCTTCAACGGATTTACGGTGGCATGCCTAATCCGAAAGCTATTATTTTACATGACGCTATGATAGGGATCCTTGAACTTGCCCGTTTTGCACTTAACAAAGCCAGACCTTTAGTCCTTATCATGCCTTTTAATGGCAACATCGATTCCCATGATGCGGCTCTTCTTATTCAGCAGCAGCTATCTATTTTAGCAAGGCGCATAGGCCTAACAGTAATTGTTCCAACAGGAGATGAGACAAACAAACGGCATCATTTCGATATCTTAGGAGAACAGGAAGGAAGAAGAAGTATTCTTCTAGAGGTTGAACAGCCTAATCAAAATGTAGTGGGAGTTATCTATCAGTGGGGAGCTAATATGCGAACAGCTGAGTTATATCCTCCCTCAGGCGCACCAATAAGTTCTGTTAATTTAAAACAGCCAGTCATGATGCAATTAGGGAGTACAACCATTTATTCTTCAGGAGAATATATTAGTTTTTGGAATGGTACTTTTCGCACACTATTTCGTATAGAGAACCCTAGCGTTGGCGAATGGCGAATTGAATCAGTTGTACACATGGGAACTGCTAACCGAATAGAAATGTGGATTTCTCAAGAAGAATTGAATCATCATATTAAGCTTAACCCTAATGCCACATTACTAACCATGGGGTCAACATCATGTATTCCAAATATAATGAGCGTAGGAGCATATGATTTTAATTCTCATACTGTCATTTCTAGTTCAGGACGTGGAGATTTGCAAAGTGCATTTGTAGTGCCTACGCTTGTGACTTATGGTAAAAGCATTATAGCTCCTTGTACATCAGGAGAATGGGTAGGTGTTACTGGTACAGTTCCTGCCGCTAGTTTTATGGCCGGAGCGGTAGCAGCACTCTATCAAAAACACATCGAAACAGGGAATGCGCGGCTTCCCAATACAATTGTTATGAACAGTATTATAACAAGATCTCTTACTCAATTTGATGCTCTGCAGTATCCCAATCCTAGTCAAGGTTATGGGGTATTCAGCCTTGAAACGCTTACACAAATACTTGACCGAGCTATAAAATAGATGCAAAAAAGCTATCAGTCTCTATCTGATAGCTTTTTTGCATCTATTTTATAGCTCTTAATTCTTAATATTATGTACTTATTTTAATTGTGTTAACTCTATAGCTCTTGCATCTGTGAAAAATTGGTTTTCTCCCGACATTGCCCATATAAAGGAATAGTTTGTTGTACCAACGCCACTATGAATGGACCAATAAGGTGAAATAACAGCTTCTTCATTTCTTACAACAATATGCCTCGTTTGATCTTCACGTCCCATAAAGTGAAATACAAGATCTGACTGCGGTATATTAAAATATAAATACACTTCACTTCTTCTTTCATGTATATGAGGCGGCATGCTATTCCATACACTGCCCTCTAGCATCGTTGTGAAACCCATTACCAAGTGACAGCTCTTAACCCCATTTGGATGAATATATTTATAAAGAACTCTTTCATTAGCTGCCTGAGTCGTTCCAAGTTCAAGTTTTTCTGCATCTTTTTTGTAAATCATTGTAGTTGGGTAGGTTACACTAGCCACAGTACTTATAAAGTAAAATTTTGCTAAACTGTTAGGATCCTGACTTGAAAACTCAACAGACTGCTGTCCTTTACCAATATAAAGTCCATCCATTAACTCCAGATGATAAGTTACTCCATCAACAGTCACATCTCCAGGTCCTCCAATATTAATAACCCCCATCTCTCTGTTTTCCAAAAAGAAAGTCTGGCTAGATGGTGTTAACTCCTTAACATCTAGACGCTTTTCTGGATAAATTCCTCCAATAATCATGCGGTCTGCATGGGAGTAAACTGTTTTTATAGTATTTAATACAAATAATTCATTTACTAGATAAGCTTCTCTTAGCTCATCTGTATCGAAATGTTTGACCTCATTATAATGGGATATGTGTTTTTCCTGCATAACTAAATCTCCTTGTACTTTCTATATTTTATATTTTCCAGTCTGAGGGATTAACTTTATCTGAAGTCTTGACCTCCATTAATTTGAATCACTTCCCCCACAAGATAGCTAGACTCTTCTGATGCAAGGAAATACATTGCATTTGCTACATCCTCAGGTGTTCCAAAGCGTTTTGCTGGAATACCTTGTTTCCAACTTTCCATAAGCTCTTTATTGGTTGCACTATGGAATTCAGTGTCAACAACACCTGGTGAAACTGCATTAACTCTAATATTATAACCAATAAACTCTTTTGCTGTAGCTCTTGTAAAAGCTAAAACAGCAGCCTTTGCAGCCGCGTATGCAGCAATACCTGGCCCACCGCCATTGTAGGCAGCAATAGAAGTAATATTAATGATACTTCCGCCCTCATTTTTCATATAAGGAATAACCGCTCTTGTACAATAAAAGGGATTATACAGATTAAGTGCTAAAACTTTGTTCCAAAAATCTGTACTCATTTCCTCTACTGGGCATCTTCCGCACAAGCTTCCTGCATTGTTAATAAGTACATCAATTTTACCGTATTTTTCTGATACAGACTTCATCATGCTGTTTACTTCTTCTTCATTTGTCACATCAGCATGAAAAAAAGCTGCTTCATAACCTTCTTTTTTCAATGTTTCTATTGCTTCTTTTCCTGCCACTGCATCTATATCATTAAGTGCAATAGTATAACCTTCTTTTGCAAATCGATTTGCAGTTGTAAAGCCAATACCTCTTGTTCCGCCTGTAATTAATATAACTTTTTGTGCCATTCTATTATCTCCTCTTAATCCTAATTTTTTAAAACTTCATATTTAACCTAAATAGTTTTTTCTTTTCAGTTGGCTCTTAGATGCTCTACCATGGTTAAAGCCCCTGTTGATGCTGCCTGGTCTGTAATATCATCTGTAAGCACTGTAATATCAGCATCATTTATCCCTTTAGCCTTTAAAGCAATTTTAAAAATGCCTTTTAAGGGCGAAGAACCTCCTACATAAATGTGATGATATTTATTTTTAATATCTGATATAATCTTGGGGTTAATGTCATTACAGATTAACGCTCCTGCCAAAAAGTTAGCACGTTCATTAGGAGTTGTATCCAACATAATGTCCATTAGTCTTACTGCAAAAGCAGATTTTGTTACGCCATTTTCAAGTTCAAACGCTATACCTTTATTGATAGCTTCCTCGTCGATTTCTGTAATGAGATTAGGCAATATTGAACTAGATAGAATGGTCGCATTTACAAGAGCATGTAAAAACTCGCCTAGCATCGTTGTAGAACACTTTTCTATTTCATTCGACTCATTGATCCATACAAATTTTGTATGAGAACCTGGCAAAATCATAAGTGCAGGTCCTTTAATCTTACAGATTTCAATAATACCAAAAGCTTCTACTTCTTCCCCTCGCATGACATCTATCTGCCCTAACGTGTCCATAGAAGGCATATCTACTGCATTTTTTACACCCGGTATAAAGTAAAAAGGTTTATTTTCTAACCAAGAAAATTCTTTTTTTTGAATACCATTTACTAAATCATTCATTGAGACCGGACTTATCCTATGAGGCAGTTCCATCAGCCCCAGATTACATGTAATCATGCCAGAAGCAGCAAAATATTCTACCTCTGCTATTTGACGATCGGCTTTTTCTAGTCCCTCAAAAACAATTTTAGCGAGTCCTGATTCCAGAACATCCTGACTGCCTGTAATAGCTACGTCTTTAATCCCTACCTTAGTACTTGCTGTTGCAAGTATTTTACCATCTTCTATTACTTTAATACGACTGTTTGTTGTTCCAACATCAACTGTTATTGCTATCACTTATGTTCCTCCCTCGTTGTCTCATTTGTGCAATTAAAATTTTAATGATCGGCATGAAGAACGTAATGATTGCAATAATTAATAAGGCTGCACTAATAGGTCTCATAAATAAGACACTCGCTTCTCCACCAGACATCATCAGCGATTTTCTAAGTTCTCTCTCCGCCATTGGTCCAAGTATTAGGGCAAGGACGATAGGTGAAGCGGGAAACTCCAGTTTCTGCATAATATAACCAATAATACCGCTTACAAACATAACTATTACATCAAAAAAGTTATTATTAATTGCATAAGCTCCTACTATACATAGTACAAATATAACTGGTGTAAGTATGTAAGAAGGAATAGCTATAATTTTCGTAAACCACTTAATACCTACAAAGCCAAGAATAAGCATAAAGAGATTTGCTACTAAAAACCCTACAAAAATGGTGTAAACTAGAGGTCCATGATCTCTAAAAAGAAGCGGCCCTGGCTGAAGTCCCTGCATAATAAGTGCACCTAGCATAATAGCCGTTGTTGCATCTCCTGGAATACCAAGTGTTAATAATGGAACCACTGCCCCACCTGTTACCCCATTGTTCGCAGATTCTGGCGCTGCAATTGCCTCTGGTATACCTGTTCCAAACTTTTCTGGATGTTTTGAGAATCTTTTTGCTTCGTTATAAGCTACAAAAGCGCCAATGTCTCCGCCTGCACCAGGTATAATACCGATAAAGGTCCCAATAAGCCCTGAACGTATGGTTGTTGGTAAAATAGTTTTTAAATCTGCCCACGTTGGCAGAACACGGCTTACTGTTTGTTTGATACTTATTTTTTTCATCATATCCTCAAGACTTATAAAGGACTGAGATAAAGCAAATAGGCCAATCATGACAGGAATAAAAGAAAAACCATTAAATAAGTTGATATTGCCAAAGGTAAATCTTTGGTATCCAGTTACAATATCAATACCTACTGTTGATACAAGAAGTCCTACCACCCCAGCTATAATACCTTTTAATACTTGTTTGCCTGAAACACTTGCTATTATGCTAAGTCCGAATACTGCAAGTGCAAAATACTCAGGTGCACTGAATTTTAAGCCTATTTTAGCTAGTTGTGGTGAGATTAGTATAAGTAAAATAACACTTAAGGTTCCACCAATATATGAAGAAACTGTAGATATCCCCAGTGCTCTTCCGGCTTCACCTCTTTTTGACATTTCAAATCCATCTAGAGCTGTTGCAGCTGCAGCAGGTGTTCCCGGAGTCTTTAGAAGTATTGCTGAGATTGAACCTCCATAAATTGCCCCTGCATAAATACCTAATAAAAGCAAAATACCGCTTTCTGCATCCATCCCAAATGTAAGTGGTAAGAGCAGTGCCACTCCCATTGTTGCTGTTAAGCCTGGAAGCGCGCCTATTGCAATACCTGCAGCAACGCCGCATGCTATCATAAATAATATTTTAAAACTCATTACTGCTGCCAAACCATGTCCAAGTAGTTCTAACATTTCTTTTCCTCCTAACCTAGTATGCCTGCTGGCAGCGGTACAGCTAACAACAGCTTAAATACACTGTAAATAATTCCTGTAACAAGAACAGATGATAAAATCAATTTAGGATAATGTTTCATACCATAAAAACGAATAAGTCCAATTAAAAAGAGTGGTGTAGCGATAATAAACCCAGCAGCATTAAGCACTATCATATAAACTAGTAAGCCTATCATTGTAATATATGCCTTAATTGCATAGATATCGAATAAACCTGTTGTACTCTCATCTTTACTGATGATGCTTGATATAAAAAGCAAAACACTGAGTCCGATTAAAGTAAATGCTAATATTCTAGGAAAGAAATCAGGCCCTGTTATCTGACCGCCTCCTACACTCGGAAATGTACTAACCTCTATAAGAATATATATTCCAATTAAGACAAAAAGGATAGATATAATCATATTTCCCTTTTTCACAATTGCACCTCCATGAAGTTGTAATAGATAGGAAAATAGCACCTATTTACCTATCTATTTATTTTTTTAAATTAATTATTTAATATCAGCTACAAGTCCTTTGAAGAACTCATTTTCAGCATTCATTTTTTCTCTGTATTGTTCTTCATCTAATATTGCAATGCTTAAGCCGTTAGATGCCATAAATGAAGTAAATGATTCTTCCTTAACAGCTTTACCAAATCCTTCTTTTAATACATTTATAACTTCATCTGGCGTATCTTTTGGCACTGCTAAACCTCTCCATGTACCAATTGCAACATCGAATCCTGCTTCTTTAAGAGTTGGTACATCTGGAAATGATTTAGATCTTTCATTATCTGCAACAGCAAGTATCTTAAGCTGACCTGCCGCAACCTGCGATGCTACCTCTGCTGGACTTACGGTTACCGCTTCAATATGTCCGCCTAAAAGTGCTGCAACTGCTGGTGCTGCTCCCTCATAAGGAATATGATTAAATTTAACGCCAGCTGCTTTTTCAATAGCCACTGCTGCTAAATGCCATATTGCACCTACGCCTGAGTTACCAATCTGAACTTTTCCTTCATTGTCCTTAGCATATGTAAAAAACTCTTCTACCGTATTCCAAGGTGCATCTGCTGCCACTGTAATAGCCGCTGGTTCGGCATTGATTTGCATAATAGGCCTAAAGTCATCACTAGTAAAAGGTGCTAAATTTTGTGGTGGCAGTGTTGTAAGTTCAACACAAACTGTTGTAACAGTATAACCATCAGGCTTCGCATTTGCTCCTTCACCCATACCTACCGCACCACCAGCTCCGGTTTTATTAACAATGACAAGTGGCTGTGGAAAGTGATTTTTTGCTGCATCTGCAACCGCTCTTGTTACAATATCCGTTCCTCCCCCAGCAGCAAATGGAACAATCATTTGTATAGGGCTACTTGGAAATTTTGCTTCTTCTTTTTTACACCCAGTTAACATTGTAGCTCCAAGTGTTGCTATTAATACTATTGACCCTAATTTTTTTGTAAGTTTTTTCATTTTATTACCTCCGCGTTTTTTAGTTTTGTTACCCCTATTTATTTTAAGACATTATGTCCCAAAACCTAACCTACTAACCGTACATAATCCTGAAAGTGTAATTTAAGTAAATCATATCTTCCCTCGCTTATAAATTCAGCTTTAATTAAACACGCTCCAAGCCCAAATGCATTAACTCCTGACCTCATATAAGCTTCCATATTGCTAAGATCCATGCCGCCTACAGCCATTATTTTAATATCATCTAAAGGTCCTTTGAGCTGTCTTATATACTCAGATCCTAGTGCAACTGCTGGAAAAAGTTTTACTATCTCGCATCCCAGCTCATAAGCTTTAACAATTTCAGTTGGGCTAAATACGCCTGGTGCAATAAGAATATCTTTTTGCAGAGCTGTTTTTATGCAAGCTTCTGATAAGTTAGGAGAAATCAAGAATTGCGCTCCTGCATCAATAGCCTGCAGTGCATCTTCACTATTCTTAACAGTTCCGGCTCCTATAAATGCCGATTTTTCGTATCTCTTAGCCGCTTCTTCAATAATAGCTAGTGCCCCTTTAGTATTTAACGTTACTTCAAAATTTGTGATTCCTGCTTCCACTAAGCTGTCCATTACTCTAAAATTTTGCTCGTACTCCAACCCTCGTAAAATAGCAACAATCTTTTTGTTTAAAATATTATCCAGTACTTGTTTCATATAAAAATTTCCCCTTCCAAAGTTTCATATTACGAAACACTGTTCCATGATAGACTTAAAAAATTTAGAAACATTCTTACTGCGAATCGTTTCACATTATGGAACAGTGTTCCCACTATTAATTGCACTTGTTTGGTTATTAATACTTATGATAAAACCCCAATCATCGTTTCATATTACGAAACGATGTTCCGGCAATGCCGCATAAATAGACTAATCCCCCCTTCTTATTTAAAATGACCTAACTGATAAGAAATTTGCTTTGTTGTTTCAGTTATTTGCTGAACGAGTTCTGGAACTCTCTCTTTAGTGACATAAATCGTTGGCCCTGCTATACTCACTGAAGCAATAACTTTACCATATCTGTCATAGATAGGAGCTGCAACACATCTTATGCCTTCTTCATGTTCTATCTCATCAAAACCATACCCTTGTTCTCTAATTTTTTTAAGCTCTGTTTCAAAGGCTTCATAATTAGTAATTGTATTTGGCGTATAATATGTCATATCCTCTTCTTTTAATAAGGTTTTAACTCTGTTAAAATCCATATCACACAAAAGAACTTTTCCTACCCCAGTACAATGAAGTGGTACACGTTTACCAATTTGCGAATAAATACGAATAGTATTTGCCCTTACACTTTCTACCTTGTCAATATATACAGCTTCTTCACCATCAAGTACTGCAAGGTGAACAATCTCCTGGGTTTTATTCGCCAGATCTTGAATATATGGCCTTGCAATATTCCTTAAATCCATAGATTCTAATAACGATCCTGCAAGCATTAATAATTTTGTTCCCAGACAATAGTTATTTGTCTCTAAATCCTGCTTAACATATCCTCTGTTTAATAATGACATTAATAGCCTATGAGTTGTGCTTTTATGTAATCCTAAGGCATTCGCTAAAGTAGTGACTCCACAACCATTTTTATACCTTGCAAGTTCTTCTAAAATCATAAGTGATCGATCAACAGATTGTACAGCCCCCTCCTTATATTCTTTCATTTTTAGCCTTCTTCCACAATAAATTTTTAATATCTTAGCTGTCCTTAACTATTATGTAGTCATATCACACAAAATAATCATATGTTTTACTACTATTTTGTTCATATTGTTTTGTATAACTCATTATATGACTGCTTTTTTATAAAGTCAAGCTAAAATTTATAGAACTTTATTTTTCTATTAATGCCCTATAGTAAAATCCTTCTATCTGTTTTGAGTAAAGACAGTACTTCTAGGGCTCATGATTGTTACCTTCAAACTCTTTAGTGTTTATTTCTTGGAAAATGTTACTCTTTTGATTTTGATTTCCCTGCGTTTTTGTAGTACGCTCAATTACCTGTTTCACTTGTGCTATTTCTGCCATTAGTTCTATAAAATCCCCTTTAGTCAACGGTTTTTTATTATCTTTTAGTTCATAGCCTAACTGCCCGCTCACTTCAATGGTCGCATACTTAACATCTTCTATCGCAGATATTCCAGCTTGTCTTAAACGTGTTTCAAGTCTATCAATAGTCATCCTTATTTTTTTTAAATTTTTAATATTAGGCTTTCCATCCTCTATAACAATAACCGCCTTACCTGTAAAAAGAGTTTCTAAAAAATCTGCCTTAATCTCCATATATTCAGTAATGATCATTAAAAGTGTTAAAATAAATGCTGCTAAAAAAGTGATAAGCAGTCCCTTCCCTGCTACAGGCTGAATAAGCAATGATCCTAATCCTATCATTACAATAGTTTGAGCAATAGTCATTTGAGAGATGGACTTTCTCCCGCCTACTCGTAAGATAAGTGTTCCTACATAAAATATAAGAATTGACTGCCAAATCCAAGTTAACTCCATTCTTTTCATCTCCTTGAAAGAATTAATTACCTATCTTATTATCTTCTTCATGGGCAGTAACTATTCGTTAATATTTCTTATCATTTACTCCTGATTTTCTTAAGATTACTAAGGACTATTAAATGCTTTCAGCTGTTAACATTTTTATCGTTTCATCTACACCTATTCTATCAATGGTTTCACCAAACCTTTCCCCTGCTATGCCCTTATCTTTATAAAGCAGAATTGCCTTTTCTATTACGTTTAAAGCTTCTTCTTTCGTAAATTGCTTATTAAGCGGTGACCCTATGCGTATCTTCTTTCCCCATCTTCCGCCTATATACACTTTATAACTTTGTTCTGCCCCGTCTATTGCGTTAAAATAACATTTTGATAGACAGATCCCACAGTTACTGCAGATAGATTCATCAATTACTATTTTACCAACTTTAAGACTTGCTGCCTGCGTAGGACAAGTGGCTATAACCCCACATTTTGTACAGCCTCTGCATAACTCATCATTGTACTTTGGTTTTTTTTGTCCTACAATCCCTAAATCATTAAGGTCTGGCTTCACACAATTATTAGGACAGCCTCCAACTGCAATCTTAAACTTATGAGGCAGTGTTACATGTCCATACCCTTCGAAAAATCTTTTATGTATTTCAACTGCAATCTCTTGCGTATCAATGAGTCCAAATGTACAGACTGTCCCTTTGCAAGCTACAATAGGTCGAACCTTCGCCCCTGTCCCACCAGTTACCATTCCCTCTTTAGCTATATATTTTTTGAGGTTTTCAATATCGTCAAATTTTATTCCTGGAATCTCTACAGTTAATCTTGATGTAAAGGAAATATTCCCATTTCCAAACTTTTCTGCAGCCTCACCTAAGTTTTTGATCTGCTTATAGTTTAAAACGCCATTTTCTGTAATAATTCTTGCTGAAAAATGTTCACCATCTTTATTGGATAAAAAGCCTTGTCCTTTTACCTTTTTTCTCTGTTCTGTTGTTATGTTCATAGTTGCAGCTCCTTTTTTATACCTTCTATCTCATCATAATACTTGCTATTTTAGAAGTAAAACAAGCTTGAATAATAACCAAAAAGGTTAGTTGCCATTAGGAATCCTGTAATAATTAAAATCATTCCAGAAACTAAATTTATCATATGGTAATTTTTTTTAATCCAAGTCAAGACATTTGTCAGCTTATCAAAAATGACTGCAGTTATAAGAAAAGGTACCCCAAGCCCAAGAGAAAATATAAGCAGCAAAAGTATTCCTGAAAAAACAGTATTCATATGACTTGCCATAAGCAGTGCGGTACCAAGGAAAGTTCCAAGACAGGGTGTCCAGCCAAATGAGAATACTATTCCAAAAAGAATAGAACCTGAAAAGCTGCTGGAATTACCTTTAAATTTAAAGCGCCTTTCTTGGTTTAAAAATCTAGGTTTTACAATATCCATTAAGTTTAATCCAAACAAAATGATTATAACTCCTCCTACTCTTTGCAAAAGAAGTCTATTACTGCTTATTATCTTTCCTAAAGATGTGGCTGTCGCTCCTAGAAGAACAAATACAATCGTAAACCCTGCAATAAAGCCAAGTGTATTGACAATAAGCTTTTTCTTATCAGTATTTTGTGAGGTTCCTGCTAAATACGTAATATAAATCGGTAGTAGCGGCAGTATACAGGGAGAAATAAATGCCAATATCCCCTCAATAAAGGTAAATAGTATGGATGAAAAGTTCAATTACTTCACCTCATTTACAGAACTTAAAACTGCACTTTTTGTAGTTGCTCCCATAATGTAATCATGGAGGTAACCTTCTTTATCTATAATAATCGTTGTAGGTATGCTCTGAATTCCAAAAATCCCCGAAGCTATCCCCTCTGTGTCGAATAATGTAGTAAAATCATATTTATTTTCTTGTAAAAAACTCATGGCCTTCTCTTTCGTCTCTCTCTGTCCATCGGTCAAATTAATAGTAAGCAGCACAACATCATTTGATGCTTCTAATTCATCATTTATTTTTTGAAACTCCGGCATTTCACCCTTACAAGGCGGACACCAGCTTGCCCAAAAGTTAAGTATTACAACCTTGCCGCTATAGTCGCTTAAGGAAACTTCTTCTCCTTTTTCATTTTCCAGTGTAAAGTTAGGAACCAGCGGCTTCCCCTCAGCATTTTGTTTTGGCTTTTCTGCCTTGTCAGATGTAGCTTGATCAGCTGCTGGGAAATCTTTTTCAGTAGCTTTGCTGCCAAAGCTTTCTTCAATTATTTGTTTAGCAGCATAATTCCGGTACACCTTATTTGCTCCAACAAATAGGAGTACAGCTGCTATAAGCCATAGAAAAAAAGAATACTGCTTATATTTATTCAAAACGATCATCTCCTTCAAAAACTGTATAAGTTAAAACTTATTGTATCAAATTATCTTCTATAAGTAAATTATGCATTAATAGAGTTCTCATCATTCGAAAATTATTAATTGATTAAATAGGCTGCAAAAAAACCTCTATGGGTTACCATAAAGGTTTTGCATCCTATTACTTTTTTAATCTTTTAAAATCCTATTCATTACTTTTTCAAAACATTTGTCAATGGCTTCAAAATTTACATTAGGGATATAATAGGTCTCTAAGCTATCATGAAGTCCTTTAGCTTTGCTGATCGTTTGCAATGCTATTGACATCAAATGTTCAAATGTCGCTTTATTTTGCTCTAAGTCTTCCCTATACACATCAAGCACTACTTGATTGTAAAACTGCTGCATATCTATCGTTCTTGACTTAGCTACTTTAGATGTATGATAATCATTCGAGGTTGTAATGGCCGTATTTAGTGCAGGGATTATAAGATGTTCAAGCTTATCCGGTCTTAATGCACAGTAAAAGGCCTCTACAAAATAGCCCCTCTCAATAGCTGCTGATTTGAGCCTGTTAAGTATCTCTTTTTCATCTGTCCCTATTCCACCTTTTAGTTCATAGACTGTATCCTGCGTTAAGATATTATCTAGATAATTACATAGGCCTTTAGGCGTCATAGCACTTGCAAAGAGGCTTCTCTCTTTTCCGATTTCGGCTGCTATTTTCGTATCCCCAAATATTACTTCTATTAACTCAAAAATCTGTCTATTAACTTCACCCCAATTTAATGCCTTGCTGTAGATAACAGAGCTATCCTCATAAACAGCGTCTGCAGCTTTTAAATATTTATAGGCCCTTGCAAAGATTCCGCCCAATTTTTTATTTGTCTCAATAATATCCTGTTTATGAACTCTAATCCCCTCATCGTTCCAAAACTCCCCGAAATTTAGAATTTCGTCAACTGCACCAGGACTCTTGGGGTCAACCACATGAGGAGATGTTCCATCAATCAGTGCGATTTGAAGTGCTGGTATTTTGACGCCATCTAAGGAATTATTGTCTGAAGAACAGTGCAGGTATTCCACATCATATCCTCTTTGCAGCATTTCTTCCCCTATTTTTTTCATAAAAGTTGATTTACCGACACCTGGTCCACCTTTAATAATGATAAACCTATCTGCTTCTTCTTGGGTCATAATGTTAGAATAGTAACTAAAAAACCCTTGAGATGTATTTCCTCCAGGAAACAAATGCTTAATTTTACCGTAAGACATACATAATCCCCCCATTCATTTTATGAATACTCCACTCTCTGCTAAAACATTACTCCATTATCAGTATATGTGTCAGCTTCTGTATGCATACTATGATTTACTGGGAGTAAAAGTTTTTCGATCTATTAAGGTTTTAAAATAACTTTAATACAGTCATCCTTTTTTGCATCAAAAATCTCATAGGCATATTCCCCTTTATCCAATGGCAGTTTGTGTGTAATAATATCTGTTGGATCTATTTTATTTTCTTTAATTAGCTCAAGTATGGTTGGCACATAGGAGTGCACAGGACATTGCCCCATTTTAAGTGTAATGTTTCTGGCAAAAAAGTCCCCAAGTGGAAACATATTATATCTTGCTCCATATACTCCTACCATGGACACTGTTCCGCCCTTTCTTACAGCCTGTGCAGCTATTTCAATAGCGGACTTAGAACCTCCTTGAAGTTTTAGAAGGGTTTCTACTCTTTCTATACCAGACATTTTTCCATCCATACCAACACAATCAATAACAACATCTGCTCCGCCGCCTGTTATTTCTTTAATATGCTCCCCCACATTATCGTATTCTTCAAAATTTAAAACTTCTACGTCATTATATACTGCAGCATGTTTTAACCTATATCCAATATAATCTACTGCAATAATACGTTTGGCTCCCATATAAGCAGCCCACTTTTGCGCTAGCAGTCCTACAGGTCCACATCCTAATACAACTACTGTGTCTCCTAATTTAACACCTCCGTTTTCTGCGCCCCAATAAGAGGTAGGCAGTATATCTGTTAAAAACAACGCCTGCTCGTCAGTTAACTCTTCTGGAATCAGCATAGGTCCTACATTTGCGTAAGGTACCCTTAAATATTCTGCTTGGCCGCCATCATACCCTCCATATGTTTTGCTATAACCAAAGATAGCGCCTGCTTCACCATTTTCATTAGAATTGTCACATTGACTCCACAGCTCATGTTCACAGTACCAGCAATGACCGCATGATATGGGAAATGGGATAATGACCCTATCACCTTTTTTAACTTTCCTTACTTCTTTGCCTGCTTCCTGTACAATTCCCATTGCTTCGTGTCCAATAATATAATCATGCGGCATGTTAGGAATCATCCCGTGTATTAAATGCAAATCCGAACCACAAATAGCTGTTGAGGTTACTTTTAATATGATATCATCGTCTTTTTCTATCTTAGGATCTGCAACACTTTTTACTTCTACATTTTTCATTCCTTGATAAGTTATCGCTTTCATAATTACCTCCAGTGATTTTATTAATGCATAAAAAAAGGTTAATCCTATTATGTCCAACATGAATAGATTAACCAACATTTATTTATTTTTTTATGCCTTAAAGCCATTTATTTCACTCAAGGTACCATGCAGCATACTTCTTACATTTCCTGCTGATTCAATAACTTGCCTTATTAGTGTTTTTTGTTTCTTAGAATCTTGTGATATACTTACTGTATTTGCTGCTGAATGTCTTGCAATTTCACAAATGTTTTGGGACGATTCTACCATTGCCCCTGTAACAGTAAATACTTCTTCAATAACCGCTGAAATATCCATCATTTGATTCGAAACAGTCTCTATATCGCTAAAGATATTATTAAAACACTCCCCTGCGTTCCCAACCATAGATATTCCTGAATCAATAGCTTCATTTCCTTCTGCCATAGAGTTTACTGCGTGATCAATTTCTTCCTGTATTTTATGAATAAGACTGCCAATTTCCCGAGCTGCCCCTGCTGACTGCTCTGCTAATTTTTTAACTTCATCTGCAACCACAGCAAAACCTCTTCCTTGCTCTCCAGCTCTTGCAGCTTCTATTGCGGCATTCAAAGCAAGCAGATTAGTTTGTGCAGCAATATTTGTAATCAGTGCTACAATTTGATCAATTTCTTTCGATTTATCTTTTAAGTGATCAATCGCACTGGTCGATACTTCAAACTTTTTACTAATTGTTTTCATTTGCTCAAATGCATTATTAATAACATGTGTTCCATCTTCGGCCTTAGATGAAGCTTCTACGAAAGATTCAACAACATTTTGTAAGCTGGAATCAATATTTTCCATTCCCTGATTAATTTCTATAAATGAGTGAGACATTTGATCTGAAATATTTATCTGTTTACTTGTAGACGTCTCAGCTTCCTGTACTAAGCTTATCATCTTATCTGCTATACACTGCGTTTGATCTGTAGCCCCAATGAATCCTTCAGATGCAGCCATAACCTCAGTAAGATGGTTTGTTATTTTATGTATGTTTGTTTTTAGACTATCTGACATGCCATTAAGAGCCTCATGCATGTGCCCTAACGCATCATCAGAATGAACAAGTAGTTTGCGTCCGAAATCCCCCTGTGAAATAGACTGGGTAAACTCACTTGCGAGTTTAATCTGGCGGTGAATATAGTTCATTAACAGTATAAAAACAACGAGAATAAATAGTGTTATAACACTGATCATAATGGGTACTATATGAAACAAACCTTTTAATACCGCCCCTTGTGTAACGTATAAAGCTAAACTCATGATAATAATAAGTACTAATGGAATAATTGCTAAGACAGTGAATACCTTCATGTTCTCTAGTTTTTTCAATACAATCTCCCCCATTTTATCTATTTAGTCTGAGTTGTAAAAGAAGAGCAAGTGAAAATTTTCACATGCCCTTTCATATTTTACAGCTTTTCAACTTTACTTAACATCATTATACTCTTATTGTAATCTTTCTTCAATCATTTTTGCAGTCTTTAAAGATAAGACTTCATCAACTAATTTCTCAGCTTCTTTTTTGGATAAACCTTGAATTTGCTCCCTTGTCTCTAAAAGTGATGGTGGAGACATACTAAGTTCGTCAAGGCCTATACCAATCCATAAAGGAATGAGTTTCTTATCTGCGGCAGCTTCTCCGCACATGCCTGCCCAAATTCCAGCCTCATGGGCGCTGTCAACAATCTTCTTAATAAGCCTTAAAACAGCTGGATGATACGGTGAATATAAATGTGCAACTTGTGTATTCATACGATCTACGGCAATAGTATACTGCACAAGGTCATTCGTTCCAATACTAAAGAAATCTACTTCCTTTGCAAACACATCAGCCATTACAGCAGCTGCAGGTGTTTCCATCATCATTCCTACTGAAACATTTTCATTAAAGGTTATCTTCTCATTTCTAAGCTCTTCTTTAGCTTCTTCTATTATTTCTTTTGCTGCAATAAGCTCTTCCATAACAGTAATCATTGGAAGCATAATGCGAAGTTCTCCAAAAACACTTGCTCTGAGCAGTGCCCTAATTTGAACTTTCCACAAAGCAGGTTTACTTAGGCATAAACGAATAGCTCTGCATCCTAAAAACGGATTCATTTCTTTTGGGATTTCGAGGTAATCTAATTCCTTATCTCCGCCAATATCCAGTGTTCTTATAACAACTGGATGCCCCTGCATTTTTTCTACTACTTCTTTGTATGCAAGAAACTGCTCTTCTTCATCTGGAAAGTCATTTCTGCTCATATATAAGAATTCAGTTCTAAAAAGGCCAACTGCTTCACCATCTTGCTCTAAAACCGCTTTTACATCTTTAGGCATTCCGATATTACCCGCAAGTTCAACCTTAAAACCATCTGTTGTGATCGTTTTAGTTCCCTTTAACTTTTCCAGCTGTTCTTTTTTCTCTATTAATTTAAGCTGTTTTTCTCTATACTCCTCAATAAACTCTTTGGTTGGATGAAGATTAATATCTCCTGTACTGCCGTCAAATGCTATCATTTGACCACTGCTTACTAAAGAAGTGATATTTGAATAAACAATGAGCGGAACACCCATCATTCTGGCAATGATTGCAGCGTGGGATGTGGGTCCACCGTCTTCATTAATGATCCCTATTACAAGATTTGGATCCATTTGTGCAGTGTCTGAAGGTGTGAGATCCTGAGCTACAATAATTGCTGGTTCCTTTAACTCAAAAATATTATGAGTCTCATCACTGGATAGAATTCTTTGAACACGGCTGCTGATATCTCTGATATCCATAGCCCTTTCTTTCATGTATTCCACATCCATAGCTTCAAAAATAGCAATAAAGTTTTTTGCAATATGATGCAGCGCCCATTCAGCATTACAGCTTAGCTCATCAATTGTCGACTCTACGCCTTCTATAAGCTCAACATCTTCCAGCATTGTAATATGCGCCATAAATATTTCAGCTTCTTCTTCCCCTTTTGTCTGAAGCATTTGCTCATAAATACCTTTTATCTGCTCTATGGCTTCTAGTCTTGCCTCATGAAATCTTTGTTTCTCGTCGTTTGGATTTTTATTCTGTTCTAAATGTATTTCACTTTGCAAGGTATTTTTTACAATAGCTTTCCCTATAGCTATACCAGGCGAGATCGGTGTCCCCTTTATGATATGCATAACATGCCTCCTATTCGCCACACCCACTTTGGATAAATTCTGCAATAGCTTTAATGGCTTCTTTCTCATCACTTCCGTCTGCAACAAAAGTTAACTGATCACCTTTAGCAGCACCAACAGACATTACTGAAAGAATACTTTTAGGCTGATATTTCTTAGTATCTATGCCATTTTTATAAAAATGTAAGTCGCATTTAAAGTCCTTTACTACCTTTGTAAGCAAACTTGCCGGTCTTGCATGTAATCCTTGAGGATTTGTTAGGGTTAATGTAATTTTTTCCATAAATAGTCTCCTTTACTTTTCAAATTGGTTTAAAAGATAACGTTCTGCTTCTGCAGACCATAGGCCCTTATGTTTGTCAATTATATCAGCGAGTTCTTTGTAAACTGGATTAGTTTCTCCTGCTTTTCTAAAATCTTCTAGTGCCATCAGAGGCATATCTATACCATTATAAATAAGTTTTTTGCCACCAGGAATATTTGGAAGGTTTAAAATAGCATCAGGAGCACTATCAATACCTCCAACGTGTGTAATCATAACCGCTGGGTTAATAAGTCCTTTAGCAGACATTTCTAAAGACTCTCTCATATCATCATCATTACCACCTGTTGACCCCATAATATGTGTAGGTGTGTAATGAATATTGTAGAAATTAACAGAAGCTGAGAATTCAGTATCTGTAGGTCCTGCAAAGAAGTTCATACAGCCATCTTTTCCTAATATTTTATCGGCATCTTCAATCAATTTGCGTACTGGAGCATAAACAAAAACATCATCATAGCCTGTTCCGCCTACTATTTCCTTAAGATGCGCTGGTACATCCTCTATTTCTTTTGTATTAACATAAATAAGTTCTACGCCGCAAGCTTTAGCATGCTCTTCACTAAATAACGTTCTAGCTCTTTGAATTCTTGCTTCATCAATATCTGTTACAACAAGTGTTCCTGGCCTGCGATCACAATGAAGTGCATAATCTATAGCTCCAAGACCCATTGGTCCTACTCCAGCTAAGAGAGCCATTTTACCTCCTTCAACAATTCCCATATGATGAACATATTTACCTGTTTCAGTATGGTAGTTTGCATGGAACCCTCCGATAATACAAGACATTGGTTCTGATAAGGATGCATCGTAGAAGGCTTCCCCTTCATACTTTAATAAGAACCCTAGTTCCATAACTTCTTGAGGAATAATCGTATAGGTTGCATTGCCTCCGAAAAATTCAAATGAGTAGCCTGGAGCATAAGGACTTCCTTTGTAGTTTAATGCAGGCTGAATAGCGAATTTTTCTCCTGGCTTAAATTGATCCTGCCATTTAGCTCCTACCTCTACAATAACTCCTGCAAATTCATGACCCATGATTGTTGGATGCTCAGCAATGTTTTCTGGAACTCTTTTATGTTTTGATCCTTGAATAACAGCTTTATAAGTTGACATACATACACTGTCTGATACAACCTTTGCTAATATTTCATCATCTTTGATTTGTGGCAGTTCAAATTCCTCTAATTTTAGTGTATTGACATCATATAATCTAACAGCTCTTGTTTTCATCTTTTTGTCTCCTATCTTCTAATTAGTAACATTAACTTTTTCTTTAAGACTTTGAATGGTATCCCATTCTCCCATAATAGTTCCCTCTTGCATAACACTGGCAGCACTTGCCGCAACCCCAAGGGTAATAGCTTCTTTTAGAGAGTCCTTATTATTTAAGGCATAAGCCAGTGCGGCTACCATAGAATCACCTGCACCAACTGTACTTTTAACAGGAACTTTAAGTCCTTCTATCATTAATGTCTCATCTTTAGTTACAACAACACATCCATGTTCGCCTCTTGAGATAACAATAACTTCAATCTTATTTTTAAATAAATCTTTTGCAAGCATGATAGCTTCTTCAATCGTTTTTATTTCTTTATTATAGAGTGTTTCTAATTCATGAATATTAGGTTTAATCAGGTAAGGCCCTGCTTCTAATCCTTGCTCTAAAAGCTGACCATCTGCATCAAGTATAACCTTGGCTCCTATTTCATTAGCTCTTTGAATCCAATTTTTATAAATATCTTTTGAAACATTAGCAGGCACACTTCCAGCAAGCACCAAAAAATCATCTTGAGTTAGTTTGCTAAAAATAAGTTCCTCCAGTGCCTGCATCGTTTCCTTTGAAACAGGTGCCCCTGTTTCATTAATATCAGTATAGGTTTTATTAAGATCATCAACTATTTTTATGTTGGTTCTTGTTTGTCCTTCACCCTGAATAAAATGATGTTTGATTCCCATTTCATCCAGTTGATGTTGTATAAATTCTCCTGTTTTTCCAGCGCAGAGTCCAAGAGCTTCGCTTTCACCCATTAAATTTTTAATCATTTTAGAAACATTAATCCCTTTTCCACCCGCGTCTTCTCTAACTTCTTCTGCCCTATTAACATGGTCAACTACTAAGTTTTTTAATTTAATGGTTTTATCAACAGCTGGGTTAAGTGTTACTGTATAAATCATCACTTTTTCCTTTCCTGCTTTGTTTTTTTTAAAACATTTTATATGCTGTAAATGATTATTGTCTAGTAAATTGTTTGTACATGTAATCAATATCTGTTGTTTTTCTTAATTCCTGAACTTTAGATTCTTCTTCTAACATTTCAGCAAGATTAGACAAAATCATAAGATGTTCGTTACCGATACCTGCAATACCTATTACAAGATAAGCAATTCCTTCTCCAAAATCAACTCCATCTGGAAATTGCAGAATACTAATTCCTGTTTTATGAATTTTTTCTTTAGCTTCACTAACACCGTGAGGAATAGCTGTACCATTACCAATATACGTTGTTAAATCTTCTTCTCTTTGCAGCATAGCTTCAATATAATCAGGGTCTACATAGCCCCCATCTACAAGCAATTGACCAGCCATTTTAATAGCTTCTGTTTTACTTACACTTTTAAGTCCAAGTCTAATGTTTTGCTTGCTAAGTGCAAGAGTCTCTTCCTTCTCTTCAACTTCTGCCTTTGCAGGATTTGCTTTCTGCGTAGCTGATAACTCGTCAACTAATTTATCATATACGTTTGTGTTGATAAAGTCATCTAGAGAGATATGCTGAGCAGAAGGTGCTGACGATTTTGCTCTAGCTGTTAACTTTTCATGTGTAATAACGATATCTGTATCTTTAGGAATAGCTTCAATTGCAGTGTTAATAACTTCAATATTAAGTCCT
>JARBUI010000039.1 GCA_029239755.1 Clostridia bacterium | reverse complement strand
ATGATAGGAATAGCCCTCATCAAAAATTACCTAAGTCCTAAATCCCCCTCTCGTCTTGCCTCTCAACTACAAACCCTCTATCATACATACTAGGGAGAGTGATACAAATGAAAGAAAAAAGCTTAAGATCACATGAACAATGGCAAGGAAAAATTGAGGTAATAAGTAGATGTGCTGTAAATAACAATGAAGATTTGGCGGTAGCCTATACCCCAGGTGTAGCCTTCCCTTGTCTAGAAATAGAAAAAAACAAGGAAGACTCCTACAAGTATACAAGAAGGGGGAATCTTGTTGGAGTAATAACAGATGGAAGTGCTGTATTAGGGCTTGGAAATATAGGACCTCTAGCTGCAATGCCAGTAATGGAAGGTAAATGCCTATTATTTAAAGAGTTTGCTGGAGTTGATGCTTTTCCTTTATGCATAGGGGACAACGATGCGGAAACCATAGTGAAAACCATAAAGCTTATAGAAGGCAGCTTTGGCGCTATAAACCTTGAAGATATAAGCGCTCCTCGCTGCTTTGAGATTGAGGAAAGACTTAATGAAATCTGTGATATTCCAGTCTTTCACGATGATCAGCATGGCACAGCTATAGCTGTTTTGGCAGCTCTTTTAAATGCTGTAAAGGTTGCAAAAAAAGATAGCAGCATTAAGATAGTAGTCAATGGGGCTGGGGCAGCTGGTATTGCAATATCAAACCTTATATATGAAGCTGGTTTTCAGAATATTGTAATTTGCGACAGATATGGTATAATCACAGTTGATAATGCAGCTAACAAATATCAAAAGGACTGTGCTTTAAAGTTTAATAAGGATAAAAAAGGTGATTTGAACGATGCTCTTTTTGGAGCAGATGTTTTTATTGGAGTAAGTGTAGGTAACATATTAACTGAGGACATGGTTTATTCAATGAACCAGAACCCAATAGCTCTTTTTGGAGCAGATGTTTTTATTGGAGTAAGTGCAGGCAACATATTAACTGAGGACATGGTTTCTTCAATGAACCAGAACCCAATAGTATTTGCATTGGCCAATCCTGTACCAGAAATTATGCCTGAAGCAGCGAAAAAAGCTAATGTAAAGGTTATGGCAACAGGAAGAAGTGATTATCCAAATCAGATAAATAACCTTTTGGTTTTTCCTGGCATATTAAAGGGTGCTTTAAAAGCGCGTATTAACAAAATTACCTCCGAAATTCAGTTAGCAGTTGCTAGAGGAATTTCAAGCTGCATAGATGAAAAAGAATTAAGCTGTGAAAATATAATTCCAAGCGTTTTTGATAAGAAAATTGTAGAGTTAGTCTCTGATATAGTTTGCAGTTTTAAAAAATAAGGGGTATTTATGGAGAATTTAGCTAAGTTATTTAATAAATTAACTAACAGTGAGCAAAAAGTGTTTACCTATGTCTACGCTAACCAACAGAAAGTTATGAAGATGAAGATAAGTGATTTGGCTAAAGAGACCTTTACTTCTAAAACTGTAATTATTAATTTGGCTCAGAAACTGGGCTTTGAGGGGTTTTCTGATCTTAAATATTACCTTAAGTCATCAAAGGGAGACGAGGATGATAGAAAGGTTTTGGAAGACTTGCAATATAACTTGAAACAAAACATTGAAAAGACCTTCGTTGTAATAGAAGCAGACTTATATAAAAAAATTACTAAGGAAATAGTTGCAGCAAAAACAGTATACGTTTTTGCAAGGGGTACAAGCAAAGCGGCAGGTTCTTATCTTAATCATCTCCTGTTGACCATTGGAGTCAAGTGCGTATTCGTTGATGATTATAATCTGCTAACTTTAGTTGGTAAAACCTTAGGGCCTGATGAACTAGTAATTATGATTTCTTTATCAGGAAACACACAGAAAATATTAGAGGTTGCTAATATAGCAAAGGTTAAAGGGGTTAAAAGTATAGCGATAACCTCCTTTGGAAATAATGAGCTATCCAAGATATGCGATTATACCTTGCATTGTGTGTCAAATGATACAGAAACCAAGCATGACGACAGCATATCAAGGATAGGAATGTTTATAGTTATTGAAATGATCGTTAATTGTATTAAAGAACTTAACAGTAAATAGCTCTGCATAAAGCGGGCTATTTTTATTTTAACCAAAATATTCCATGACCTAGGTCATTTCCTGTGACTTGAGACTTCATCTAGGAAAAGAGTATCATCCGGAATTATTGTAACATTGAGATCAGCAAGGTAAAATGTTTACATAAGAAGAGCGCTCTTTTAGAAAACGTACTCATAGCATTTATTTTAGAATTTGTAAATGGAGGAAGGCGAAATGTCAAAGAATTTTAGTCAGAAGATACAACAGTTCGGAAGAACCTTGTTGCTGCCTATAGCAGTTATGGCGCCAGTAGGTATGATACTAGGTATAACAGGCGCACTTGTTCAATCTTATATGGTTGCTAGATTTCCTTTCTTAGGCAACGTAGTACTTAAGACAATATTAGTGAATTTGAGAACAATCGCAGGTGCAGTTTTTGACAACATCCCATTATTGTTTGCAATGGGTGTAGCTTATGGGATGAGCAAAAAGGATAAGGGAATAGCAGTATTTGCAGCAACTATAGGTTATATTATACTGGTAATTTCTATGAATTCCTGGCTCACTGTTACTGGGAAGCTTGCACCGGCAGATGTAATGAGTCAGTTTGGGCAGATAAAAATACTTGGAATACAGACCATGAACGTAAACGCCTTGGGCGGAATTATTACAGGTCTTGTTGCAGCATGGGCAACAGATAGATTCTACAAGCTTGAACTTCCAATAGCCTTTGCGTTTTTCTCAGGTAAAAAGTCAGTTCCTATAATAACTATGGGAATAATGATGGCAATTGGTTTAACAATACCATTTATATGGGAAATCTTCGTAGCAATATTAAAAAAGTTATCTGTAGTTTACTTAAGCCCTGTTGGACCTTTTTTCACAGCAGCTGGAGAAAGATTATTTATTCCTTTTGGTCTTCATCACGTGTGGAATGCCTTGTTTAGATTCACAGAAGCTGGTGGTTCATACGTAATAAATGGGAAGACTTTTGTAGGGGTTGTACCTACTCTAAATGAGATATTATTTAACTTAGGACCAAACAGTGAATACTGGAGCATGATGCCAAAGTTAACAAGATTT
>JARBUI010000006.1 GCA_029239755.1 Clostridia bacterium | reverse complement strand
TGGTCGCTTAGCTCAGCTGGGAGAGCATCTGCCTTACAAGCAGAGGGTCATAGGTTCGAGCCCTATAGCGACCATACGCCGACGTGGCTCAATTGGCAGAGCAGCTGACTTGTAATCAGCAGGTTATCGGTTCGAGTCCGATCGTCGGCTTTATATGGAGGGATTCCCGAGTGGCCAAAGGGGGCAGACTGTAAATCTGTTACGATAGTTTCGAAGGTTCGAATCCTTCTCCCTCCATATTTACCTAATTTAATATCGCGGAGTGGAGCAGCTAGGTAGCTCGTCGGGCTCATAACCCGAAGGTCATAGGTTCAAATCCTGTCTCCGCAACCATTATGCCCAGATAGCTCAGTCGGTAGAGCAGAGGACTGAAAATCCTCGTGTCGCTGGTTCGATTCCGGCTCTGGGCATTTAGCATGGGTCACTAGCTCAGTTGGTAGAGCACTTGACTTTTAATCAAGTGGTCCCGGGTTCGAATCCCGGGTGGCTCATTAATAAAATGTCCTATGACTAATGACATCATTAGTTGCAGGGCTTTTTTTATTACTTAAAAAGTGTGTAAAAACCTATGTATTAGTTTATAATTGTATATTAAGGAAATTAATAAATAAAATATATAAAGTAAGGATGGGTTAAACGAGTATGAATAATTTTCTTACAGAACAAGATGTTAAAAAATTAAAAGAAGAAATTGAATACCGTAAAGTATTTACGCGTAAGGAAATTAATGAAGACCTTAAAGAAGCTAGAGCGCACGGAGACCTTAGTGAAAACTATGAATATAAAGCGGCAAAAAGAGAACGCAGCAGAAACGAAGGAAGAATACGTTATCTTGAAAGAATGATAAAGACTGGAAAGATTATAACCGATACCACAAATCCAGAGGAAGTAGGATTAGGAAAAGTTATAACAGTTAAATTTATAGAAGATGATTTCACTGCAGAATATATGATGGTTACAACTGTAGAAACAGATGCTATCCATAATAAAGTAAGTATTGAATCACCACTTGGTAAGGCTATTTATAAGAAAAAGGTTGGAGATAAGGTTACAGTAAGTTCACCAGATGGTGATTACACCATTTGTATAGAACAAATAGTAAATGAATAAGCTTTATAAGCAGGTAAGCAGCCTGCTTTTTTTGTGTATTATTTTGTTAGAAATGATTAACACTAATAAGAATAAGTAAAAAATACAATGAATATAATAAGTAGGAATATGAGAGGAGTGGTAAGAAACATGCAACACATAGAATATAATATACTTAAAAGAGCTCAAAATGCAGCTAGGGAATCAGATAAAGTTTATAATTTTTTACGCAGCAGATCAATAAATATTCAAGACTTTAAAGAAAATCCTGATAGATATTCTGATATTATTAAAGAATATAGTAAGGAGTGCATTGATAAAAGTTTATATGAAGAAAGCAGAGAGCGGTTAGAAAAAGAATTTAATAGGCTATGTGAATACCATATACAAAACGAAGCAGATCTTACAAATGCATTTTATAATACGGCTAAACAAATTATTGTATCCTCAGCCATTGATATAGAATAATAATATAAATATGACTTTCAAAATAAAAGGCTGAATAAATCAGCCTTTTATTGAATTTGAGGCTATATTCATGTAAACTTATAGTAGATTATAAGATATTATTTATTATAGGAAAGAGTGAGAAGATGAGTTCGCCTTTATACAATAAACTTATGCAATACAGCTCATCTAAATTATCTTTTCATATGCCAGGTCATAAATTTGGCACTTCAGCGGACATTGATAAAATTAACTTATCTTTATTAGATAATACGGAAGTTATAGGAATGGATAATCTTTATGATGCTAAAGGTATTATCAAACAGGCTATGGGGCTGATGGCAGACTTTTATGGGGCTAAAGAAACATTATTTCTCACAAATGGATCCACGGCAGGAATACTTGCCAGTATTTTAGCAGTTTGTAAAGATAATGACAAAATAATTGTAGCTAGAAATTGTCATCATAGTGTCTGGAACGCCTTAGCTCTATCAGGGGCTGAACCTATTTATGTAAGTCCTAAGTACTTACAAGAAGATCATATATTAGGCGGGATAACTGCAGAGGATATTAAAGAGGCTTTAGTAACCTATCCAGATGTAAAAGGGGTTATCATTGTGAGCCCTACATATGAGGGAATTGTATCTGATATTAAGGAAATAGCTCAAGTAGTACATGCCCATGAAAAGATACTTATCGTCGATGAGGCCCATGGCGCACACTTTATAATAGGAGATAAATTTCCAATAAGCAGCATACAACTAGGAGCAGATATCGTAATAAATAGTATGCATAAAACTTTGCCAGCACTCACACAAAGTGCCCTTTGTCATATATGTTCAGATAGAGTAGATTACAAAAAAGTGTTATCAGCGTTAAGAATGATACAAACAAGCAGTCCGTCATATATAATAATGGGATTAATGGACTATATAAGATGTTATATTTTAGACCACAAACAAATAATAAAAGAAGAGTATATAAATTATCTTATTTGTACAAGAGAAAGTCTAAAAAGGTTAAAGAGATTAAAGTTAATAGAAAAGCCTAGCGCAAAGTATGATATAAGTAAAATACTTATTTCTACAATGCACACGAATATTGATGGGTATAGGCTGGCTGAAATGTTAGATGATCAATATGATATAGTGGTAGAAGCGGCTCTTAGTACGCATATTATTGTTATAACAACAATGGCTGATAATAAAGATACATTGTCTGCACTAGAAGATGCGCTTATAGCTATTGATTGTAATTTAGAATACAAGAATTATGATAATCAGCTAGATTATGTTATTAACCATGAAATCACTGAAGGCAGAAATCCAAGGCAAGTTTATCATGCAGAAAAAGAATGGCTGCCGATTAATAGATGTGAGGGTAAAATAGCAGCAAATGCTATTATTCTTTATCCTCCTGGTATTCCTGTTATATGTATAGGAGAAAGATTAAAGAATGAATACATTCAGTTAATCTATGAACTTAAAGAAAAACTTCAAGGTATTAGGTTGCTAGAAGCCAGTATTTTAATAGAGGTTGTTAAAGAAGATTAAACTCACTTAATGGAGGACAAAATGAACGGAAAAGTAATTACAATTGAAAGCGGCTCTGATGCGAGTGGTAAGGCTACACAAGCAAAAAAGCTATATGACAGGCTTTTAGATGAGGGTTATGCTATTCAAAAGGTTGAGTATCCTAACTATCGTTCAGAGTCAGCAGCACTCGTAAAGATGTATTTAAACGGAAGATTTGGGACAAATCCAAATGACGTAGATGCATATGTTGCATCTACATTTTTTGCCGCAGATAGATATGCTTCATATAAAACAGAATGGGAATCATTTTACAAAGATGGAGGAATCATTATAGCAGACAGATATACGACATCTAATATGGTTCACCAAGCATGTAAGATAAAAGATAATAATGAAAGAAATGCTTTTTTAGAGTGGCTATGGGATTATGAGTTTAGCTTATATAAGCTTCCAGTTCCAGACTGTGTGATCTTTTTAGACATGCCTGTTGAGCATAGCATAGAGCTTATGAAGGACAGAGATAATAAATTTACAGGTTCTAAAGAAAAGGATATTCATGAAAGTAACATAGGCTATCTTACTAGTTCTTATCATAATGCACTAGAAGTAGCAAATAAGTATAACTGGGTAAAAGTGGAATGTACAGCGTATAATAAGCTTAGAAGTATTAATGAAATACATGAAGAGATTTACAAACATGTTTTAAAAGTTATAAATGGTTAATAAAGTGATAGACTCATCCTTGCATTAAAGATTATATTCCTTTAAAATAAAGGTATTACCTATAAATCTACTATCAATATAAGCGTAAAAAATATGCAGAAGGGGGATTATTATGGCTAATATTCAAGTTAATAATATACAGATGCCTACTTTAAGAGAGTTGCCTAATTCCCAAGATATTAAGGTAGATAAAGGGTTCAAATTTACTCTGCTTAGCCAAATAGGAGAATCTGAACTTCAAGATAAAATAAAAGAAATGGTACAAAAGATTACTGAACAAGGGAATAAACTATCTGAGCATATGGATATCAGGGACTTAAAGGCCTATAGAGGAATGATCTCAACCTTCATAAATGAGGTAGTTGTTAATTCTCATAAATTTTCTAGGGATAACTTCTTAGATAAAAGAGGCAGACACAGAGTTTATGGTATTGTAAGAGTGGTCAATGAGAAATTAGATGAACTTGCTAAAGAACTTATAAAATCAGAAAAAAATCAAATGGATATACTAGATAGAGTGGGAGAAATACAAGGACTGCTTCTGGATATTGCTACTTAAATGTTCGTGTAATCACGAACATTTTTATTATAAAATAGGAAAGTTCGTCTTGTGAGCTAGGAAGGTTCGAATTTTTTAAAATGGGCTTATATAATCTATAGTACCATTAAGAGATAAGTATATAAAAAACAAGATTAGATAATAATTAAGGAGATAAGATGAGAGCGTTTCAAAATATTATAGGTAATGAAGATGCTAAGGAATACTTTTTAAAAACAATAGATAAACATAAATTATCCCATAGCTATATATTTGAAGGTTCTTATGGAGTAGGAAAAAATACCTTTGCAGTGGAACTGGCCAAGCTTATCTTATGTGAAAGTAAAGATGAGGACAAGCCATGTAATGTGTGCAAGGCATGCCATATGATTGAAACAGGTAATCATCCAGACCTTATTACCATTGAAAAAGATACAAAGGTTACAAAGATAGAAAACATAAGAAATAATATTGTAAGAGAAATGGATACCAAGCCTTATCAGTCTGACCATAAAATAATTGTTGTAAAGGCAGCAGATACAATTACTATTGAGGGACAAAATGCTATGCTGAAGACAATAGAAGATCCTCCTAAATACGGAATTATTATTCTTATTTGTGAGAATACAGCAAGACTTTTGCCGACTATTAAATCAAGATGTATTACTGTTAGATTTAATCCTCTGAGTAAAAATGAAATAGAGTATTATTTAAATAATAAAAACATACAAGGAATACAAAAGGACATACTTTTCAAAATTTCTGGCGGGAGCATTGGGCATATCAATGATATATTAGAAGACGACCAGTATTTTGAACTTCGTAAGCAGAGTATTTCTTATTTAGAAAGATTAGAGAGAGCAGATTTAATAGAAGTGTACGATTTGGTAAAAGATATTACTGATCAAAAAGATATAATAGAGAAAATCTTAGAATTTTGGTTGCTGTGGTATATTGATGCGGCGGTATTAAAATCAGCTAAAACCAATGATTTATATTATATTGATCACGAAAAACTGTTGTTGGACACATCACATAAATTAACGTATAATAAGATTAGTGACAATATAGAATGTATCAAAAGTGCTTTAATCGATATTAAACAAAATATATATCATACATTTGTAATAGAGAACTTATTGCTGAAGTTGAAGGAGAGAAAAAAATGATAACCGTAATAGGTATAAGGTTTAGGCGTGCTGGCAAAGTATATTACTTTGATCCTGAAGATGCTGCCTACGAGCAAGGACAGCACGTTATAGTAGAAACAGCCAGAGGTGTAGAATACGGTGAAGTAGTTATTCCTAATAGAGAAATTAAGACAGAAGAAGTTATACAGCCTCTTAAAAAAGTCATACGACTTGCTACTCAAGAAGACGATGATAAATATGAACAAAACAAAGCAAAAGAAAAAGAAGCTTTTAATATATGCAAAGAAAAGATTATTAAACATAACCTAGATATGAAACTTATAGATGTTGAGTATACATTTGATAACAATAAAGTATTATTTTACTTTACTTCCTATGAGAGAGTGGACTTTAGAGAACTTGTAAAAGAGCTTGCCTCCATCTTTAAAACACGTATAGAGCTTAGACAAATAGGTGTAAGAGATGAAACAAAAATGTGCGGGGGCATGGGTATTTGCGGCCGAAGCCTTTGTTGTAATAGCTTTTTAGGAGATTTTCAGCCGGTATCTATTAAAATGGCAAAAGAACAAAGTCTTTCACTTAATCCTATTAAAATATCAGGTATATGCGGCAGACTTATGTGCTGTTTAAAATATGAACAAGATTGCTACGTAGAGGTAAGGGACAGGCTTCCAGAAGTAGGAGATGTGGTTATCACACCAGAAGGTAAAGGTGAAGTTTTATCAGTTAATTTACTGAGAGAACAGATCAAGGTAGCTGTTAAGAAAAAGGAAAAAGATAAAGAAGAAAAAGAAGCTATGGTATTTGCAAGTAAAGACATAAAGATAGTTAATAGAAAGAAAAAATGCTGTGAAGGACATGTTGATGATGAATTCCAAGGATTTGACTTTAGCAAACTCGAATGAGAGAATTGATGATTTAGAGAGAAATGGATATAAGATTATACAAAATCCCGAAGTATTTTGCTTCGGGATTGATGCTATACTCCTAGCACATTTTGCAAAGGTAATAAAAGCATCTCAAAAAATATTAGATATTGGAACAGGTACGGGGATTATCCCACTACTCATGCATGCGGCTTATCAAAAAGGGGATTACACGGGCATAGACATACAACCAGACATGGTAGAGATGGCAACAAGATCCTCAAAGCTTAATCATATAGAAGAAAGTGTAAGGTTTTTAAATATTGATATCAAAAATTATAAAGAACATTTTATGCAGGGTGAGTTTGATATTATAACAACTAATCCTCCATATATGAAAGGCCATGCAGGACTTAAGAATGAACATCCTTCTATTATGGTGGCAAGGCATGAGATTGCCTGTACGTTAGAAGATATTATTATCGCAGCAAGTTATATGCTAAAAGACAGAGGAAAGCTATGTATGATACATAGACCCCATAGACTAGTTGATATCATAAGTTTGATGAGACAGTATAAGATTGAGCCTAAAAGAATGAGGTTTGTTCATCCAAAGCCAGATAAGTCACCAACGATGGTGTTAATTGAAGCTGTAAAAAATGGAGGACCAGAATTAAAGGTAGAACCGCCTCTCATGGTTTATAACGACCAAGGGGTTTATACGGATGAGATCTATGAGATTTATGGCAAGGAAAAGAGGGAAAACAATGGATAGCTATGGCATACTAACGCTATGTGCAACGCCTATAGGAAACCTAGAAGATATTACTTATAGGGCTGTTAGATTATTAAAAGAAGCTCATTTTATTGCAGCAGAAGATACAAGGCATACAAAGCAGCTCCTAAATCACTTTGAAATAAATACTCGGTTAATAAGTTACCATGAACATAATAAAGAAGAAAAAGGCAAACAGATTATAGAACGTCTTAAAGAAGGCAGCAACATTGTCCTTGTTACAGATGCAGGCACTCCAGGTATTTCAGATCCTGGAGAAGATCTAGTTAAGTTAGCTCTAGAGGAAGGCATAACAGTTACTTCTGCGCCTGGTGCTGTTGCTGGAATAACTGCACTTATTATATCAGGACAATCTACTAGAAGATTCATTTTTGAAGGCTTTTTACCTTCTAATAAAAAAGAAAGAGTGCAGGTTCTTGATAATCTTAAGGACGAAATAAGAACGATTATTTTGTATGAAGCACCTCATAGACTTCTAAAAACATTAGAGACGCTACATGAAACCCTTGGAAATAGAAATATCACAGTAACTAAAGAACTTACTAAAAGATATGAAATGGTCTTTAAAACAACAATAGAAGAAGCCATTCACAAATATACAGAAGAAGATCCAAGAGGAGAATATGTACTTATCATAGCAGGTAAAGATATTAAAGAACTTCAAGAAGAAACTCAAAAAGAATGGACAAGTCTCTCTATTGAAGAGCACATGAAAGTATATAGAGATAAAGGAATGGATGAAAAAACAGCAATGAAGCAAGTGGCAAAAGATAGAGGCGTTGGGAAAAGAGAGATTTACGCCTTTTTACATGGAGGATCTTAATTAAAAACAGGCAAGCACGGAGGCTTGCCGCTACGGAAGACAGAGATAATATAGACCGTAGTGGCAGGCCTCCGTGCCTGCTTTTTTTAGTTATAGATAATAATATATTTTTGATAAAAAGGTTCTATAGAGGTCATTTTTATATCACTTTGAATGAGTTAAATAGAGGAGAAGAAAAGATAACAGAGTCCTCACTGTCTTCTATAATACACTCACCTTCATCACCGATATAAAATAATACCTTATCGTTAGCTATAAGCCCAAGGCTTAAATGAAATTCAGGCTTTATATTTAGTATAAGATTTTTAACCTCATCAGTTAATGAAGCAATAATCATTGAGTAACCCTCTTTTTCTTCTAGGTTATCTTCAGAAGAAAACAATGCATCGGAAGATTTAGCAATGTGTACAGCTTCTAAAAATGTATTTTGGAAATTCATTATGTCTGAAGGCGCTTCATTTGGAAAATAGATATTTACTTTATCACAACTATTAAATAAGTATGTGTAAATGTCTTTTAGGGTATTTGAAGAAATATTGGATAGCATGCAGTATCGTTTCATAAAGTGATAAACTCCTTGTCCTTTGCTTTTATAAAATCTAATAGTCTTATTATACTTAAATAGATCAAAAGTATCAATCGGAGAATAATCTTAATTAAACTTAGAATAGGTATCTTTAAGTGTTTTTATACTGCTGGTTAATTGAGATGACATTTCAATGATATTGCTGGCATGTTGTGTCTGAGTGATACTCTCAGCCTCTACTTCTTGTGTAACACTTGCAGATTGCTCTGCAATAATAGCTACATCATTAACTGACTTTACAACTTCATCTTTTTCTACAATGAGATCATTTAAAAGTCTAGTTACATTCTCTATTTTTTCAGATGCATCTATCATGTGATTTACTATATTATTAAAGGTTTCAGCAGTGCTGGTTACAATAGGTAATTGATGATTTGCAGCAGCTATAGATTTGCTTGTTTCACTGACAGTAATTTTCTTTTTTAGTTGAATTCTATCCAGCGTTTTTGCGATAGTATCAATCGCTGCCTGTGTCTGATAAGATAATTTTCTCACTTCATCTGCAACAACTGCAAAGCCTTTGCCTTGTTCACCTGCTCTAGCCGCTTCAATTGCTGCATTTAAAGCAAGTAAGTTAGTTTGGTCATTAATATTGCGGACAATATCAACAATATTACTAATGTTAATAGCCTCATTGCCCAAATCATTAACATGCTCATTTACAGTATGACTAATGTGAATTGTATTGTTAGCACTTTCAAGCAACGTATCTAGCTCTACTTTAGTTTTTTCACTCATTGCGATAGTATACTTAGAAGATTCATATATTTGATCAATCATAATACCTACTTGATTAATGTTTTCAGAGAGCGTAGAAATAGTAGAAATAGCAGTTTGAATTTGCATATTTTGCTTTTGAGCACCAGAAGAGATATTTCCGATAGCCAGTTCTACATCATGTGCAGAAGAGGCGGTGTTTTCGGCTACTGCTGTAAGTTCTTTGGCATTTTGATCAACTAAACGCGTTACAGATTTTGCATCGTTAATTAAGGTTTTAATTGTACCAATCATGTTTACAAATCCATTAATTAAAAGATCAATTTCTCTATTAGGGGACTTAAGATCTTTTTTGATTGTATCAGCTAACTGTAAGTTTCCTTTCTCCACTTCTTCCATATAAGAACATATTTTAACGATAGGAGCAGAAATACGTTTTACTACCTTAATACATAGCAAAATAAGAATAATAATAAAGATGATACTGATAATAAATACATATAGCATAACATGTCGTAGCTCTTTCATAAGTATAGATATAGGTGCATCTATAAGAAGAGTCCATCCATTAGTACACGTTGCATAACTTACTAGGTTCTTATTATTTTGCATGAAGGTACCTGATTTTTCTGCAGAGCTTTTTATATGGTTCATAGTATCCACACGTGAGCTTATAAAGTTTTCTGGATCTGCAACTAGACTGTCAGAAAAAATAATAGATTGATTATTGTCTAATAGTACGATAGGAATACCAGCTTTAATACTTGCTACTTTTAAAATATCATCATAGTAGTTTCCATTAATACAAAATATAAGCATTGCATTATCTAAACTGCTGAATTTATTAATGACATATATCCCTTGAACTTCTTTATCACGTATGTATAGCCAAGTATTTTCTGAGGGTTTAGCTGATTTCATTAAATTGTAAGTATCGGATTTCAAAAAATCAGGAGATGTAAGATAAGCTTTTAAGTTTCTAAGATTAGGGGTTATATTTTTGGAAGAATTAAGATTATAGAGTAATTCATCATTTGACATGAAGTAAACACCATTTATAAAGTTATCTTTTCCAATAAGTGTAAACATTTTTTTATCAAGTTCATTGGTTAAGATACGTCTGTTACTTTTATCTAAAGTCGATACAATACCTGCATAGTTTATAATATTAGAGTCTGATAAAATCTGAGCTATAGATAAATCAACAAGCTCTTTAGAATAATTAACATTATAGGTAAGCTGATCAATGATCTTTTGAGAGTAGGCACCTAAAGAGTTTTCCATACTTTTATTAGTTACATTAGTAGTAATAATGGTAAGAATTAAACTAGGAACAATACTAATGAGTAAAAGGATAGAAACAATCTGAACGAAAAGTGAAGTTTTTTTGTTTTTCATACCTATTCTCCTTTATATAATCAAGATAAATACATATCGAAATTATACTAAATAAAAAATAATAAGTATATGAGAAACAGATGATACAGTATAAAAGTAAAAAGTTAAAGTATAAAAATAAACATTTATGATTGAAATGTTAGATTATATTTAATTAAAAGAAGATTATAAACAATTTTCTTTTTAAATGTAAAGTTAAATTAAAATAGAGCTTTTAAGATAAAAGCCACTCATAAGTAAAGTGGTTCTTAAAAGTATCTAATAACTCACTATAATTATAAAACCCTTCATCCATTAATCGATTAGAAAAAATCATTTGTACTTCATCATTTGCCATCATATTCCAAAAGTATAATAAAATACCTTCAGCAGAAAAGTTTTTAATTGTGTCTAAAATTGTTATAAAGTCATACTTTAATTCCGGTGATACATAGGGAGAATGAATCACCGGATAAAATAATTCCTTTTGTAAAAAATCTAAAAGTTCTTGTTTTTTATTCATAGCTATACATTGCCTCCTTTTAATATATAACTATATAAGGTTATGTAAATGAAAGTTTATGAAATAAAGAGTGACGCTAACAAATTATTTACGGGGGAAAAATCCCTATTATTATACATATTCATTAAATATAACCTATATGCGTATAGTAATATAAAATTATTCCCAAAAAGATAATTAATATTCAAAGGCCATCGAATCTGGATGATTAAACATAGTTTAAGAAAAAAGTTATAGCTTATACTAATTATATAGTAGAATATGTTTCTGTTATTTAAATAAGTTGTTGATTAAAAAAATGCTATAATATGAAGAGTAGAATTGGAGGAAAACACATGAAGATTATGACTTTTAATGTAAGGTCAGATAATATATTAGATATTAATAATAGATGGGAGGATAGGTCACATATCGTTTATAATTTAATAAGGAAATATCCTTGTGATATTATAGGGCTTCAAGAAGTAACTAATACTATGTATCAGGATATTAATGAAAATATACAAGATTATTATGTAGTAGGTATGGGAAGAACTAAGAAACTTTTCGCTGAAAAAAACAATCTTCTTATATCAAAGAGGCATACTATATTAGATCATGAAACTTTTTGGCTGTCAGATACGCCTAAAAAAGAAGGCAGTACCATATGGTATTCTTTATTCCCACGTATCTGTACTACGGCTCTTGTTAAATTAGATAACGAGTTTAAGCTGCGTATTTACAATACTCATTTAGATGTTTTATTACCTCATGCAAGGGAATATGGACTAAAAAAAATTGCAGAGTTTATGAGAAAACATCAAGATAAAGAAAAATTGCCATGTATTATCATGGGAGATTTTAATGCAACACCTAATAGTAAAGTGATACAAGAATTCACAAGAGGCACCCACAATGGAAAAAAATTTGTGGCTGTGCAGGAAGCTAGTAAAGATCTTTATAAAAAGTCAACGATGAGTATGTTTAGAGGACAACAAAAAGGGATGCATATAGATTATATATTTGTTTGTGAGGCATTTGAGATTAATGATGTAGAACTTATAAGGTATAATGAAGAAGGGAAGTATCCATCAGATCATTATCCGCTTATGACAGATCTCCAGGTGCTGTAGAATAAAAAATAGGGGGAACATATGGAATATTTTATTAGGGATGAAGAAGAATATAACGAATGTGCTTTTTCAAATGGAAGAATCGAAGAACAGTCTGCAAGAAGTGTTATTTTTAGAGATGTAGTTTTTAAAAATGTGGTGTTTGTAGATGTGGATTTTACAGGGGTAGAGTTCATCAATGTAAGATTTGAGCATTGCGAGTTATCGAATATTAATTTAGATGAAGCTATTATTCATCACACAGATTTTATCAGCTGCAAACTTATAGGCATTCATCTAACAGGGTGCTCTATGCAAAATGTTGTATTTAATGAATGTAACACGGAGTATGCTATTTTTAGCGGAGGCTCATTAAAAGAGACAAGTTTTATAGAGTGTAAAATGAATCATAGCAGTTTTGCAGTCTGTAAGTTTAATAAAACTACTTTTACAATGTGTGAGTTGCAGCGAGCAGATATGGCAGGAACTAAGCTTAAAGATATAGATTTTACCACATGTATTATAGATGGTCTTTCTATAAAACTTGAAAATTTAAAAGGTGCTATTTTGACCTCTATGCAGGCACTGGAATTTAGCAAGTTATTAGGGATTATTATAAAAGATAATGAAGAAGTAAATGATTGCTAAAATCCCTGATACACTATAAAATGTAGTAGGCAATCAGAACTAAGGATAAAAAATAATAGGGTGAGGTTAATATATGGATACAAATGCTTTCGAAAACTATCAATTAGGTGAGGAACTACTAAAATCCCTTGCAATCTTAAAGTTTAAAAAAACAACGAAGGTGCAGCATGCCGTTATACCTTCAGTACTTGATAATAAGGATATGGTGGTAAAATCTCAAACAGGAAGCGGTAAAACTGCAGCATTTGCTATTCCTATTTGTGAAAAGATAGATTGGGAAGAAAATAGACCGCAAGCTTTGGTGCTTACACCAACAAGAGAGCTTGCAATGCAGGTCAAACAAGACTTTTTTAATATAGGAAGATTTAAGAGAATTAAAGTTGTAGCAGTGTACGGTAAACATTCTTTTACTACAGAGCAAAAAGACTTAAAGCAGAAAACACATGTGGTAGTTGGAACACCAGGCCGGGTGTTAGATCATTTAGAAAGAGGAACCCTTATGCTTGATGCTATAACACATCTAGTCATAGATGAGGCAGATGAGATGCTGAATATGGGGTTTATAGAACAAGTAGAAAAGATCATAGAAAGAGTACCCAGGAATCGAGTTACGCTGCTCTTCTCAGCAACACTCCCAGATGATATAGAAAAGCTTTCTAAAAAATACATGAAAGAGCCTGCTTATATAACCATTCAGCAAGAAGAGAAAATATCTTCCAAAATAGAGCATGTCCTTTATGAAGTAAATGATAAGGATAAAGAACAGTCTCTTATAAACGTCACTATTGCTGAGAATGCAGACAGCTGTATAATCTTCTGTAATACCAAACAAGCAGTAGATGATTTATTTGAGAAGATGAAGAGCCTTAACTATACCTGTGAAAAAATTCATGGAGGAATGGAACAGGAAGATAGAACAAGGGTTATGGCAGATTTCAAAAGAGGGTATTTTAGGTACCTTATAGCTACTGATGTAGCAGCAAGAGGCATTGATATAGAAAATATAGCTCTCGTTATTAATTATGATATTCCTCAAAACAAAGAAAGTTATGTTCATAGAATAGGAAGAACCGGCCGAGCAGGGAAAACTGGAAAGGCTATTACCTTTATGGCATTGTATGAAGAAAAGTTTCTTATGGATATAGAAGAGTATATAGGTTTTAAAATACCTCATAAAGAATTACCAGACAATGAAAAGGTTAAAGAATTGATAGCTGCTTTTGAAGAAAAGATGAGCGTAAGAGCGAAGCTAAAAGAAGATAAAGGAATAGGCTTAGGGCAGGAAATTATGAAGCTCCATATTGCATCAGGTAAAAAAAGCAAGATGAGGCCTGTTGATATTGTAGGGACACTTAGTAATCTTGAAGGCATGACAGCTAATGATATTGGTATTATTAATGTTCAGGATGTATCAACTTTTGTAGAAATACTAAATAATAAAGGAAACATGGTTTTTGAAGCTCTGCAAACAACTCCTATTAAAGGAAGATTACGAAGAGTAAGTAAGGCAAATCAATGAAAATTTTAATTTATAGTTAAATTGTATTTTGATTTATAGTATAATAAGTACATGTAAGGTGTTTTACAATAAACAAATGTGGAGAAGTATCGAAGTGGTTATAACGGCCTCGACTCGAAATCGAGTTGTCCAGAAATGGGCACGTGGGTTCGAATCCCACCTTCTCTGCTTACGAGAAAAGTCAAGTGTTTCAGCAATTTGGAACACTTGACTTTTTTCTTTTGTTAAAATAAGATCAGTTAGAATTTTAGGTTCACTAGAATGCCACCTAAAGCACCAGTAATGACAATTACCCAAGGAGGAAGCTTCCAGAAGATTAGCATGATAAACAAAGCTGCGGCAAGCACAAAATCTTTCGAAGAACGGATTGCTGTAGTCCATAATGGATTGTATAATGCTGCTAAAAGTAAGCCCACAACGGCTGCATTTATACCAACAAGAGCTCCTTGAATCTTTGTATTTTGGCGTAAAATATTCCAAAAAGGCAGTACACCTATTACCAAAAGAAAAGATGGAAGAAAGACGCCGATTGTAGCAGCAATAGCCCCCGGTATACCATGGGCAATAGCACCTAGATAGGCAGAGAAAGTAAATAATGGACCTGGTACAGCCTGTGTAGCCCCATATCCTGTCAAAAAGTCTTGCTCACTTACCCAGCCGACAGGAACAAGTTCTCTTTCTAAAAGTGGCAGAACAACATGACCACCTCCAAATACAAGTGAACCTGATCGGTAGAAGCTATCAAATAAAGCTATTGATTGACTAGAGATTAGTTCGCGTAGTAAAGGCAATATAAATAACAAAGAAAAGAAAGCTATAATACAGAATACGGAAAATATCTTATTAATTTTTATAGGAGCTACAGTATGCTCGGGTAAAGGTGTTTTTCTATACATGAATAATCCAAGTAAACCGGATAGTATAATGACTGCTACAAGGCTAAAGGCTGTCTGCCATAGTAAGACTATTGCAGCTGATATTAATGCAATGGTAGCTTTAATACGATCTGAAGCAAGCTTTTGCCCCATAGATAGTACCGCATGGGCTACTATAGCGACTGCTACTATCTTTAATCCATAGATTAAACCAGAGTTACCTATATTAAATCCTTTAAGAAGGAAAGCAAAAAGCACCATAGCTATTACTGACGGCATTGTAAAACCAATCCAAGCCATGACACCGCCCAATAGGCCTGCACGCATGGTACCAATGCCTATACCAATCTGACTGCTGGCTGGGCCGGGAAGAAACTGGCAAAGTGCAACGAGGTCAGCATAGCTGCGTTCATCCATCCACTTTCTTTTGCGAATATATTCATTATGAAAATAGGCAAGGTGAGCTATTGGACCACCAAAAGACGTTAGGCCAAGTTTTGTTGATACTTTAAGAACTTCAAGTAAAGCTTTAGGTTTACTTATATTTGGAGTATTGTTTGTTTCATTGGACATAGAATTTGTCTTCCTTTTCAAGTTATATTTTATATAAAAAAAGCTAAATTATCTAAACTGAACTTTTATCAAAAGTTGCTATTAAGAATTGAAATGATAATGCTATAATCATAACTTAGCATCAGAATTAAATAGAGAATCTATGCTTATGTGATCTAATAACTCTTCAAGTAGTTCCTTAAGTTTTTCTTTTTTTTCTTCTTCAAGCACATTAAAAAAGTTAGCTGAAAATAGCTTATCCTCTTCTATATGCGTTGCAACAATAGCTTTTCCTTCAATTGTTGGGATAAGTTCAATGGCTCTTCTATCAGCAGCTGTTCTTGACCTTTCAACTAATTCTTTCTTTTCTAACCTATCAATAATTCCTGTTAGGGTAGATGGCGGAATGCTATATTTCTTTGAGATATCTTTAATCGATATCTTTTCATTAAAGTAGATTCTTTCTAAAACGTACATATCCTGGGGCTGTATATTTGAAGTTTGAAGCTGGTATTCACTTTTGAATTTAAAAATATCTAAGAGCTTATGAATAAGTTTATTTTCCTCCAAGGGGTAACCTCCTTTAAGATATACGTATGTCGTAATATACGACTATCGTAATATAATTTATCATACCATCTATTAGACTATCAATCAACAAAATTTTAAAAATTTTAATTGAAAAATATTTCCAGTAGATTTATAATAATATTGTAAAAATCATTTGCGGGTGTGGTATAATGGCAGAACATCAGCTTCCCAAGCTGAGGGCGTGGGTTCGATTCCCATCATCCGCTGAGTATTTCTTGAGTTGTCGCCAAGCGGTAAGGCACTGGATTCTGATTCCAGCATCCGAAGGTTCGAATCCTTCCAGCTCAGTAATAAAGGATTCCAGCTTATATCAAAAGCGGCACACTAAAGGTTTAAATAAATCTCTAGTGTGCCGCTTTTAGTTTTGCACTCATTTTATAGATATACTATAATAAAATGAGAAAAACATTTCTAAAGGAGAAGCTGATGCTTACTGGAACCATACTTTATATTACCTATTCAAGCGTTTCCATTATTGTTTTGATGACTATGGCCTTTTTATTCTGGAAACGCCGGTCAGCAGTGGGAGCAAGTTCTATGATGCTGATTATGATTTTAGCAGTTGAATGGTCGATGTGTACGCTCTTATCATCAGTGTGCAGTTACTTTGAGGTAAAAATATTTTGGGATAAACTAAGCTATCTAGGAGTAGTATATATTCCCGTCGTATGGCTGATTTTTTCTTTGCAATATACTCGAAAAGAGAATGATCTAAAAAAGGGTCATATCTATTTATTGTTAATCATTCCATGCATCACACTTTTTATGGTTTTTACTAATGACTATCACCATTTATTTGCGAGTCAAACAAGGATTGAACTACTCAAAGGAAGCAATCTGCAATTAGTTGTAATAGATTATGCTAGTTGGTTTTGGATTCATGCAAGTTATTCCTTAAGTATGATAATAGTGGGTATGGTTATATTGTTATATACACTCGTTAGACTTTCAAAAATATATACAAAGCAAGCAATTATAATGATTTTAGCAGTACTTATACCTTTTTCAGATCAAATCTTATTTTTACTCCAGTTAAGGCCAATAAAAAATTTGGATACGACTACCTTCTCTTTTACTTTTACAGGAGTATTGTTTTTTATTGGAATGTTTAGGTACAGGATATTAGACCTTATCCCAGTAGCACGTACTGCAGTTATAGAAACAATGGAAGATTTGGTGGTAGTACTTGATAATCAAAAGAGAATAATTGATATTAATACTTCCGCGCAGGACATGTTGAAAATGGAATATCATCAAATTATTGGACAAACTATAGAATCAGTAGCAGAGAAGATAGCCTTCTCTAAAGAGATAAATGAGATATATAGGAATGGCAAAATAGTACTTAATATAGAAGGTAAGAAAAGATATTATGATATGAAAAGATCTCCCTTGTTTAATAAAAAGAATTATAGGATTGGTGAATTTATAGTACTCAGGGATATCACAAGTCTAGAAGAAACTATGAAGGAACTCGAATGGGCAAAGTTTACTGCAGAGGAATCAAATAAAGCGAAAAGTAAGTTTTTAGCTGCAATGAGCCATGAAATAAGAACACCAATTAATGGAATTATCGGTATGGCAGAACTACTTGAAAATGCATCGCTTACCCCAGAAGAAAAAGAGAACCTACGAATCTTGCAATATTCTGCAGACTCACTATTAGATATAATCAATGATATATTAGATTTTTCTAAGATTGAGGCAGGTAAAATGGAACTTCAAAATACTAGAATTAACATAAGACAATTAGTTTCTGATATAGTTAAGACTTTTGCGTATACTGAAAAAAAAGAGTACATAGAACTTAATTATGATATTAATGATAATGTACCGGAAGTGATTACAGGAGATTTAGTAAGATTAAGACAAATCTTGATTAATTTACTTTCTAATGCATTTAAGTTTACTGAAAAAGGGAAAATTAATATACACATAGATGCGGCAGAAAAAGAAGTTAATAAAGTAAAGCTGCTACTTTCCATATCTGACACTGGAATTGGTATTGCCGAAAATAAGTTAGAAAGCTTGTTCCAAAGTTTTCATCAGCTGGATAATTCAACTAAAAGAAAATATGGGGGCACTGGTCTTGGACTTTCCATAGTGAAAAGCTTGATAGAATTAATGGGAGGGACAATAAGTGTTAAAAGTAAAGAAGGGATAGGGAGTAGGTTTTCCTTCGAGATTACATTCGAGACATTAGACGAGGTTAAAATAAAAGAAGATTTGGATTTAAGAGACTGTCTCAAAAAAGATATGATGTTACGTGTTTTAGTCGTAGAAGACTCAAAAGTTAATCAGTTACTCATAAAAAAGATGTTAACTAAAAAGAATTGGATAGTAGAGACTGCTGAGAATGGAAGAGAAGCTTTAGAGAAAATAGAGCAGGATAGATATGATTTAATATTAATGGATATTCAAATGCCAATTATGGATGGCTATGAAGCTGCAAAAAGCATAAGAGAAAAAGAAATGAATAGTAATATACATACGCCTATTATAGCGCTTACTGCAAATGCCACTGAAGAAGACAAAAGGAAGTCTATCGAAGCTGGTATGGATGGGTATCTTACAAAACCAATAAAGTCAGAGAATCTCTATTTAAATATATTAAAATATGTAAATATATCTTTATAAAATATATAAAGCAGGCTAGTGATAAACGTTGACTTTATTATGAGAAGTAGCTATAATGACAACAGTTTATTGATTATAAGGAGGCACTTGGTATGAACCAATCTGTAACACCGCCAGTTTATGCACAGATTGCATTTGATATAGCGTCAAGAATTGCAAAAGGAGAATTAAAAGAGAACTCTAAAATATCTGGGCGTTCACTTATGTCTTGTGAGTATGGGGTATCACCTGAAACAATTAGAAGATCTTTTAGGCTGCTTGCAGATATGGATATTGTAGTCGTTCATCCTAACAGTGGTGCTGTTATAACATCAAGAGAAAATGCAGAAAAATATATTGAAAAGTTTAATAAAAATAAAGATTATCGTGAACTAAAATATGAATTAAAGGATTTAATTAAAGAAAGAGACAAAACCAATGATCGTATTTCAGGCATTATAGATCGGATGTTTAATTTAAAAGAAAAGTTAAAGTATGCGGATCCTATTCCACAGTATGAGATAAAGATATCAGCTGGTTCACCTATTATTGAAAAGCCTATCATTGATACAAAATTTTGGCAAAATACAGGGGCTACAATAATAGCTATTAAGCGCGGAGATCAACTCATTTTATCTCCAGGGCCTTATGCGGTCTTTACTTCGGGAGATACTATTATCGTTATAGGAGACGAAGATGCCTATAAACGGGTAGAAGTATTTATTAATCCTATTGAATACTAGGATATTGGGGATAATTGTTTATAGGAAAAATAAGTAAACAATAATAAAATAATATAACAGGCACTAATACTTATGAGTGCTGTAAGAAAAACTTTCAAAGTAGTTACTTTGTAGGCTTACAGTAGAAATAAGTGTTAGTGCCTATTTTCTTGTGTACAATGATATTCAACGAATTTGACAATATGATAAATACCTATTATAATGTAAACGTAAACTGACAACTATGTATATAATTAAAAGTTGTCAGATTGAGTCGGATAAATGGGAAGAAAGGAAGTGAAAGAATGATTAAATTTAGTGGGATAAGTAAGAGCTTTGGTAAATCTAAAATAATAGATAACCTTAGCTTTGAAGTAAAAGAAGGAGAATTTATTGTACTTATCGGTCCAAGTGGATGTGGAAAAACCACTACGCTAAAGATGATTAACAGGCTTATTGAACCAGATAATGGATCAATTAACATTGAGGGAGTTGATATTTCGAGTGTAGATACGGTTACCTTAAGAAGAAAGATAGGGTATGTTATTCAGCAAATAGGATTATTCCCTAATATGACGGTCGAAGAGAATATTTGCATCGTTCCCAAACTTCTTAAATGGGAGAAAGAGAAATGCATAGAACGTACAAAGGAGCTTCTAGAACTTGTAAGTATGCCTTATGACCAATATGGTAAAAAATATCCTACAGAATTAAGTGGAGGACAGCAGCAAAGGGTTGGCGTGTTAAGGGCACTTGCAGCGCAGCCACCTATTGTTCTCATGGATGAACCCTTCGGGGCACTCGACCCGCTTACAAGAGATGCACTTCAGGATGAAGTTAAAGCCCTGCAGCAAAAGCTTAATAAAACTATTATTTTTGTTACTCATGATATGGATGAAGCATTAAAGATGGCAGATACAATTATTTTTATGGATAAAGGTAAGATACTGCAAATGGCATCTCCGGAAGAAATGTTAAGAAAGCCGGCTAGTGATATTATTAGAGAATTTATGGGAAAACGTATCGCTTATGGAAATAGTCAAGATTTAAGTGCAGAAGCTTTTATGAATACGAATGTGGTAAAGACTACAGAAAATAAGCAAACCTTTGAGTGTTTGGAACTTATGAAACGTAAGAAAGTGAATTCTATTATTGTTACTAATAACAATAATGAGTTTAGAGGCATTATAACTATTGAAGATTTAAAAAAGCGCGGCAAGATAGAGGGCCCTATAGGAAATATCGTGAATGAAGATGCAGAACTTATTCATAAAGATATTGCAGCAAAAGAAGCTTTTGAAAGGCTTATCGAAACTAAAAGAGATTATTTGATAGTTGTAGATGATGAGAAACAAATTATTGGAATCATCAATAAAACAAGTATGGTTAAAGCATTAGCGGATGCATTGTGGGGTGATCTTGCATGAGTGAGTTCATAACATTTCTTTTAGACAATCAAAGGATGATTTTTCAGTCACTAGCTATTCATATACATCTTGTTATAGTGGCAGTATTTATAGGATGTCTGATAGCTATTCCTATAGGGACTATACTTTCTAGATATCAAAAGACAGCTAAAATGGTATTAGGGGTTGTAGGCATTATACAGACCATACCAGGACTCGTTATGCTGGGCTTTGCTCTTGTATTTTTTGGAATAGGGAAATTGCCTGCTGTTATTGTTTTAGCATTGTATGCCATTTTACCTATCTTAACGAATACATATATTGGGATTACAGAAGTAGATAAACATTATAAAGAGGCAGCTAGAGGAATTGGGATGACAAGTATACAGATTCTTTTTAAAGTAGAGCTCCCTCTGGCACTTTCAGCTATTATAAGTGGTATTAAGATATCTACTGTTTATATTATTAGCTGGGCCACATTAGCAGCTCTTATAGGAGCTGGGGGGCTGGGAGATCTTATATGGACTGGACTTTCAACAACTAATGATCACTTAATTATTGTAGGAGCCATGCTGGCAGCAGTTATTGCAGTTTTAATAGGGGCTGCTATTGGGTATATACAAAATCTAGTTACTCCTCGTGGGCTAAAGGTAAGGAGGTGAGGGGAATGTTTAGTATTTTAAATTATACAGTTGAACACCTCTATATTGTATTCATTGCATGTGTTTTCTCCGCTATTATAGGCGTTATGCTGGGTGTTATTGCCTATTGGGTCAAATATTTAGATGCCATTATTTTAACATTAGCGGACATTATTCAAACTATACCATCCCTTGCTCTTTTGGCGATGCTTATGCTTATATTTGGTCTAGGTAATACTACGCTTATAGCAGGACTAGTACTTTATTCACTTTTACCTATTATTCGTAATACTTATACAGGCATACAATCAATTGCTCCGCATATTAAAGAAGCAGCTATAGGCATGGGAATGTCTAGATGGCAAAGGCTGTTTAAAATAGAGCTTCCACTTGCCTTTCCTATGATTTTTTCAGGGGTTAAAATTGCAACGGTTACAGCTATTGGTATTTCAGTAATAGGAGTACTTATAGGAGCGGGCGGGTTAGGATATCCCATTTACAGAGGAATACAGTCTCATAATCCTGGACTTATTTTATCAGGAGCTATTCCAGTTGTGTTACTTGCTTTGCTGTTTGATTATATTATGACGTTACTTGAAAAAAAGATAACTGTTATTAAAAAGTAAAAATTAGAGGGGGATGAAAGAATGAACAAGTTTAAAGAATTATTTTCGTTTACTGTATGTATCATTTTATTAGGGAGCACTATGCTGACAGGATGTAATGCTTCAAAGAAAGTTGTCATAGGATCTAAGGATTTTAGTGAAAACATTGTATTATCAGAGATTATGGCTCAGCTTATAGAAAATGATACAGAGATTACAGTTGAGCGAAAGCTCAATATGGGTGGTACTTTTGTAAACTTTGAAGCAATAAAGAATGGGGATATTGACATTTATCCAGAGTATACAGGAACAGGACTTACAGCACAGCTCAAAATGGATGTTATGAATGATGCTGATAAGGTATATAACATTGTTAAAGACGAGTTTGATAAACAATTTAACATTAAGTGGCTAAAGCCTTTAGGGTTTAATAACACTTATGCGATGGGTGTTACAGAAGAAACAGCTAAAAAGTACAATCTAACAAAAAATAGTGATCTTAAAGATGTGGCTAAGGAGCTCATATTTGGGGCAGAGCATGAATTCTTTGACAGACAAGATGGTTATGATGGTCTTATAGAGACATACGGTATTGATGGGTTTAAAGATGTTGCTAAGATGAATGTTTCCCTAAAGTATCAAGCAATAGGTAAAGGTCAAATGGATGTTACAGATGTCTTCACAACGGATGGACAGATTATTGAATATAACCTTACAATCCTTGAAGATGACCTTGGATTCTTCCCACCATACTATGCAGCGCCTATTATACGTAATGAAACGCTTAAAAAATATCCTGAACTTGAAGAAGTTCTTAATAAATTAGCAGGACAGATCAGTGATGATGATATGACACAGCTTAATTATCAGATTGATGTTGAGAAAAAGGCTGTAGAAGAAGTTGCTAAAGCCTTCTTACAATCAAAAGGTCTTCTTAAGTAAGTATTATGACAATATTGTAATGTTAAAATTAATAAAGATGTAAGTTAAGTCCTCTATAATAACTATTATGAAAATAGTCATTATGGAGGATTTAATAATATGGAGATATTAAGGGTAGAGAATTTAACAAAAAAATACGGCAAGAAGGATAATGAAGTAACAGCTTTAAATAATGTAAGTCTATCCATTAATAAGGGTGAATTTGCAGCAATCGTTGGGCCAAGCGGATCGGGTAAAAGTACTCTGCTTCATCTTTTAGGGGGCGTAGACCATCCTTCATCAGGCAAAGTTTATATAGATAATATTGACATGTATGCTTTAAAAGAAAAAGAACTTTCAATTTTAAGAAGAAGAAAAGTAGGTTTTGTATTTCAGTCTTATAATCTCATACCAGTTCTTACAGCAGAAGAAAATATGCTTATGCCTATTTTACTTGATCATGCTAAAGAAGATAAAAATTATATCAGAGAATTATTAAAGCTATTAGGGTTAGAAGACAGAAAGAACCATCTGCCCTCTGAACTTTCAGGAGGACAACAGCAGAGGGTTTCTATAGGGAGGGCCCTTGCCAATAAACCCTCTATCATTTTAGCAGATGAACCAACTGGGAATCTAGATTCTAAAAATTCAAGGGAAATTATAGAACTCTTAAAGTATTCAGTCAAGAAATACAATCAAACCCTTATATTAATCACCCATGATTTAAATATAGCTAAAATGGCAGATAGGGTCATCAGCATCATAGATGGACAAATAGGGGAGAATGGGGTGATGGACTTATGAAAGATTATACGGCCATCACTACTAAATACTTAAGGCAGCATAGAAAGAGAACAATACTGACTATTTGCGGCATTGTTGTTGCTATAACTATGTTTACTGCTGTAGCACTTATCTATTACAGCATATTAAATGGAACAATTGAGCGTATTAAAAAGGACAGTGGAGATTTTGAAGTTGGATTTGTAAACTTAAGTAAGTCAAAGGCGGAGCTGCTTAAACTAAATGCTGAGATTGAATATGGCTGCGTAGTTAATAAGCTGGAAGTACTTCAGATAATGGATGAAATACTGGCAGATAAAGAAAGAAGCTTAGCTATTAAGGCATATGATCAAGATGCTTTTACAAAGGTATTTAAGCCACAATTAGTACAAGGAAGACTTCCGCAAAATAGTAAGGAGCTTATAGTAGATATAAGATTCTGGCATATCTTAAAGGGAAAAACACAAAGTCAAACCATAACCGGAAAAGCAGAACAAGATGGAGTAGAAATTGAGAGGGTCTATAATATTGTAGGAGCCTACACAACAAGAGAAATAATTTCAGGTATGACTTATCCAGCTATTACTTATTTAGATGATTATGCGGATCAAGGAAATCAATATAGTTATTTTGCTACATTGAAAGATAAAAAACATAAGATTGATATAGCTGAGCAAGTTGCCAGGGATACGGGTACAGAGATTATATTTAATAAAGAGCTATTGTACATGTATAGACAAGGGCCTGACAAAGACAGAAATGATGCTCTTGAGGTTATGATCATAACGATAATCAGTATTATTATACTAGCAACAATAGTGGTCATATACAATGCTTTTAATACTTCAATTATAGAACGAATCAAGCATTTTGGCATATTAAGAGCAATAGGGGCCACAAAAGGACAAATTAGAAACCTTGTATTAAGAGAGGCACTTATTATGAGTCTTATTGCTGTGCCAATAGGTGTACTGGGAGGGCATATTGGGCTCTATGTTACCTTTAAGATTATTAAAGGCTTTTCAGAATGGTTTAAACTTGGTATTTACCCGCAAGTTATAGGGATAGGTACTTTGCTAGGGATAGGCACTGTTTTATTAGCAGTATTAATTCCCGCTATTTCAGCTTCGAGGATTGCGCCTATAGAAGCTATAAGAGGAAACAGTATGATAAAAAGAGAAAAAGTCAAAAAAAGAAGAGGTATTCTTGCTAAACTTCTTTTTTCCTTTGAAGGGCAAGTGGCTTACCGTAATATGAGAAGGAATGGAAAGAGATTTTGGCTTACAACCTTTTCGCTAGTCATATCCTTAGTGATATTTATATTCTTTAATAACTTTATTGATATGACGCTTAAATCACTTGGCATGGTCTATGAAAATGCAGAAATAGAAGGCTGCTTTCAGGCTGAAGGAAGAGGACGTACAGAGACTTTAGGGATAGATTTTATAAATGAGCTGCAGGTATTAAAAGGTGTTTCTAAAGTATATGCTTTTAATGCTTATGTTGGGCCACTGCTCATAGATAAGGATAAGCTTAATACAGCCTACTATAACGACTTCTTAGATAAGTTGAAAAGTAAAACAGTACCCTATAAAGATATGTATATATGTGAGATGGGACAGCTTATGGGCTATGATGAAAATGCCTTTAATTATACGAGACAAAAGAACAATCTCTCTATGACCTATTCAGACCTTGAGAATAATAATGTGATTTTAATTAATAAAAGTGAGAGTTACAATACCGAAGGCAAAACAATATTAGGAAATCTTACAAAGTATAAAATAGGAGATGAGATTAAAATTCCTATAATCTCTAAAGCCTATTTAGAAACTGGGGAGGTAAAACATATTCAAGAGGCTATCGATAAACAAGATTATCTTACCTTCAAAATAGCAGGCATTATAGAAAAAGAAGATTTACTTGATGAAAGTCCAAAGGCCTTTGGGATTATTGTATCTAATGAAAATTTTGGAAAAATAATAGGTGCTGCAGGTTATAATAGTGTGGGATTAAAGTATGATTCAAAAGAAGATAGTGAAACGCTGTATGAAAAACTAAGTAACCTAGGAAGTGAAAATGGGGCTAAGTTCTTTGATATTTATAAATATATGAAGCAAAATAAGGATATTATGCTGCAAGCGATGACTCTATCCTATGGCTTTATAGTACTCATTACTTTAATTGCGATTATTAATATCATTCATACCATAACCATTAATCTCCTTGTTAAAAAAAGAGAGTTTGCTGTATTTAAAGCAATTGGTATGACTAAAGAACAGTTTCAAAAATTAGTGCTTTTAGAAGGAACGTTATACGGAATTTTTGCTTCGATTATTGGAAGTGCAGTTTCCTATTTACTAGTTAATATGCTGCTCAAAAAAAGTAATCCAGTTGCGGCTTATGGTATTGAGTATCCTACGTGGCCTTACGTGGCAGGCACACTAGGTATTATTGGTATCACCTTTATAGCGGCACTTCTTCCGCTTAGAAAGTTAAATGATATGAACATCATCGATGGACTTAGAATAGAAGAGTAAGATGAGGAATTATAACTAGAGAGATAGTATGTAAGCAGAAAAATAAATGAAGGGGCTGATAGAGTGACGATAGAGTTTGATAACAGCAAACAAAATGATTTAAAAGCTAATCACTTATATGAGATAACGCTTATGACACTAGTGAAGGACATAAAACACAGTTTAGCTCATGACAAACTTAAGGAATGTATAACAGCATTACTCGAGATGGGATACAGCCGGCGGGAATTAAAAGAGTATATGAATACATTTTTAAACGAATAGGGATATAAAAAACATTTATACCCTCTCTTTTTATGATTTGGTAGCACTTGTTAGTATATATAGTATAAAATATTAGAAAAGAACTATGTAAGTAAAGCTTTATAGGCTTTAGAATAGAGCACTTTGGGGTTAAATTAACTACAGTCTAGTGAAGACGAGGGGATGTTATGAATATTTTATTAGTGGAGGATGACACAGCACTTGCCTTAGGGGTCGAATATGCACTCAAAAAAGAAGGTTTTCATATAGAAGTTTGCAAGTGTTTAAGTGAAGCAAGAAATGCGCTGCGTGGTGAGATAGATCTAATCCTTCTGGATGTTATGCTGCCAGATGGGCAGGGCTATGATTTTTGCAGGGAAGTAAGAGTTATAAGTGATATGCCCATTATTTTTATGACAGCGTTGGAAGATGAGGGGAATGTTGTTTTGGGATTAGATATAGGCGGAGATGATTATATTACAAAGCCTGTAAGAATCGGAGAACTCATTTCGAGAATTAATGCTGTGATGAGAAGACGAAGGGCTATAGAAGATAGTAAACTGCAGAAAGCAGGAAGAAAAATAGTAAGCGGAGCTATAGAAGTAGAACCGCTTAAATGTAAAGTGTTTGTCGATAAAAAAGAAGTTTTACTCACCCCTATAGAATACAAGCTATTAATTCTTCTTATTGAAAACAGAAATAATATTCTTACGAGGAACACTCTGTTAGAAAGGTTATGGGATGCTGAGGGCAATTTTGTAGAGACAAATACCTTAAATGTGTACATCAGGCGTCTTAGAGAGAAAATAGAAACCGACTTGAATACAGTTAGATATATAGAAACTGTAAGAGGAATAGGCTATAGATGGAAGGAAGAGGTTGAAGATGGGGGCATTATTTAAAAATACGAATATAAAGAGCTTCTCAATTCATTTTTTATTAGTAAGTTTTGTGTTAGCAGGATTACTGATAAGTGTTGTTCACATGCACATACAAAGCATTAATAAAGCATTCATCAAACAAAATATAGGAGTTATAGGAACGATTGTAAAGGAATATCCAGAGCTTGAGGGGCAGCTGGTTCGCAATTACATTAAAGGGTATGAAGATAATTATATATATGGTAAAGAAATACTAGAGAAGTATTCTTATAATGAAAATCTTAAACTCAATAAAAACAATATTCTTGGCAGTTTATATCAGGATTATTTTAGCTATTGTGCAGGAATTTTATGTATACTTGTATTGCTGTTATATATATTAAGCTTATTGTATTTTAATACCTTATTTATTAGGATTAGACAATTTCAGCATGCAGCACAAAAGATAGTAGAAGGGGATTTCAGTCAAAGTTTTGATGATAGTAAGGAAGGGGACCTATATATTTTAGGCCATCAGTTTAATCAAATGTCAATGCGGTTAAAGGAAAACCTGGAAGAACTAAGAAAAGAAAGAAATCGTTTAAAAGATATTATTTCGGATATTACTCACCAGCTCAAAACACCTCTGGCCTCATTGATTATGTTCAATGAACTTATGATGCAGGATCTAGATATGAATAAAGAGGAACGAGCACAGTTTCTAAGTATTAGCAAAAATCAATTAGATAGAATAGAGTGGCTTATTAAGAGTCTGCTTAAAATGGCAAGGTTTGAAGCCGGAGTTGTAGTATTTAGCAAACAGGAAACGTCCATTTACAATACGATTACAGCATCCCTGGAGGGGATACATATGGCTGCGGAGTTAAAAGGGATATCTATTAAGATATGTGGAAAGAAAGAAGCTAAGATTGCCCATGATACAGACTGGACTGCTGAAGCTTTATCTAATATCTTAAAAAATAGTGTTGAACACTGCAGTCAAAATGGAGAAATCAATATTTCATATGAAGAAACACCGCTTTCTCTGCAGATTACTATTTTAGATAATGGAGCGGGTATAAAGAGAACAGAACTTCCAAGAATATTTGATAGATTTTATAAAGGGCAAAGCAGTACAAATCCTATGAGTATAGGTATTGGCCTTTATATAGCAAAAACTATCATAGAAGCTCAAGATGGAAGCATAGCTGTAGAGAGTAAAGAAGGGATTGGCACAAAATTTATAATTACTTTTTTAAAGACCGTTATATAGAAGTACGGCACAATCCAATAAGAAAACACTCGTAAAGGTACGAGTGCTTCAAGTTCATGGAATTATTATTTCACAATAGGAGCTAAGGTGTATTCACCTTAATAGATAATGGTGCAGCGCTTTTTAATTAAGTACTTGTTTTGGATCTTCCCCATATTGATTGGTACCTGAATTTCCTTCGATACATAGTAAAACAAGGAGCCATATGCCCCCTATAAAAGGTACAAGACTTATTAAAACCCACCATCCAGATTTGCCAGTGTCATGCAGGCGTCTTACTGAAGCAGCAAGGCCAGGTAAAAGTACAGCCAACATATAAATTAAATAGATAAAGCCATAAGGAAGTCCTGCAACACTAAAGCCTAATAAATTATCAATAATGATAGCTGCTATAGAAAAAATAAAGTTAAATAAAACAAACATCCAGTATTCTTTCCTTCTTGAACGACCATTAAATACTGCATATTTTTTCAAAACAGATAAGTACGAGCTCATAGAAATCTCCTCTCTAGGTTAAAATATTTTTGGCACCATTACTTCCATGTGAATAATAACTTATTACGTTATAATATATTCAAAAACTCAGACTTTATGTGTAGATAAGTACATGCAGTTCATAATCAGCATGAAATTATCGCAGAAGTATTGACTTGTGTCAAAAAGGGCATTATAATAAATATGCTGATAAACAGCATAGTAACTATGCCCGAGTGGCGGAACTGGCAGACGCACAGGACTTAAAATCCTGCGAGCTAACCCTCGTACCGGTTCGATTCCGGTCTCGGGCATATAACTTAATAAGGAGAGATGGTCGAGTTGGTTTAAGGCACCGGTCTTGAAAACCGGCGAACGTGAGAGCGTTCCGTGGGTTCGAATCCCACTCTCTCCGCTTCTTGAAGCTGCAACACGTATACGTGTTGCAGCTTTTGTTTTTTTGTAAATATACGCATACTTTTACTGTGAATGCATTCGTTATCCCAAAAAGACCGAGTTATGACACTTGAGGATTTAATGTTCTTATTTATATTGAAAGACACATAAAAATGAGAGATTTACGTCCATCAAGTGAGGAGCTAAAGATGTGAACTGTATAAGCAATACAAGTCGGTATGTAAATTCTAATGCTAGGCGATAGTAGTTAACAATATTTGTCTGAGAAATAAACTAATTGACAGTGCTATAATAACGGTAAATAGATGTTAAATGTGTTTAAGTGGATTTATAGCTTATAAAAAATAAAAACACCGCTGAGAAGAGTGGCTGCGTGTGTATGGTCAAGAGGCGCAGAGATAGAATAGGTTATGTATGAATAAATCAATTGAAAGTACGTTGAAGCTGCTTGAGGAGTGCATTATTGAGGATGGTGGAATTGTAGATCTTGATTGGTGCGATGGTTTTCTTTTCCCCTTTTATAAGCATTTTAATGATGAAAACAATAAAATTTCAGCACAATCTGTCTTAGCTTTTTTGGGGTTACTATCCGAATGGGAAGACCAAAGTGGATTTCCTTTCTTTACAGGAACAGGAAAATACGATTGCCACCATTTTGATAAATACATGAAGGAGTTTATGAGGTTAAAAGACACTATTGAAGAAAGGCTTCCTAATCTTTTTAAAGTCATTATAGTTACACTTCAGAAGTTGGATGGAAGAGATAGCTTTAAGAAAGTCTTTCACCACCTTCCGGTAGACTTTATAAATTCTATAATAGACTTTATTTATAGTTATAGATTTAAAATTTGCAACCCTAATGATCCCATCTATCAGAGTGCAATACGTGAAGCATTCATTGATTTAAATCGATGAATAACCAGGTTTCTATACTGAGTATAACCATATAATGCTATTTGCTCAGTATATTTCTTCACAGTGGGAGAATGCACCCTTCTAAAGAAAGGGCTCTTAGGGTAAAGTTAAGAGCTAGGGAAGCGTGGGGATGTTGTACAACATCAAGAAAGGAGTAAACTCAGCATGCCATTACAAGATACCTTAAAAAAGGCCAAATATGATATTGAGAATGGGAATTTAGGTATTGCAAGGGATAGAGTGAACAGTCTCATCTATAGTTATCCTAATGAACTTTCACTACGTAAGATGCTAGGGGATATATATTGGGAATTAAGGTATCCGGCTATGGCAGGGCGTTTTTGGTATTTAGAAGAGCACAAAACCCAAAACATGATCTCAGCTTGCAAGATCTTTGAGAAAGAGTGTGGAAATCATCCTTATCTTATTCTAAAATCAATCAAGTTTAGAGGAAACTTAAAGAATATAAATAATAATTATGCAAGAGAAGTTTTGATAACTCTTGAAAAGGAAAAAAGTAATAGAATCCAAAGAGAGACTTACAAATATAAAACTACTCATAATATCCGTAAAGAAAATTTGAGACACAAGTTAAGGGTCATTCTATGGTCAGCTATGTTTCTGATTTTATTGTGTTTGATGATGGTTGGCCTAGGGGTGGTTATTTATTGGATTCAAAAGTGGTAATATTAAAAGTTTCACATAGCAGAGTATTTCTGTTTATGCAGATAACATTTGGAAGAGCTTGAGAGGCAAGACGCAATAAGAAGTTAAAACTAATGCATTATAAAACATATGACTAATTAATATGGAGGGATTATATATGGAACAAGGACTATCTATAGAAGTGGAGCAAACTATAACATATGAGATTTATAAAAAGTACTATTTCTTTTGTTTATTTAGAGGGAAGATATATAAATATTTTCCCATACTTATCTACATCATAAGTACTTTAGCAATCATACTATCACTCTTTACAGGCTTTTCTTTTGGATTTGTTACGATGGATTTTGTTCTTTTAGGGGTATTAGGGGTAATCCTTTTGGTAATGACCTTTTCATTAGTATACGTACCTAGAAAATATTATAAAACTGCGAAAAAGATGCTAGAAACACCAGCACAATATAAGTTTACAGAAGAGTATTTATATGTTGAGGCTCATACTGAGACAACAAGTGGCCATTCGCAGGTTAAGTATGAAGGCTTGCATAAGATCTATGAGAGTCAAGATATGGTATATATATTTCTTAGTAATAATCAGGCCTATATTTTAGAGAAGAAAAACTTTAATGCAGAAGACTTTCAGAAGTTAAGAAGGATTTTGCAAGATAAGCTTGGAAAGATGTATTTCAAATATTCCAAGGATAGGGGACATAGTAGATGAAATACAAAATAATTTATCATGTAGGTGAGAAAGTTAAATTAAGTACAAAAGCTGATAGTGGTTTTTTATTTATTGAAGATAATAAAATTTATATCTTTGGTAATAACGGCGATAAAATAGACTTCGATAAAATAACGAATATAAATATGTTCAAATCAAATGGATTAGGTACAATTATAAAGGTAGAGCTTGTAGATAAAATAGTATTTCTATCAGTTGTACGAATTTGTATTGGGGGTATATTGGCAATTGAAAACTTTAGAAAGACTGTAGAACTTTTTAATAATCTAAAGGAATATTAGTTCAGTAAAACATTTAATGATTATATTTAAAATAGAAGGGATGAAGATATGCAATATTTGTCATTTGCAATTATTCCAATAGTAACTAGTTTTATTTATTTAATTGTTAAGAAAGAGAACGAAAAGGCTGTCAAGAGTTATTCGAACGATCAATTTGTAATGCGGCTTCCTAAAACATATAAATGGATAGGGGCAATTTGTGCGTTATTTTTTCTTAGTTTGTTTATATTGATGAGTATATTCCCTAATGATACGGCTGAAATATGGGTGGGAGTCGGATTTATTGCATTTATGGCTTTGGGATTAAGTTTAATAGTTGCTCAAGTTAGAGGGCAGCTTTGCATATTCAGTGATTTCTTTATATATAAAACTGTTTTTGGCCGAGAATATAGGTATAAGTTTGGAGAAGTAAAAAGTGTAAAATTAACACAAAATACACTCACTATAAAGACACATAACAAGGTATTCTTCGTAGACGCTCATGCATTAGGTGTAGAGGTGCTTTTGCAGAAACTTGATGAAAATCAGTTTTTGGAAGAGGTTTAAATCAAGATAAAAATAAAGTAGCTAAAGCTAGTAGGGTTGAGAAGGTTTAGGAGTGCGAGGAGACATGGGATTTGAATAGAGTAGTGCTTAACTAGTATTTGTATAAAAGAAAGGCTAGAGGAAATGGATAAAATCCAGAAGGATTATTAAAACTTGGCATTTTCGTTATAAAATCATCATTTTCAGAGGTTCAATATATAGATATTGATTCTGAGGAAAAAACGCTAGAATGGATAGATCCGGAATCAGAAGAAACGATAGATTATATCGAGATAATCGATAATATTGACAAAAACATCAAAACGAGAAAAGTATATAGGCAAGACACAGATTCTAATAAGTCATGGTATTCAGTATTATTGGTTTAGATAATCTATTTAATCTTATTTTGTATAGTAGCACTTTTTATTATAGGATTTGGAACGGCTATTTCTTGGATAGAGAAGATATTCTGAAAAACTGCATATAAGAAAAAGATCTTATTTGCTTTATCCTAAAAGATGGACAAAGGCACCTTCTGAGACTAAGATAGGCGTATTACTATTTATTAGTTAATGCTAAAGGAAACATGACATTGGAGGAGTTGCAAAAATGATAGTTACACTATTGAAGAAAATAATCTTTATATTGATCCTGCTAATGCCCCTTTTTGCCTGCATTTTTTTAGCGTATGTTGGACTTGATGGTTATTTTGATTATAGGGCTATCGATAAATCGGAGTTACACCGTATTGAGGGGACAGTTAAAGAATTACAGTATAGTAAACAGGTAAAAAGCTCTGAGGTATTAGTGCTATATCTAAATGAATATCCATCCGTCTTCTATATTTCATCCATTGATGCAAGTGCTTTTAAACGAAAGGCTTTTAAAGCAAACGTGTCTATAGGGAGTATGATCAGTATGAATATTTTGGATGATGATTATGATAGATTAATAAGCAATACACCCGTATGGATAGCACTCCAAGGTATTTCTGTAAATGAAAAGGACTATCTTAACATTCAGGACTTAAACAAAGCAAGAAAAAGTGATGCAAATGCGGCACTATATATATCAAGTTTTTCTATAGTTACGTTTATAGCTACATTGTGGCTTTATATAAAGCACAAGCTTTTTATAGAAATAATTAATTCAAAATAACTAGGATCTATTAAAACTATGCCAAAAGATAGGATAATTATAACTATTTCAAAATCCATACTAAATCGAATAATACTTAATATTACAGCTATTTTTGCTTCTATTACAACTTATATACGAGTACTACTGATGATAATTGATTTCTAAGAGTATTAGGTACATTAATGTACATTTAATTGAAAGAAGGTGGAGGGTCTTATATTTAGGACAATAATAAAGAAAATAATAGATTCCAATAGAGTTAAAATGTTTAAAAAAACCAGCAGCATAGGTGTGCAGTCGGGTATATCTATAAAAAATAAAAGGCTCTCTGCTATTCCAGAGGTATTTCAATTACTGCTAAGTAGGCATAAAGGAACGAGACTACAGGCTGCAAAAAGACTTAGTAGCATGATGTGTACATTGAGTTCATCACAATTGATAAAAGTTGATAAGGTTTTTAGAGAAAGATCTTCGTATATTTGGGGGTATAAGTGGAGTAACAAAAAACCAGAAGATCTATTTCACCCTTTAATGACAGAAGAAGAGAAGTTAACAATCTTAGGATTAAGCAGCTTTCATCCTGATGGGTACTTTAGAGAGAAAGCGATAAGAAGGCTTTCAGAGATAAATACTGATTTTAAGATACCTTATCTTTTGATAAGAATGAATGATTGGGTAAAGGAAATAAGAGAAGTTTCACAAGAATATCTGCTATCTTATTTGAAGCCAGAAAATGCTAGGGCTTTTATTAATAACTTACCTTTAGTTTATAGATTAGAAAGTTACTCAAGAAACGCGCATGATGATAGTTTGAATGTGATCATTTCAATGCTTTCTAGTGAAGAATGTTCTTCGAAATTAATAGAGGGATTACATTCAGCTGATCCAAAGGTTAGGTTATTATGTTATAAAATAATGATTCAAGCAGGCGTCTTAGATAATAAAAGTCTGATCAATTACTTACTAAAAGATTCTTATCCTTATATAAGGCTGTGTGTACTAAAGGCTATCCAAAAAACGATAGCAGCTGATGAGATTGATGATATCTCGCAGCAATTGTTGCAGGACAAATCAGCTCAAATTAGAATCATTGCACTTGAAACACTGCATAAATATAAGGGGTATGAGGCGGTAGATACTCTCGAGAAAAGCTTGTTTGATAAAAATCAGACTGTACGAAGATTAGCAAGAGACTTGCTTAATAAGTATAAAGAATACGATTATTCATCCATATACCGTCATGCTATTTATAAAAATGAAGATATATATGCTTGTATTTGTGGACTTGGAGAGACAGGAAATATTAGTGACGCAAAGATCATTACAGAGTTTATTTTAGCTGATAGCGTAAAAATTGTTAGAGCTTCTTTATATGCGTTATCAAAGTTAGATTTTAAAGGATATAAGGAGCAGTTTATTTTTCTTTTAAAGGATTTGAGGCCTGGCGTTTCTAAAGCCGCCAAGCGGGTTTTATATGGACAGATTAATAACAATGATGAAAAGACTATATATGACATTTTCAAAGAAGCAATTTATGATCACGTGAAAGTTAATACGTGTACGCTATTATGTTCATTAAGTAAATGGGTCGCTATAAGATATATTCTAGAATTTTGTGCTGATAAAGATCAGGATATTTCTGCACGCGGGCGCCATGAACTAGAAAGTTGGAAACTGAGGATTAATCGATCTTTTACAAATCCTTCTAAAGACCAGGTTGAAGAAATTAGAAAATCAATGAATAGATTTGGAGAAGCTATTAAAGATAGTGATAAAGAATTTATTGAATTTACTATTAAAAACTTTCATTAATAAGATTTGTGGATGATAGAGCATGGAGGTGATGAAGTGTGAAAAGTTTATTTGAAAAATTATTAAAGAAAGATTCATCGTCTTTGCTCATTATACTGGTGGGATTTGCATCTCATGTTATAACCTATGCAATTTTATTTGGGCTGGCTATTATCAATCATTTAAATGAACGAGTTATGAAAGTTTTAATTGTACTCCTTTTAATATGTTTTACAATTCCTTTGGTGTCAATTGGAGGCATCATTATCGCCATTATTCAAATTCGTAGGAGAAATGTTTCTAAACTGCCTATAATAGGACTCATACTAAATAGCATTTGGCTTACTTTGTTTTTGCTTATATCATACTTTGCAGTTACAGTTGGAATGTATGATTAAATTATATTTTCGCCGTGTTCCGCGGCTCAAACTACATATAGTAGAAATACTCATGTTTGCTTCCAATATCTCACAGACTAAGATAGGAGCTATCTATATCTATGAGTATCGGAGACAATAAACGCTAGGTGAATCAATCGGAGACCTTGCACACATTATAGAAGAAGGTAAATTTAAATGAATACTATTTTAACAAATTCAAGACAAATGCCATTTTATACTGATTTAAGACTAGTCTTTGAGGCTTTAGAGGATAGGCAGGAGGAGTATAACTGGCTCATTACTGATTTAGTGTATTCCGTAGGAAGAGTGAGAAGCAGTCAACATGATTTTAGGTATAGAAGGTCTAAGTATATTTATAAGAATGATTACCCTACTGCTGCATTAGATAGTGAGGTCGTTTGGATAAGTGGTGAAGAACTTAGTAAGATTGTCTATGGAAACGCTATTCAATTTATTTGGGGAGTCTTATCAGGATTCAAGAAATCAACAAAAATAGATCTAAATGATTTAGAAGCTATACCCTATGCCGATGGTAATTCTGAGTTTTGGATTGACGAGCCTCAAATACAACACCCACAGGCAGACGTTGAAATAGTATGCTGGGATAGCACATTAATGCTGCTTTTAAGTAAGGATGATGATTTGACAAATAAGTTTAGAGGAACTTTTACGGATGCAAGAGATTTAGCTTCAGAAAATAAACGTCAGAATAAGCAGATTAATTATATAAGGGAACAAATGCTCACTATATTATGGGAAGCAAACAAAGAAGTAACGGAGGAAACGTTAATAAAGCATGTCTATAAGCTTTGGCATTCTAAAGTTAAAGGTAAGGATATTGATATTGAAAATACAAAGGGGCAAGATAAAGTTAATGAGGCTATAAGAAGGTATATTTTGATGGCTAGACATCTTTGTTTTTGAGAAAGAAAAAGAATTGCACATACCCGCATCATACTTATCAGATTTGATAAGAGAAATGATTATTTCACTAAGCATTTTTCTTGAGAGAAGCCAAGATGTTGTTTTTAAGTTTCAGACAGAACCAGGTGAATATAGGTTTAAGCTAAGTGCTGATGATGATAAAATGAGTCTGTTTGAAATCTATGAGTTTAAGGACACTTTCTCTAGAGATGAGCTTGAGACGGGGCTATGCATTATTTCAACCCAGATTAAGACCCATAAATTAATTAATAAGTTTTATAGAGAAATTCTAAAGCTGGAGAAAATAGGGGAGGAAGAATTCAAGAATAGATGGAGATATGATTTTCCTCAAGACGCTTTTGACAGATTGACTAGAGCAAGAAAGGTAAAGCATGAATGAATTACAACTTTTTATTGGAGCTATTTAATAAAAAGTTGTAATTGCAAGCAAGTAGATAGTAAGGAGTAAACACAATGAAAACACAAGATATATACGTGGGGCTTAAACACATTGAATTTTTTAAAGACAAAGTTTTTCTATTACAAGATGATTGTATAAAGCTAAATTTTCATGAGCATTTAACCATTTTAGTCTACGTAGATGAACTGAGCGAGGAGTGTTACGTAGAGTATAACAGGTGTACACATTGTCATGTAGACACTCTGGATATAGTTAAGGAGCTAATATATCTTTCAGAAGGAAATTTAATCTTCATTGAAAAAAAGCGGCGACTAAGTAAACATTATTATATTGTTGCTATTGTAACAAGAGGTACATTTGAGAAATATAAAGGAACCATTTTATGCTTCAAAAATGTAAAGGTTTATTCAGCAGCAGAACTCCTTTATCAGACATAATGGATATGGTGCAATAAGCAAAAAATATATGAATTCTTTTCATGACATAAAGAAAAAGGTATTATGAGAAGAATAATTTCAGGATGTTCCTATTTTTTTAGGGAACTTTTTTAGGTTAAGATAGTCTAAGCATATGATAAGAACAAATAAAGCATTCATAATAAACAGTTGAGGTGAGTAAAATGAAATCTAAAATTATTTCTCTTGGTACGGCTATGGGGCTGGTATTATCATTAGCTGTAAACAGCTTCGCCGCTATAGTTCCATTTAAAGATTTAGACAATGTAAGCGCAAAGGAAAAGATTGTTTTGCTTCAGGAAAAAGGCTATGTGGGCGGTATTGCAGAAGGAGTATTTGCCCCCCATAGAACAATGACAGTAGCAGAAGGGATTACACTAATCGTACGTTTATTAGAATTAAACCTTGATACAATCAGATTTATAAAAGAACCTAAAGCTACAGACTATTTTACAAAAGCTGATAATGATGCTTGGTATGCAGAGCCATTTATCATTGCCTCAGTTCATGGACTTGGTTTTAAAGCTGACCTTGACCCAAATCAGGAATGGACCCGTGAAGAATTTACCTACTATCTTATTACTTCAGTAGAAAAATTTAAAAATCTTCCGATGTTAAAAATAATGCCAGCAAAGATTGCAGATGAGAGTCAAATGACAGCTGAGTATAGCGGAGCTATCCAAAGAGCTCTTATTTATCAAGTGGTTAAGCTGGATGCAAAAGAGAAATTTAATCCAAAAGATAAAATAACCAGGGCAGAAGCAGCCGAGCAAATCTATAATATGCATGAGTATATTAACGCACACCCTGCACCTACAATAAATGAATAGTATAGAGACTGTGTTTTTCCTGAAATTTGTCAGGGAGAACACATTTTTTTATTTTCTCATTTTTAGTTTTTGAAAAAAGTCAGAAAATATAATACAATAATGAGTATAAGAAAGGGGTTAAAGGGATGAACAAGGGGATAAAAAAGATACTCACTAAAGTGCTTGCACTAATTATTCTTATAGGACTTCTGGTAGGAATAAGTGCTGCAGTAATTAATTATTTAGTCATACAAACCACAAAACAAAAAATAGTTACTATTAATAAATTAAAGGAAGCTGACTGTATACTCGTTTTAGGAGCTTATGTAAAGCCTAATGGCATGCCAAGTGCTATGTTAAAAGATAGGTTATCAATGGCATATGAAATTTTTGAAGCAGATAAGGCATCAAAGTTTTTATTAAGCGGAGATCATGGCACTAAATCATATGATGAAGTAAATAGTATGAGAGATTATATACAAGAAAAGGGAGTAGATAAAAAACTCATTTTTTTAGATCATGCAGGATTTAGTACCTATGAAAGCATCTATAGAGCAAGAGACATATTTGAAGCAAATAAAATTATTATTGTGACACAAGGCTATCACTTGCCTAGAGCTTTATACTTAGCAGAGAAAATGGGTATAGAAGCTCAAGGGGTTGCCGCAAAAAATATCACTTATAGAAAAATGGAATTATTTAAAGCAAGAGAGATGCTGGCTACAGTTAAGGATTTTGTACTGGTTAACACTTTAAAACCTAAACCAACTTATTTGGGGGAGGCTATACCAGTAAGCGGAGATGGGACTTTAACACATGACAAATAAGACTAAATCATCTAGTAAGAGAACGGTAAAGAAAAGGTAAAGGGACGGTTCTTTAAAAGGCTCATTTTAAAGAACCGTCCCTCTATTAGCAGATGCGGGGTAAGAGCTCTCCGGTTGCCATAGGCAGTCGTTTGGTAGCTCCAAGATAGGTTTTGAGGTAGACCTTGTTAGACCTATTATCTGTAACTTCACCTATAATAGCAGCATCTTTACTTAGAGGATGATTTTGTATTGCTTTTAGGACTTTAAGGCTGTCTTCTTGAGATACAATACAAACGAGTTTGCCCTCATTTGCCACATAGAGAGGGTCGAGACCCAGGAGGTCACAAAAGCTTCTGACCTCCTCTTTAATGGGTAATCTATCTTCATAGATGAGCATGCTTTTATCAGTATTTTCTATAAGCTCATTTAAAGTCGTAGCAAGACCTCCGCGGGTAGGGTCACGCATGACGCGAACATTAGAACTTGCGTTTAAGATAACCTCTGTAACTTCATGTAAAGGCGCACAATCACTTGTAAGGCGGCTTTCAAATGTTAACATATCTCTTTTGCTCATAATACAAGCGCCGTGGTCGCCTAAAGAACCACTTACAATAATTTGATCACCTGCTGTAAGTTTGTGGTTTGGTGCATATTTTTCTACTACACCGAAACCGGTAGTATTAATGTACATACCGTCGCATTTACCTTTTTCTACAACTTTAGTATCGCCAGCAATAATTTTAACATTGGCAAGCTTTGATACTTTAGCCATAGAATAAACTATTTTTTCTAGAGGGCACATATTAAAGCCTTCTTCAATAATAAAGCCAGCTGTTAAATAGAGGGGAGTAGCACCACTTACACTTAGATCATTGATTGTACCGCATACAGCAAGTTTACCAATATCTCCCCCTGGAAAAAACAAAGGTGTTACAACAAAACTGTCTGTTGTAACAGCTAATACACCAGGGATAGGATTAATAAGGCTGGCATCACTTTGTGTACATAAGATATCATTATTAAAGTATGAAAAAAATAAGTCCTTAATAAGCTTAGCAGATTCAGTGCCACCGCTGCCATGCGCCAAAGTTACTAGTTCCATTCAATCACCTCAATTATTATATTTATAAAAGTTCATGCACGTTCCTTCACTAGATACCATACATGCTCCTATAGGACTCGAAGGCGTACATCTAGTTTTATAAAGTAAGCAGTCAGGAGGCTTTTTGACACCTCTTAAGATATCACTGCATAGACACTGGGGAGGTACTTTAACATCAGGTAAAGTTAAGCCAAACTTTAAGAGTGCATTGAAGTCTTTAAAGTCAGACTTTAAGGATAAACCTGTTTTAGGTATGATTCCAAGCCCTCTCCAAGAGCTGTCAGTTACTTCAAATACTTTATCTAAAAGAGCTAAAGCAGTTTTATTTCCTTCTGATTTAACAATTCTTTTATATAAATTTTCACACCTATAAGCGTGATTATTTATCATTTCTATAAGCATATAGATAGCCCCAACTATGTCCAAACATTCAAAACCTGTTATAACCATAGGTATATGATATTTCTTTGCCAAAGCATCAAAGGGTCTCGTACCTATAATAGCTGCTACATGACCTGGACATATAAAAGCATCTATAGAAATACTCTTATCAAATATAAGATTTTCCATGGCATAAGGCATGGTTTTAAGGTTAAGAAGTATACTTAGGTTGGTAATGGAGTGGTGAAAGGCTGATTCAATAGTAAGTCCAATACTTGGGGCAGTCGTTTCAAACCCTATTCCAAGGAAAACTATTTCTTTTTCTGGATGGCTCCTCGCCAGTTCAATACAATCAAGAGGAGAATAGACTATTTTAATATGAGCACCATTTGCACGGGCAGAACTTAATGAACCACTACTGCCTGGAACTCTAATCATATCCCCAAATGTAGCAATGATGACTTCTTTATTTTCAGATAGCTTAAGAGCTGCATCAATATAACTTATATCTGTTACACAGACTGGACAGCCAGGCCCTGATAAAAGGTTAATATAAGAAGGCAAAAGTTTATCGATTCCACTTTTATAAATGCTCATCGTATGTGTTCCACAAACCTCCATAATATTAAGAGACCCTTGGGGACGGTTCTTTAATTTATGGGTTTTAGCAAGTATTCTTTTTGTAAGCTCGATATCTTTAAATCTATTTAGGGATTCCATCATTTCACCTGCTTAAAAGTCATCGCAGAGCATTTTAAATACAGAGAGAGTATCTAATGCTTCTTGCTCATTCATCTTTTCAACACCATAGCCAGCATGTACTAAAATATAATCATTTATCTGAATATCTTCTATAAGAGAGGTATTAACGCGTTTTTGTATTTTACCGAAATCTACTAAAGCTTCATATTTATAAATTTCTAACACTTTACCAGGAATTGCAATGCACATAGTTTCACTTCCTTGTAAGTTCTGAAGCTATTACTAACTGACCTAAAGATAATCCACTGTCATTGCAGGGAATTAACTTATGAGTAAAAACTTCAAAATCATTTTTATTAAGCAGATCATAAAGATGAGTTAATAGTAACTCATTTTGGAACACGCCTCCGCTAAGGGCCACCTTATTTATATCATAAGACTTCCGAAGTTCCAGACAGAGAGCTGCACTTGCAGCGCAAAGGGTATTATGGAATTTCCGGGAAATAAATGTATGTAAGGTGTCATTTTGCAAGTCATAAATAATCTCTTTAATAATACTGATGTAATCTATAATCCATACACCATTTATTTTCTGAAGGTTATAGTGATAAACACAATCCGTATCCATGCTGGAGAGTGCAAGGTTTTCAAGATAAACAGCGGCTTCAGCTTCATAGCTTACTTTATCATCAAATCCAAGAAGAGCGGCCACAGCATCAAAAAGTCGTCCCATACTGCATCCTAGTGGACAGGAAATATTACTTTTTAACATAGCCAAAACAGGTTTAATAGGTTTAGTAGTTAGATAATAAGGCAAAACATCCTCTAGAGCATCATCAAAAGTTTCATATAAGAGACTGGCAGCCATACGCCAAGGCCATATGGCTGCCATGTCACCTCCAGGCATTTTAAAGTAACTTAAATGACCGACTCTTTTAAACTCTTTTGTGTTACAGATTAAAAATTCACTGCCCCACGTTTTACCATCTTCACCATAACCTACTCCATCAAAAGCAATACCTATAACTGATTCCTTAACATTATTTTCTGCAAGGCAGCTCGCAATGTGTGCATGGTGGTGAAAAGTGCCTACTTTGTAACCGCTGAGTTTATCAAGATAGTCTTGATATGAGAAGCTTGGGTGATAGTCATAGACAATGAGGTTTGGATTAATGTTATAGAGTGACTTAAAGTGATTGACGTTATGTATAAAGTGCTCTAATGTTTCTACAATACTCATATCTCCTATATACTGACTCATAAAGCAGTAATTTTGTTTAGAGAGACAAAAAGTGTTTTTAAGTTCGCTTCCCACAGCTAAAACACCATTTGAGTTAAAGTGAATATTAAAAGGAGCATATCCTCTAGCAGGTCTTATAACTCTTTCTTCGCCTAATATAACTTTAACAACTGAATCGTCAACAGGAATATGAATATCTCGATTATGCATCAGAAAGTAGTCAGCTATATCAGCAAGTTCTCCTAGGGCTTCTTCATTCCTAAAAAGCATGGGCATTCCTGAATGATTGGCACTTGTTGCAATAAGTACTGAAAGTGTTTCATCAAACAGCATAGAGTGAAGAGGTGTATAGGGCAGCATAATGCCCAGGTAATGATTATCAAAAGAAATATTATAAGGAAGAAGTTCGTTTTTCTTTTTTAACAAGAGAATTGGTTTCTTATTACCTAGTAAGATTTCCTCTTCTTTGGTATTTAAACAGCAATACTTACGAACCGTCCCCAAGTTTTTCATCATAAGGGCGAGAGGCTTTGTTTTTCTATGTTTGCGATGGCGAAGGGTTTCTGCTGCCTTATAAGAAGTGCCATCACATATTAGGTGGAAGCCTCCAAGCCCCTTCACGGCAATGATATAGCCGGCTTTAATAAGAGCACGAGTTTTTGCAACAGGGTCCGTAGCGGAAAGGGGGATTCCTTTATGATCTAAGAGGCTAAGCGAAGGACCGCAGGTACTGCAGCAAGTTGGCTGAGCATGAAAGCGCCTGTCTAAAGGGTTTTCATACTCAGATTGGCAGCTAGGACACATATTAAAGGTCTGCATAGTTGTATAAGGCCTGTCATAAGGCAGATGTTTAATAATAGAAAACCTTGGCCCGCAGTTTGTACAATTTGTAAACGCATAATGAAAGCGCCTATTTTCATTTACATTGTTAATGTCATTTAAACAATCAGGGCATACTGCGATATCAGGTGATACAAGGGTAATAGCCTGTTCTTCAAAGGTGCTGCCCTGTATAGTAAAAGAAGTATGGCCTGCGGCTGTACTAGGGTCAATAAGTATTTCTTCAATTTTAGATAAACGAGGGGGATGAGTTCTAAGTTCATCTAAAAATAAAGCAATATTGTGATTAGTTCCTTCCAAATGAATATAAACACCAGAAGAACTGTTTTTTACTGTACCATTAAGATTGAGGGATTTTGCCAGCTGGTAGACAAAGGGCCTAAATCCTACGCCTTGAACAATCCCCTTCACAACTATATCTAGGCCTCGCATATGCTATACATCCTTTTTATTTTTAATAGCACGCATCAAGCAATCTATTAATTGGTCTAATCCAGAACCGTCTCTGCAGGACACTTCAAATACTTTAATTGTCTCATTTAAAGAGTAAATATCCTGATAAAATTCTTCCTTATTGAAATCCGTAAGAGAAAGCATATCAGTTTTATTAAGAATAACGATATGAGACCGCTGGAACATAGAAGGATACTTAAGTGGTTTATCATTTCCTTCTGTTACACTCATCACAACTACTTTCATATCTTCACCTAGATCATAAGAAGCAGGACAAACAAGATTGCCAATGTTCTCAATAACTAAGAAATCTAAGTTTGTGGTATTAATATAAGGTAGTGCTTTATAGATCATGGGAGCGTCTAAATGGCAGGCGCCTCCGGTATTAACTTGCACAACATTAGTATTATAACGAGCTATTCTAGCGGCATCTTTTGCTGTATAAAGATCTCCTTCTATAACTGCCAGATTGTATTTGCAGCTAATCTTACTTATGATATTCTCCAGAATAGATGTTTTTCCGGAACCAGGTGACCCCAATAAGTTAATCGTAAAGACATGCTCACTATTAAATAGCGTTCTGTTCATAGCAGCTATTTTGTCATTACTCTCAAGTACACTTTTTTTAATAACAATTTGTTTCATACTACTCCCCCTCGATACTTGAAACCAGTATTTCATAACCAGCCGTAATCTGATGGCTATACCCTTTGCAGATAGGGCAAAGTTTACTCATAAAAGTAACTTTAAATTCTGTGCTGCAATGGGTACAGTAGGCTTTAGCCTCTGTTTTCTGAATAACTAATGCTGCACCATTACATAAGATGCCTTTACTTAAAGCCTCAAAAGCAAAAGTAAGGGAGTTTTCTTCTAGAGAGCAAAACTCACCTACGTTAACAACAACTTTATTAATATGGTTAAGATTATTATTTTTAGCATGTTCCTTAACAATTTCAAGGATATTATAGACAATGGATAATTCATGCATAAGTTTTCACAACGCTTTCTAAGAACTTAAGGATTTCGGTGCAGATGCTTTCCATCTTGCCTTCAAGTACTGGAGATAACTCAAGTGAAAAGTCTATTTTATCTATTTCGATGCCAATAAGGCAGCCATTTATCGCAGGGTATTCGAGCATAAGCAGTTTAAGTAATGTCATTTCATGAGCTGAGGATAATGGTGTTATAAATCTGCTGCATTCTGAAAATGTAAAATAGCTGATACTTCCAGGTTCAATACCCAAATATGTTGCATCAATAATAATGACATAATCATCCTCATCGATACAGTCCAGGCAAAAAAAGCAATCTGTTTCACCTACAAAAGCCTTTAAATAAGGGGATAAAGAATTGATGTAAGGAAGCAGTGCTTCTAATACCCGTATGCCTATTGCATCATCACAAAGTAATATGTTCCCTATTCCAAATACTTTAATCATTATACAATCCCAATAGTAAAAGGGGCATAACGATCACTTGTAACATGGGCTGCACAGTTAAGACAAGGATCAAAGCTCCTTACAATTCTGCCAATTTCAACTGGATTCTCAATATTATTAATAGGAGTACCTACGAGAGCTTCTTCAACAGCACTGCGGAGGCCGTTGTTGTCTTTTGGAGACATATTCCAGTTAGATGGAGGTATGAGCTTGTAGTTCTTAATGACACGATTTTCAATTTCAAGCCAGTGCATAAGTGCGCCACGGGCAGCACCTACAATGCCAACACCACTTGAAACCTCAGGAATTGGCCATTGTGTTTGATTAGAAGGCTCAAGTCTTACAATATCAAGCATTCCCTGCATCACTTCACAGATTTTACGGGTTTCGAGCGCCCTAGCCATCAGTCTATCCATTGCAGAAACACCGCGGGTATAAGTCCCCTCAATGGTCATTCGGGCTAATGGCCCCACTTCCATAGCAAACCCGTTATATCTTGGGGCGGTTACCCAAGAGTAGGCATCTTCTTTATTAGCATTTGGTTCGACTGTATTACCTAGGGGCGGAATCACATCATTAGGAGCATCAATCCAAGTGTATTTTAGGTTCTCTGTAATAAGACTAAGATTAATAGGAGCCTTTTCGCCGTTAATCATTACACCGCCTACAGTATATTGAATAGGATAGGGCTTCTCTGAAAAAAGCCCCTCTGCCAAAAAGTTTCCATATCCGCTGCCAAGGGTATAATAGTCACTATAATACTCTGAAAGAACATACATATCAGGAATAAGAGTCTGTTCAACAAAAGCTGCAATTTCGTTTAGAATAGATTGAACTTCATTATATTGCATGATAGTCATGTTGAGAGTTGTTCCGCCAACAAAAATACCATGAGGATGGGGAGCCTTTCCGGCTAATGTAGCTATAGCAGTATGAGCTTTTCGGCTAAAAGGCAAAGAGATAAAGTAATCTGCAGACATCTTTGCGTTTATGTCTGCGGGAAGTCTAAAATCAGAAGCTGCAGGGTTTGTTTTTTGAAGTGGGCTGACATCCGCTAGGCTTACATAATCAGGAAAAACAAATTGGAAGAAATGCCTAATATGATTTTGTAACAGTTCAAAACCGTTAGCTAGCTCTCTTATGATAACTCCATTGAAGCTAGGGGTAATCCCCAATGCTTCTTCGAGTGCCAAGGTAGAAGCTAGGGCATGGTGAGTAGAGCATATACCACAGGTCCTGCCAGTAAGATATGGCATATCAAGAGGCGGCCTCTGTCTAAACATTTCTTCGAAACCTCTAAACTGTAAGCCGCTGCTCCTGGCGTCAGTAATAATGTTATTTTCTACTTGTACACTGATTTCAAGGAGTCCGCTTACCCTGGAAATTGGATCAATTACTATTTGGGTTGTTGCCATGTTTAGACCTCCTTTAATACCTTATAAAAGGTTCCATCAAATCAGGGAAACCAGGAGCGGAACATCCTATGCAGGTAGTGTTGGCTCCAATAGGCCAGCTATCACTTTCATCCCATCTGTTAAGAGGACACGTTGTCTTTGTAATAGGACCACGACAGCCTAGTTTAAACATGCATTCAGGCTGGCCAAATGAAGTGGCAAATACGTTATAATCAAAAAAAGATCTTCTTGGACAGCGCTCATGAATCGTTACACCAAAAAATGTAACAGGACGATTAAGTTCATCAAGTTCAGGCATACCAAAATTTATGATGTGACCAATCGTTCCAAGTATCCATACAGGGTGGACTGGACACCCCGGTACATTGATAACAGGCGCATCAATAATACGGTCTAATGGGACAGCTTCTGAGACATTAGGTCTTGCTGCTGTTGGGCCCCCATATGTAGTACAGGTCCCAGCAGCAATAATATAGCTTGCTTTTGGTGCAAAAGATCTTACAGCCTCAAGGGCCGTTATGACTTTTCCCTTATAATTAGCAATAATGGTATAACGGCCTTCATCTTTAAGAGGAATAGCTCCGCTGACTATAAAGATATAAGGTTCATTGGAGTTCACGGTATTTAGCAGGCGTTCATATGCAGCTTCTCCAGAATCAGCCATAATACTATTGAAAAAGGTCATGTTTACCATATCTGTTAAGAGGCTTACGATACTGGGATTTTCTCCATCCAAAAGTGCAATGATTTCACCAAAGCAACTGGAAGTCTCAAGCCAAATACAATTTAATTTCTTGGTATTATCTTGGCGAATTTTATCTATAGCCATATTAATATAGTTCATTGGTATATGCGGTTTGCTCTCATTTAGAGGGCATGTTTTACTATTCACCATATACCTCCTGCTATATTTCTTTAATTTTGCCTACAATGCGTGGCTGTCTAGTTCCGATTAAATCCTCTTCGCTGCATAATGCAAAATGTTTACTGTTATGTGAAGTTGGACTGTTTGTTATATCAAAAACAATACCGTTCATAGCGACATAATGAGAGTTTCCGTTCTTACCATTATATTTATTTTCAAGATCTCTTACTGTAAATAATCTATTAGGAATAAAAATATCACTTGTATCAGGGTTAACAGGAGTGAATGGGCCAGTAGGGTTAACTATACCAGAAACGCCAAAGTAGCTGACAGCATCAGAGTAGTCAGAAGCACTAGGAGTATCCATTTCATTATTACCACTTAAGTAACCAGGAGTGCTAGGTGTGCTAATAGCGCCAGGATTACCAATTACACCAACGCCGCCAATAACACCAGGAGTACCAATAGCACCAGGTGCCCCAACCGCACCAGGCGTGTTGACCCCACCAATAGCACCAGGAGTACCAACTGCACCAACTGCCCCAATAGCTCCAGGGGCACCAATAGCACCGATAGCACCAGGTGCACCAGTGCCGCCCATACTTCCAGGAGTATTAAGCATTCCGGTTGTACCCAAAGCACCAGGAGTAGCAGCAGTGCCAGTTATAGGAGCACCAAAAATACCAGTACTAGCAGCACCAAAAATACCAGTACCAGAAGCACCAAAAATACCAGTACCAGAAGCACCAAAGGTACCAGTAGGGCCAGTGATACCAGTAGGGCCAGTGATGCCAGTAGGGCCAGTGATACCAGTAGGGCCAGTGATGCCAGTAGGGCCAGTGATGCCAGTAGGGCCAGTGATACCAGTAGGGCCAGTGATACCAGTAGGGCCAGTGATGCCAGTAGAGCCAGTGATGCCAGTAGAGCCAGTGATACCAGTAGGGCCAGTGATACCAGTAGGGCCAGTGATACCAGTAGGGCCAGTGATACCAGTAGGGCCAGTGATGCCAGTAGAGCCAGTGATACCAATAGGGCCGGTAGCACCAGTAATTCCCATATCGCCAGAAGGAGATGATTCTAAGTATCCTACAGCAGGCATTTTTCGCATGATATCGATAGGGTTATGAAAACCACAGGCTCTTGCTCCATTTGTTGCATCGGTACCAGCAAGTAAGCCAAAATGTGTTCCGCCTCCCCAAGTAGCAATTCTGCTGACATCAAAAACAATCCCATAAAGACCTACATAAGCAGGCTGACCTTCTAATCCTCTATAGTCCGATTGAAGTTCTTCAAGTGTAAAGATTCTATCGGGGATTATGATATCTGCGGGTATACTTGTAGGAGGAATAGGCGGGGGAGTAGTTGCTGGTCTTGGAGGTGGAATATTAGCTGTAGGAGCCACGGGCATAGAAGTGGCGGCAGTTTCCCCCTGGCGTTTATGTGATGCAGCGTTTTTTTTATTACGAATAGAAGCCTTAAGACGCAAGTAGTCTTCTTCTAGTCGATTGATTTCCTGTATATAATTTGTAATAGTAGTAGGATTGCTAAGTGTTGTAAGGAGCCTTTTAGTATTTCTAATCTCTTCTTCAAGATGCAGTAAATAGGAGTCTTTTGAATGATCCATATATAATCCTCACCAATCTATTAAATATCTTATACATATATATTCAAGGCATACAAATAAATATGTGCGATAAGGAGAATTTGTCATAAAAAATAGTGAGCCAGCTATGAAGCTTACTCACTACTCTAATGTATTATCTTTAGTAACACTTATAAATTGATAGGCATTTCCTCTCCAGTTAATAAACTTTTTAAAGTCATTGTAACTTATGATAACTGTAGAGGTATTAATATTGGGATGAAATCCTAGTCTCTCGTGTTTTGGAATGTCTTCATCAATAAGAAGTGTTAACTCTTTGTTTTTATCATAAATGAGCCCTAAAGGACTAACAGAACCAGGTGTTACGCCTAAGAGTTCATAAAGTTTTTCCTCAGCTCCAAAAACAAGACTTGCCGCTTTTACTTGTTTGCGTATAGTATTTGAGTGAGCTTTTTTGTCCTCTAACATTACTACTAAATAGTGTTTATCAGCTCGTTTATCATACAAGAATAAGTTCTTACATACACTTGCATTAAATTCACAAAAAGATTTTAGTTCTGTAACGGTAAATGCAGGAGGATGTGAGATAGTTTCGTAGGGTATATTAAGTTCGTCTAAAGTATCTAAAATGAGTTCTTCTTCTTTCATAAGTATAAGCTCCTTATTCTAAAATGAATGTATATATATACATCATATAGAGGTTCTAATTAAATATCAAGCATATCAAAATAGCCTGTTAATTCCCGCAGTAGGAGCTGTTTGTAATTCTATAAGTGTCTAACATTATTTTTGGTTGTATTTTCTTGCCATTTTCATAATCATAAATATTCTTAATAGCTATTTTTGCAAATAACTCTTGTCTTTGAGCTATAATGCTGTTTAACATGCCTGATTTTAAATAGCTTATATTAGATTCAAGGTTATCAAAGCCTATAAATAGTGGAGAGGACCCAGGGCACATGGATTTATATATGTTTACTACTTCACCAAAGTTAGCTTCAAGTCCTGCTACAATTGTACATTTAGAATGACTTGCAATGAGACTTTTGAGGTTATTTGCCCTATCTTTAATATTTGGATGGCCTGTTTCAATAGCGATAATTTTAATATTGGGGTAATCCTTTAGAGAATCTTTTACGCCTTGAATGCGGGATGCCATATTGTTTTGATTTGCATTAACTGCACTTAATATGACTTCTCCATACCCTTTACAAGATTCAATAATTGTTTTACCAATCATCTTGCCAGCCATGTAGCTGTCTGTTCCGATAAATGCTAATCTATTACTTTTAGGCGAATCAGAGTCTACACAAATGGTTTTGATTCCTCTTTTATCTAAATCTTTTATAATTCTCATACAGCCTTGTTCATCAGTTGGTTCCATGATTAAATAGTTTATGCCGTCTTCTACTAAAGATCTTATAGCTTCAGCTTGTGCTTCAAAGGTCTGTTCTTTAGGGCAGCGGACAATAAAATCGAAGCCATAGATATTAGCCGTAGATAAACCATTTTTTATCATTTCTTTAATATAAGGATGATTTTTATCTACTGAGTGAGAAAAGCCTATTTTAGGTATTTTTAGCTGCAGCCCATCAGTAGAATAATCTTTTAAATTACCGCTAATAGCAGTAATTTCATTTTTTAGTTTATCAGCAAGATCAAGAAGTACTTCATTAGATTGTTTCTGAAGCTCAGTACAAGAAGTAGATTCTTCTGTTGTTAATACAAACTGATCAGCAACTTTACTTACATCTTCAATGGATGAGACAGCTTGTTCTTTTATACTATGTAAAGAATGAATGTTTGTTTTTAATAGATCTAACTCACTAACTTGTATGCTAACAGCTTCATTTAAGTAATCAAACGAGCTTTTTACTTTTAGAGCAGATTGCATTTGCAAGTCACATTTTTCTGTTAGAGATTTTATAAGAAGAAGGGTATGATTAATACTTTCATGCATTGACTGTAAGCTATTACTTATCACATTTACAGAGGTAATACTTTCATCTGCTAATTTTTTCACCTCTCCGGCAACCACACCAAAACCTTTACCGGATTCTCCAGCTCTGGCAGCTTCAATAGTTGCATTAAGGGCAAGTAAATTAATTTGATTTGAAATAAACTTAATAGATTCAACAATTTTATCATAAGTATATAAACTTTTAGTTAATTCATCGCTAGTACGCATTGTTTCAGTAAAAGCTTCTTTCATTTGTATGCTTTTTTCAATGCTATCCTCTACATTAAGCTTTCCTTGATTACTTAGCTCAGCTAATTGATTAATTTTAGATTCAGTTACGCTAACATGAGATAACACATTATCAAAACGAGTAGAAAGATCAAGTAAATGACTTAAACATCTTTGCACATGTTTTGCCTGCTTATCTGCGCCAACTGCTATATAGTCATTACTCTTATTAAGCTTTGATGAAATGAGTTTTGATTCTTTGGCAATTTCAGTAACGCTGTATGCTGCAGAGGATATTTTTATAATAGCAGTCTTTAGATTTTTTATCGTATTAAAAAATTCACTAAAAATATCATAGAGTTTAGGATTTTCTAAAGAGAGGAGCTCCATTAAAGGGTCTGCCTTTAGATCTTTTTGATCAAGCTTATGAATGAGTAAATCTATAGTAGTGTCTTTTTTAGGATAACTAATGTAGATATAAATCAAAATAGGTATCAGTAAAACAAGAGCATATATTTTAATCATCATAGTTAAAAAGAACATAGATGCAGTTAACACCATTATAAAAATTTTGTGTTTCATGTTATACCCTCCTTTTGCTTTTTCAAATAAGACATAGCTGCTAATATAATAGTATGTTTTAATAGGACAATAAATACATTTTTTATACGATAGTCTTGGGTATAAACCTATATAAAATGATGCATTAACATATACTATTTTAAATATTTAAAAATTTATGATATGATATAGAAAAGTAGAAAGGTCTATGGGGGAGGGTGAACTGTAATGTACAACCCGTCTAAAAAAGAACAATACGAAGAGCTAACGGAGCAGGCAAGAAAGAGGAAGATTATTAGAAATCAAATAATATTAGCTTTTTTTGGCATGTTTGGACTAGCTTTAACAGTGCTTTTCTTTAAATATGGTCCCCAAAAAGTACTTAATATGACTTTGCCTCATGAAAAGGTTACTTATTATGAAGTGCCTGGAATTTCCAATGAGAGTACGGAAACGTTAGTACAAAAAGTATTAGCTCATACGCAAAGAAGTAATAAGGTTAATACTATTTATAATGAGGCTATTAAACAGTATGACAAAAAAGGGTTTATCGATAAAGAATATATTTCTGCAATGGAGAATCTAGAAGAGTTTGATTCTGATATAAGTATCCCAGACCTAGATGCTCTCTCCAAAGAGATTATGAGTAAAAAGATTCAAATGCTTAGTGAATTAAATAATACTAATAAAGATGTTCATTATATTAATAGGATGATAGAAGAGATTAAAAGCTTAAACAGTACATATAGAGAATCTATTATCTATATATTACAAGAGGCAAATATTAAGTGTAAATGCACTCCAAAAGGAATTAAAATATATGAATAAATTACTTTTAATATATAACGAGTATTTTTTATATTATATTTGACATAGACTTACTTAATTGCTAATATTTACTTATATTACATACATTTAAGTCAAAACATAGAGAAATATAGGGGGATGATCATGCTCTTTTTATTCGATTTACCCGTAAATGAGAATCCAGAAATAAAAGAAAAATCTACAAAGTCTATTTCTAAGACCCAGTTAATGATAGTTATCATATGCATAGCACTTGTTGCCATACTGAGCATCTCAATAGTAGTATTTGTAAAGTCAAGAGCTCCAAAAAACATTTCTCCTTATTGTGCATTCATAAAAGATCAAGGAAGAATGTGTAAGATTCACAATAAAAAGCATAGTTCTAAAAACGTATCAGAGATGATCATAGAAGAGGAAGAAATGACACTTCACCAGCAGCTTTTTGAAGAAATTTCAAATGGGGCTTATTTTGATGGAGAAAAGCTCTATAAACAGGAAGATGCAAAAGAAATATTAATTATAAAAAATACGCTAAATGAAGAAAAAGAATCTTTATTTGAGGGTTATCTCTCCAGTACGCTTACAAAGCAGGAAAAAGACAGATATAATTTTATTATAGAAGAGCTGGACTTAATACAAGAATCAATTATAACACTGGGGATACAAGAAACAGAGCTGCAAGAGCCCAGTAAAGAAGACCTAATCAAAGAAGTAGAAACTCTCAAAAAAGAACTTAATGAAGTAAGGTCAGAAGCAACATTACAAACTGAAATCATTGAAAAAGAAGCAGAGGAACCTAAGCAAGATAAGCAAGATTTTGTAGCAAAAGATACACCACAAAGCTCTAAGATAAGTGAAGATAAGATGCTATATGTATCTCAATCCTCTAAAATAAAAAGTATACCAAAAGATATAGAAAAAGCAGCAACTATTAAAAAAAGTTCATTATATAATTAGAAATAGAACTATTCATAGATAAAGAGGCTATTCATCTGAGAAATAGCCTCTTTATTCTTAAATTTTTGCTATTCTCTGATCTAAGAAAACAGGAATTTAAAACTATAGTAGATCAAATAACTCAGCAGTATCTTTTATAGAATGCTCAAATCTACGAAGAACCTTGTCAAGATCTTCATAGCTGGTAGTTGCAGCTGGTTCAAATCTTATAGTTGTAGAATTATTAAGTGTACCAGCAGTCATAACCCGGCGGGAGAACATACCTTTTGCAACTTCATAGCCTATTTCAGATTGAGGGAATTCAACCCCTAGCATAAGGCCTATGCCTCTTACATCTTTAATGACTCTTGGATATTTTGCCTTAACAGCCTTTAAACCTTTAATAAGATAATCACCCTTTTTACTAGCTTGATTAGGAATATCATTTTCCAGCATATATTTAATCGTTGCAAGAGCAGCAGAACAGGCAAGAGGATTGCCGCCAAAGGTTGGAGAACCTAGTACCCATGGATTATCTTGAAGTTCCTGAGTCCACAGATGAGGGCTTGCGATAATGCCTGTTATTGGCATAATACCTCCGCCAAATGCTTTGCCATAAGTCAGAATATCTGGAACAACTCCTTCAGCTTCGCAACGGAACATAGTACCAGTACGCCCCATGCCTGTTTGAATTTCATCAAAAATAAGACATACGCCATATTCATCACAAATTTCTCGTACTTCTTTAAGATAGCCTGCTGGGGGCATAATAATACCTGCTTCCCCTTGAATAGGTTCCATAATAACAGCTGCAACCTTTTCGCCCACAGCTACTAGGTTCTTAATAGCTTTACGCACATCCTCAGCAACACCATATTCTACATGTTGTACCTGCTGTACCATAGGCAGGTAAGGCACACGATAAGTGCTTTTTCCACCCATAGAAATTGCCCCCATTGATTTGCCATGAAATCCACCAACAGTTGAGATATACCAGCGCCCGCCAGTAGCTATTCTCGCAAGTTTAATAGCCATTTCCACAGCTTCAGCACCACCATTTGTAAAAAAGCAGTATTGCAGATCACCAGGAGTTATTTCAGATAAAGCTTTCGCGAGATAACCACGAAGAGGATCAAGGAGCTCCTGACTATGAAGTGCCTGCCTATTGAGCTGAGCCTGAACAACTTCTAAAATCTCAGGATTTCTGTGTCCGCACATATAAATACCAAAGCCACCTAAACAGTCAATAAACTTTTCACCATAAACATCATAGAAGTATTCCTTTTCATCCATCCATTCAACAAAAGCTTCATTAGTTGAAACAGATTTTCTATACTTAAGCCACCCAGGATTAACAAATTCATTATAATTAGCAATAGCATCCTCAACAATTTGCTTCTGGTCCTCCGGCTCTAACGCATCCGATTTAATATATCCAATAACCCTGTTTAATTCTTCTAATGTTTTACTGCTCATCCTACCACTCCTTTTTAATTAATATCTCTATACATAATCATTAAAGTATTACATAATATAACGCATTATCATTAAAGCATTACATTAAGCTAACGTAGTGGCAGGTCTCTACGCCTGCTAGATTTTAAATACGTCAAGCAAGGAGACTTGCCACTACAATAAATAAAAAATTATAAACCATAATTTTTTATTTATTTTCTATAATCATTAGCTTTAAATCATAGGGAAATCAATTGTTCATCAAATATATAATTGCTAAATCTTTTAATTATTAAGTTTTTTATGCAGTTCATCTTTTATTTAATAAATGTTTCATCTAAATATTGCAACGACTAGCGCGGGGAGGGGAGATAACTTTTGGGGCGACTCCGGTTGGCTGTGGGTTGGGGTGGAGCACCAAAAGTTATCTCCCCTCCCCGTGTGCCCCTAAGTAACATTTAGCCCATGAAACATTTACCCTTGGAACCACCCCGTAAGCTGTGGCTCATAAGTAATATTAATCTGCTTAACTTCGGTATACTCCTCATACCCAAAAGTACCAAGCTCCCTGCCAATACCGCTTTGCTTATAGCCGCCCCAAGGTGCTTCGCAGTAAGTTGGATGATAGGTATTAATCCAGGTGATTCCAGCACGCAGTTTCTTAATAAAACGCATAGCTTTTGAAGAGTCATTGGTAAATACAGCACCTGCAAGACCATAGACTGTATCATTAGCGAGTTTTATAGCTTCTTCTTCTGTACTGAATTTTTGAACAGCAAGCACAGGACCAAAAATTTCTTCCCTAACAATGGTCATATCAGGCGTTGTATCACCAAATATAGTAGGTTCAACAAAATAACCTTTTCCTAAGTCACCTTCTACAATACGACTGCCGCCGCAAAGAAGCTTAGCCCCCTCATTTTTACCTGTTTCAATATAGTTAAGTACTTTTTGCATGTGGGATTCACTAATAAGAGGTCCCATTTCTGTCTCAGGAGCAGTACCTATACCTACTTTGATTTTCTTAGCTCTTTCTACAAGACGTTCTATAAAGGCATCATAAATGGTATCTTGGAGCAAAAGTCTTGATCCTGCGGAGCAAACTTGACCTTGATTGCAGAAGATACCATAAAGTGCATAATCTACTGCCAGCTCAAAATCAGCATCAGCAAAGACAACATTAGGGGATTTGCCCCCAAGCTCGAGAGCGATATTTTTGAGGTTGCCAGTTGCAGCCTGCATAATACTGCGTCCTGTTTTAGTGCCTCCAGTAAAGGCAACTTTATCAATATCCATATTAGAAGCGATTTCGGCACCAACCGTCTGTCCTGCACCCATAACAAGATTAACAACCCCTTTTGGATAACCGACTTTCTCAAAAATCTCAAAGAGCTTAATGGCGCTTAAAGGAGTAACCTCTGAAGGTTTAAATACAACAGTATTACCAGCAGCAAGGGCTGGGGCAAGTTTCCATGCGGCCATAAGAAGCGGGTAGTTCCATGGAATAATCTGACCACACACCCCAATAGGTTCTCTTATAACAATAGATTGAATAGCATCTGCTACTTCATAGGTTTGCCCATGAGGTTTTGTAGCAATACCAGCATAATATCTAAAGCAAGTCACAGCATCTGAAACATCAAATTCAGTTTCTCTTAAGGGTTTGCCATTATCTAGTGTATCTAAAAGTGATAATTCAGAGGCACATCTGGCAATTTCATCTGCGACAGCATAAAGGAGTCTTGCTCTTTCTATAGCTTTAGTATCCATCCAGCCATCCTCATAAAAAGCACGTTTAGCTGCTGCCACAGCTAATTTTACATCCGCGGCAGAGCCTTCAGTGACTAGTGCAAACACTTCACCATTCGAGGGGTTAACGACTTCACGAGCTTTGCCAGAAAGCGATACAACCCACTGTCCGTCTATAAACATCTTTTTTATTTCATTCATATAGAACCTCCTTATCTGTTTTATTTAGTCCCTACTTTTTAAGTTCTGTCCACATGCTGTCGTAAACAGAAATCTTATCACCTACTTCTTTCACATATTCTCCTTTAGCCACTTCTGCGGCGGGCGGGTTACAAGCTTTATTATTAATATAATCATCTCCTAGCAGGTTGATTGCTTCAGTATTAGGAGTGACATAAGGGAATTCTTCAACAATCATTTTAGCTATTTCAGGTTTGCAGATAAAATCAATAAACTTCTCGGCATTTTCTTTATTTTTAGAGCCTTTTGGGATAGCCATATTATCAAAGAACAAGTAAGGACCTTCCTCTGGAAAGACAATCTCAATATCAGGATTTTCGCTCATGGACATAGCAATTTCTGCATTCCATATATAACCAACAGAAGCGCTGCCGTCAATCATAACTGTTTTGGGGCTATCACTGTCATAGGACATAATATTGGGTTTAAGCTCTAAGAGTTTATCTTTAATTTCTGCTAGAATCGTATCGTCTGTTTCACTCATGGAGTATCCAAGAGATTTTGCCACCATTCCTACCACAATTCTTGTGTCATCTAATACAACTAATGAATTTTCATATTTAGAATCAAATAATTGCTTATAAGAGGTGATAGGGTCAGAAACCTTGCTTTTATTTACACACAAGGTTACAACCCCACCAAGATAAGGAACAGTATAAACATTTCTCTTATCATAATACTGATCAAGATAAGCAGGACTGATGTTTTTGAGATTAGGAATATTATCTTTATTTAGTTCTTCAAGCAGACCTTGTTTAGCCATTAAATCTACCATGTAGTCACTAGGGACAACAATATCATAAGTACCTGCAGCTTCAGACTGCACTTTAGACAACATATCTTCGTTACTGGAATAAGTTGAGTAGTTAACTTTAATACCAGTTTCTTCTTCGAATATTTTTAATACGGATTCAGGCATGTATTCTGTCCAGTTAAATACATTTATCTCACCACTAGACTTTTTAGATGCTCCGCATCCACTTAGCATAAGACCCATACACGATATAATAAGAGTAGTGCCAATAACTTTTTTTAACATTTTCATAAGATCACTCCTTTATTTGAAAAATATGATAATAAAATTTAACTTTTAGCTTCGCTTTTAAACAGACCGCTTTGGGTGAGCAGTACTATTCCTGTGGTTCCTAACAGAATAAGAGTAGAGAGTGCATTGACATCAGGAGCTACACCGCTTTTAATACTTTCCATTACCTTAAGCGGAAAGGTTTTAACGGTACCATTAACAAAATAACTAATAATGACATCATCAATTGAAAGTGTAAATGCTAAGAGGCCGCCAGATAAAATACCAGGTAGTATAAGCGGCAAAGTCACATAGGCAAAGGTTTTTATTCTATTAGCTCCAAGGTCCATGGCAGCTTCTTCAAAGGTTAGGTCGTAGCCTGAAAGCCTTGCGCGTAGTGTAAAGATCACAAAAGGGGTTGAGAAAGCCACATGAGACAAAATAAGTGTAATGAGTCCTCTAGGTATGCTTACCCATGCAAATACAGAAAGCAGTGAAATACCAAGGATGATCTCCGGAATAACAACGGGTATATAAAGAAGTGCATCAATAGCAGATTTACCTTTAAATTTGTACCGATGCATCCCCACTGCAGCAAGTGTTCCGATGAGTACAGAGAGAACTGTACTTGCAAAAGCAACAAGAAGCGTATTGCCAAAAGAACTAAGTAAAGCTGGGTTATCAAATAGCTTGATGTACCACTCAAAAGTAAACCCTTTGAAGGTGGCATAAGGTTTTGTCTTATTGGCATTAAAGGAATTAAGAATGACTACAAATATTGGAAGAAATAAAAATAAATAAATACTACAGGCAAAAAGGGTCCCTATTAAATGTGGCCTAGTTCTATCAGGTCGCGTATTATGCATAAATATCACCCCAAATCCTCTAATTTTCCGCCTGCTTTGGTATAAAGCCGTACCATAATAAGTGTAAGCAGAATAAGTATAATAGATAAGGCAGACCCTAGAGGCCAGTTGTTGGCTGAACCAAACTGACGTTCAATTAAGTTTCCTATCATATCAGACTTGCCGCCCCCTAATATATCTGATACAAAGAAAAAGCCCAAAGTAGGGATAAATACCATAATGGCTCCTGCAAAAATACCTGAAGAAGTAAGTGGCAGTATAACATGTAAAAAGGTATTCACTTTTCTAGCCCCAAGGTCATAAGAAGCTTCTATTAAAGTTAGATCTAACTTCTCAATGGCAGTGTACAAAGGAAGTACCATAAAAGGGAAAAGTGTATAGGTCATCCCAAGGACTACGGCGCCTCTGTTAAAAAGAAGTTCAAGTGGTTTGTGAGTAATCCCCAGCCAGACGAATAGGTTATTTAAGAGACCGCTTGCCCCTAAAAAGCTCTTCCAGCCATAAATTCTTATCAGTGAATTAGTCCAAAAGGGGATAATCACCAGCATATATAAAATAGTTCTGATTTTTGGAGGCTGTTTTACAATATAATAAGCAAAAGGATAACCTAGGACAATGCAAATAACTGTAGTAATAGCTGCAATAACGATAGAGTTCATATAGACCTGAAAGTAGCTTGGACTTAATAAATTTTTATAGTTATCAAAACTAAAGGTAAACATAACCTGATAATACTCATTAGTTTTGCAAAAACTAAGAACCAGTACATAAATAAGTGGAATAACTACCAGGAATATCAGCATTGACGTAATAGGAGACAGCATAGTCAGCATAGGCATCTTTTGCTTTTTGTCATTTAGAGTCATCATAAGCACCTCCTAAGTTAACATTTTCTATAAGACTAAATAAAGTATCTTCTCTAGAATGCATTATCGTTGCATCTTCAGGCTCCCAGTAGAGATTAATTACTTCATTAGGCTTAGGTAGAGGTTCACCGCTAAGACGCTGAATTTTTACTTCTTGACCATTAGGAAGCATGGCAATACATTTTACAATGGAACCAATATAGATATGCTCCTTAACGACTGCCGGCATAGATGGCTTATAGAAGTTTGAACTACCAAAATTCATTTTTTCAGGTCTTACAGAAGCATATACGATTTCATCTAATTCAAAATCCTTACCTAAACCACGCATGCAGCCTGTTTCAAAGTTTAAGAGCACTTCATCTTCGTCAACTTGTGCAATAGTTGCCTCAAATAAATTGGTCTCACCAATAAAAGTAGCTACAAACTTAGTTCTTGGCTTTTCATAAATTTCATCTGGAGTGCCTAGCTGTTCTAAGTAACCGCTGTTCATGACAACAATGCGGTCACTCATTGTGAGAGCTTCTTCTTGATCATGAGTTACATAGACAAAAGTAATACCTAATTTTTTTTGCATACGTTTAAGTTCTACCTGCATTTGTTTACGCAGCTTAAGATCTAATGCCCCTAATGGTTCATCAAGGAGAAGTACCTGCGGATTATTAACCAGAGCTCTTGCAATCGCTATCCTTTGACGCTGTCCCCCTGATAATTGATGGGGAAATCGGCCGCCAAACCCTGTTAACTGAACTAGTTCAAGTATTTCTTCAACCTTTGGTTTAATGTCAGCCTTCTTCATGTTTTTCATCTTAAGGCCAAAGGCGATGTTATCGTAAATACTCATATGCGGAAATAGAGCATAGCTTTGAAAAACAGTATTAATATTGCGGTCAAAAGGTTCTTTGTTTATTAAGTCTTCTCCATTTATTGTCATTTCACCAGAACTTGGTGTTTCAAAACCTGCAATCATACGAAGGGTTGTTGTTTTACCACAGCCTGATGGACCTAAGAGAGTAAGAAATTCTCCTTTATAAATATCTAAATTAAGGTCTTTTACAACCTGGTTTGTGCCATATTGTTTATTAATACCCCTAAGTTTTACCAAAACTTCTTTTTCGCTCATGATCATCCTCCTAACATTCGAAAATTTAAAGAATAAAAAGTCATGCTGATCATTCATCAGCATGACTCCATTGTCAAAGCTATGTTTTATTTATAAAGCTTTTTCACCGCGTTCACCTGTTCTAATACGCATCGCATCATCAATCGGTTTAACAAATACTTTACCATCACCTGCATGACCTGTTGCGACCTGCGCGTGTACATCTAATAAGATATCTTCAACCTTTTCATTAGCTACAACAGCTTCAATCTTTATCTTAGGTAAAAGATTAATGGTTGTTTTTAAGCCTTTATATTCTTGAGTTAATCCTTTTTGAACACCACATCCCATAACACTTGAAATAGTGATGCCAGTAAACCCATGAGTATTAAGTATTTCTTTTATGGTTTCTAATTTATCCGGCCTAATAATTAACACGAGCTCCTTCATTCTTATCCCTCTTTTCAAGTTAATCAATAAAAAAAGACGCTTAATCTGTAACGATTAAGCGCCCTTGCTTACGATTATTATAGTAGTGTGAAATTTTGTTGTCAATAACAAAAAAAATAATAGATTGCAACTTTTTTAAATATTCCATATAAATTCCTTGCAAGTTCAGTAATCTCAAGGGATTTGATGGAAGATGTGTATAACAAACAAATAAGATTGTTTAGTATGGACATATAGCTTTTGTTTTGCTTTCGATTCTTGCAATTTGCTTACAGGTAAGGTAGAATGATTACATAAGACGCTTAGAAATTAGCAAAGATTTTACTTGGCTAAGTGTTAAGGTCTATAGAGGAGGTAAAAACCGTTATGGCTCAAAAACGATCAGAGATTATATTGCAGGAGCTAGAAGAAAAGGGAAGTGTACGTGTTGCGGATTTAAGTAAGCTGCTTAATTGTTCGGAAGTCACAGTGAGAAGCTATATCCAAAAGTTAGAAGAACAAGGACTGCTTTTCAGAACTCATGGGGGCGCAACAAAAATAGGTGCACAGGTTTCGATAGTTTATAGTGCTGAAAGCTTATACAAGAACGCTGAAAAAAAGATGAGAATTGCTGAAAAAGCTTACGAGTATATAGAAGATAATGATACCATTATCTTAGATGATGCATCTATTAGTTACTATCTTGCAAAATGCATTAAAGAGAATCCATCCAAAAGTTTAGTAATCATCACTAATTCCCTAGTGGCAGCTGGAGTACTTTCTGATACAAAACACGTTAATCTGTTTTTGCTAGGCGGTCAAGTAGGAGGGAAAATGGCAGGTACCATGGGAGACATGACTATAAAGAATCTAGAAGAATGTCATGCAGACAAAGCATTTATCAGTGCACATGGCATCAATTTTGACGTAGGCGTTACTTCTATTGGATCTCCACAAATGCAAGTTAAAAAGGCGATAATAAAAGCTGCAGGAAAAGTGTTTTTATTAGTAGACAGCAGCAAATTTGGAGGAGGCTACGTTCTTGCGGTTTGTCCTTTGTCCATGATTACGCGCATCATAACAGATGATGAGATTGATAAGGCTCATGTTGAGAGAGCAAAGAGAGATTACGTTTCCCTTGATATTGTATAAAAGAAAAAAGAAAATCCATCCCGGCTTTTGCTTGGGATGGATTTTCTTTTTAGGCGGTTTCATAGGCCTTTTTTGCATCTCTAATGAGTTTATTAAAATCATCCGCATGCCATGCACTTCTTCCAACAAACAATCCATCAATAGATGGCTGAGTAATTAAATCATTGGCATTTTGTGGATTCACACTTCCGCCGTAGAGTACAGGGATTGCTTTTGCGGCGTCTCCAAAAAGTTCTTGTAGACACTCTTTAATGACTTTATGTTTTTCTTCTGCGTACTGATAAGAGGCTGGCACTCCGTTTACACCAATTGACCATACAGGCTCGTAAGCTACCCAAATTTTTGATATCTTTTCGGTAGGAATATTATGAAAACCAATTTTTAATTGGGTACGAAGTACTTCATTGCTAATATCAAAATTCTTTTCTTCCAGGGATTCTCCTATGCAAAGTAAGGTTGTGAAGTCGTGTTCTAGTGCACACTTCACTTTTTTGTTTTCTGTAATGTCTGTTTCACCAAATACATGACGACGCTCAGAATGACCAATCATAACTAAATCCAGATTCATTTCTTTGAGCATAAGAGGGGATATCTCGCCGGTAAATTGTCCCTCTTCTTCCCAGCACATGTTTTGAGCACCTAGCTTTACATAATTTCTATCAATAGAACCAGCTGCACTGCTTAACGAAGTGTATGAAGGGATTACAAACAGCTCAATCTCTTCCTGACTTATATCTTTGGTAAGACTAATTAAGTCTTTAAGGTAAGAAGTCGTTTGATGAATGTTTTTATACATTTTTAAGTTTGTTCCAAAGTACAACTTTTTCATAGTGAAGTCTCCGTCCTTTCTTACGAACCCGTTTTTTTATTATTAGTGCAGTAAAGCAGATACTTTTTTGCCTACGGGCTGTTAAGATTAGTCTACATGGTTTTACATATAAAATCAAGTCAAAAGTAAAAAGCGTAAGTTAAATGAAAATAAAATAAATTAGTTAAAGTGAACAATAAACCCACTAACTTAATATATATATTAACTAAAATGTAAAAAACTCTTGAAAACACAATGGAATGATAGTATATTATAAATACAAAACGAAATTTAAATAACAAAATAAATAAGAAAAACGAAAGATATGCGAAAGATATATAACGAGTAAACCGAAAAGGAGAATGAAATGGATAATAAAAAAATCAGGCCTATCACAGCTATTACAATGGGTGACCCGGCTGGTATTGGACCAGAAACTGTTGTTGAAACGATGCTTTGCCCAGAGATTCACGCATGCTGCAAACCCTTTGTAATTGGCAGCATTGCAATATTAGAGAAAGCTGCAAAAATTTTAAATAAAGACTTAAAGTATAACAAAATTATAGATCCTTCAGAAGCAAAATACGAGATGGGCACTGTCGATGTACTTGAAACCGGTGATTATGATACTGATTCCATTAAGTGGGGTGAAGTTCAGGCGCTTGCTGGTCAGATGAGTATTGACTGGATTATGAAGTCTATTGAGCTTGGTATGGCTGGTAAAGTAGATGCGGTATCCACAGCACCTATTCATAAAGGAGCAATTAAGTTGGTTGGGGTTAAAGAACCTGGACATACAGAGATTTATGAAAATGTAACCAACTCTCCTTATGCACTTACAATGTTTGCTTGTCATAAGTTAAGAGTATTTTTTGTAAGCCGACACATGTCAGTAATAGATGCTTGCAAATATGCTACGAAAGAAAAAGTGCTTGAATATATCATAAATATTGATAAAGAACTTAAAAAGATAGGAATTGAAAAGCCTCACATTGCAGTTGCAGCGCTAAATCCTCATGGCGGAGACAACGGACTATTTGGAAGAGAAGAGATTGACGAACTTGCTCCGGCCGTTAAAGCAGCACAGGAAATAGGAATAGATGCTGTTGGACCTTGTCCAGCTGATTCAGTATTCCATATTGGTAAGTCTGGATGTTATGATGCCATTCTTTCGTTATATCACGACCAAGGACACATTGCATGTAAAACCTTAGACTTTGAAAAGTCAGTAACTTTAACCTTTGGTCTTCCGTTTATCAGAAGCTCAGTAGATCATGGAACGGCGTTTGATATTGCAGGAAAAGGATTAGCAGGAGCAATCAGCCTTATTGAATCTACAAAAGTCGTTTCTGAATATGCTGCACTTATGTATAATAAGTAATAAATTATTGATTACTAATAATAACTGACCAAAAGCAGAATGGGGGAAAATATATGCCATTAATTGGAGCTGTAGCGGATGACTTAACTGGGGCAACTACAACGGGTGTTTTACTGGCTCGTTCAAAAGCAAGAACAGCTGTATTTTTTAATGAAAGAGCAGCGGAGGAAGCAGAGAAACTAGATGATTTAGATGCAATCCTAATAAGCAGTAACAGCAGAGCCTTACCGGCGAACCAAGCTTATAGAAGGGTACAGTCTGCAACCCAGGCCCTGCAGCGTATGGGTGTAAAGTATTTTACAAAAAGAATTGATACAACCCTAAGGGGCGGTGTAGGTATAGAAATCGATGCCATGCTGGACTGCATGGAAGAAGACACTGTGGCAGTTGTCGTTCCGGCGATGCCACAATCCAGAAGAATTCTTGTAGGTGGCTTTTCTGTCATTGATGGAACGGCACTTATTCGTACAGCAGTAGCCCAAGATGTTCGCACACCTGTACATGAGAACTACATACCAAGGTTATTAGAAAAACAAACAAAAAGAAAAGTAGGTTTAATTACCTTAGATACTGTTCTGCAAGGGGCAGAAGCAATCAAAGATAAGTTAGTCAGCATAAGAGGAGAAGGTAAAGAGGTCATCGTAGTAGATGGTATTACCCTCGAAGATGTAGAAGCTATTGCAAAGGCCTGTGTTGAACTAAGATGGAATGTAGTTGCAGTTGACCCAGGAGCGTTTACTTCGAAGATGGCATATTACAGAAACCTGATTCAAAAAGAGGAAGCGAATATTCCAGAAGGAGATGGCGAAGACCTTAACAAATCTGTCTTGATTGCTGCAGGAAGTGCAACCCCTGTCACTAAAAAACAAATGGAAGTGTTGTGTGAAGACTCTAGAGTAGTCAGAATTCCTGTTAATCCTCTCGCGTTTATTAACGGTGGTAAAGAAGGAGAAGAGGAGATAGAAAGAGTAGTTAAAGCTGCCTTAGGATATTTAAGTGAGGAAAAGCTCCCAAGAGCTATTTTAATGGAAACTGCCCTGCACGGTGAGCTATTAAATTTAAGTGCAGAAGATGCAAAACGACATTATTCAGATGGTACAAGTGCAGAAAGAATTAATGGAGGGCTTGGGCTTATTATTTCAAAGATATTAGAAACGGCTGGTCAGGAAAAAATAGCAGGTTTATATACAACTGGCGGAGATACCATGGTGAGTGTATGTTATCAGTTAGGCGTGAAATGTATTGAAGTCTTAGACTTTGTTATCGCACAGACAGATGTGGGAAGGCTGGTAGGTAATTATGATGGGCTTCCGATTATCGGGAAAGGCGGGCTTACAGGGACAGAACATACAGCGATAGATGTTGTTAATCGTTTGTTCAAAGAAGCGACAAGAAAATAAAGGAGGGAAATGGAGTTATGAAATTAGCAATAGGATGTGATGAGGCAGCGTACAGTTTGAAAGCAGAAATCATGAAACATTTAGATGAAATAGGAGTTGAATATCAAGACTTTGGAGCTGGACCTGGAGAAGTTGTTCTTTACCCGGATGTAGCAGTAAAAGTTGCAGAAGCAGTTGCAAGAGGCGATTTTGAAAGAGGGGTGCTAGTTTGCGGTACTGGAATAGGCATGGCAATTACAGCAAATAAAGTACCTGGTATCCGTGCGGCAGTATGCCACGACCCATTCTCAGCAGAACGTTCAAGAAAGAGCAATGATGCACAGATTATGTGTATGGGAGAAAGAGTAGTTGGCGTAGAGCTTGCTAAATATTTAGTAGATATCTGGCTTAAATGCGAATTCTCAGGAGGGGGGTCCGCACCAAAAGTAGATAAAATTATGGAATATGAAAAGCAGTATATAGAAAAAAGCAGAATCGTATAAAATAATTATAAGGGAGGGTATTAATATGCAAAGTGAGGTTAATGTGAAAGGTGAAAATGAAAAAGTAGAAAAAGGCGACTTGGATTTATTGAACAAGATGAAGAAAATGCCAGGGGGGCTGGTTATCATTCCTTTATTACTGGCAGTAGCTATCGCGACATTTGTGCCACAGGCATTTCAAATTGGTGGTTATGTTACCGCTTTATTCTACCAAGGAAATGCGGCGATGATGGGTCTTTTCCTTATCATCTGTGGGTCTACAATTAGTATCAAGCAAGTAGGTATGCCGCTTTATAAAGGGGTTACTTTAACAGGTATGAAGTTTGTACTCGGAGTTATATTAGGTGTTCTTGTAGGAAAACTCTGCGGACCAGCAGGTTTTCTAGGCATAGCACCATTTGTATGGATAGCTGCAATTACTAACTCAAATGGTTCTCTATATATTTCGTTATCATCTCAGTTTGGTAATTCAACGGATACAGGTGCCATTTCTGTTTTATCCTTAAATGATGGTCCTTTCTTCACTTTGATCGCATTAGGGGCAACGGGACTTGCAAGTATTCCTATCAATAGCTTAATTGCTACATTAATTCCTATTTTAATCGGATTTGCATGGGGGAATGTAGATAAAGAATTCCGTAAAGCTTGTGTGGCTGCGCAGCCAATTATAACATTCTTTATGACTATCTCAATTGGTTCTAAAACAGATATCAAAACTATTATTACTGCAGGTGCAGCAGGGATCATCATAGGTCTAGTATCAGCAGCTACAGCAGTTATCTTCTTCATAGTATTTAATCTTCTTCTTCCAAAGAAAGAAAGAAATGCAATGGGAGCTGCTATTGGTACAACAGCCTTAAATTCAGCGATGACACCAGCAGCTGTTGCAGAAGCTGATCCAAGCATGGCGCCTTATACAGAAATGGCTACAGCACAATGTGCAACAGCATCAATTATTACTTTATTCTTGTGTCCATTCATTGTAGCTTTCTTCGATAATATGATGAGAAAGAGAAAGACTGGTATTTACTCACCAGAAGGATGGGCTGTGGCAAAGGCTCAGTAGCTCAGCAAAAAATACTAGATATTTAAGACATAAAAGGATAGGCGGAGATAAGAATGAAAATTATTGTTAAAATGAAAAACGAATTTATATATGATTTATTGCTATTCCATACTTATTCTAAGTTTTCTGGCTTTCTTGTAAACGTACTTGGTTTAGCGATTATAATAACTGGAGGCTTACTGCTTGGAATGGATGAAATTAAACTTCATCAGGCTATTATGTATGTACTTGCTGGTATTTTGTTTTTATCCTACACTCCTTTTACCCTAAAAATGAAGGCTAAAAAAATGATGAAAGAACCTAGATATGAGTCGGAAATCGCCTATGAGTTTAGTGAGCAAGGTATTGATGAGGAAATCTTAGGAAAAACCAATAGTTATACATGGAGTCAAGTAGAGAAAGCCATTTCTACGCCAAAAGATATAGCTTTTTATGTTGGAAAAGAAGAGGCACTTATCCTGCCAAAAGAAAGCTTTGGGGATCACTTCATGCCGGTTATGAAACTCATAGCTGAAAATATTACAAGGGATAAAATCTATATCAGATAAAACATACCCATAAAAAACAATAAAATTCATTCTTAAGTAAGCGAAAAAACTGCCTAGAATAGTTATCAACTTTAGGCAGTTTTTTGATGAATGACTACTTATCTAATCAGAGAAAGGAAGTTGATGATATGAAAAATCTCTTAGTAGCGCAGTCGGGAGGACCAACGGCAGCAATTAATGCGACTTTAGCTGGTATTATTCAGGCTGCTCAAACTAATATCAATGTAAATAATATATACGGAGCAGTTAATGGTATTCAAGGTGTACTGGAAGAAAGGTTTATTGAGTTAAAAGAAAGCATGAGCAGTACATTCGATTTTAATCTATTAAGCCAAACACCATCATCAGCCCTTGGTTCTTGCCGCTTCGTTTTAGACGCTTGGCAGAAAAATGAAGAGCAATATAAAAGTTTTATTAATATTATGAGAAAACATGACATTTCTTACTTTATATATATTGGCGGAAATGATTCAATGGACACAGTATATAAACTATCGGAATATTGTAAGGCTAAGAAAGTCGAGGATATTAAGATTATTGGAGCACCCAAAACCATTGATAATGATTTGGCCGAGATAGACCACTGTCCGGGGTTTGGTTCAGCAGCAAAATATATAGCAGCAACTATTTCTGAATTAGAAAGAGATATTTCTGTCTATAAGATTTCAGCTATTACTATTGTAGAAATTATGGGAAGAAATGCTGGGTGGTTAACTGCAGCTGCTGCACTATCAAGAATTAATGGTGCAGCAGGGCCAGGGCTTATATATTTATGTGAGAAAGCTTTCAGCATAGAGAAATTTATATTAGATGTTGAGGAGAAAATGAAGGAAAAGTCTTCTTTCATTATTGCAGTAAGTGAGGGAATAAAAGATGCTGATGGAAACTATATCTCTGATCAAGTACAATCAGGTCTTACAGATGCATTTGGACACAAGTACATTTCTGGAACGGGGAAAGTGTTAGAGGATATTGTACGAGAGAAGATAGGCTGCAAGGTACGCTCTATCGAATTAAACTTAATGCAGCGCTGTGCCGCACATATTGCCAGTGAAACGGATTTAAATGAGGCAAAGATGCTTGGAATGAAGGCTCTTCAATGTGCAGTTGAAGGAGAGATAGGTAAAATGTCTTCTATCAAGAGAATTAGTTCTAATCCTTATAGGGTTGAATATATTTCAGTTCCTGTTGACCAAGTAGCAAACCACGAAAAGAAGGTTCCTATACATCTGATTCATGAAAATGGACATGATGTTACAGAAGAAATGATTGAGTACTTATATCCGCTTATTCAAGGGGAAGCTAATACGCTATATGAAAATGGTATTCCTAAACATATCATTTTTGATATTTAAAACAAGACTAGAAGAGTGTTTCCAACGGGAAATGCTCTTCTTCTATTTTGTTTAAGACTGAATGTTAAGGGGGCAGGGGGATCATGTCTAGAATATGATATTGGTTTACATATAAGTATCTTTATGATAATATAAATGATAACTGGAAAAAAATGTATATAAATAGACCCTTTTGTGGTTATCTTTATAGGAAGCGGTGCAAACTAAAATTGAAGCTTCTGATCAAAAATAGGTACAGAAAGAAGCCGAAGAACTCAGGAGGAAATTATTAATCTATGGATGTTTTTTTAGATGAATTAAATAGACTTAACATGCTGGAGGAGTCGCTTCACAAGAAATGTGACACTATCTCAACACTGCGTATAACTTCTGCTTTGGCAGGAATAACTTTTATTATTTTAGGGATGACTAAGGAAAATTCAAGGTATATTTATGTGGCTTTATTTTTTCTTATATTATTTACTATGTTTATCTTTTGGCATGTTAGAGCACGCAGTGAGCAGAGGCACATAAAATGTTTAATAGAAATCAATAAAAGCTACCTTGATAGATTTAATGGGGATTGGACAAAATTTAAGGATCAGGGAAATGAGTTTAATGATGAGAACCATGCTTATACAAGTGATCTTGATATCTTTGGGGAAAATTCCTTATTTCAGCTCATTGTGTGTACAAGCACCTTTTTAGGCAGAACTTACTTAGCCAAACTGTTAAAAGACCCAGATAAAAGTATAACTTCTATTAAAGAAAGACAAGGAGCTGTTAAAGAAATAGCTAGTAAGGTGGATTTTTGCAGGGAATTTCAGTGTGCTGGAAGGATGCAGGGCGAACTTGGCAGTTCGCCGAATGATTTAATAGATTATGCAAAGAGCAGGGATAAATTATTTAAGCATGTAGGACAGGAGTGGCTGATCGTTTTTCTTACGATGTGCAGCATCATGACGGCTGCCTTACTCATAATGAAAGTTTCTGTTCCTTTATACATTCCGCTTGTATTATTTATTCTTCAAAGTGTAATCACCTTACTTGGCGGAAAGTGCAGGATAATTCTTAGTAAAGTAGACGGCATGAAAAGAAGCTTAGAAACCTATAGAAGCCTGCTTGACTCAATTAGGGCGCAGGAGTTTGAAGATAAACATTTAATGAATCTTAAAAAGGAATTATTTGATGGAAATGCCTCTGCTATACTTGGTCTAAAAAAATTAAATAATATTGCAGCGGCAACAGAAGTTAAATTTTCTTCGGTGCTTTATCTTGTGCTTAATGTTATTTTGCTATGGGACTATCACTGTGTTTTTGAACTTGAAGCATGGAAGAAGCAATATGGTGAGCATATTGACAAATGGCTTGAAGCTATAGGAGCATTTGAAGCCTATATAAGCCTAGCAGTTATTCCTCAAGTTAATCAAGAATACACTTTTCCGGAATTTCATACAGGGGATATAAAATTCACAGCAAAAGATCTTGGACATCCCTTAATTAATCAGAAAAGCAGGATTACTAACAGCATCGATATGAAGAGTAATATTTGTATTATTACAGGTTCTAATATGTCAGGAAAAACAACTATGTTAAGGACTGTAGGAATAAATCTTGTACTTGCTTATGCGGGGGCTCCTGTTATTGCAAAAAGTCTTCAGTGCTCAGTGATGGATATCTTTACTTCTATGCGGATTAAAGATAATTTAAGCGGCGGCATTTCAACATTTTATGCAGAGCTCCTTAGAATAAAAACACTCATTGGACTTTCAGCATTAAAAAAGCCTATGATCTTTTTACTAGATGAAATATTTAGGGGAACAAATTCAAAGGATAGAATTATTGGAGCTAAGAGTGTAATCAGCACTTTAAATAAGAAGTGGATTATGGGTATGGTATCTACCCATGATTTTGAGCTGTGTCATATGGAAAACGAGGATCCAACAAAGATCAGAAACTTTCATTTCACTGAGTATTACGTTAATGATGAAATTAGATTTGACTATAAATTAAAAAGCGGAAGATGCCAAACAAGCAACGCTAAGTATCTTATGAAATTAGCTGGTATTGAGCTTAGCTGAAGAGAGGAACCTAATACTCTATTAAATTTCTTAGAATAACGAGTAGATTATGGTTAAAAGGAGGGAAGTATGCTTAAATTTGCTGGAATAGGGAGTGCTTTTAATACACAATTAGGTAATACTAGTGCTTTTGTAAAAAAAGAGAACAGTCTTATTTTAATAGACTGCGGAGGAACGGTTTTTCATAGATTACAAGAATTAAAGCTCTTGGATACAATAAAAAATTTATATATTATTATCACCCACATGCATCCTGATCATGTAGGGAGCCTTGGAGAAGTTATATTATATAATTATTATATTTTAAAAAATAAAGTGAATCTTATCTATCCCAATAAAGAACATATCGTTCAATTTTTAAGGAGCATAGGTGTAGTCAAAGACATGTATCATATAATAAGCAGCAATGAAATAAAGATACAAGACGAGAACCTTGGAAAGCTTAGTATAGAATATATTCCCGTTTCCCATGTTGATACAATAGAAACCTATGGCTTTATGATGCAATTAGACACGAAAACGATTTATTATAGTGGGGATTCTAATACTATTGATTTACAAATTCTTAATAAGCTTGAAAAAGGAGAAATAGACAGCCTTTATCAAGATACTTGCGGATTAGATTATGAAGGAAACCCTCATTTATCATTTAACAAGCTTAAAGAGTTAATTAGGAAACAATATAGGGACAGAGTGTATTGTATGCACTTCGATAAACATCTTGATAGAGCGGAAATAATGAATGAAGGCTTTAATGCAGCTGAGATATATGGATAAGCGTAAAAATCATGGAGATACTTCACTATTAATTTGCAGCGGAAAAGGCACAGAGGCCTACCGCTGCAAAACTGTTATATGGGGTTATAGGTATAATGATAGGAGATGAGGGTTTAAGCTTTTCCCAGCAGCTGCTTTTGATATTCAGAAGGCAGACAGCCTGCAACTTTACAGAACATTTTTGTGAAGTGTCTGGTACTGTAGTAGCCAACTTTTATTGAAATATCTTTGATGCTGCAGTTTGGATTTTCGGAGAAGATCCTTTTCGCATTAGTAATACGGATTTCTGTGAGATAATCTATGAATTTTTTACCCACCTTTTGATGAAATATTTTGCTAAGATAATTTGGAGTAATATCATACATCTCAGCAATAGAATTAATACCAATTTCATTCATGTAGTTTTCTTTTATGTAGTTTTCAATCTGAGAAATGATATCCATATTAGACTTTTTAGGCAGATTAAGATACATATCATTACTGTGTTTAAGAAGTCCTTCAAGCATAGACGTATAGTTAGTAATGGATAACTCTAAGTTAATAGAGGACTTTAGGTATTTCTCTATATTTTTTGAATTAACAGAAGGGAAGAATTTATGGAACTGTCTATTTTTATTCATTTCTTTAATGATATTCTTATACTCTATTTCCTCACTTTGGATAAAAGCAAGACATAATCTTTCTAAGAAATTTGCTAGCTGCATTATCATTTCTAAATCACGATGCTGCATCAGTTCATTATAGTTTATGATAGTGCCAAGTCTATAAATAAGTCGTACACTGGCAATTTCAGAAACCTTTTGACATTCACAGCAAAAATGGTGTACAGACTCGTGGGAGAAATAAAACACTGTTATGGGGTCACTTGCATGATTGATAAAGTCAGTTAGAAATGCACAGATGCTTATAGCATTTTTACAGGTATTCGTTACAAGACAGAGTTCACCAGTATTAAGATAGAATAAAGCATACCTGAAATCGCTATGCATAGTATTAGAAAAAAGTTGTTTTAAATTTTGACTTAAATCTGTAAGCCATTTGTATCTAATGTTTTTATCCCAGTTGTCTATATAAAAGATATAAGTTTCAAAGGTGTTATAAGATGACAACTGAGCCAGCATATAGTCTTCGCAGTCACATACTTGAGACATATTATAGGCAGAAATAATCTCTAGCGCAAAACTATGATTGAGTTTATCGAGCTGTGCTCTTAGCTTTTTTTCAGTCTCGTTCATTACCTGTGAAAGGTCCTGTAAGCTGACAGGTTTAAGTAAGTAATCAGATACGCCAAGTTTGATAGCTTCTTTGGCGTATTCGAAATCTGCATATCCCGTCAGCATAAGCCAGTGGGTTAAAGGGGTTTGGTCTTTGCATTCTTCAATTGCAGAGAGGCCGTTAAGGAGAGGCATATTAATATCTACAAAAGCAATATGAGGCTTATGCTCTAAGGCTAAGGTTACAAGTTCTTTTCCGTTTTTGGCTTCTATGTAGCTGTGCATATTAGGATAGAGTTCGTCCAGCATACTTCTAAGACCAAGTCTAACCATACGCTCATCGTCGGCAAGCAGAATAATCATATTCTTACACTCCTTCTATTGGAATTATAATGTAGCATGATGTACCCTTGCCTAGGGTACTTTGTATCTCAAAAAAAGACTTTGAGTTAAACAACTCTATGCGCTCTTCAATGTTTTTAATGCCAACCCGGTCCTTTTGTTTAAGTGAAGCGATATCAAATCCTACACCATTATCCTTCATAATAATAACTACGCAGCGACCGATAGGCGGGGTTTCTTCTACGTAAGCGTACACATCGATAAATATGGGCTGATCACTTGGTTCCATACCATGGATAATGGCATTTTCTACGAGTGGCTGTATAAGGAGTTTAGGGATAGGGATACTCTTTGCTGCATCACTCATATCTATATGATAATTTAGCCTATCATCAAATCTTAGTTTCTGTAAGGAGAGATATTTATCAAGAAATGAAAACTCATCTTGTACATTACTAAGATAAGCATTGCTGCAAGTATACCTAAATAATCCTGTAAGCTGAATGATTGCATCCTCAAGCGTCTGTTTATCACCTAATCTATTGAGTGTAATAAAACCATTTAATGTATTATAGAGAAAGTGAGGATTAATTTGTGTTTGCAGTGCGATATATTCTGCATTGCGCTGGCATAAAACAGCACGGTATTCACTGTCAATGTGATTGCTTAGTTTCACAGTCATTTTATTAAGAGCTTTTGAAATAAGAGAAAACTCATCATCGCTCTTACTATCAATCGGAACCTTAGCTGACAAATCACCTTTTTCTACTTTTTTCATTACGGCAATAATATTTTTAACAGGTGTAACAACCCGTTTAGAAGTAATCTCAAATATAATAAAAGCTATAGCAAAACAAATGATTCCTAAGAGTAGTGCGAAGTAATAGATCGTATTCGTCCGCACGAGAACATCCTTCTTAGAGGAAAGATAGACAAGCTGCCACGGTGTTGTAGGCACATTTTCAAGAGAAATATAGAAAGTATCACTGTCTGTTTTGAGGGTTTGTTTATTTTGAGATATTTTCTGAAGCAGCTCCTGAGGAAACATGCGTGTAGAGTAGATGGCTTTTTTATTTTGGTCAAGAAGCACCAAGCCGGAGTTTGGACTTGTGGAGATATTATCAAAGATGTCTTTGATAATATTTTCAGAAGCATCAACCTTGATAATACCTACATTATGTTTGTTATCAGTATCTTTAATAAGCCGTACAACTGAGAAAACATGCATGGGGATATCAGACTTATAATAAGGAGCTTCGTGTACTGGAGAGAAAATCGCTCCACCACTTTGCTGGATTGCTTCATCATACCAACTTTCACTTTTATAATTATAATCACTAATTTCTTCAAGACCTTCTTTCATGCGTTTAATGACATAGGAGGTATTATTTTCATTGTTAATCGGCATGAATAAAACACCTGTTATATCATTTCGGGATAAGTATAAAACTTTTAGCATGCTCTGGGTATACTCACGTGCCATCGTAAATTTTTGAAATTGATTTACACCTTTAGTATATTCTCCTCGATTAATATATATTAAAGGATCCATGACTTCATCATAAACATGAGGAGACAGAGAAAGGCGTTTGAGCTCATCAAGATAGAGCTGAAGGTTTTTAGAAACAGAATAGAGCGTATTGGAAAATAGCTTGTCTGATTCTTTAATAAAGAGATTGTTAAAGTAAAGTGAAAATAAAGAAGACATAAGGACTAAGGGGATAGCAATCCATATAAAAAACAAGCCTAATAGTCTAAATTTAAAGGTATAAGTCTTTTTCAATTATATAGTCACCACCTTTGGCAAAAGCGTCATGTTTTGTTATAATTATATCATAATGAGATATATGTACAATAAATTTTGTGCAAAGTGTAAAAATGAACGCTCTGAGTGTAGAAATACAACATATACTTAGGGCATTGTTTTAGATATAATTTGGTTACAAAAAACAAAAGGGGGATATTTTTATGAAAAAGTTTGCAAGTATAATTTTAGGCATCACTTTAAGTATGATGATGTTTGCAGGATGCTCAAAAGCACCTGTTGAGACCGCACCAGCTGAAGAAGCAGCTTCAACTGAAGCAGCAGCGCCTGAGGCTAAGGCTGAAACAGAAACTGCTCCAAAGTCAGATGTTAAATTGACATTTATGTCAAGTATGGTAGGGGTGCCAAGTGAGGCGCTCGAGCAAGCTTGCAAAGATTTTACAGCTGAGACTGGTATTGCAGTTGAATACTCCGCACCGGGTGCAAATTATGAAGAACTTATGAAAACAAAAATGGCTTCACAAGACCTGCCTGACCTTTGGAATACACATGGCTGGTCAGTTGCAAGATATAGTGAATACTTAAGACCAATTAATGATCAGCCTTTTGCAAAGGATATTGTTGACTCAATCAAACCGCTTATCACAGATGCAGACGGACAAATGTATGTTCTTCCATCAGACGTTGACCTTGCAGGTATTGTTTATAACATAGACGTAATGGATAAATCAGGCGTTAAAGTAGATGATATTAAAACATGGGCAGATTTTGAAGCAGCTTGTGAAAAAATTAAAGCAGCAGGCTTTACACCGGTTCATATCGGGGGTAAAGATAACTGGACGATAGGTCAATACTTTGACTGGGTTGCTCCTTCATTCTACATAACAAATGAAAGTAAAAACTACAGAGACGCATTTAAAGATGGTTCTTTCGACTGGAAAAACTGGGAAGAGATTTGCGCAATGCTTGATAAATGGAATAAGGCAGGATATTTAAATGTAGATGCTTTAACTTCAGACTATATTACAGGAGCAAAAGCACTTGGAGAAGGAAAAGTTGGATTTGAGTTCTATGGGAACTATGCTATAACTGAAGCACTTGGTGCGTTCCCAGATGCAAAACTTGGTATGATGCCTGTTCCTGCAAAAGATGCTTCTGACCAGCCTACACTTATTGGAGGCGAACGTCTTGCAACTGGCGTATGGAAAGATTCACCACATATGGACGAAGCACTTCAGCTGCTTAACTACCTTGCAAGACCAGAAGTGTGCGCAAAGCTTGCAACGGCAAATGGTACTCCAGCAGGACTTAAAGGTGTTGAAAGTGATACAGGAATCATCAAACCTTTCTATGAAAAATATGCAAATGTAAAAACTTTCCCTTACTTTGACAGAGAATACTTACCAAGTGGTATGTGGGATGATCTTTGCATCACAGGTGCAAATGTTCTTTCAAAACAAGAGGGTGCTATTAGAGATGCAGCTAAACACATGGAAACAAGCTTCAAAGATAAATTTTCACAGAAATAAAACATAAATAAAATGTAGCGGCAGGCCTCCGTGCCTGCCCTTTATTTCTAAAAGCAACTATGTGAAGGAGACTATAGTTATGAAAGTAAAAACAAAACACATAATGAATTTATTCTATATACCTGCACTTCTTTTGTTTGTAGCTTTTGTGGTATACCCTTTTACACAAGGGATAAGAATATCCTTCACGAACTGGAATGGATATTCACAAGCATATAAATATATTGGACTAGATAACTACATAAGATTTTTTAAAGATAAAAATGTTTTAGGAGCTTTTGTAAATACAATAATCTATGGGTTTGGCAGTACGATTGTTCAGAACATTTTAGGACTTGCTTATGCACTCTTTTTGAACAGCAAATTTACCGGCCGCTCAGTCGTAAGAGCAGTTATTTACATGCCTGTTATGATTGCCTCTCTTATTATGGGTTACATTATGTACTTTTTAGTACAGTACGATGGGGGAGCCATTAATGATCTGCTGATACTATTTGGTAAGGCACCTGTTGACTTAATGTCACAAGGACCAAGAGCTGTTCTTATTATGACACTTATTAATATATTACAGTTTGTAGGTATTTCAATGGTTATTTATCTTGCAGGGCTTCAAAACATTCCAGAGATGTATTATGAAGCTGCATCAATTGATGGGGTTAATGCATGGGGGCAGTTTAAGTATATCACCTTACCGCTCTTAATGCCGGCAATCTCATCAGCGGTTGTACTCAATCTTATTGGAGGACTTAAGTTATTTGATATCATCATGGCACTTACAGCAGGAGGACCAGGGTATTCAACACACTCCCTGTCAACAATGGTTACCAACATGTATTTTAGAGGACAGCATGCAGGTTACTCGGCTACAATAGGTATCTTTACCTTTATATTTATTATGATAGTCAGCAATATTATTGTACGCTACTTTGATAAGAAGGAGGTAGAGATGTAATGGTACAAAATAATAAAAGAGCTGCCATTTGGAGAACCCCGTTAGCTATAATTATCGTATTAATTCACTTTGCACCTATTTACATTCTGCTCGGTATGGCCTTTAAATCACCAAAAGATGTAACTTCCAGATGGATCCTGCCAGGGTATATTTACAAACAAAACTTTGATATTGCAATCAATAAAGGAAATATGTTAGCGGGACTTTACAATACAACTATTATTACAGTCAGCTGTATTGTGCTCATTATTGTCTTTGGGGCGCTTGCCGCTTATCCGTTAGCTAGAAATCGCAGCAAATTTAATGGAGGCATTAAAGCATTCGTGCTGGGCATTATGATGGTACCTCCGTTAAGTATACTTGTTCCGCTCTATACGGTTATGGCAGGCTTAAAAGGGACTTCAACCTATTGGGGAATTATAGTTATCCTCACAGCCTTCCAGCTTCCTATGAGCATATTTTTATATACAAACTTTATCTCTGCAATTCCTACAGCCCTTGATGAAGCAGCATCAATAGATGGATGTGGTCCATTTAGAACTTTTTTTCTTGTTATTTTGCCACAGCTTAAACCGATTACAGCCTCTGTAGTTATCCTGACAGGGATCAACTGCTGGAATGACTATCAATTTTCACTCTATATGTTGCAGTCACCCAAAATTAAAACAATCACACTGACGATATCAAGCTTCTTCTCACAAAACTCCAATAATGTTAATGCAGCAGCCGCAGCGGCTCTTATGGGAATACTGCCAGTTATCCTACTTTTCTTATCTCTTCAAAAGTATTTCATTAAAGGGATGGTTGACAGTGCCATCAAATAAGGTTTCGCAAAAGGGTATTGATGAGTCGATATCCTTTTGTCTTGGATTAAGAAGTTTATCTTATTAGAGTCGCTGAAAAGGGGAGGGATATCTTTTGATGCTCCACGCCTCCCACAGCCAAACCCGAGTCGCCCCAAAAGATATCCCTCCCCTCTCCAGCTATTCGTTGATAATTTAGGTAAATGACTAAAAAACAAAGTAAACTACAAATGTTTTAGGGTTCTTCTATGCTTTTAGTATCTTTTATTTTTAACTTGAATTCATGGACGATAGCGTAGTAGTGGGGGCACTCTTTCAGCCAGGCTCCGGTTGGCTGTAGGCTAAGGTGGAGAGATGAAAGAGTGCCCCCACTGCTATGCGTAACCTTAGAGAAAGAATGTAAGTATAAAATACTACCATTTTATAAGAATACATGTGAATATATGCTTTCTCCATAAAGGAGATAGCTTCAAAATTATTAAACGAGCTACTTTAAGTAAACAAGGAGGATTACTTTATGCCTATATTTTTTGACGAAAAAGCAAATTCCTTTAAACTAGATACGCCAAACTCTAGCTATATTATTAAAATCATGCCCTTAGGGTATGTTTCACATCTGTATTATGGCGGCAGGATTTCTGACAGCGATGTAGACTATCTTTATCAGTGTATAGAGAGGCCCTATTCAACGAATCCTGATGGAATTAAAACAAGAGATTTTTCCCTTGAACACCTGCCACAAGAGTATCCTTGTAACGGAACTGGAGATTTTAGAACCTCTGCCATTACTATCAGAACAGAAAAAGGCAATACTTCAACTGACTTAAGGTATAAGTCTTACAAAATATATGCAGGTAAACCAAAACTTGAAGGGCTGCCTGCTGTCTATACAGAGGATGAGGGGCAGGCAGATACACTTGAACTAATACTTGAAGATAAAGTTTCAGGTGCAGAGGTTACATTAATCTATACCGCTTTCAGAAGCTTAGATGTAATGACACGCTCTGTAAAAGTTACCAATAGATCAAGTGCTCCAATAGCTATTGAACGTATTATGAGTACTTCAGTTGACTTTAATGAAAGTGAATATGATTTTATTCATTTATATGGGACTTGGGCGAATGAAAGAATGGTCTCACGTACAAAGCTTCATCACGGCAAACAAGGTTTTGAAAGTAAAAGGGGGACATCAAGCCATCAACATAATCCATTTTTTGCACTTGCCATGCCAAATACAGATGAAAATATGGGAGAAGTCTATGGCTTTAATATGGTTTACAGCGGGAATCACTTTTCAGAGGTGGAAGTAGATGGATTTAAGACAACAAGAGCCATCATGGGTATTAATCCAACTGATTTTGAGTGGTTTCTTGAAAGAGGGGAAACATTTACAGCACCCGAAGTTGTAATGGTTTATTCAAATAAGGGACTTGGAGAAATGTCTCGTACCTACCATAAGCTGTACCAAAACCATCTGTGCCGCGGAGAGTGGAGATATAAACGCCGACCTATTTTAATTAATAACTGGGAAGCCACATACTTTGACTTTGATGATGATAAGCTTATCCATATTGCCAAAGGAGCAGCAGAGCTTGGTATTGAAATGCTTGTTATGGATGATGGCTGGTTTGGAAGACGTAATGATGATTATACATCTCTTGGAGATTGGTTTGTTAATGAAGAGAAATTAAAAGGCGGACTTTCCAGCCTAGTCGAAAGAGTAAATGCCGTTGGCATTAAGTTTGGTATTTGGGTAGAGCCAGAGATGATTTCACCAGACAGTGATCTTTATCGGGCACATCCTGAGTGGTGTCTGCAAGTAGAGGGAAGAGCTTTCACAACAGGAAGAAGCCAGCTTGTACTTGATATGACAAGAAAAGATGTAAGAGATTATCTCTTTAAAGTATTAAGTGATATTTTCAGCTGCACAAATATTGAGTATGTAAAATGGGATATGAATAGACATTTAACAGAGGTTGGGTCACTGCTTATACCAGCCAACAGGCAGAAAGAAATCTTTCATCGGTATGTTTTAGGCGTTTATGATATTCTCGAAAGAATTACATTAGCTTTTCCCCATATTTTATTCGAAGGCTGTTCAGGCGGCGGCGGCAGGTTTGATCCAGGGATGCTTTATTACAGTCCTCAAATATGGACCAGTGATGACACTGATGCTATGGAACGCGTTAAAATTCAGTGGGGAACTTCTATGTGTTACCCCGTATCTTCAATGGGAGCCCATGTTTCAGCTTGTCCTAATCACCAAACTATGCGTGATACATCTTTTGAAACAAGGGGAGCAATTGCAATGTCAGGGACCTTTGGCTATGAACTTGATGTCAATAAACTCTCAGAAAAAGAAAAAGAGATGGTTAAAAAACAGGTGCATAAATTTAAAGAGTATTATGATGTGATAACTTATGGAGATCATTATCGACTGCTTGACCCATTCAAAAATTCGCTCCGTGCTGCTTGGGGGTTCATATCACAAGATAAAAACGAAATACTTATTACATTTGTTCAAATAAAAGGAGAAGCAAGTGGTCCTTTATACAAGATAAGATTTGCAGGAGCTGATCCTAATAAAAAATATCAGGATACTGCAACAGGGAGGATTTACAGGGGGGATACCCTTATAAATGCAGGAATTATGATCCCTTATATATTAGGGGATGGTGTAACATATATGTGCCACTTGAAGACAGTATAGACAGAGTTTAGCAGTAAATTATATCCCTTTTAATAAATGAGAGATAAATGGAACATTAAGAACAAATAATATAACCGCATATAGTTTATAAAAACAAACTCGAACTACTGACAAAGCTGTTGTCAGTAGTTTTGCTTTTTGCAGAAATATTGATAATACTGTAGACCCACATATATCTAATAAGTTATAGTACATAAGTTTAAGGACAAAAAAGAACTGTTTAGTCATGCAATCAAAGCTATAATTATAAACCTATAAATAGGTAAAAAAAATACACATATATACAGAATATATTCCTACATAAAAAGGTCATACATCCTTTATGATGGTCAAAGAAGCAGCAGAAATAGATAAATGATATGGGGGAGTGGGGATATGATAAGTGTTGTAGATAAAACAGGATTTCAAATACTTGAAAATAATAATTGCCTTCTTAGGGGTTCTTTACCTAAGATCGTCCTAGATAATAGAGAAGCGGTGACTTGGGACACCGTGGAATGTAATAAAGCTAATATTGTCTGCAGCACAGAGTCGGGTATAACTTGTACCCTTTCTATAGTGACAGAGGGTAATCGATTTGCTATAGGTATGACTTATCAATCAACCAGCTTAATGGTTGGAGGTAAATCGCACTGTATTGACAGCTTAGAAGGCATTCAAATACATTTTGCAGTAGATAAGCTAGATAGAGCTTTAGCAAATTATTTATCAGAAGACTGGTGGACAAAACCTTTTCATACATCGAACCTAGCAGATGTTCCTGCAAGAACACAGTCGCTGCTATGCAAAAATAAATCTAATACATACCTTTATATGCTGCCGGTCTGCTCTGAAAATACTAAAAGCAGCTTTGAAGGAGGCCAAGGCCTTACGCTTAGGTCAACACCAGGCACTGGTGGTTTTGCAAACTTTAGCTCCCTGTTGCTTTGCGGCTGTATAGGAGAAGAACCCTATGAACTTAGTACTCATGCTGCAGATTATGCAATGGAGTTACTCGGGAAGCCTAAAGTAAATGTTCAAAGCAAGCTTTATCCTGAGATGCTGGAGTATCTTGGATGGTGCAGCTGGGATGCCTTTTACTATGAAATCAGTGAAGAAAACATGCTTCTTAAGATGAAAGAAATGAGAGAAAAGAAGGTTCCTATTCGATGGACAATTATTGACTGTGGCTGGTCTGATGCCGAAGACTATGCACTCAGCTCCTTTGATGCAGACAAAGTACGTTTTCCTAACGGGCTAAAAGGATGCGTAGAAAAAATTAAAAAGGATTACAAGATTGATTGGGTAGGCGCATGGCATACTATTATAGGCTATTGGAATGGTATCAGTCATAACAGTAAACTAGCCTATGAGCAGCGTGAAAATCTTTATACAACCCATTGCAATAAGCTAATGCCATATCCTGATAAGAAAAAGGTTTTTGATTTTTTTAATACTTGGCATACTCTGCTTAAATCTGATGGCATTGATTTCGTAAAGGTTGATTATCAAAGTGTACTTATTAATATGCTGAGAAATAATTTTTCAATAGGACAGGCTGCAAAAGAGATACATACTGGTCTAGAAGCTTCAGTTGCTATAAACTTTAATGGAAATATGATTAATTGCATGGGTATGGCAAACGAGAATCTATTTAACCGCCCAGTTTCACTCATTTCAAGAAACAGTGATGATTTTTTCCCTTTAAAAGAACACTGGTTTAAAGAACATGCTACGCAAAATGCTTATAACTGCTATTACCACCGGGCCTTTGTACATACGGACTGGGATATGTGGTGGTCTAACCACCCCAATAGCACACAAAATGCCCTTCTTAGAGCAATAAGCGGAGGTCCAATTTATACAAGCGACAAACTTGGTGAAACGATTGTAGATGAGTATATGCCACTCATCTTTAAGGACGGCAGAATTTTGCGCTGCGATGGACAAGGACTTCCGACTGAAGACTGCTTACTTCAAAATTGTCTCGAAAGCCAGCTTGCATTAAAGATCCATAACTATGAAAAAGACACACATTATATAGCAGCATTTAACATTAACGGAGAGAATGAGCCCGTTAAGTATGAAGTTAAATTATCAGACTGCATTGGCTTAGACACTAGTAGTAGAGAGTATGTCAGCTTTGAGCATTTCGGGGGGCAGCTTGACTATGTGAGTAAGGATAGTAAATATGTAGGAGAGATAGCTTCAGAAGAATTAAAGCTATACAGCTTTACCCCTATTGTTAATGGGATAGCACTTATTGGAGATGAGCAAAAGTATATTAAGTCTAAAGTTATAAAAAATACAATTTGGCTTGGCAGCAATAGAGTCATAGCAGAGCTTTATCAAGGTTGTTCTTTTATCTTTACGACTAGGCGCTCTGTAGTTCGTACTATGCTTAATGATAGAGAAGTAACATTTATAAAAGATAGAGATAAGTACACTGTAGATACAGCCTTTTTCGAAGGAAACTGTGTCTTGGAAATAGAGGTTGGAAATTAAAAATGATAAGAGTTGCACTAAAAATGTAAAATAAAAACACATTTTTAGTATAAATAGACTACATGGCAATCATTTAGAATTGATATAATAAAGCCGTAAGTGAAAAGTGCATGATTCACAAAATGAAAGAGAGAGAGGGAAAATGATGAAAAAATTATTAGGAATGGTATTAGCAGGAGCAATGGCACTATCTATGGTGGCTTGCGGTACGCCAGAATCATCTAAGAGTGCTGACGCAGTCAAAGAAACTGAAGTAACAACTAAAGCAGCAGAAACAACAGCAGATAGTACTGCAAGTGATGAAAAAGTAAAACTTTCAATCTATCATATCTGGGCAGGCGGTGATTCAAAAGCAGGGGTAATGACAGAAATACTTGATGCATTCCAAGAGAAGTATCCTAATGTAGAATTAGATATTCAAACGGATACATATGACGCTTATTCTAATAAAATTAAAACCTTTGCAGCTAGTGATTCGGTGCCTGATGTAACAACAATGTTTGGCTTCTCTGCATTAGAGAATATTGCAAAAACAGGTACTTTGATGGACATCACAGAGTTTGCAACTACTGATCAAGAAATTAAAGATACTTTAAATGATGGAGCATTAGGTGCTGCAACCTATGATGGAAAAGTATATTATTTACCAGCAGAGGTTACTGTTGAGGGAATGTTCTATAACAAAGCACTTTTTGATAAATATAACTTAACAATTCCTACGAATTTTGATGAACTAAAAAAATGTATTGAAGTTTTTAAGAGCAATGGCATTATTCCTATCTCACTTGCAGGCAAGGAATCTTTCCCATCACTGCATTTAGGTCAATACTTCTTAGAACGTACAAAAGGCTCTTCTGCACTTTCAAAAATTGCAGCTGGTGAAGAAAAGTTTGAAAACCCAGATTTTATGAATGGGTTAACTATGTATAAAGAACTAGTAGATATGGGTGCATTCCCAGAAAATATAGGATCTGTTTCCTATGATATGTCAAGACAATATTTCGTGACAGGTAAGGCAGCTATGATTAATGATGGAAGCTGGAATATTGCTCAATATGATTCGAAAGATGACCCAGAGTTTGGTAAAAACATTGTATTTACTCCTTTCCCAGCCTTTACAGCTAATGCAAACGGAGTGCAGGATTCTGTTGCAGGTACTGTAGGAGCAGGGCTTGCTTTAAGCAGCAAGCTTGAAGGTGCTCGTAAGGAAGCGGCTTTAAATCTTATAAAATTTATCTGTGTGGGTGAAGGTGCAAATAAATTCTTAGACCAAAAGTTCTTAATGCCTGTTAAAAAGAGCGGTGATCCTGCACTTTTAGGGAACCTATTCCCACAAGTAGCAAAAGCAGTATCTGAACATCCAAACTTTGTTCAATATGATAACCTATTGTCAGGTGCAATTGGCCCTAAATTAAATGAAGCTATGCAAGAGCTTGTCGTAGGAGGAGATCCTGCTACTATCTTAAAGAAAATGGACGAAGTTACGGCAAAAGAACTAGGCAAATAGCAAAGAGATACAACAGTATTTTATTGCCGGCATAAATACGGATTTATGCCGGCAATATTTTTTAACAAAACAGAAAGGTTTGGTGAAGAACATGCAAATAGGTAAAAAGAAATTAGACATATTTTTACTCATAGCTCCAGCAGTTATTATCTATTTGGTTTTTTGTATTATCCCTCTCGTTTCTTCAATATCCTATAGCTTTTATGATTGGAATGGGGTAAACGAAAAAATATTTATTGGTTTAGGTAATTATAAAGAATTGCTAGGTGATGGCGAGTTTTATAATTCCTTAAAAAATAATAGCATTATCATTTTATTTGCAGTAATGATTCAGATTCCGCTCGCTTATTTTCTTGCTGAAATGCTCAGCAGAAAGTTAAAAGGAACTAGCATCTTTGAAGGCATATATTTTCTTCCAGCTGTTATTTCTACAGTTATTATTGCACTCATGTGGTATTTTATTTTAAATCCAAATGAAGGTTTCATTAATGTGTTTTTGACAAGAGTTGGGCTGGAAAATTTTAAAAAGGGTTGGATTGGCGATAACAAAATGGCAATCTACTGCGTTGCATTTGTCAATGTATGGCAGTTTGTAGGTGTATCAATGGTTATTCTGCTGGCAGGCATTCGTGCAGTACCTCAGGACATTCACGATTCATGTTTAGTAGATGGAGTAAGCGGTATAAGAAAAAGCTTAACAGTAACGATTCCTCTTATTAAAGAAGCTCTCATTACAACGACAGTATTATCCGTAACGGGGTCATTAAAAATGTTTGACTTGGTATTCTCGCTGACAAACGGTGGACCAGGGAGCAGTTCGCAGGTGCTGGCAACGTATATGTATAAACAGGCGTTTTTTGGATACCGCTACGGATACGGAGTAACAATTGCTGTGGCCATCTTCATTTTTTCTGCAATCTTTTCATTGATATTTATGCGTATAACACAGAATAAGGATTAGGGTGATAAAAATGTATAATACTCAAAAAAATATAAAAAAGACACTGACATATATGTTTCTTATTGCTTTTGCATTATTAACAATCATACCTCTTGCCTGGATGGTATTATTGTCTTTTAAAACCTCAAGTGAAATATTTAATGCGCCATTTGCGCTGCCCAAAGCCATTCAGTGGCAAAACTATCTTAAGGCTTGGAAAGTAGTTGGGCTTGGAACACTGATGAAAAATAGTTTGTTTGTAACAAGTGTTTCAACAGCAATCACACTATTTGCATCAACGCTATGTTCTTATGCCATTGCAAGGATTGATTTTAAATGGAATTTTAAACTATACTTTTTTCTTCTATTTGGCTTAATGATACCAGTCTATATTGTTATGTTCCCAATGTTTAGGCTCAATCAAATTCTTAACTTAAGCGGTTCTTATATTTCATTAATTGGACCCTATGTTGCTTTTCAAATACCAACATGTACACTGATTATGGTTGGCTTCCTAAGAGGAATTCCCAAGGAACTAGAAGAGGCTGCATCGATAGATGGGGCAAGTCTTTGGAGAATATTATTTGAAGTTATATTTCCTGTACTAAAGCCAGCTTTTGCAACGGCTACTATTTTAATATTGCTGAACAACTGGAATGAATTTGTACTAGCACTTGTCCTCATTACAAAAAATAAGATGAAAACACTTCCGGTAGGCATTGCTGCCATATCGGGACAATACAACTCTAACTATGAAATTATGGCAGCAGCGCTTATTATTTCAGTTATTCCTATTATTGTAGTATACTTAATATTAAAGAAAAACATTATAGAAGGTATGACGGCTGGTGCTGTTAAAGGATAGGAGAAAAGATGAAGTTAACCTTTAGCAAAAAAATATTATTAAGTTATCTTTTAATTTTATTACTGCCTTTTTGTATTATCGTAACGATTGTATCTACTTATATTATGAGCTTTAATAAAAAGATGATTATAAATCAGTGTGAAGGGATCAGTGAGCAGGTCATATTAAATATTGATACTAATATGAAGCAGATAGAGCAGCTGACAAATACCATTTATTCACGTACGGATAATGATAAAAGAATTATTGACTATTTGGACCCCAATAAGAATACTTCATCTATTGAAAAATTAAAAATTGATAAGCTATTTACTGCACTATTCATTGAAATGTCCTATTATCGTAATGATATGAGTGCAATCTATACTGCTGGTAAAAATGGTGCAGAGTATTTTTACTACAAAAACAGCTTTAATGGAAGCGGATATCAGCCGGATTCGCGTTTTATCAAAAAAATTGGAAAGAACAAAAAAACATATTTTTTTGGTACGCATAAGCAGTTTGACCTTGATACAGGCATTGAGGTATTTACAATAGCTAAGCTTATTACCAATTTTGATACGCAGGAGCCAATAGCTAATATTATTGTAGATTTTAACTTGCAGGCGATAAACAATCTGGCATCAAAGGTTTCGCTAGGACTAGATGAAGAGTTTTTGATAGTGACCCGCAGTAATGAAATGATTTATTCAAACAAAAGAGATTACGTCAATACAGCTCTTGACGAGTCGTTATTTGAACTGATTAATAGTTCAAATAAGAAGACGGCCAACATTAATTATAAGGGAAACAAATATTTGCTTATCAAAAATTTTGAGGAAAACGATAATGTTATTGTTGCCTTCTTAATTAATCAAAATAAAATTATGAATAAAGCAATGTTTTTGCCTTGGCTGGCTGTTTTGATTTCAGCTGCTGCATTAGCGATATGCTGGCAGCTTTCCAGATACTTCTCTAAAAAAATATATGAACCAACCAGCACCCTCATTGAAGGTATGGATAAAATTAAAAACGGAGAGTTTGGAACGCAGATAAACTGCGGGGGATATGCTGAGATGAACCTAGTGGCAAGCGGATTTAATGAAATGTCACAGCAGATCAAAACACTTATTGACAGTAAATACATTTTAGAAATTCATACAAAAGATGCAAGGCTTAAAGCACTTATTTCACAAATCAATCCTCATTTTATTTACAATACGCTTGAAATTATTAGTGGCCAAGCAATGGCGGCAAACTGCCCTCAGGTTTCATCTACCATTACTGCACTAGGCCAAATGCTGCATTATACAATAAAAACCGGAAGTGATGTTGTGACGCTCAAAGAAGAATTAAATCACCTTAAAAACTTTCTCTTTATAAAGGAGCAGCGGATTAACAAAAAAATTGATATTTCTTATAGTATACCGAAGGCTTATTTAAGTAATAGGATTCTAAAACTTACACTACAGCCGCTTGTTGAAAACTGCATTCAGTATGCCAGCAAAGATAGAGACATTAAAATATCTTTAGAGGTGACTGAAGAAAATGACATTATGAATATTATTATTTCAGATAATGGCATGGGAATTAGTACAGAGAAACTCAAATACATTATAGATGGGTTTAACACAGTTAGTGAAGTAGGAAGATTTGAGGAGCTTTCAAGCGAGAGCATTGGTTTATTTAATGTAAATGCCCGTCAGGTATTATGTTTTGGAAAGGACTATCAATTAGTCATTGATACTGCTGAAAATTCAGGTACTAAAATCACTATACGTGTACCACAAAAGTGAGGTGACTTGCTATGTATAAAGTTATAATAGTTGATGATGAATATTATGTCAGAAAAAGTATCATTGGAAAGATTGAGTGGGATGAACTTAGCCTAGAGCTTGTAGGTGAGGCAGATAATGGTGTCATGGCACTTGAACTATTAAACGAGCTGGATGTCCAGATTATCATTATGGATATGAGAATGCCGGAAATGGATGGCGTGGAGTTAGTATCTCACATTAAGGCAAAATACCCTGATGTAAAGACGATTGTCATCAGTGGCTACCAGGACTTTGAATACACGAAAAGTGCACTTAAAAATAAAGTGTGCGATTATCTTTTAAAGCCTATTGATAAAGATGCGTTAAACAGATCGCTTTATGACACTGTGCAGCTTATCGCAGATGAAGTATTGGAAAAAGGGAAAATAAATACTCTGAAAATTGAAGCAGAGTTAGGCCGGGTTGAGAAGTGCAACAAGTTTTTAAGCCGGGGAGTTAATGACACTTCGCTTAGTGAGGAAATGATAAAAGAAGGATTACAAAAGTATTATCCTCGTTTTGTATATTCTCATTTTACAGTCTGCGTTTTTAATGTTGAGAGGGCAGACGGAGTATCAGATGATATGTCCTGGGATAAAGTAAGCGAGTTATTTAAACGTATTGTAGATAAGGCAAATGAGAAACTTGAAAATAAGTATATAGTAGTGTTTAAAAACACTCTTAAGCTAAGCGAATATGTTTTAATCTTAGGATCAAATAATAAGCTAGATAGGTATCTTTTAAATGACATTTTTATTAATATCTACTTTAGTCTTATAAAAGAACTAAAATGCAGTGCAGTCTGTGGAATAGGAAGCTGTGTTCAGTCTTATAAACTTATTCAAAGTTCTTACACAGAGGCTTGTTTTGCTTGCAGCTGCAGCGGGGAAAAGCTTTCCAAGCCTCTGCGTTTTTATAATGATATTCAGGAATATGATGCAAAGAATATATTTAATCAGGACTTCTATACTAAACTGTCCCTATTAGAGCTTTGCGTCAAAAAAGGAGACTTAAAGGAGCTAAAGGCGCAGCTGCATAAAATTTTTATGGAGATAATTAATACAAGCGTAGTAAGTATGAATTATCTCCATGCATATGCTATTGCTATTCTTATTCAAATAACCAAGGAAATCATGAAGGATGAGGATCAAACTGTCCAAAATAATCCTAATAACATCATTAACCTAGATCAGCTTGTAGCAGCTGAGTCTCTTAACAGCGTTATCGATTTCGTATATGAGGATCTTATTAAGCTCATACATTATCATCAGATGCAAAGCAGTGGCTCTAGAAGTGCGGTGTACAAAATAAAGGAGTACATCGAAAAGAACTACAGCGAACAGATTTCGTTAAGCACACTGGCAAATCAATTGTATTTAAATAAAACTTACCTTAGCAGACTGTTTAAAGTAGAAGCCGGCGAAACACTAGTTGAATATATTACAAGAGTGAGAATGAAGAAGGCTATGGAGCTCCTAAAAGAAAGCAGTGTAAAAGTGCTAGAGGTAGCAAACCTAGTTGGATATGATGATTACAGACACTTTGGTAAAGTGTTTAAAAAGTACTACAATCTAACACCATCGGATGTGCGTAATCAAGTACTTGCCAATGGATTAAAAGGTGAAAAATAATCAACCTGGAAGGCTGTTAAAGCACACTTGGTTGATAGAGAAAATACTGCTAGTCAAATACCCTAAAACAAACTTCCTATATATGATGTTGGTCAACATAATATAGGAAGTTTGTTTTATTTACAGCAATACAGGTTATAACCTTTATAGACAAAATGAGAGTTGTTATTAGTAATTTTGTTATAAATACTATATAATGTGTTTAATATTTTAAGCAATTTTATCAAGAGGTGATAATCATGAGAAGTAAGATCTATAGTATGCGGGTTAAATTCTTTAGGGCATTTATCTTAATACTTGTTATACCTATCATTTTTTAATCGTACATTTAAAACTTTTTTAGCGTTACACCTACACAATATAGAAGATAGACAATACCTCTTTTGGGGTTATCTTAGTATTTTAATAGCTTTGCTAGCTAGGGTAATACCTTGGGATACTGTTTGCTGCTTAATCATATCAAAGTAAGTCATTGAGGCAGGGAGCTGAACAAATTGATCTTCTAGGCTATGGTTTAATAAGAAAATATATTGTTTTGAATCACTATAACGGCAGGCTATTTCGACACCTTTAGGAACAGATAAAGCTGGAGATATGTCCTTTTCAACTGCTATCTGAGATAGTACTTTTTCAAGTAATGAATCCTCAGGTAGAGTACTTATATAATAAGCTTTTCCACACCCAAAGCTATTGACAGTAAGAGCAGGAGAATCGTTTAAAAAGTCACTTTCATAGTGGCCTATACAAGATGCCCCTCGAAGATGAACTTTCTCACTCCAAAGGGTGCAGCTATAATGAGATTCATCATAACTAAGCCTATATTTTTCATCCCTATTTAATGGATTCAGCTCCTCTACGTAGATTCCTAGTAGATTAGTGAGTAGACCAGGATAAGCCCCATATACGGCACCATCATTTTCATCTACTATCCCACTGAAGAAAGAACATACAAAGGTTCCACCATGATGAACAAAACTTTCAAGCAGTTCCTTTGTCCCTGGTTTAGTCATATAAAGACTAGGGGCAACAACGATATCATACATACTTAAATCTGAATTTATAGGGACGATATCTACACCTATGTTAAGGTGAAATAGGGTGCTGTAATATTTCTCTATAAGAAGCATATAGGTAGTAAGGCTAGAAGGCTGGCACTCCCCATCTAAAGCCCACCAATTATCGTAATCAAATAAGAGGGCAGCTTTATTGTTAGAATAAGTACCCTTAAGCTCAGAAAGTAAAGATAGTTCATTCCCTAACTGACAAACCTCCTTAAATCCTCTTGCGTTTTCATCCCCGTTATGGCTTACCATAGCACTATGGAACTTTTCAGCCCCTCGCTGAGATTGTCTCCATTGGAAGAACATGATGCCGTCGGCGCCATGAGCCATAGCTTGGTAGCTCATAAGCCTCATTTCATTAGGTTTTTTAACAGCGTTAACAGGGCGCCAGTTTACATGGCTTACTGCCTGTTCCATAAGAATAAAAGGCCTGCCATTTTTTAGGCCGCGCATGAGATCAAACTGAAGAGGGGTATTGTGGTAAGTCTTTGAATCACTAGGATCGGGATAGGAGTCTAATGCCACAATATCCATATCCTGAGCGAGGGTGAAATAATCAATAGGCTTAAAACCATTCATAAGATTAGTTGTTACAGGAATAGCAGGAGTAATTTCATTTACTATCTTTTTTTCTTCTAAGTAGAGGTTAATGAGACTATCTGACATAAAGCGTCTATAGTCTAGGGTCATAGAAGGATTGATAAAGGCTGTAGAAGTTTTAGGAATACATATTTCATCCCAGGAATAATAGTATTGGCTCCAAAACTTTGTTCCCCATGCTGCATTTAGTTTATCGAGCGTAAGGTACCTAGCTTTTAGCCACTCTCTAAATGTTTGTGCACAGTTATCGCAGTAACATTCAGCAGTATGACAGCCAAATTCATTATTAATATGCCACATGCGAAGAGCTGGATGATCCTTGTACCTAGAGGCTATAGTACGAACTAGCCTCGCAGCTCCTTTTTTATAGCTGGGACTATTGGGGCAGTAACTTTGTCTAGAGGCATAGCTTAGTTTAAGGCCGTCTTTATTGACTGGAAGAATATCATCATACTTACAGGTCATCCATGCCGGTTGTGCAGCTGTTGCAGTAGAAAGATTGACATAAATTTTATTTTCATAGAGTAAGTCTATTATTTTATCTAACCAGTCAAATACATAAACGCCTTCTTGTGGTTCTAATAATGCCCAGGAAAATATGCCTAATGATACAAAATTGACCCCAGCCTTTTTCATTAAACGCATGTCTTCTTGCCATACACTTTCAGACCGCTGTTCGGGATTATAGTCTCCTCCATAATAAATGCCAGTTAATTTGTCTTTCATTCAAGAAGCCTCCTTTTATTTTTAGATGAAATGATATAATATAAAAATTTAAACTATAGTATTGAGCTTGCAGCTGCTACTATAGTAATATATTGATATTATAATATATTGAAAAACGCTGTTCAATTTGAAGATATTAAGATATATATCACAATATTGATATGATTGAGGAGGGGTGAAGAATGAATCAAGAGGCAAGCATGATATTCCCTGTTATAGGGGCAGCTCAAAAAGCTCTTCCTTTTTACATAACTGGAATAGGAATTAATCATACGCAAGAACATGTTGATAGAGGCAGAGGGCATAGGGATTACCAGTGGGTACAGACACTAAAAGGGGCGGGGATTTTAAAAATAGACAATGAGGAATATAGTATCAAAGAAGGGATGGGGATGCTCCTTTATCCGAATGAGAAGCACGAATATTATAGTGAGTATGGGGAATGGCGTGTTAACTGGATTACTTTTAATGGATACGGAGTGGAAGGATTATTAGCAAATAATAAGCTTACTAAAACGGATGCTTATTATATCATGCATCCTTATGTATTAGCTGGAGAAATAAGGTCTATTTATCACCTATACAGCAATAACCTATCAAATAATAGACATAGCGTATTAAACGGTGTGCAAGGATCCAAAGTACTATATGAACTGCTGTTAAACATTATCAATTTAAATAGTAAGGAAAAAGAACAAAGCCATAGTACTTATCTTAAAAGACTAGAACCTGTCCTTCATTTCATGGAGCAGAATTATAATAAGCCAGTGATGCTAGGCGAACTTTCTAGTCTGTTAGGTATAAGTGAAGGGCACTTTTGCAGGCTGTTTAAACAAAGCGTAGGAGCAAGGCCTATACAATATGTTAATACGATTAGAATATCAAAAGCAAAAGAATTATTACTGGCAAAAGAGTCAATGGCCGTTAAAGATATAGCGGAGGAAGTAGGTTTTGAAGACGTAAATTATTTCTGCTATATCTTCAAATCCTTAGCAGACGTGACACCAACTGAATTTAGAGGCATGCACTAAAGTGAGGAATATAGATCTAAAAATGTGATATAAAAGAAATTGTAAATCAATGCAGGCTTTTTCATAAATTATAGATTGATAAAACATCATTTATGTCAGATAATAATAAGAGGAAAAATAATAAGACTTATAATAATCTCAGCAAAAGGAGAAAAAGATGAAACTTAATTCACGGCAAAATGCTATTCTTGAGTTATTACAAGTACAGAAGTCTGGATCAGTTGAAGAACTTAGTCAAAAATTATTTTTTAGTCCCTCAACGATTCGAAGAGACTTAGATAGATTGGAAGAAGCACGTTTAGTACGCCGTACTCATGGAGGCGTGTTACTCATTGAGGGACGTGATGCAGAAATTCCTCTTACAGTTCGTGAAAAGAATAATCATACTGCCAAGGAAATCATTGCAGCAAGAGCATCAGAACTTATAAATGATGGAGACTCTATTATCATTGACAGCAGCAGTACCGCTTTTAAAATGATTCCTCACTTAAAGAATAAAAAGGATCTTACAATTATAACAAATGGAGCGAAAGCTGGGGTAGCACTTGGAGAAATGCACAAATTTAATGTATATTGCACAGGCGGTCTTCTGCGCCAAAATTCATTGTCTTATGTAGGAACTCACGCTAGGGGAACAATGGAAAAATTTCATGTAGATAAAGCTTTTTTTTCTGCTAGGTGTATTTCACTTTCACACGGGGTAACAGATATTTCAGATGAAGAGGCTGAACTAAGAAGGATTATGATAGATCATGCATCTAAGTCTATATTATTAATGGATTCAAGCAAGATAGGAAATATTGCTCTTTGCTCGGTCTGCCCTTTGTCGGATATTGATATTTTAATAACTGACTTTGGTCCTCATATTAATAAAGCTTGGCAAGAAAGTGATCTTTATATCATACAAGCATAAATTAAGATATACAAATAATGATTAAATACAGATGGATGTTAAAACAAAGGTAAGAACTCTGAAATGTTTAGTTTTAGAGTTCTTACCTTTGTTTTTTTGTACATCTTTATTAAGAAAAGGCAAAAATAGGCTTGGAATATATGCTTATTTAAAAAGGATTTATGCAAGTTTTAAACTGTTTAAGTGCGTAGTTTTCTAAATCCCCACCATATATTGAATAATATTTAAGAGTTGATATGATAAGAAACAAGAAGAATAGCATAATAGATTTATTTGTAGAATTATAGAATAAATTGACTATGGCTATAAAAAAATTGCAAAGGAAGGGATAACATGGAACTAAAATTAAGTATAAACTGTGGATTTGCAATAAATAGATATGTAGAGCCAGAGGCATGGGGGCAAATTGTAGGAGAAGAGCTTGGACTGCATAGTGTACAATTTGTAGCAGATTTATTAAATCCATTTTTGCCAGAGGATTATGTTGATTCTCAAATTAAGCGTATTATTGAGGCGGGGAAAAGATATGACTTTAGCGTAGACTCTATTTTTACCAGTGCTTTCACAAGAGTCAATCATCTTATGCATCCAGATGAAGAAATGAGAAAAATATATCTTGAATGGTTTAAGAAGTTACTTATAATAGGTTCGAAACTAGGAGCCAAAACAGGCGGCAGTCATTTTGGTATATTAACATTTGATACCATTAATAATCCTGATAAGAAGAAAAGAGTAGTAGAAGCAGGAATAAAAGGGTGGCAGGAGCTAAGCTATTTTGCAAAAGAAATAGGGTATGAAGCACTTATATTTGAACCAATGAGCGTGCCTAGAGAATTTGCTAATACAGTAGCTGAAACCAAAGAACTTATGAGTGCAGTCAATGCAAATTGTGGTGTTCCGATGAAGGTTTGCCTTGATATTGGGCATGCACCACATCCAGATGAACGAGATGCTTACCCTTGGATTCTTGCTTTAGGAGCTGATTCGCCTGTTGTCCATTTGCAGCAAACTGTATTTAATAAAAGTAATCACTGGCCATTTACACCAGAATATAATGAGCAAGGCTACATAACTGCAGAAAGAGTTATTGAATGTTTAGAAAAATCAGGGTGTGAAAAGACACTTTTAACCTTTGAATTAAGTCACCGTGAGCATTGGGACACAGATGGTAATGTTATTGCAGACCATAAGGCTTCTGTAGATTATTGGCGACAATTTGTGAGTTTATAGGGAGGGTTCTGAATGAAAAATTTACAATACATAGAAGATGGCTATAAGTATGCTTGTTCAGTGTTTAAGGAAATGGGTGTAGACGTAGAGCTTGCAATGGAAAAGTGTGATAAATTACCTATTTCAATGCATTGTTGGCAAGGAGACGATGGTGTTGGATTTGATGGGGCAGATGTATTAAAAGGTGGTATTTTAACAACAGGTAATTATCCAGGCAGGGCAAGAACACCTGAAGAACTTCGTCAAGATATTTCAAAGGCATTACAGTATATTCCGGGTGAGAAGAAACTTAATCTACATGCATGTTATGCTGAACTGGGCGATAAAAAGGGTAAGATTGATAGGGATGAATATAGTATAGATCAATTTAGAAACTGGCTTGACTTTGCAAAGAAAGAAAAAATAGGTATGGACTTTAATCCAACTTTTTATGGACATTCCAAGTATGAAGATGCTCTGACATTATCAAACAGTGATGAAGAGTGCCGTAAATTCTGGATTGAGCATGGTAAGCGCTGCCGTGAAATTGGTGCGGAATTTGGTAAAGAATTAGGGAAGCCTTGTGTGATTAATTTTTGGATGCCAGATGGATATAAGGATATTCCAGCAGATACTTTTTCGCCAAGAAAAAGGATGATAGAGTCACTAGACGAGATATTTGCTACAGAATATGACAAGAAATATCTATGTGATGCTGTTGAAAGTAAGCTGTTTGGAATAGGGCTTGAAAGCTATACCGTAGCTTCACACGAGTTCTCTTACGGGTACGCTATGACAAGAAATAAGACCTATTGTTTTGATGCAGGACATTTCCATCCAACTGAAACTATTAGTGCAAAGTTTAGTGCTGCACTTAATTTCTGCAGCAGTTTACTGCTTCATGTCTCTCGTGGAGTAAGATGGGACAGCGATCATGTTATTACGTTTGATGATGAATTAATTAATATTATGAATGAGATTGTTACAAATGGTTTTGAGGATAGGATGTACATTGCACTAGACTATTTTGATGCCTCAATCAATCGTATTATGGCGTGGGTAATTGGTATGAGAAATGCTAGAAAAGCACTTTTATACGCTTATCTAAAACCAACTGCACCAATAAAAGCAGCTGAATGTACAGGGGATTATAGTACACGGCTTGCACTGATGGAGGAAGTTAAGAATCTGCCTTATGCAGCAATCTGGAATTATTACTGCATGAAAAAAGGGGTAGGTGTATGTGAGGATTGGCTGGAAGAAGTAAAGGAATATGAAAAGCAAACCTTTTCAAACAGGTAAATACGAGGAGATAATAGTGTGATTAGAACATTAGCCTTTGATTTCGGAGCTGCCAGTGGCAGAGCTATAATAGGTGAATACAAGGATGGTAAGATTCCCTCAATGAAATCCATAGATTCGAGAATAATCCTGTACATTATTGAGATCATAGAACAGACCATTATAAAGAAATATTTAATGTTATTACAGAAGAAGAGATTTATGCTTCAACTGGTATTCAATTCATGAAGTTTAATACTATTTATCACAAACCAATACGTGCCAAAGACTACAGGAGAAGTAGTTCGCTGCATTAATGAAAGCCTTGCGATGAAGTACAGGATGGTTACAGAACGGTTAAGTGAATGTACCACAAAAGACTATACATGTATTCATATTATAAGCGGCGGAGCAAATAGTAAGATGTTATGTCAAATGATGGCAAATACAACGAATAAGAAGGTTGTTGCATGCCCTGCGGAAGCAACGGCACTTGGAAATGTAGCGGCTCAGCTGATTGCCTCCGGTCAAATTAAGAGCATCGCTGATGCAAGAATGGCTATAAAAAGCAGCTGTGAAATAGAAGAATATTTGCCTTGTGACACTAATAAATGGGATGATGCGTATCAACGGTTTTGCAGCATTATCTTAGAGAGAGGGGAATAAGAATGAAAGCACTAGTATTAAAAGCAATTAATCATTTAGTATATGAAGATGTGCCTACTCCTAGACCAAAAGAAGGTGAAGTTTTATTAAAAATAAAAGCTTCAGGAATTTGTGGTTCAGATATCGCCCGTGTCTTTACAAAAGGAACCTACTCATTTCCAACTATTCCAGGACATGAATTTGCAGGACAAATAGTAGAAGTTGGCAGGGGAGTTAATGATAAGTTAATCGGTAAAAAGGCAGCTGTATTACCACTTTTACCTTGTAAAAAGTGTGATATGTGTGAGATTGGTGAGTATGCTTCTTGTAGAAATTATAATTATTTTGGCTCAAGATGTGATGGAGGATTTGCTGAATATCTCGTTGTGCCAGTGTGGAATTTAGTTATGTGTGAAGGCGAACTATCATACGAAGAAATGGCGATGGCAGAACCGGCAGCAGTATCCTTGCATGCTTTATCTAAAGTAGGAGTAGAGTTAGGGAATAGTATAGCCATTTTTGGGGCAGGAGCTATTGGACTTATGCTCGCTGAGTTTGCAAAGGCTTGGGGTGCAGGCAAAGTTATTTTACTTGATATAGATGAGCGCAAATTAGCCTTTGCTAAAGAGATGGGGTATAAGTTTGCTATTAATAACGCATCAGCTAATTGGCAAGAAGAAATAATGGCGATAACAAATGGCAAGGGAACTGACATAGCCATTGAAGGAGCGGGGGTAGCCTCTGCATTAGGCGGCTGTCTTAATGTAGTTAAACCTCAAGGTAAAGTTGTTCTGATGGGTAATCCTATTGGGGATATGAATCTGCCCCAGCATGACTATTGGGAAGTCCTAAGAAAACAATTAACAGTAGTAGGGACCTGGAATTCTAGCTATACACAAAAGAAAAATGATTGGCAAATTGCTTTAGATACTGTGGCAAGTGGAAAAATGGATGTTAAAAAGTTTATTACCCACAAATACAAATTAGAGAATGGCAATGAAGCATTTGAAATGGTAAGAGACCGCAAAGAGTTTTCTAACCGTGTTATGTTTATTATGGAATAGGAGTGAGATTAGATGAAAATGAAGGCAGCAGTAGTAACAGAGCTTAATAGCATGGAAGTAAAAGAAGTAGACAGACCAGTAGTTGATGAGAATGGTGTATTGGTTAAAGTTAAGGCTTGTGCAATATGTGGTTCAGATATACGTATATTTCATTCAGGAAATAGCAGAGTTAATTTCCCCGCTATTATTGGGCATGAAATTTCAGGTGAAATAGTAGAAGTTGGGAAAAACGTTACAAAGTTTAAGGTTGGTGAAAAAGTATCTATTGGGGCAGATATACCATGTGGAGAATGTTCTTTCTGCGAAGCAGGGATAGGAAATAACTGCCAAATCAATTATGCGATGGGTTACCAGTTTCAGGGAGGATTTGCCGAATATCTTCCCCTCAATAAAATAGTAGTTAATTATGGGCCTGTACATAAAATACCAGATAATATGACCTTTGAAGAAGCTGCCATGGCAGAACCTCTAGGCTGCGTACTGAATGCACTTGAGTTATCACCAATTAAACTGGGGGACAACGTTGTAATCATTGGGGCAGGACCAATTGGCTGTATGATGGCAAATGTGGTAAAGAAAATGGGAGCAGCTAAAGTTATTCTAGTACAAAGATCTAAGCACAGATTAGAAATGGCTAAAAAAGTTGTTAACGCAGATGTATTTATTTGTTCTAGTGAAGAAAATGCTATTCGGCGAGTACTTGAAGAGACTGGCGGATTAGGGGCAGATGTAATCTTTACAGCTTGTCCAGCTCCAGAAGCGCAGCAGGATGCTCTCCTCATGGCAAAAAATAGAGCATTTGTGAATTTCTTTGGTGGTCTGCCAAAGGATAAGGAAAATGTTACCCTTAATACAAATACTATTCACTATAAAGAATTATTCATCACTGGGGCTCATGGCGCAATGCCTATTCACCACCAAAAGGCTATCGATCTTATGGCATCTGGTACAATAGATGTTAAACCATTTATAACCGCAAGCTTTCCGCTTGATCAAATAAGTGAGGCATTTGAAAGAGCAGAAAGTCATGATGGTATGAGAGTAATTGTTAAACCATAGGAGGTAAGGATATGTTGAAAAATGGAATATCTGCATCCATGATGTGTGTGGATTTTAAAGATACAAAGAAAGATTTACAAGCATTAAGCGATGCTGGAATAGATTATTTACACTTTGATATTATGGATGGAGATTTTGTTCCGAATTATGCTCTAGGCCCTTGTATGATCAATAATCTTAGAACTGCGACAAATATACCATTTGATATACATATGATGGTTGAGCATCCAGAGCAAAAACTAGAATACTTTGATCTAAAAGAAGGCGATGTGGTTTCTATTCATGTTGAAAGTACCCATCACCTGCAAAGAGTGCTGGCAAACCTCAAGAAAAAAGGTATTATAACAGGCGTTGCACTTAATCCAGCTACTCCTATCAATTTGATAGAATATGTGCTTGATGTGATTGACTTTGTTCTCATCATGACAGTAAATCCAGGTTATGCAGGGCAAGCGTTAGTTGAAGCTACCCTAGATAAGATTACTGAATTAAGAGCTTACTTGGATAAACATAATAAAGGCAATATAGCTATTCAAGTAGATGGTAATGTAAGCTTTGAAAATGCTGTGCGTATGAAAAAAGCTGGTGCAAATAATTTTGTAGCAGGTACAGCTGGATTATTTAGAAAAGATATGACTATTGTAGAGGCAGGCACAAAGCTTAGAAGCTGTATATAAATATATCTTATTAGAATAAACAGGCTTAAATAGTTCAGAAAGAGAGCATAGTCGCGAGATCCTTTATAGTGTAGGGGCACTTATAAGGGAGGGCCATGCTCTCTTTATAGAAGCATAAAAAGTTATTTATTTTTTAAGAATATGATATATTATAAAAAATAAGATATTATACGAGGAGGGAATATGGAAAGAATAGCATGGAAACTTACATTAAAAGAGGGAAAAAAAGAAGAGTATAAAAGAAGGCACGATGAAATATGGCCAGAGATGACAGAAGTACTTAATGAGGCCGGTATCCATAATTATACAATATGGCATGTTGATCATAGTTTGTTTGGTTACTATGAAGTAGAGGATAGGGAACATAGTAATAAAGTGTTGTCTCAAAGTCCAGTTGTAGACAAGTGGAATAAGTATATGGAAGATGTAATGTATGTAGAGCTAGATGAAAGTACTGGAACTGTAAAGGAACTTGAAATGATGTTTTATCATAAATAAAAAATTTCTTTTGGTTTTTGGCTTACAACTCCAGCGACAGTCCCTTTACTATTATAGGATGCCAAAAACGGTACTATTAAAACTAATAGTACTATTTTTTTATATTATATTTCCCTTACATAATCCTATATGCTAATTAACATATATTTTTAGTATCTCAACTATTTATAGTCTTATGTTCTAGGCGGGAAAATCTAATTGCAATAAATGATAAGATTAGATATCGAGGCTTAGCATTACAAAAATATACCTTATTATTTTAACTTAATTAATGATATACTGTAGAGTAGGCAGCAGTAAGGGTTAGTAATTAATTGAGATATATTAGAGGGTGGGAAGATGGATGTTAAAACGTCTATAAAGAGTGAGGAACATTATGGTGAATGGACAAAGAAAAGTCAAGAGGATTATAAAAAGTGGGCAGATTTAAGCGAAGAAAATTATATAGAATGGGTCCTGAAAAGTGAACAAGGGATATGTATAAGTAAGTTTAAGGGGAGCAAAGCAGTTTTGCCTCACAAACACGACTTTATAGAATTGGTGTTAATTGTGTCTGGAAGTTGTTCTCATAAATATAACGGAAAAGAAGTTCCTGTTGTATTGGGAGACATTTTTGTTGTGCTTCCTGATGAAGAGCATTGCTATGAGATTACAAAAGAAACAGTTATATATAATTGTCTGTTCTACCCTAAGGCACTTGGAGAAGATTGGACAGAACTAAAAAATGTAGGAGGCTCATTTAACTTTATTATGGTAGAGCCTGCTTTTAGGCTATGTACAGAAGAACAGCAAGTCTTGCATTTAAATACGGATGATTTAGTATTTATACGAGATATTTTTGATAGGATGCATGAGGAGCAGTTTAAAGAATATGCAGCAAAAGATATTGCTTTAAAGGCATGGTTAATGATTATTCTTGTACATTTAGGAAGAGTTTGGGACAGACAGTTCCAAAAGGACAGAGAACTTTTAGGGGACAGTAAAAAAGAAATATATGAGGCAATAAAATATATAGAAGAACATCTGGAACAAGAATTATGTATTGAAAAAATTGCTCAGAAGGCTTTTCTTAGTTCTAATCACTTTAGGAGAACTTTCAAACAAGTAACAGGTCTTACGCCTGTTCAGTATATTAATAAGTTAAGAGTCACTAAAGCCATGAAATATCTTAACATAGGACAACATAATATAACCGAGATTGCAAATAAAGTGGGTATTGATGATGCAAATTATTTTGCAAGGTTATTTAAAAAAACAACAGGGATAACGCCAAAAGATTATATTAAAAAGCACTAGATGAGGAATGAACAATCTAGTGCTTTTTTTAGTAATTTTTTCTTTGGGTTTAGGATTTGAAAAGTGAGAATAGCCTATAAATTATATATAAATAGTTGGAATTAATTAGAGAGAATAACAAAACAGATGAATGTATTAGTGCTACTTTATGGTGTTTTTGTTCTATTTGATACAGATATTTATAGTATAAACTATCTATATAACTTGATATAGGAGGTTACAGTATGAATTGCAGAGAAAGAGAAAATGCTACCTTAGGATTTAAAAAAGGGTTAGATAGAGGAGCAGTACAAGAAACTTTTTATCCTTGGACATTAACTGTGGACAGATGGGCGAAAGAAGGATTACCTATAGATGAACTCAATAAGTTTGATAGGCAATCAGGCAATAATGATTATGCATATCTTAGTAGCAGAAGTACAGAATGGTATTACCAGTTTGAGAAGTTTTTTGGCTTTGATGGCGTTAAAAGAATTACAGTATGGTATCCTTTTGCCTATGAAGAAAAACTGCTTGAAAAACATGATGATCATGAAGTATGGCAAGATACAAGAGGGTACATTGTTAAAAGGATAAAGGGCAGTGAGTTCGAGCATGTCATTAAGCCGCTTGTTACTTGCGAAGAAGACTGGCAGCAAGTAAAAGAAAAGGCAAAACAAGAAATAGGAAAGTATTACACAGATGAAGCAATAGTAAAGGAATTTGGCCATTTAAAAGCAGGTCATGAAGCAGGAGAATATTCTGTAAGGCTAAATATTCCGGGGTTTTTCTGGACACCGAGAGATCTTATGGACATAGAACCACATATGTATGCATTTTATGATTATCCTGAACTCATTCATGACATTAACGCATTTATGCTTGAATTATACTTAGATAAAGTTATTAAGGTTTTAAAGCTTATTCCAGCAGATGTTGTTTATATTATGGAAGACTTAAGCGGTGCTAATGGACCTATGCTGTCAAAAGAGCATTTTGATGAGTTTGTAGGAGCATACTATAAGATACTTATCCCTAAGATAAAAGAATGCGGAGTTAAAAATGTTTTTGTAGATACGGACGGAGATTTTACGGCCCTTATTCCTAATTTTTTAGAAGCAGGAGTAGAGGGATTCCTACCACTGGATGTTAATGCAGGAGTAGATATTGTAGAAGTAAGAAAGCAGTATCCAAGCTTAAAGTTAATTGGGGGGTATAATAAGTTATGCATTGCAGCAGGCAAAGTAGCCATTGATAAGGAATTTGAAAGGATTATGCCAGTTATAAGACAAGGGGGTTACATGCCTGGAACAGACCATCAAGTAGCACCATCGACATCTATGGAAGATTACATGTACTTTGTAAAAAGACTTAAAGAATGTATGCAAGAAGCAGGAAAAGATTTGTAGGAAATAGAAGTAAAACCAATAAGATGTGTACGTTTGCGCATTTAACTTGCTCATTAAAGAATATATTTACGCATTTGGAAGTTAATTTGTGCGAAATAACCTACTTGACCACCATCTATTGATGGTTTCTTGAAACATTGATATAATTCAGAATATGAATAGAGCACTATTCGTGCAAAAAGTATAAGTGCTGTTGAAGTAAATAGATTTATATGGATATGTTGCTTTAGAATAAGCGCTTTATGTAAACAGATTGAAATGAATACGTTGACTGACTCTACTAGATAAGGGGTGAAAAGACTATGAGTTGCGTATTGGAGCTCAAAGATGTTGTTAAGGAATTTCCAGGAGTTAAGGCACTTGATAATATGCAGTTACAGCTAGAAAAAGGTGAACTGCATGCTGTATGCGGAGAAAATGGAGCCGGAAAGTCCACATTGATGAAAGTGATAACAGGTGTATACAAGCCCGATCAAGGAGAAATGATCTTAAAGGGTGAACCAGTAAAAATCAAAAATCCTAATGATGCTTATTCAAAAGGGATAGCCATCATTTATCAGGAAACAAGCTTGTTTCCTGAACTCACAGTATTAGAAAATATCTTTATAGGTCATGAACCTATAAAATGTATAGCGGGTATAAAAGTCATTGATTATGCTGAGATGAGAAAAAAAGCAATTCAAATATTTAACAAGCTTGGGATAGATATAGACCTAGACGGGTTAGTAAGCAAGCTTGGCGTTGCAACTAAGCAGATGATTGAAATAGCCAAGGCACTCTCATATGAAGCAGAGATTTTAATATTAGATGAGCCAACAGCAGCATTAACTAACAGAGAAGTACGTGCACTCTTTGAGACCATTGCAAGATTAAAGAGTGATGGAGTTTCAATGGTCTATATCAGTCACAGGCTTGAGGAAATATTTGAAATTGCAGATAGGGTTACTGTAGTAAGAGATGGGCAGTATGTAGCTACAGCTCATACAAAAGAAGTTACTTCAAACCAGCTTATTTCTTGGATGGTTGGAAGATCAGTAGATGAACTTTATCCTAAGGTACAGGTTGACCTAGGAGACAATGTGTTAGAAGTTAAAAAACTTAATCAATATCATGTTCTTAGAGATATAAACCTTCATCTCCGAAAAGGAGAAATACTAGGGATAGCTGGTCTTGGGGGATCCGGGAGAACAGAACTTGCTTTCGCTATTTGTGGCTTTTCACAAAAAGACACTGGAGAAATCATTATAGATGGGAAACCAGTTTGTATTAATAGTTATAGAGATGCTATGAGAAACGGGCTGGTATATGTATCAGAAGACAGGAAAGACAAGGGTCTTGTTGTTGCAATGAGCGTAAAAGAGAATCTGACAATGCCTATATTAAGCCGCTTATCTAATCTTTTTGGTATTAAGTTTAAAGAAGAGGAAAGTATGTGCCAAGGTTATATAGACTCATTATCTATCAAGACACCACACTCTGATTTTACTATCAATAATCTGTCAGGAGGTAATCAGCAAAAGGTATCAGTTGCAAAAGCATTAGCTGTAGAACCTAAAATTCTAATTCTTGATGAACCTACAAGAGGGGTAGATGTTGGAGCAAAAGCTGAAATACACAGAATGATTAGTACACTTGCAAGTAAAGGGCTGTCCATCATTATGATTTCAAGTGATTTACCTGAAATTTTAGGGATGGCCGATAGGGTGTATGTCATGAAAGAAGGGAAGATCGCAGGAGAATTTATGGGAGATCAAGTGACACAAGAAAAAGTGCTCACAGTTGCACTATAAATCCTATATTTAATTGAGGAGAACAATTATGAAAAAGCAAAATAAACTAGTTATAATGCTTAAATCAAGAGAATTTATTTTGGGATTATTTACTTTAATATTTTTTATTATCCTTTTTGCCACTACAAATTTTAAAACTGCTGCTGGACTTCAAGCTTATTTTAGGGATATTGCCTACATATTAGTTGCTTCCATTGCAATGACTATTCTATTTCTTACGGGAAATACAGATCTTTCTATGGGGACAACCATGGGGCTCGCAGGATACTTTGCAGCTTATGTAGCTAAGCTGGGATTTGAATGGTACATATTTATACCAGTTGCAATTATTACAGGGTTAATATTTGCAGGGATAAATGGTGTAATTGTAACAGTATTTAAAGTTCCTGCAATGGTGGCATCACTGGCTCTTATGACCATTCACATGGGTCTTTTCACACTGCTCCCTGCAGGTGGATGGGTAGAGAATATGGGACCAAACTTCACCTTAATGGGATCAACGAATATGCTGACATATTTTCCAGTTGTATTTATAATTGCCCTGCTAGTTTTTATAATCTCAGTTATATACATGAAGTCCTCACGTTTTTCTAAAAAAATATACGCTGTTGGAGGGAATGCACATGCATCAACTTTGGCAGGTATTAATCCTGATAAAACAGTATTTATTACCTATTTAATAGCTGGAGCACTAGTTGGTATAGCAGCAGTTCTATTTTACACAAATAAGCAAATGGTTCAAGCTAATTCGTCCTATGGTATGGAGATGATGTTTATAACGACTACAGTTGTAGGAGGAACTAGTGTTGCAGGAGGAAAAGGGAATCTATGGGGAACTTTTGTAGGGACTTTCCTGGTAGCACTTCTCACAAGAGCTATGATATTCTTCGGGCTTCAAGATTACTATAGTTATGCTTTCCAAGGAGTTATTATTATTATTGCAGTATTAGCATCAGCCATTAATTTTAGCTCTATTTCTAAGAAATTATTTGGCAATAATAAAGAAGTTGTTTGTTGCGGAGGGAATACCAATGAAAAATAATAAGGGACTAAACTTTAAATTCAAAGTAACTTATCAAACAGTATTGTTTATCATACTTATAGCGTTGGTATTAGTTTTTAACAACTTATCCGAGGGAGTTTTATTAAAACCTAATGTGCTGTTTGGATTGACAGAGAATGTTATGGAGACTGGGTTAATGGCTCTTGCGATGACCTTCATTATAGTAACTGGAGGGATTGATTTATCAGTAGGGTTCATTATGGCATTTAGTGCTATTGTATTAGGGCAAGTGTATGAACTAAGTGGCAGTATGCCGCTTGCCATAGCAGGTTGTTTTTTAGCAGGTGCAATGTGTGGAAGCTTAAATGGCATTATCATTGCTAAGACTAATATATCTCCACTTGTTACAACACTAGCTACATTTTCTCTATTTACTGGTTTGGCTAAGATTGTAGCAGGTACTAAGATATTTAGTAATTTTCCAAAAGGTATGGCATTTTTAGTCAAGCACAAGTTGTTTTCAGTTATACCTTATCAATTTGTACTCTTTTTAGTTCTTGCCGTTATTTTTTGGTATGTGTTTAATAGGACAGAACTTGGAAGATATTTACGGGCTATGGGTCACAATGAAGCTGTTGTACACTTTAGCGGAATAAGAGTAGATAAAATAAAGTTTGGCATATACGTACTGTCTGGATTAATGGCATCTCTTGCAGCCATAGTGTACCTTTGCAGGCTGCCGGCAGCAAAACCTGACATAGGGATTAATATAAATCTAGAAACAATTACAGCTGTAGTTTTAGGAGGAACGAGTATAGTAGGAGGCATTGGTTCAATGTCTGGAACAGTCATTGCCGTATTAGTTCTTGCTGTACTAAGAAAAGGTCTTTCGTTAATTGGTATAGGAGGTGATAGGTATAATTTCATACTAGGAATCATTCTAGTTATATGCCTTATTGTATTATCTTTTATAAATGGGCAAGCAAAAATTAAAAAAGGTAAAAAGAAAGCAAAACAAGAAAGTCAAAATCATATTTCAGGGGGAAAAATAATGAAAAAGTTTATGTCAATGTTTTTATCTGCAATGTTAATTTTAAGTACAGTTGGATGCGGTACATCAACTAAGCCAGCAGCAGAAAACAAGGAAGCTGCAGCAGAAGCACCAGCAGCAGAAACAAAAAGCGAAGAAGCACCAGCAGCAGAAAAGAAAGATATTAAAATAGGAATGATTCCTAAGTTTACAGGAGTTGACTATTTCATTGCCTGCGAAAATGGAGCTAAGAAAGCGGCTGAAGATTTAGGTGTAACACTTGATTGGCAAGGGGATCCATCAGGACAAGAATCAGCAGCAAAACAACAAGCATTTATTCAAACTTTTATAGACAAAGAATATGACGCAATTTTAGTTTCAGCACTTGACGCACAAAGTTATGCTGATACATTAAAGCAAGCAATGGATAAAGGAATTAAAGTAATAACATGGGATGCAGATGTCGTTCCAGAAGCAAGAGATGCTTTTATCAATCAAGCAACAGAAGTTGGTCTTGGAACAACACTTATGAAAGGTATGGCTCAGGACTGTCCAGAAGGCGGAACTATTGCAGTTGTTTCATCAGATCCCAACTCATCTAATCAAAATGCTTGGATAGCAGCAATTCAGGCTGAATATGAATCTAAAAAAGATACAGATTATAAAAACTTCAAATTCTATGAAAACATTATCTATGCTGGGAACAACCAGTCAGAGGCTGATACTAAAGTTAATACACTTATGACACAAGTATCTGACCTTGCAGGTGTATTTGCACTTTCATCAATGGCAGGACCAGCTGTAGCAAAAGCTTGTAAAGACCTTAACAAACCAGCTGGCAGTGTAGCTATTCAATCAGTTGCAGTACCTGTATCTGCAAAAGCAGACATGGAGTCAGGACTTATAAAATCTGTTGTTTTATGGCAGCCATATGACCTTGGTTACCTTGCTGTTAACTACGCAACCGACTTAATTAACGGAAATGTAAAACTAGGGGATAAAACTTATACATCTAAATTATCTGGAGCAAGTAAGCTAGGTGATGAAATGTATGAACCAGCACATGAAATTCTTGATAATAATGTTGTTATTTTAGGAGCACCAATCATCTATACGCTTGATAGTGTTGATAAATTCAAAGGATATCCAGATGCTACAAGTGGCTTAAACTAATAGAATTATACTTAAAATAAGGAGCAGAGTATGTCTAATATAGTAATGGGTAAAAAAGAATGGTTTATTGCAGATATGTATTGGCCAATCAACAGCAGTGAAGGTGAATATGTAAGTCACGAGTCTATATGTGTGTTAAATACAAGTGACAATGATGCAAGTATAAACATAACTCTGTATTATGAAGATAGACCAGAAGTTTATTTAGAAACAGTAGTTTGTGGGGCAAGGCGTACTAGACACATAAGAATGGATAAAATAAAGGATCAAGCTGGAAGTCAATTAGAGAAGGGTATTCCTTATGCGGCTATGGTTATTAGCAGCATACCAGTAATAGTCCAATATACTAGATTAGATGCTACTCAACCAGCATGTACCCTTATGACAACAATGGCTTATTAAAGTAATTAAGTAATAATAAAATAGGGTGATATGTTACATTGACAAATAAGGGTGTTTCTAAGTATAAAGAAATACCCTTATTTTTGTTACTTAAAAATGTGGTTACATAAGATGTTGAATACCAGAAATAGCATTTAACAGCTTTTATTATAAGGAGTGATAGTAATGATGAAAAAACCAAAGAGAAATAAAAAAAATAAAAGGGAAGAAAAATTTATATCTATTAAACTTAAACTCATCTTAATATGTATATTATTTGCTATTATACCGCTTCTTATTGTAAATGTTATTTCTACTACTATATCTAAAAATGCATTACATACTAATAGTCAGCAGCTTACACAAGAACTAGTTAGACAAACTACCATAAACGTAGATACTTTCCAGCAAAGTATTCAAAATAACATTGCAAAGTTTACAATGGTTGATTTAATGAAGGACATTGTAGCAGTACAATACTCTTTGGAGAAGCCGTTAGATAAATCTGCTGCAATAAAAACGATAGAGGAAAAAATAGGTTACATAAAGAGTACAGATAAAGATATTAATGACATTATTTTAATATTTAAGGATGGGACGATACTAGGAAACTCTTCTAATATGGAGGAAAAGGATCTAATGACCTACAAAGATCTTCAAATAGGGGATAACATCCTTTGGAAAAAAGGCTTAGGGAATACTAAGGAAAAGATATTTGTGTTTAAAGAGATTAAAGATTTATCGGGACAACCTATGTGCACCGTGATAGTCAACGTTAAGTTAGATCCCATTATTGAAAATATAAAAAATGTCAATCTGCTGAATCATTCAAGTATATATATAACAGATAGTGATGGTAGTATGATTTATAACAAAGATGAATCTAAACAAAGGATAGATAATCATGTATGGGAAGTAGTAAGTGAAGGAAATAAGACTGGCAGTACTATAAAATATAATTCACTTATTACCTATACAATGGTTTCAAATGGCTGGAGGGTAATTGCTGAAATACCCGAAAGGTCTCTCACGGCCCAGCTAGAAATTGCAAATGTTTTAGTATGGATTATTATTTTAGGCGCAGGAATTATTGCTGTTATTGTAGGGCTGGCAGTAGCAAGAAATTTTTCTAATCCCATTATTAAGCTTATGGAACTTATGAGTAAGGCAGAAAAAGGTGATCTTACAGTTAAGGTGAAAGAAAAAGGAAATGACGAGGTAGCTAAGCTGTGTGGCAGTTTTAACAGTATGATGCATAATATTCGCCAGCTCTTAGAGCAAACAAAAGAAGTTGTAGGAGATACTTTAGAAAACAGCAAAGTGCTGCGTTCTTCAACTAAGCAGTCTGTACATACCTTCGAACAGCTTGCGCTATCCATAGGAGAGATAGCACAGGGGACTGTTCATCAAGCAGAAGAAGCACAGCAAGGAGCTTCAAATATGTCTAGCTTATCAGACAGCATACAACAAGTTATGGTTAAAACAAAAGAAATTTTTGAAAATAACCAAGGGGCCAAAGAAATGATACAAACTGCAACGAATAGCATGGAAGTCCTTAATATGACTATGGTATCTTCTATTCAGATAGCTGGCGAAATTAAGGAAAGTATCCTGCAGCTAAGTACCCTTACTAAAAGCATTGAGGATATTATGAAGCTGGTAGATGGTATTAGCGAGCAAACTAATCTTTTAGCCTTAAATGCAAGTATTGAGGCAGCAAGAGCTGGTGAGGTTGGTAAAGGATTTAGTGTTGTTGCTAATGAAGTTAGAAATTTAGCAGAGCAGTCAAAAAAATCCACTATAAATGTTAGAAAAACACTTGATACAATAGAGAGTAAGACTAAAGATACAGTGTTGTTAGTTAATAAGTCGAGCAATATTTTCAGTAACCAAGAGGAAGCGGTCAATAATGCTTATAATGTTTTTCGTGGTATTATCAATAACTTAAAGAATATGGATCTGCAGCTTCAAGATGTCAATACTCAAGTTACAGATATGAGAGACCTAAAAGATAGAACGTCTAGCAAGATAGATAACATAGCCATGATAACTCAAGAGTCAGCATCTGCGAGTGAAGAAGTGAGTGCACTAAGTGAAGAACAAAAATCAGTTGTTGAAGATCTATATGATTTATCTTATAGGTTAATGAGTACTATGGAAAAACTAAGTACATATATAGAGAAGTTTGAGGTGTAACGAATAACTAGATAAATAGAATAGTAAGGAGTCATGTATGTATAAAATAATTAGAAAGAAGATATTAAATGCAGCAGTTATTTTAATGGACATTGAGGCACCTCTTATTGCAAAAAAAGCGGAGCCAGGTCAGTTTATTATCCTTAGAGTAAATAGTGAGGGAGAGAGAATACCTCTTACTATCGCTGATTATGACAGGGGTCAAGGAACTGTTACGATTATATTTCAAGTTGTTGGAAAAACAACAAAACTTTTGAGTTTGCTAAATGAAAATGATTCAATATGTGATTTCGTTGGACCTTTAGGTACAGCTTCTCAAATTGATGAGATAAAAAAGGCTATTATTATAGGAGGCGGGGTAGGATCTGCTATTGCCTATCCAGTTGCCAAAAAGCTTTATAATAACGGTGCAGTAGTTGATGCAGTCATTGGATTTAGAAATAAAGACTTGGTGATATTAGAACAAGAGTTTAATGAAGTGAGCCATAAGCTTAAAGTGATGACAGATGATGGTTCGTATGGCCAAAAAGGGCTTGTTACAGAAGCACTTAAGGAACTTATTGATTCAGCAGAGGAGATGTATGATGAAGTGATTGTTATTGGTCCCCTTATAATGATGAAATTGGTGGCACAGCTTACTAAAGTGTATGGAATCAAAACAACCGTGAGTATGAATCCAATTATGATTGATGGGACAGGCATGTGCGGAGGGTGCCGCCTAAGTGTCGGCAGAGAAACAAAGTTCGCGTGTGTTGATGGGCCTGATTTTGACGGGCACCTTGTTGATTTTGATGAAGCAATCTCAAGGGCCAGCACATATAAAAAATTTGAACAAGAAGCACTGGAGCACCAATGCCGTTTGATGGAGGTGAAGTAGACATGGCAAATATGTCGCTTAAAAAAGTAGAAATGCCCCATCAATTGCCTGAGGTTAGAAATAAAAATTTTGAGGAAGTTACACTCGGGTATACCAAAGAGATGGCGATGGAAGAAGCCAAGCGATGTTTAAATTGTAAACATAAGCCTTGCATATCAGGCTGTCCTGTTTGTGTCAATATTCCTGAGTTTATTAACTACATTACTATAGGTGATTTTATAAAGGCGTATGAGGTTATCACAGAAACAAGTTCGCTTCCAGCGGTATGCGGCAGAGTATGTCCGCAGGAAAGTCAGTGTGAGGCGAAATGTGTAAGAGGTATTAAAGGAGAACCTGTTGCAATTGGAAGGCTCGAACGCTTTGTCGCTGATTACTGTATGGATGAGGATAAAGCTAAAGCTGAAAAAATAAAAGTAAATGCTCATAAAGCAGCTGTAATTGGAGCAGGACCAGCAGGGTTAACATGTGCAGGTGACTTAGATAAAAAAGGTTATAAGGTTACTATTTTTGAAGCTCTTCATGTTGCTGGAGGAGTACTTGTCTATGGCATACCAGAGTTTAGGCTTCCAAAAGCTATTGTTCATAAGGAAATTGAAAAGTTGAAGGGAATGGGAGTAGAAATACTTACAAATATGGTTATAGGTAAAGTATTATCTATAGATGAATTATTTAAAGAAGGATATAAAGCTATTTTTATTGGTTCTGGAGCTGGGCTTCCAAGTTTTATGAATATACCAGGAGAAAACTTAAAGGGAGTTTATTCGGCTAATGAATTTTTAACAAGGGTAAATCTGATGAAGGCTTATAAAAAAGATTCTGATACTCCTATTAAGACTTTCAGTAATGTAGCAGTATTTGGCGGGGGTAATGTAGCCATGGATGCGGCAAGATGTGCTAAAAGGTTAGGTGCTGATAAGGTCTATATCATTTATAGGCGTTCAGATGCTGAAATGCCTGCAAGAAGAGAAGAGATTGAACATGCTAAAGAAGAGGGGATTATATTTAAGCTACTTACCAACCCTCTTAGAGTAATTGGTAATGAGGATGGCTGGGTTAAAAGCATAGAGTGTGTGGAGATGGAACTAGGCGAGATGGATGCTTCTGGCAGAAAAAGACCTAGAGAAGTTCCTGATTCCCAATTTATATTAGACATAGATTGTGCTATCATTGCCATTGGAACAACACCAAATCCTTTAATAAGAAGTACAACTAAGGGACTTAGTACAAACAAGAGAGGCTGCATTATAACAGAAGAAGAAACAAATCTTACAACTAGAGAAGGGGTTTACGCAGGAGGAGATGCAGTAACTGGAGCTGCAACAGTGATATTAGCTATGGGAGCTGGTAAAAAGGCAGCAGCAGCAATGGATGAATATATAAGGAACAAAGAAAGTAGTCCAAATAGATCACTATGTGTTATGCATTAGCATAATACATAGTGATCTATTTTATTGTAAAAGATTAAAGGTTAGAAGAAAGCTTTCTAAGACAAGAGGCTAAAACCTCCACCCCCTTTTGAATATCATCAATACTGCAGGCTGCAAAGCTAAGACGAACGTACCTATCCTTTAGGTGATCTAAATGAGAGAAGAAAATAGGAGAAGGTAAAATGAGAAGACCAGCCTCATAACAGGCTTCATACAGATTTTCAGAAGATATATGAGGAGGCAGGCGCAGCCAAAAAGAGAGTCCGCCTTCAGGTTTTTTAAACTGAAGACCATAGGCTGTAAGCGGCTCAAGCTTGCTTAGCATATATTCATATTTTCCTCTATAGATTTCCTGCATATAGTGGATATGTTCGTGCCACTTGCCTTTTGTAAAATAGAGCTCCAGTGCTCTTTGCATAAGACCAGAAGAAGAAATATCTGTTGTCTGCTTGGTTTTCGTAAAATCAGCCAATAAGGTTCTAGGTATAATTAAGAAGCCCATACGAAGTCCCGGCATTAATAATTTAGAAAAACTCTTAAGATAAATAACCCTATCGTCTTTATCCAGAGCTTTAAGGTTTGGCGTGCTTTGTATGCCATAACAAAGCTCATACATAGAGTCCTCTTCCAAAATAAAAAAGTTATATTCATGAGCTAAGGCGAGAAGGCCTAAAAGGGTTTCTTTACTATAACAAATAGTAGTTGGATTTTGATATTTAGGCATGACATAGACTATTTTAGGCTTGCATACCTTAACCTTTTTTTCAAGCTCAATAAGGTTTATACCATCTGAATTAAGTTTAACGGGTACAATACGGCAGCCTCTGGATTTAAAGGCCTCAATTGCTCCATTATAAGTTGGATTTTCTGTAATAACAGTATCTCCTGCATGCAGCAAACTCTTAGCAATGATATCAATGCCTTGCTGTGCGCCGGATACGATTTGAATAAGATCAGGCGTAGTGTAAGTGTTATAGGTTGTTTCTAGGAACTTGGCAAGTACATCTCTAAGAGGTGCAAAACCGTTACTTTCCTGATAACCAAAGGCAAAGCCCTTATCCCTGTCAATAACTTCAACTAGATACTGCTTAAAAGTCTCGGTAGGGAAAATACCAGGATGAGGAGAGGCACTAGCAAAATCAATAAGCTCTTTACCATTTTGAACAGCGGGCAGTGTCGCAGATGACTGAGTATTAGTCCTTTTTGAAACGTAAAAACCACTTCCCTGCTTAGAAGTCACATAACCAGACACTTCAAGCTGCTTATAGGCATTAATAACGGTTACATTATTGACACCTAATTCTTTTGCAAAAGACCTGATAGGCGGCAGTTTTTCACCAAGGGTAAGGTTGTTATCAATAATGAGTTCCTTAAGGTAATGAAAAAGCTGAGCATAAAGAGGCTCCGTGCTTGAACTGTCAAAGGTTAATGGGGAAATCTTCATAGTGTCTATCTCCTTCCTTTTTGGGGATTATACTTGTATGTATATTAATTAGTTTCACTTAGTAGTAAGGGAGCGCTTTCATCTCCCCATCCCAACCCACCAGACTGTCCGAAAACTACAATGTTAGTTTTTTGAGGCGATCCGCGTGGAGATTTTAGGGTGCTCCAGCTGCTCACTTGCGCATTTCTAAAAATCTAGTCGCATTTTCCAAATGAACGCCGCAAACTCGCATGCGCTCAAACAGTGCGAGCTAAGTGCCATTTGAAAAAACCACCAAGATTTTCTTAACGAAATGACTCCAGAGGCAACTTTCGCACCCTAAAATCCCTACGCTAATTTTAGAAAAAGTCAAGTGACAATAGTTTTTGGACAGTCTGCCACAGTCAACCGGAGCCTGGTTAAAAGAGTCCCCTTGCTACTAAGCTAGTCTATCTCGATTTTAGAAAAATAATAAAGGTATTAGGGCAAATAAGAAAAACAATTGTCGCGGGACAACACTATAAATCTTACTCCGGTACAAGTAAAAAGATAAATACGAAGACTGTTAATAGCCTACTCTATTCTTTTGAGTTTTTCCTCTTTGGTTTTAATCTTTAATCTTTTCTCCTTAAATCAGGTATCTGAATGACTAGCTGGGAGGGGGAGGGATAACTTTTGGTGCGACTCCGGTTGGCTGTGGGTTGGGGTGGAGCACCAAAAGTTATCCCTCCCCCTCTCTGCGGCTCTCATATAGATACCTATGCTCCAAATTGTTACGATACAATAAGTATAAAACGATGAAAATCTCTTGTAAAGACAATCCTATATTAAGAAAAGAAAAAAGTAATTGTAAAAAATAGAATTAATTGTAAATCACCTTGACTAGCTAGAACCTGGGTGGTATACTTTACACTAAATAAAGCACCAAATACTGGAAAGTGCAGCAGCACAGCATAGGAATGACATACTAAAAGACACTTTTTTATTAAAGTGCCTTTTTTTATACCATAAGAAGAAAGGAGTGATTGATAATGGGAGATAAGAATCCAAATAAACCAAAGAAGAAAAAACAAGAGACTGCAAAGCCAAGTGCAACTGCAGCATCTACGGTTTCAGCTACATCTGGAAAAGCTGCATCTACTAAAAAGAAATAATTAAAACATGAAAATCAAGTTAGAGGGGAGCATTCGTTATGCTCCTCTTTTTAATATGCGTATTTTTAAACAGTAAAAACATTTAATATGAAGAAAAAAATAGAATAAACTCTATTAAAAAGCAAGAAATACGTGGTATGATGGAATAAAAAAGCAATATAAAACCATTAATAATAGCACGGGAAGAAGTCAAACCCTTAATATAATGAATAGATTGAAAGAAAGTAATAGGTGAACAACATGATTGATAAGGAAAAAGTAATAGAAGGAGTAAAGATGATCATCCAGGCAATTGGCGAGGACCCTGAAAGAGAGGGACTTGTTGAAACGCCCATGCGTGTTGCTAAGATGTTTGAAGAAATTTTTGAAGGTATTGGCCAAACTGCCGAGGAGCATCTAAGTAAGGTATTTACTATTGAGAAGAATGATATCGTAATCGAAAAAGATATCACTTTTTATTCTATGTGTGAGCATCATCTTTTACCCTTTTATGGCAAGGCACATATTGCCTATATCCCAAGTGGTAAGGTAGCTGGACTATCAAAACTTGCGCGTACAGTAGACACATATGCCAAAAAACCACAGCTGCAAGAGCGCCTAACCTCAGAAATAGGAGATGCTATTATGGATTACCTGCAAGCCGAGGGGGTAATGGTTATTTTAGAAGCAGAGCATATGTGTATGAGCATGCGAGGCATTAAAAAACCTGGCAGCAAAACAGTTACTGTAACGGCTAGAGGTATCGTAGAGGAAGACAGAGAACTGAGACAGGAACTGTATCAGCTGCTAACTGTAAAAAACAGTATCTGTTAGGGAGGATGAGATGGAGCGATTTAATCAGTTGATACTTGATGAGGCGTATCAGGATTACCTAAATAAAAATGAAGCATGTGAAAAAACACGTGTGTTTTGCAAACATAATAAAGAACACTTCTTAGACGTTGCCAGACTGTGTTATATTATATCTTTAGAAAGCGGATACTATATCCCTAAGGAGATTATTTATACCTGTGCCTTTTTACATGACATAGGAAGATGGCAGGAATATATGAGTAACATCCCCCACGAAGAGGCATCCTGTAAGCTCGCACATCCCCTTCTTCAAAAATATCATTTTAATTCCGAAGAACAACAAGTCATCTTAGAAGGCATTCTTGAACACCGCAGAGGGGCTGATGAGGGTCTTGGAAAAATCATGTACAAGAGTGATAAGCTTTCAAGACGCTGTTATAACTGCACTGCTAAGATGGAGTGTTATTGGCCGGCAGAAAATAAAAATATGGATATTATTTATTAATAGAGTAGGAGATCGTGTCATGCTGATTGGAAATACACCATTTGATTTAGACAAAAGAACTTATATTATGGGCATTTTAAACATTACCCCTGATTCCTTTTCGGACGGCGGAAGATTTAATACAGAGGAAGCTGCAGTTCATCATGCTGCTAAACTTCTTGAAGAAGGGGCAGATATCATAGATATAGGAGGAGAGTCTACCAGGCCAAAGCACACGCCTGTTGGAGCAGATGAAGAAATGGGAAGGGTTGTTCCAATTATTAAGGCGATTAGAGCAAGCTTTGACTGCCTCTTATCTATTGATACTTATAAGGCAAAGGTAGCAGAAGAAGCACTTAAAGCAGGAGCTAATATCATCAATGATGTATGGGGATTCAAAAGGGATAAGGACATAGCTAAAGTAGCTGCTGCATTTGATGTGCCATGTATTTTGATGCACAATAGGGACGAGCGAAATTATCAAAACTTTATTGAAGACATATGCAAGGATCTCATGGAGTCTGTAGAAATAGCTTATAGAGCAGGGGTTAAAAAGGAACAGATTATTTTAGACCCAGGTATCGGTTTTGCAAAAACTTATGAACAAAACTTAAAAGCCATGCAGCAGCTTGAGAGAATTTGCAGCATGGGTTTTCCTGTTCTGTTAGGGACTTCAAGAAAATCTATGATAGGATTGACACTGGATGTGCCGGTAGAAGAACGATTAGAAGGGACACTCGCAACCACAGTAATGGGGATTATGAAAGGGTGTAAATTTATAAGAGTACATGATGTAAAAGAGAATAAAAGAGCAGCGATGATGACGGATGCGGTGATAAGAGGGGCCAAAGATAATGGATAAGATATATGTACAAGACCTAGAAGTATTTGCGTATCATGGGGTATTTGAAGAGGAAAAACGCTTAGGGCAAAAATTCCTCATTTCAATGGTTCTTACCCTTGATTTAAGAGCTGCAGCACTCTATGGAGATTTGAAACAAAGCGTTCATTATGGAGAATTATGTGAAGACGTAGAGACTTTATTTAAGGAAACGAGCTACGATCTTATTGAAACAGCTGCGGAAAAAACAGCTCAGTTTATTTTAGTCCAGTACCCTCAGGTTCAAACTGTTAAAGTAAGTATTAAAAAGCCTTGGGCCCCTATTTTAAAAAGCCTAAACTTTGTAGCAGTGGAAGTAACTAGGGGCTGGCATACAGCTTATCTGGCATTAGGTTCTAATATGGGTGATAAAGAAATGTACTTAAAACAGGCCATAACCTATTTAAAAGAGCATAAAAGTATTAGAACTGGAAAGTGCTCCTCTTTTTTAGAGACAGAGCCATGGGGGTATACAGACCAAGAGCGTTTTTTAAATGCAGTATTAGAGGTGCGTACACTGCTGACACCTACTGAGCTTATGACTGAGCTTTTGCGCATAGAGCAGCTTCTGCAGCGGGAACGCATCATTAAATGGGGGCCAAGAACTATTGACTTAGACATCCTGCTATATGATGATTTAGTTACAAGTGATGAGTTTATTACTCTTCCGCATCCAAGAATGGAAGAGAGAGAGTTTGTACTTAAACCATTGTGTGAGATTGCACCGATGCTCGTACATCCTATTCTTAAACAAAGAATGTTTCAGCTTCTATCAGCGTTAAATAAATAAGTATGCCATTTATTGCCTTTGAGCTTTCATATTAACCTTTATATAATAGGTATGAAAGGGTGATACTAAGTGGAATACATATTTATGATACTAATAGGTGTATTTATTATCATTAACACAATATCAAAGCCAAGATATTTTTGGGAGCATAGAAAAGCAGTAGCCTTAAGACAATGGCTTGGGGATAGGAATGCTACAATCATTTATCTTGTGCTAGGTGGGGCGCTTCTCGTAGTGGGTGTTCTTTTAGGAGTTCTGGCAACATTAAATATATTGGCTCTATAACAAGTATTGAGGTATAAATAAAATATATATGTGTAGAAGAAGAGCAGATTCAACAATCCTAAGTATAACGACATACTAGAAAGGATTTGATGACTATGCTCTTTTCTTCTTATTTCCAAGAGTGTCTTAAGTTATCAAGTGTTTTAATAAAATATCATTATTCGTCTATGTTTAAAAGTAGCCATTCATGTTAATATTAGGGAGAGTAAAAAATGGATAAAAGAGGTAACAGGAATGAATGCTTTAACGGTCTTACAAAAATATTATGGCTATCGTTCTTTTAGAACGGGACAACAGGAACTTATAGATTGCATCATGCAAGGACAAGACGTAGTAGGCATTTTGCCTACTGGAGGAGGAAAATCTCTATGTTATCAAATCCCAGCGTTATTGTTAGAAGGAATTACGATAGTTATTTCTCCTCTCATTTCTCTTATGAAAGACCAAGTAGATACACTTAAAGAATATGGCGTACAGGCAGAACTTATTAACAGCAGTTTAAGTAATGCTGAATTTAGAGAAATTATTTTTAATGCCAAACAAGGGGCGTACAAGCTTCTTTATGTTGCACCAGAACGATTAGAAACAGACACCTTTATAGAACTTATGGAACTTTTACCAGTAGCACTTGTGGCAGTCGATGAAGCTCACTGCGTTTCACAATGGGGGCATGACTTTAGACCAAGCTACAAACGTATTACTAAAATGATAGAAAGGCTTCCTAAAAGGCCAGTTGTTGCTGCTTTTACTGCAACGGCAACAGAGATTGTTAAAGCAGATGTTATAAGTTTACTAAGACTTAAAACACCCTTTGAATTTGTAGGGAGCTTTGACAGACCTAATTTATATTTTGAGGTTAGAAAACCAAATAGTAAGTTTGAAGCACTTAAAATTTATATAGAAAAAAATAGAGATCAGAGTGGGATTATATACTGTGCTACAAGAAAGGCAGTAGATGAGGTCTATGAAAAGCTAAATAAGGCAGGAATAAAGACAGCAAGGTATCATGCTGGACTTGGGGAAGATGAACGATCTCAAAATCAAGAGGCGTTTTTATATGATAACATCCCAGTTATGGCAGCCACTAATGCCTTTGGAATGGGTATAGATAAATCCAATGTAAGATTTGTTATTCACTACAATATGCCCAAAAACATGGAGAGTTACTACCAGGAGGCCGGCAGAGCAGGGCGTGACGGAGAAGAAGCTAAATGTATTATGTTTTTTAGTACACAAGATATTATGACTAATCGGTTTCTTATAGAGAATAGTGGATTTGGCATGGATCATAGTATGGAATACCAAAAGTTAAATGCTATGGTAGATTATTGCAATACAGAAGGGTGCCTTAGAAGCGCGATACTCACTTATTTTGGACAAGAGCCGCCAGAGCTTAACTGCAATAACTGTGGAAGCTGCAATAATGAAACTGAGGAGACAGATATAACAGTAGAAGCACAAAAGATTATGAGCTGTATCAAGAGAATGAAGGAACAGTTTGGCAGTACGCTTGTTACAGATGTATTAAAAGGTGCGAATACCCAAAAAATCAGAGATCTTCGCTTTAATTTGCTTCCTACCTACAGTATTATGAAAGATTATAGCAAAGCAACAATTAAAGAGATCATATCTTTTCTTACTGCAGAAGGCTATCTCAATCTTGTAGGGGATCAGTATCCGATGCTGAGACTTACACTTAAAAGTTATGAGGTTTTAAAGGGAGAACAAAAAGTATCTATAAGACGTGTTCTAAGTAAAGAGGAGTCTGTTAAAGAGGGAAAAACAGCAGTGGGGCAGGAATTATTTGAGAATTTAAGACACATAAGAATGCACATTGCCAGAGAACATGGCGTACAGCCTTTTATGATCTTTTCAGATGCAACGCTTAAAGATATGTGTAAAAAATATCCGGTAACAGCTGAAAGAATGCTTGGCGTAACAGGGGTAGGGGAGCACAAGTTAGAAAAATATGGACAAATCTTTATAGATGCCATTATAGACTATGCAGAGAAAAACAATATCAGTACAACAGAAGCTTTAGGGGATTCAGAAAACACGAAGGCGCCAAAGTCCATATCACGTGATAGTCATAAACATACTTATACACTCTATAAAGAAGGTATGACAATAACTGAAATAGCGAAAGAAAGAGAGCTTACACCTATAACCATAGAAAATCATTTATTGAAATGTATAGAAGAAGGATTTGAGATAGATTATAGTAAGTTTATCCCAGAGCTTTATGAAGAACAAATTGCAGCAGCTATCGAAAGGTGCGGCACAGAATTTTTAAAGCCTATTAAGGAAGCTCTGCCAGAAGAGGTAAGTTATACAGCCATTAAATTTGCACTTTGCAAATATAAAGATGCTGCTTTGCAAGAATAGTCTTATGTTTATGAGTGTATTCATAGTAGATACCAATTTATTTTGGTTCTACTATGAATACACTCATTTTTTTACAGAATACAAGTGTGCCATTTGTTATAGCATCAAGTGATTAGAGTATCTAAAATAGTAGTATAATAAAAACGGGAAGAATTATAAGAAAGAAGTGAATGAAAATGAAGCTTATGAGGATCATAATAAGTAGTTTGATTATAGGAACAGTCCTACTTGCAAGCAGTATGGATGTGGAGGCAACGGATAAGAAAACCTTATGCAATAAGCAATTTGAATTAAACGGGGAGATAAAGGAATTTCCTGAAAGTTTACCGATTATAAAGGGTCGGATACTTTTTCCTCTCACATGGTTAGCAAAAGAAATGGGAGCAGACAGTGTAGTATGGGATGGAAAAAGTAAGACGGTCACAGTAGAAATCCCCGCTTATTTTAAGCAACATCAGTATTTATCTTATTTAAATGGAATCAAGTATGGTAAAGAGAGTAAAGAATATCCTTTGCCTAAGAGGCTTCAAGACTTAGAAATACTACCTTATCCATTAACTAGCGGCAATAATGCAATATTTAGCCAAAAACCCATTACGCTGAATATTACGGACAAGGGATTTAGTATGCCCTGGGCCGTGTATGACTATGAGGTGGTAAAAGGTAAACTTTATGTAACAAGTGATTGGTTTAATACCATGTTTTTAGCCCATACAAATAGGGTAGGGAATAAGATTAAAATTAACTATCCAACTAGAGCCGAGATTCAAAAGAAAGTAGCTGATTTAGAAATGTTAACACAGCCTACGTCGCCGGAGGAAGCACTTGCTTTATGGATTGTAGGACAACAAAAACGTAGTGGTGCATTGCAATATAGTGCCTTGTCCCCAGAGTTAAAACAAAAGTTTCTTGCAAAAAAACAGGGTTGGGTAACAGGAGGATCAAGTCCCTCAGCCGGCAGGGCAACTATTGTGAATAAGGAGCAAGTAGATGACAGCACAATCCGCTATGTCATTCACATTGATGAAATGTTGCAAGGTAATATAAGTGGGCAAATAACAGAAACTATAGAAGTAAAAAAGTATGAGTTAGAAGGTAAAACTTATTGGCTTATCGTAGGTGCAAAGGGAGATACAGGGTATTATAGTATTTTGCCAGAAGAAAACAACTGAAAAATGTATAGGATGTAGACTTGTATTGCTGTAGGTCCTAAAGGTGCAATATCAACAGATGTCTATAACATAAAAAAGTATTGACAAATAAATATAAAAGGATTAAAATTAGTTCGTACCCGAACGAACAAGGAGATCAAAATGAAAAGTTGCTGTATCATTGCGAAAATAAATGAGATTAGTTCTAACTATAATAAGATTATAGTAAAAAGAATTAATCAAGAACGGTTACCCATATTACAAAACCATATTCCATTATTTTTTATACTTCCTGAAGATGGAACAGCATTGCTTTTTAATGAAATAGCAAGTATATGGAAAATTTCTAAGTCTTCTTTATCTGATATTATAAACAAATATGAAGCTCAGGAATTGATAAAAAAATGTAGTTGTCCTGAAGATAAGAGAAGTGTTTATATCCTATTAACGGGGCAGGGTTTACAAATAAAACAAAAGCTGCAGATTATGGAGTCGGAATTGCTTAATGTGCTATTAAATGGTTTTGATAACAATCAGCGAGAGATCTTTGAAGATGGCATTAACAAGGCTTTAAAAAATATCGAAGAAATGGTGTAAAGCCATTTTTTTAAACATTTAATTCGTACACGTACGAAGTAAATCTATATAACTTACAAGGCTATTAAATGAACAGTCATTTGAAATGCGAATGAGAGGATGATACATATGAAGAGCACAGACAATAAAAATAAAGAAGCATTAATAATACCGTTGCCGGATGGGGTCTTACTGCCTAACATGGAGTCTACGCTTAAACTTGAAAATTTAAGTATAGAAGAAGTAAGTTATTTAGCTGAGGGAAACAACCTAAATATTGCTTTGCCTTTGAAGAAAGTCGTTAGTGGTAAAGAATTAAAAGAAGAAGATTTTCAAAAAGTAGGCGTCATATTTCAAGTAGATGAAATAAAGAAAAAAGAAATTGGACATGAAATTAAAATAAAAGTAATTGATCGAGTTGAAGTAGCGGCAGTTAAATTTGCAAATAGCATGATTTACGGAGCCTATCAAATAGCTTCAGATTGTGTTGATTTGGATCAAAGTGCTATAGAAGAAATACTGGCATATATGAAAAAGATTATTTATGATATCGGTAAAAACTTCCAGGGATCTGAAAATTTTATAAAACCCATAGAGGAAATAAAAGATTTAAATAAATTAATGGGGTACTTAGCCCAATTCAGGATTTTCTCCATGGACAAAAATTATGAATTGCTCCATACCCAATCCTTAAAGGAAAGAAGCCTAAAGTTTATTGATTATCTTTTAGAGCATAAGGAAAGAGTTAAATTCCAACTTGAAATAACAGAAAAATTTTCAGAAAAAGCTAATAAAAATTATAGAGAATCCATCTTAAGAGAACAATTAAAAGTTATCCAAGAAGAGTTGAATGAAGGCAAGTCAAATGAGTTAGACTACTTAACCAAAATTGAAGAAGCTGGTATGCCAGAAGATGTTAAAAATATTGCTTTAGAGGAACAACGCAAGTTTGAGAGCCAAAGTCCAAATAGTCCTGACTATAATGTTATACGAAACTACCTTGATTTATTATTACAGCTTCCTTGGAAAAAAGCATCACTGCAGGAATTTGATTTAATAGAAGCAAGACGTATTTTAGAAGAACAGCATTATGGACTTGAAAAGGTAAAAGAAAGAATACTACAGCACTTAGCTGTTATGAAATTAAAGAAAGATAAAAAAGGTTCTATTCTATTACTTGTTGGCCCTCCTGGAACAGGGAAAACTAGTTTAGGAAAAAGTATCTCAGAAGCACTAAACAGAAAATATGTCAGATTAAGTTTAGGTGGTATAAGAGATGAAGCAGAAATTAGAGGACACCGCAAGACTTACGTAGGTGCTATGCCGGGAAGAATCATTCAAAGCATTAAAAAGGCAGGAGAAAAAAATCCAGTTATAGTTCTAGATGAAGTCGATAAACTTATAAGGGGATATAATGGTGATCCCGCCAGTGCGTTGTTAGAAGTTCTTGATCCAGAGCAAAATGACAGCTTTACAGATCATTATTTAGGTGTACCCTACGATTTATCAGAGGTATTCTTTATAGCTACAGCTAACTCTATTGATAGTATACCAGCACCGCTTCTAGACAGAATGGAAGTTATTCAGATATCTAGCTATACACTAAATGAAAAGTTTCACATTGCAAAAAAGCATTTAATACCTTCAATTTTAGAGGAACATGGATTAACCTCAAAGCAATTAAAAATAGATGATAAGGCACTGCAAAGAATGATTAGTGACTATACCTTAGAAGCAGGGGTAAGAGGACTAAAGAAACAATTATCAAAAGCAGCGAGAGTAACCTCAGAAAAAATTGTGTCTCGTAAAATTAAAACTGCCTTTAAAGTCACAGAGAATAATTTAGAAGAATTACTTGGCAGACGAGTTTCAAGACATGATAAGGCAGAAAAGGATAACCCACCGGGGGTTGTGACAGGGCTCGCGTGGACTCCGGTTGGGGGAGAAATACTATTTATTGAAGCTACAGATATGTGGGGAAAAGGAGAAGTTATTTTAACTGGTAAATTAGGAGATGTAATGAAAGAATCTGCTAGAATCTCTCTTAGTTTATTAAAATCCAGATTACCTCTTAACAGCTTTAACTTCAAAGAAAAAGATCTGCACATTCATGTACCTTCAGGTTCAGTTCCAAAGGATGGCCCTTCTGCTGGTATTACTTTATTTACAGCACTTGCCTCACTTGTTACAGGCATTAAGGTGGATTCAACACTTGCAATGACTGGAGAAATAACTTTAAGAGGAGTTGTCCTAGCTATTGGAGGTTTAAAAGAAAAATTATTAGCAGCTGAAAGAGCTGGAATCAAGAAAGTATTAATTCCAAAGGATAATGTAATCGACCTTAAAGATGTGCCTGAAGAAGTAAAAAATGCATTAACCATTATACCTGTTGAAAGTATTGAGGATGTTTTAAAGGAAACTTTAGGGATATCCTTGCCTAGATTAGAACAATTAGTTTCTTTTTCAGCCTTCCAGCCTTCTTTGCAAGCGTAGAGCAGGTGTAGAAAAGGAAGAAGAATAGACTATGTTTAATATATTTTAAAGAAAAGAGGAAATGAAAATGACAATAACAAAAGATACTTTAATTGGTGAAATTTTAAATGCAGACAGAACGACTGCACCTTATTTTTTAGAGATGGGAATGCATTGTCTGGGTTGCCCGTCATCTACTAACGAAAGTCTTGAACAGGCTTGTATGGTGCATGGTGTTCCAGTGCAGGAGCTGCTTGATAAACTAAACAAGCATCTTTCAGCATAAGAATAAGAGTTAAATTAGTGATTGAAATTATTACAAAACGTAATATAATAAAAGATATATGAATCATTCCCAGACAAAGATGCCTGTGTGATGCTGCGATTAAGCAGCTTCGACACAGGTTTTTTTATTTCATCCTAGGAGGATAACCCAGCTATGGCAATTACTATTAAAGATATTATGAAACTGCATTCCCTGAGTAAAGTAAAGCTTTTAGCAGGCAAAGAAGCTCTAGGGAGATATGTAAGATGGGTCTATGTTGCGGAATGCTTAGATGATCCTTTGGAGAGTATTGCGTGGCTTCAAGGAGGGGAACTTGTCTTTATTTCGGGGCTCGGAATCAAACATAATAAAGAAATATTACTGAGCCTTATAAAAGGAATAAGCGAGAAAAATGGAGCAGGCCTTATCATTAATATTGGCCGCTACATTGAAGAAGTCCCAGAAGAAGTCATTAAAGCAGCTGATGAACTAGACTTGCCTGTTTTTGAACTGCCATGGGAAGTTAAGCTTGTAGAATTAACCCATGAGATTTGCAGCAGTATTGTACTATCTGAGTTTGAAGATAACTCTCTGACTCATTTGTTAAGCAGCATTCTTTTTGGAGAAGGGGATCCGGAAGGGAATATAATAGAAAGAGCTGCTTATTTTGGATACAATCTATCAGGTGAATGTGGGATTTGTGTGATTGATATTGATGAGTTTGCAAAGTATATTGAGAATAACAGCATTAGTGAAGAGCAAGAAATCGTAAGGATAAAGTCTGTTTTTATGAAAGTAGTACAAGAGGCACTAGAGTACTATCATATCAAGGCACTTTTACTTGCACAAAGTGATTCAGTCATTATTTTAAATAAAGCGAGTGGAAAAGGATCAGAACTTTTACAAAAAGTGATTGAGAGGATTCAGCAAGCTGTAGAGACTAAATGGAAAGGAATGACTGTAAGTATAGGGATAGGTAATCGTTACAATGACCTTTCTCTTATGAAACGGTCACTTATGGAGGCAGAATGGGCTCTTAAAGCAGCAAAAATAAAAGGTGAAAAAAGATCAGTAACTTATGTAGCAGATATAGGTATTTATGCTTTGTTATTTAATATTAAAGATAAGGAAATACTGAAACAATTTTATTTTAATAATTTAGGGAGAGTGTTAGAATACGATAAAATTAATGATGCATGCTTAATAGCTACACTAGAGATGTACCTTAGTGAAAACTGCAATATTACAACTACAGCAGAAAAACTCTTTCTTCATAGAAATACGCTTAAGTACCGCCTTAAAAAAATTGAGGAACTTTTAAACTGTAACTTACATAACCTTAATGATTGCGTAGAACTGCAAACAGCACTGGAGATAGGAAAACTTATCTGTAAAGTGTGAACGAAATGTTTTGTCAGGTATGGACATAGCAAGCAGCCCCAAGAGCGACTATAATAAAAATGAGTAAAATAAGAATGAAAAAGACTAAACAAAGACTAAACAAAGACTAAACAAAGACTAAACAAAGACTAAACAAAGACTAAACAAAGACGTTTGTAGCATGGGCTATCGATGTCTTTTTTTATTTAAAGGAGGGTAAATAGGGTGAATGCATTTAATTACAATCTTCCTGTAAACCTGTATTTTGGGCGAGGGGTATTTAACACGGCAGGAGAAATAACGAAAGCATATGGTAAAAAGGCGCTCGTTGTAACGGGCTTATCAAGTACTAAGAAAACAGGACTTTTGGATAGGCTATGCAAGTTATTAATAGAGGCAGGGGTAGACTATGTTATTTTTGATAGAGTCCCACAGAACCCCCTTACAACTACAGTATACGAGGGCGTAGACCTTCTGGAAAAAACAGATTGCGATGTAGTTTTTGGTCTTGGAGGAGGAAGTGTGATGGATACGGCCAAGGCTATTGCCTTTAGTGCGCTTAATAAAGGAGAATTATCAGACTATATTTATGGTATAGAACAAGGGAAGGATGCATTACCCGTTATTTTAGCTCCCACCACAGCAGGAACAGGAAGTGAAGGCAATTGTTTTTCGGTACTTACGAATCCAGAGACCAAGGACAAAAAGTCTCTTAAAACCCCAGCTATCTTTCCTAAAGCCTCACTCATTGATGCAGATCTTATGGTAACTATGCCAAAATCAGTTATTGCTTCAACAGTGTTTGATGCGCTTTCTCACAACATAGAAGCCTATATTGCTGTAAGATCAACACCAATGACCGATATGATGGCCTTAGAAGGAATCAGGCTGATTATAGACAACGCAAAAAAGGTGTATGAAGATCCTAGCCATTTAGAGGCTTGGGATAAGATTGTTTTCGCAAGCACTTTAGGAGGGATGGTTATTTGCCAAGCAGGGGTAGGCGCGCCGCATGCTTTGGAGCATCCTGTAAGCGGACTAAAAGATGCAGTACATGGAGAAGGTCTTGCGGCTCTCTTGCCTGCAATTATGGAGGAAACATACCCGCATTTGCCTTGGAAGTTCGAGGAACTTACTAAAGTACTTGGCGGAGACGAAAGTAAAGAGATCGGGAATCTTTTAAGGCGCTTTTTAGAAAGCATCCATCTTAATAAAAGCCTTACAGACTTAGGGGTAAAAGAAGAGGATATTCCTTGGCTAGCAGATAATAGTATTAAGACCATGAAGGCCAATTTAGATAATAATGCCAGAGTATTTAATAAGGAGGAGATAAGAGGGATTTATAAGAGATGCTTGTAGAGAGGGTCCGCAAACTAAAAGTGTAGCTAATAAATAAAGGGAGGATATGAGAGTATGATTACAGAAAAGAATGCAAAGATTGTTACAGCTCTTCCGGGGCCTAAGTCTAAGGAACTTGCGGAAAGAAAGGATAAGTGTGTACCGCCAGGGATAGGAATTGCTTTTGATATCTATGCAGCAGAAGCAAAGGATGCACTTATTAAGGATGTAGACGGCAATGTTTTTATCGATGTAGCTGCAGCTATTGGGGTTCAAAATGCAGGACATTGTGATGAAGAAGTTGTGGCTGCTATTAAAGAACAAGCTGAAAAACTTATTCATCCTTGTTTTCAGGTAGTTCCTTATGAAGCCTATATAGATCTTGCTGAAAAACTTATAGAGATTACACCAGGAAGTTATGAAAAAACAGTGTACTTTGCAAACAGCGGAGCAGAAGCAGTTGAAAATGCTGTAAAAGTAGCCAGAAGATTCACGGGTAAGCAAGGTATCATATCTTTAGAAGCTGCTTTCCATGGAAGAACCTATATGGCTATGGGTCTTACTAGTAAAGTTAAACCCTATAAATATGGAATGGGGCCTTTCCCGGGAGAACTTTATAAGATTCCGTCACCGTATTGTTATAGATGTCCTATGGGAGGGACTTATCCAGGTTGTGGTCTCGCCTGTGTAGAAAGGCTTGCTTATTTATTAAAGAGTGAATACTGTGAGGACAACATTGCTGCAGTCATTGCAGAACCTGTACAAGGAGAAGGCGGTTTTATTATTCCGCCAAAAGATTATTTAAAAACACTTCATACTATATGTAAAGAACATAATATCTTACTAATTGCTGATGAGGTTCAAACTGGCTTTTGCAGAACGGGTAAAATGTTTGCTTGTGAGGGGTTTGAGGTAGAGCCAGATATTATGACACTTTCTAAATCTATTGCAGCGGGTATGCCAATAAGCGCTGTTGTAGGAAGAAAAGAAGTGATGGCAGGTCCTCAAAAAGGTGAAATAGGGGGAACTTATGGCGGTAACCCTCTTGCCTGCGTTGCATCTCTGAGGACGATTAAAAAAATGCAGGAGCTAAAGCTTGATGAGAGGGCAGCAAAGCTTGGTAATATGATTCTTACAAAGGTTAATGCTATGAAAGATAAGTATAGTGTGATAGGAGATGTAAGAGGAATAGGCGCTATGGCAGCAGTAGAATTTGTTAAAGACAGAGAAACAAAAGAGCCTAATAAAGAGATTATCTCAAAAATTACCAAATATGCTTATCATAAAGGAGTACTTATTATATCAGCAGGGTTACTTGGAAATATTATAAGATTTTTACCGCCCCTTGTTATGACAGAGGATCAGATGAACTATGTACTGGAAGTATTTGAAGAGGCTGTGGCAAATGCTTAACGAAACTTAATTAAGCTTATTTATATTAGGCTATTTTTCTAAATTAGAAAAGTGGCCTTTTTAAGAGAAAAATAAATGATTTGAATAGGTTATTTATTAATAGTAATATAAAAGTGAAACAAATATATATTAGCATGTATCTCATTCGTTTAATAAGCAAAGACTATAAAGGTATTAAAATGCAAAAAATAAGACAAGCTTATAAAAACACAAAGATAGGAGATATATACTATGGACGTTAAATTTAAAGGCAATCGTGTTACACTTGAAGGGAATGAAATAAGGGTAGGTGATGAAGCACCTGATTTTATAGTATCTGATAATGGATTAAAGCCATTTGCTCTAAAAGATACAAGCGGAAAAAGAGTTTTTTTGAGTGTCCCTTCTATAGATACTCCAGTATGTGATATGGAAGTTAGACGCTTTAATGGAGAAGCAACTAAAAGGGAAGATGTAACAATCTATGTATTTTCTATGGATTTGCCTTTTGCACAGAGCAGGTGGTGCGGCAGTGAAGGCATTAGAGAAGTAAGAACATTATCCGATTATAAGGATAGAAGTTTTGGCCAAAAATATGGAACCTATATTAAAGAGTTAGGCCTTTTGACAAGAGCAGTGTTCGTCATTGACGCAGATAATAGAGTGACTCATGTTGAATACTGCGATGAAGTTACATCAGAGCCAGATTATGAAGAGGCACTTAAGGCACTAGACAGATAACAATTAAGGGAGGATTTATGAAAGATATTATTATAATAGGCGGAGGACCAGCGGGACTCACAGCCGCCCTTTATGGAGGACGAGCTAAGCTAGATACACTTGTGCTTGAAAAACAATTTCATGGCGGACAGATGATTAATACGAATGAGGTTGAGAACTATCCAGGGGTATTAGAAATAACAGGACCAGAATTATCAGCAGCTATGTATGAGCATGCTAATCGTTTTGGAGCAAAAATAGCTTTTGAAGAGGTGATAGGCCTTGAGGTTAACTATCCTGTTAAGAAGGTCATCACAACAAATGGCACGTATGAAACTAAAACAATCATTTTAGCAATGGGAGCCAAACCAAGACAGCTGGGAGTCGAAAAAGAACAAGAGCTTTGGGGCAAAGGAGTGTCTTATTGTGCTATTTGTGATGGCGGCTTCTTTAAAGATAAAGAAGTTGCAGTTGTTGGAGGAGGGGATACGGCAGTAGAAGATGCCCTCTATCTTTCAAGGCTAGCCAAAAAAGTTTATCTTATTCATAGAAGAAATGAGCTGAGGGCAGCCCAAGTTCTTCAGGAAAGACTTTTTGCATCAAGTGTACAAGTCATATGGGACAGCCAGGTAAGTAAGCTCTATAGCGAGCAGACACTGACAGGAATAGCCATAACGAATATAAAAACTAATGAAGTAACGGATATGGACTTGCAGGGGCTCTTTATTGCAGTAGGGAGCGTACCAGCTACTAAGCTGGTAAACGGAGTTGTTGAACTTAATGAACAAGGTTATATCTTAGCTAATGAAAAATGTGAAACAAATATAGACGGGGTATTTGCAGCAGGAGATATAAGACAAAAGGAATTGAGGCAAATTATTACCGCAGCTGCTGATGGTGCTATTTGTATTTATCAGGCAGAGAAGTATATTCTAAAGACCCAGTAATGATCACAAGAAAGAACTTCTAAAACATATGAATATGTGTTTTAGAAGTCTTTTTTAATTAGTTTATCATTTTCTGAACTTCGTTTATTACAGCTTCTTTGGTGAGGCCATATTCTTTTAAAATAGCATCTGGTTTTCCAGATTGACCAAATCGGTCTTGCACACCAAGTTTTTTAAACTTGAAGTCGCCATTTCCTATAAGTGCATCAGCAACAGCATCCCCAAGCCCGCCAATAACTGAATGCTCTTCAAGGGTTAATATTCTTTTGCAAGACTGGCTGTATTTTAATACTGCAGCCTGATCAAGAGGTTTTATGGTATGGATATTAACAACGGCCATATGAACGCCTTTTACTTCAAGGTCTTTAGCCGCTTCAAGAGCTGTTTCAACCATAATGCCGCATGTGAATATAACAATGTCTGAGCCTTCTTTCATTACATTGGCTTTGCCGACTTCAAACGGCATGTCGTTATCAAAAATAAGGGATGGCAGTCTTGCAAGTCTAAGGTATACAGGCCCATCTATCTGAGCTGCTGCTTTCACAGCTTTTCTTGTTTCATTAGCATCACAAGGAACAATGACTGTCATACCTGGTACGACTCTCATAAGGGCAATATCTTCTATTGCCTGATGACTTCCGCCATCCTCTCCAAGGGTAACCCCGGCGTGAGTCATCGCAAGCTTAACATTAAAGTGTGGGTAGGCCACACTGTTTCTAACTTGTTCATAAGCTCTTCCTGCACCAAATATAGCGAAGGTACTTGCAAAAGGGATATACCCCATTGTAGATAAACCAGCACTCATGCTGATCATATTCTGCTCAGCGATACCTGCATTAAAGAATCTGTCAGGAAATTTTTCAGCAAACGTGCATGTCATAGTCGCATGAGAAAGGTCTGCATCAAGAGCTATTACTTTTTCGTTTTCAGCTCCAAGCTCTGCCAGTGCTTCGCCATAAGCTACTCTTATTGCTTTGTATTCAGACATTTACCATTCCCTCCAATTCTCTCTGCGCTAATTCTCTTTCAGCCTGTGTTGGGGCTTTGCCATGCCAGTTGGCTACGTTTTCCATAAAGGATACACCTTTTCCTTTAGTTGTATTTCCGATAATACATTTTGGTTTAGTTGTCTTTACATCTAAGGCTTCTATAATCTGTGACACATTATTACCATCAACTTCTATACACTCTAGGCCAAAGGCAGTGAACTTTTCTCTTAAGTCTCCAAGACTCATAACTTCTTCATTTTGTCCATCGATTTGAAGGCCATTGTGGTCAATAAGAACAGTTAAATTATCAAGTTTATAGTGAGAAGCAGCCATCATAGCTTCCCAGACCTGCCCTTCCTGAAGTTCGCCGTCTCCTAAAATAGTGTATACATTAACGTTAGGATTTTTTTTCTTAGCGCCAATAGCCATACCAACCGCTATGGATACGCCTTGACCAAGTGATCCTGTTGATGCGTCAACCCCAGGAGCTTTCTTTGCATCTGGGTGTCCTTGAAGTATACTGCCTAGTTGTCTAAAAGCCTTAAATTCACTTTTTTCAAAAAAGCCTAAGTCTCCAAGTACTGCATAATAGGCAGGCGCAGCGTGGCCCTTTGAGAGTACAAAACGGTCGCGGCTTTCTAAGTTAGGGCTTTTTGGATCTATATTCATTTTATAATAATAAATGCATGCCAGCATTTCTACGATTGATAGTGAACCTCCTGGATGTCCAGATGCAGCATCAGCTATCATGTTAATAATATCTAAACGAAGCGCTTTGCATTTGGCTTCAATTTGCGATATATTCATTGTTTTACCTCCATAAAGTTGGAGTTAATAGGTTTAAGTTAAAGTTATTAACTTTAAGCTATTAACTCGTGAGTGAGTAATCGTTATTAATACATTCTAGCTCATTAATAAATTTGGAAGAAAGGTTACAAGTCCTGGTATGTAAGTGATCATTAAAAGTACAATAACAAGAGGGATAACAAATGGTATTGTTGCTTTAGAAAGAGATTCTAAGTTTAACTTAGACACCTCACTTATTGTAAACAGACACATACCAAATGGAGGAGTAACCATGCCGATCATAAGGTTAAGAACCATTACGATACCAAAGTGTACAAGGTCTATTCCGAGCAGCTGTATAACAGGTAATAAAACAGGAAGTAGGAGAGTTAGTATAGCACCAGGTTCCATGATCATACCTAATAAAAGCAATATAATATTGATAACCAGTAAAATGATATATGGATTGTCTGTTATCCCTAATATGAATGAAGCAATTTGATTCGAAATCCCTTGATTTGTAAGTATGTATGAAAACAATGTAGACGTTCCTATGATAAACAGTACATTTGCAGAGGTTAGAGCGGAGTTGAACAATGCTTTTTTGAAGGCTTCCCACGTAATTGCACGGTAGATAAACTTTCCGACTAACAAAGCATAAAGTACGGCAATGGATGAAGCTTCAGTAGGCGTAAACCAGCCAGTTAAAAATCCACTTAAAATAATGACAGGAGTAAACAGCGGAATAAGAGACTGTGCAAATTGTTTAAGCATTTGTTTTAAATGAAATTTAGTTCTAGGATAGTTTCTTTTAACTGCATACATAGATACTAAAACCATAAGGGCAATACCCATCAAAAGCCCTGGTATAATACCGCCTAAAAATAGTTTCCCGACTGATACACTGGCTACAGATCCATAGATAATAAGTGGAATACTAGGTGGAAAGATAGGCCCGATTGTAGAAGAAGCAGCTGTAATAGCACCTGAGAATTCTTCATCATATCCGTTGTCTGTCATGGCCTTCATCTCTATTGTTCCAAGCCCGCCGGCATCTGCAATAGCTGAACCTGACATGCCTGCAAAGATAATACTTGCAACGACGTTGGCGTGGGCCAAACCACCAGGAATCCAGCCGACTAGGGATTGGGCAAAATCGAATATTTTTTCCGTTATTTTACCAACATTCATTAGTTCTCCGGCAAGTATAAATAAAGGAATAGAGATAAGCAGGAATGAATCTATGCCTGTTATCATTTTTTGTCCTATAATCATTATGGGATAATCCAGCACTATTAGTCCAATAACAGCAGAAACAGCAATGGAAACGGCTATAGGGATACCGAGTATCAGCAAAATAGCAAAAGCTATTAATATAATTGTCATTTTAATCCCCCTTCTTTAATCGCACAGTTTTTAGCTGCAGTTAGTTCTATAGTTTGGCTAAGGAGTTCTTCTATACATCCAATGATCATCAAAATCCCCGATACAGGGACAGGTGCATAGAGCCAGAAGAGAGAAAGCTTAAATGATGAAAAGTATTGAATAGAAACAAACTCGTATAAATCCTTTCCTGATATAACCATGACTATAAAAAGAACTAGGCAAACAAGACGATTAACAAAGAATAAAACAACTTTAAACTTCCCTGATACTTTGGACTCAAAAAACTCGAATTTAATGAGCATATGACTTTTAAATAAGTATACAACCCCTAAAAATACCATCCACATAAATATTAAGCGTATAATATCTACTACAATGCCCATGGACATCCCAAACAAGTTTCTGAGTGTAATCTCACATAAGATAATCCCGGCAATCGATGCTACACATAATGATATAACTAAAGCTATTATCTTATTGATATAGGTATTTAGTGTTTTAAAAACATTCATAATGTAAATACCTCCTATTTTATCCAATTATAAAAATTATTTTTGCAGTGCTAACATAGCGTCAATGATTTCTTGGCTATACCAAGTTTCCTTTTCATATTTTTTGTAGTAATCAGCCCCACCTAAAGCAGTTCTAAAACTATCTACATCTGGTGTTAGGTTAACTTCAATACCTTTATCCTGCATTTTCTTTATGGCGGATTCATTGTCTATTTTAATTTGGTCAAAAGACCACTTAGCTGCTACTTTAGCTTCATCTTTAAGTATTTGTTTAAGGTCATCAGGGATAGCGTCATATTTCTTTTGGTTCATAGACATTGTAAGTCCCATCCACATGTAGTTAATCATAGAATAGTAACCTTGAACGTCATCAATTTTGTTAGCTACAGTATGGTAAGGGGCATTATCCTGGCCATCTACAGTCCCTGTTTGAAGTGCCATATAAAGTTCTGGGAGTGGAAGTGGAGTAGGTACAGCTCCAAATGCTTTCCAAACATCAACATATGTATCAATTTCAGGCACTCTAAACTTTAGTCCTTTAACATCTGCTGCAGTGTTAACTGGTGTTTTTGATGTTGAGATGTGACGCATGCCATTATCACCAGTAGCCAGATAAACAAGTTGAACGCTTTGAAGATCAGAGAAGATCTTTTCACCAACTTCACCATTTACTGCTTCGTAGGCATCATCTGCACTATTAAATAAGAACGGTAGATCAAGAAGTTTAGCTTTAGGATAGAAGTTGCTGTATCCGCCTGTACCAGCAAGTATTAAATCAATTGTTCCCATGCGGGTAGATTCAAGAGCCTCTCTGTCATTACCAAGCTGATTGCTATGGAATACTTCAATATCGATTCTTCCACTGCTCTTGGCTTCAACATTTTTTTCAAACTCAAGCAGTGTTTTTGTAGGAACTGCTTCTAAGTTTGTAGGTGTATAGGCTTTAATTTTGACAACTTCTGCTGGCTTTTCAGGTGCTTTTGTATCAGCTGGAGCTTCTGCAGTTTCTGCCTTTGTTTCTGTAGTAGTTTCCGGTGTATTTGTGCTCGTTTGTGTTTCTGCAGGTGCTGGGTTAGAGCCTGCGCAAGCAGTCATACTAAATGCGAGTCCCATTGATAATAATACTGATAATAGCTTTTTCATAACTTTACCCCCTGGATTAAATGTGATTATTATAATAATTCATTATAATTTCATTACAATCTATCTTGTATTGATAGCCCTATTAAGGTACTCCGCCAATCTTTCTCATATCGTTCTCCTCCTATAAATTTAATAATCTAAGAAATAATGAAGGTCAGATTGTATGATGTCATATAAACCATATAGTGCATTATATTCTGTATCTTTACAAAAAATGTTAACCATTAGTAATTTTGTTTAAATCAGCAATAACAGAATTTAGGTGTTCTTTCATATATTTCTCGCCAGCTTCTACATCGTGTTGTTCTATGGCTTCCATAATCTTGCTGTGGGGAGTTATAGCATTTCTTGCATTAGCCGGAACGCGAAAGGTTTTGCTTCTGAACTCTTTGAAACATTCACTTATCTTATTGTTAATGCTTATAAGCAGTTTGTTTCTGCTGACTTCTACTATGGTATTATGGAAAAGTTCATCAAGTAAAATAATGTTTGGAACATCATCCTTCATAATGGATTTCACAAACTGGTCATTAATATGCTGGAGAATAGCCAGATCCTTTGGCGTAACCCTTTGAATGGCCAGTCTAATAGCGAGAGGCTCGATAGCCTGCCTTACTTCAATAAAATCAATGAGTTCAACTTCATGACTTATAAACCATTCAATGACATCTTCAAGATCTAGTTCTCTAGTTCGTGCAACAAATGCTCCTTTGCCTGGTTTTAATTCAACAAAACCGTGTGCTTGTAATATTCTTATCGCTTCTCTTAAGGTAGATCTGCTGATAGAAAGTTTTTCACAAAGGTCTTTTTCTGTTGGCAGTTTATCTCCTTTAGAAATTTCTCCTGATAAAATATAAGCTTTAATATTATCTACGACAAGCTGCACGACAGGTGTCCTTTGAATAGCTTTCATATATTAACCATCTCCTTTGTCTGAATGCCGTATCATCTTATTGTCTGACAACACTCAATATTATCTTATTTGAGAGTGTCATCTAATATTCCACATTTGATGGATATTTATAATTTTTTCAAGGCCTGTCTGAATAAGGGAGGCACTGAGACAGAATTCTGGCAAAGGCGGACAAGATATATAGGATAATAGTCATAAGATTGTATGATGTCTCATAATATGGTGTATAGAATATAAGGAGGGATTGTGAAATGAATATTCGTTATGGAGCAAATCCAAATGATGCAAAACACTATACTACTTCAGAACTGCGTTCTGAATTTTTAATTGAAAAACTCTTTGCACCTTCAGAAAAAACATTTGTATACAGCCACATTGATAGAATTATCGTAGCGGGGATTATGCCAATAGATAAGACTATTGATTTAAATGAAGGGATTAGCACGCAGAAAGTACTGGGGACAGACTCTTTCCTTGAAAGACGTGAAATGGGGCTCTTTAACATAGGAAGTCAAGGTAAAGTAGTAGTTGATGGCGTGGAATACATAATGAATCATAAGGACGGCCTCTATGTGGGAATGGGCGCAAAAAGTATTAAGTTTTCCAGCAGTGATATAAGTAAGCCTGCAAAATTCTATATTAACTTTGCTCCAGCACATAAAACATATCCAAATGTAAAAATTGACATGACTAAAGCAAATAATGTTCAAATGGGTGACCAAAGCTCATGCAACAAAAGAGTTATTTATCAGTTCATACATCCATCAGTACTTGAAACTTGTCAGCTGCTTATGGGTATGACTGTTCTTCAGGAAGGAAACATATGGAATACCATGCCAGCCCATACCCATGAAAGACGTATGGAGGTTTACATGTATTTTGATATGGATGATGAAAATGCAGTATTCCACTATATGGGTGAGCCAAATGAAACAAGACATATTGTAGTTAGAAATGAGCAGGCTGTTATCTCACCAAGCTGGTCTATTCATTCCGGATGTGGTACTAAAAACTATACCTTTATATGGGGAATGGTTGGTGAAAACCAAACCTTCACTGATATGGACCCGGTTGCTATAAAGGATCTTAAATAAGTTTAAAAGCTGCTTCAACTTAAGTTGTTTAGTTTTACCTGAGCTTCAAGTATTACATTAATTAAAGTTAAAATAGCTGATTTCTGCATTTTGAAGAAGTCGGCTATTTTTGTGTGGCGTAGGAATTGTAACGATACAATAACAGATTCTATTATTTTATAGCTTCTTTAATATTGACTAACCATGAATGTTATGTAAAAATACAACTAATAATTCTAAAATAAAATGAAACTGTATCGATACAATTGATGAAGAGGTACTTAAATGAAAAAAATTGCGGTTATTCATGACTTATCGGGTATTGGAAGATGTTCTTTAAATGCAGCGATTTCTATTTTAGCTGTTTTAAAAAATCAGCCCTGTCCGCTGCCTACAGCTATTCTATCTAACCAAACAGGCTTTAAGAATTTTTCATTCTTAGATTTCACACAGTATATTAAAGAGTATTATTCACATTGGAAACAGATTGGCTATACATTTGATGCTATTTACTCAGGTTTTTTAGGTTCCACGGAGCAGATAGATCTCCTTACAGACTTTATAACGCAGTTCAAGACAGATAAAACACTGGTAATGATAGATCCTGTCATGGGGGACAATGGGAAGCTGTATGCTATTTACCCTAATGATTATCCAGAGCATATGAAAAAACTTATTCGCTACGCAGATGTCATTACTCCTAATTTAACTGAATTTGCACTCCTAACAGGATATGATTTCTTAAAAGAAGGCATAAATAAAGAGAAGCTCTTAGAGCATGGCAGGCAGCTCTTGAGGTTAGGAACCAAACAAATAATTATAACTGGTGCAGTGGATAAAAATCGTCCAGAGTATTTATTTAATATAGGGATGGATTTTAGTAAAGAAGATTATTTCGAAGTGGGAGTACCTTATAATAATATTTCTTATAGCGGAACAGGAGATATTTTTGCATCTATTGTATGCGGATATCTTACACATGGACATGAATTAGAAGAAAGTGTCAGGATAGCCACTCAGTTTATTAGCAAGGCTATTAAGTATACTGTAGAATTTGGACTAGATACCAATGAAGGTATTATGTATGAAATGTTTTTAAAGGAGCTGGATATATAATGAAACAATCAGAAAAAACTAGACTTATGATTATGACCGCTTTATTTGCAGCCATTATATTTGTTGGAACACGTATTAGTATTCCCCTTGGAATTAATAACCGAATTATTCATGTAGGGGATGCTGCTATTTACCTTGCTGCCTGCATTCTGCCTATGCCGTATGCCATGATTAGTGGTGCTATAGGAGCTGGGTTATCAGACTTTACCACACCAGGCTGTGCCATATGGGTTATACCAACAATGATTATTAAACCTTTATTGGTACCTTTTTTTACATCACAGGCAGGTAAGTTTGTTTCGGGGCGTAACATTGTTGCTACAGTACTTGCAGGTATCACTGGGCTTATAGGTTATGCTATAGCAGAAGGTATTATATTTGGCAACTTTATAGCACCTATTGTTGGGCTTCCAGCATCATCACTTCAGCCTATAGGCAGTGCAGTCCTCTTTATAGTTATTGCGTATGCTTTTGATACAATGAAATTAAAAGCTCATCTTACAAGACAATTGAAAGGAGAGGCCTAATGACTATTTTATATACAATACACAACAGTTTATATATTAACTTAACAAATAAATGTCCTTGTGCATGCACCTTTTGTGTCAGACAAGAAAGTGACAGTGTACATGGCTCAGATAATTTGTGGCTTGACCATGATCCATCTTTAGAAGAAGTATTAGCTGGATTTGAAAAGCATAACCTAGATAGTTATGATGGCATTATTTTCTGTGGCTATGGTGAACCACTCGTAAGACTGGATGATGTGATTAAAATATGTGACTATATCAGATCAAAAAGCAATGTTAAAATAAGAGTTAATACTAACGGACTTGCAGACCTTATTCATAAAAAAGAAACAGCCCCTCTTTTAGCAGGTAAAGTTGATTCCGTGTCTATCAGCCTTAATGCTCCTAATAAAGAAGAGTATATGGCTATAGCAAGACCAGCTTTTGGAGAAACCTCTTTTGAAGCCCTCCTTAAGTTTGCAGCAGGGTGCAAAAAGTATATTGGAGATGTCACCTTTACAGTAGTAGATATGCTGAGTGAAGAGCAGCTTGAAGCATGCAAAAAGATAGCAGAAGATATGGATATTAAGTTTAGAGTAAGACCGGTAATATAACCCTTATGAAATAACACATAAGTAAAATATCGCTGGCTTATTAAAAGGCGGCCCCCTAGCAATTGAGGGAGCAGCCTTTTTTGAGTAGATAGAATCATATCTAATGGTTTATATCAATTGCTTTCCAGTAATATTCGATAATGTTAGGGGCTGATTAATTTAATATCTGCAGTGAGACCTGGCTTTAATAATTCTTTTCCTTTTTCCACTTCAATAATAGCCTCAACAATAGTATCCCCATCCTTTTCTATAGCACGATTAGATAGTTTAGAGATTTTACCTGAGATTTCTTTTTGAGCTTCATCAGCAAGAACAATACATGCTAAGTCCCCTGTGCTTACGGAAGATAAGGATTCTTCAGGAATATCAGCTGTAACGTAAATCGTATCTTTGTACATTGCTTTTAAAACAGCCCCGCTTGAACCATCTATTTCAGTGCCTTTCATACAGTTGATATCATATATAATCAGGTTATCTTCAGGAGCGATAATATCATTATTTCTTATATAAACTTTACTGAGTTTACTTTTCATAGAGTCTAGGATCATCTTAGATGCGGCTATTTTGAGTTTTAATCTCTCTATACTAGAGATTTTTTGCTGATCAGCATTATTAAACTGCATTTCAGTACTTTTTAAAGCTGCACTAAGTGCATTTATTTCAAGTCTTCTGTTAGTTTTCACTTTTTCTATAGCTGTTAAGGTATCTTTTTCTTCTTTTTCCTTACTTTTAAGGCTTTGCTCACTTTGTTTATACTCTTCCGGTGAAATGAGACCCGATTCAAACAGTTCTTTATTAGTATCGTGTTGATTCTTAGCTATTATGATAGACTGTTTAATAATATCTAAACTATTTTGCAAAGGTTTTAAATCAGGGTCTTCTCCAGTTATTAGATAATTTTGTTTCACTTTAAGCTCTTCTCTTATACGGCCAGCTTCCAGAAGCTGAGGGTTATTATTACCTTCTAATTCCTTAAGCTGTATCTCATCCATATGTATTTCATTTTCTTTGGTCCTAATCTGAATCTTATAATCTTCAAAATCCAGCGAGAGAAGGATATCGCCTTTTTTAACATTCTCCCCATCCTGCACATAGACTTCCTTAACGCTAGCAGGAAAATCAATAATTATCTCCTCACTTTTCCTAACTTTCACATCCCCATAGACATCAAGTTCATCGTTATTTATGTCAGCTTGCTCTGCTGTGCTTGTCTCTAGAGCTTCTGGTTTATTACCAGTGCATGCTGTTAACAGACATACGATACAAATTAGGCTTAATAGTTTAACATTACTTAGTGATTTCATTACATTTTCTCCTTCCTATTTATTCTTTCATTTATTCAATGTCTAAAGCTTCACCTAGAAGTGAGGAGACCTTGCGAATTAAGACTAAAATCCTAACAGATGTATAAGCTTTTTAATAGTCTTTATAATATATGTCCTTGCTGCTGGTTTACTCTTTAAAGTCGTTATTTATATTATCGATGGCTAGCTGGGAGGAGAAGGCAGATGTTTTGGGGCGACTCGGGTTTGGCTGTGGGAGGCGTGGAGCCACAAAATATCTGCCTTCTCCTTCTGGCGGACCTAATAAAACAGATCGACTACTCCCTATTCTTTAGTGCCTCAGTAAGCAGAACATGGTCCAAATTCCTCTTTAAAAGTGCGCATGTACCCATATAACTTAGAGACATAATGATAAACGCCCCTAAAATAGAGCTTAGTTTTATATAGGGCAAAATATACTGCTGCATATTAGCCATAATGCTGTCATAAAGCATTTTCGTAATCATATAGCCAGCAGGCAGCGCAAAAATAAATCCTGCAATTAAAATAACGAAATTACCCTTAAGGTACATTTTACTCACTTCATCTGGAGTAAACCCAAAAATCTTCACCATTGAAATATTGATCTTGGCTTTATCTATAATCATTCTCATGAGCATATAAACAACGGTCATCAAAATGCCCACGGCTCCAATAAGCAAAATATCCGCCATTATATTAACCATAGTTAAGAGGTTTTTAATTCCATTAATCATCTCACTTTTGTTCATTGTAGAACTAACCTTTTCTTCTGCAATATCAATAGGCTGATTGGTAACCAAAGCATTATAACTTTGCTTATGAATATTAAAGATATGATTATAAGTCTTTATATTAGTATAAAGGTATTGGCCGTAATCATAACTGGATATGCCTTTAATCATAACGTTATAGGTTTTATTTTCTACATCATCTATAAGCGTAAGCCGATCACCTATACGAAGTCCAAACTTAGTGATTAGACAAGGCGCTACAAGAACTTCATTGTTTTTTAGTGAATGAATACCAGGGATCTTGAAAAATTGACTATGAGGAGTAATGCCTTGAATCATAAGAGATTTTTTACTGCCTTTAACATCGATTTTGATATTTCTTAAGGCAGTTTGCTCACCTTTTTTACTGTATTTATTAAGATCTTTTTGGTCTATAAACGTGTAGACGTATGTAAAAGGGACATTCTTCTCAAGATCAGCTACATATTTATAGCAGGAATCTCTCGTATAAGCAGCAGTACATAAAATAGCCATAGACAAGAGTACTCCAAATAATAACGCAATAACGCTGCCTCGTTCTCTTACAATATCCTTTAGCCTAAACTTTGTAAAAAAGTTAAAGCTTTTAAAAGTAAAGATCTTTTCTATTTTTGATACTTTATTATTAGAGTGATTCCCGTTTAAGAGAGAGAGGGGCGTTTTATTGAGCGCCTGAGACAATGATAAAGTTGTAATCAAAAGTGCGATCCCCATAGGCAGCACCATTCCAACTGCAATCAAGTACCAGGAGTCTATTAATTCTACATAGGGTAGAGAGTATTGTGCTTCTTCAATGAAGAGTAAAGGTCTTGAGATAACCATGCCTACTCCGTATCCTAGCAGTGAGCCTATCAGGACTAATAAAGAAGGAAGCATAATATAGTAGCGCATCAGTTCATTTTTATTAAATCCTTGAGCATACAGTATGCCTATCGTTTGACTTTCAGCCCTGATGGTACTTCTAATAGAAATAGAAATAATAAAAGCAACAATAATAACTAAAAGAACACCAATAATGACAGACATCTGTTTAGGTCCATTAGCGTCATCAAAAACAGCTTGGATTCTGCTATTACTATCTTTTTCTCTGAAATCCAGCAGCTGTGTACGATCGTCTAAATAGTCCCGAAGGCGAGAAATGTTATACGAATCACCTTGATAACTATATAAGGTAGTTTTAGTATCAGTATTATCTATTTTTTCAAATCCCGAAGCAGTGAGATAGGCAACACCAAAAGTCTGAGGAGAACTTAAAAAATCACTCAAGTTTTTAAGTGTATTAACATAATCTGGGGAAATGCCATACCCTACAATATGAAAGGTATTATCATAAAGAATGATTTCATCGCCAATTTCATAATGATTTTCTGCTGCAAATTTGGGGTCTAATATAACCTCTTGTTCACTGCTTAACGGGGCGCCTGAAATAATAGCTACTTGGTTCATTTCCTTATCAGCACAAATAATTCTTAATGTGTGTGTATCATCTAATTCGTAATCAACATTTTTATTTTCTTCGATAGTAATATGGAAACGCCTTTCCATAGACAGTTCTTGTTTTTTAGTAAGACTTCCATAGATTCTGAACTGACCATTCTCTACATGATAGTCTTTATGAAGATTATTAGCAGCGGTGATGTAGCTGTCCATTGCCCTGTTAAAGCCTACAATAATCATGATGCTGATCATAACAAGTAGTATAAAGCTTATATTTTTCAATAAGTGGTCTTTAAATTCCCGCCAGATTCTTTTGAAATTCACTTTGTATCACCTTCTTTTAACCTACCAATCGATATCATGAGCCATTAACCTATGTTCGTTTACTTTATTACTTCTGATTTGACCGTCCTTTATTGAAATAATGCGGTGAGCCATATACTTTATAGCATCATTATGTGTAATCATTATGATTGTTGTATGGTAGTTTTGATTAATTTCTTCAAAGAGTTCCAGAACTTCTTTTGAAGTTTTATAATCAAGGGCACCTGTAGGCTCATCACATAATAAAAGCTTTGGATTTTTTATAAGGGCTCTTGCAATAGCCACCCTCTGCTGCTGGCCACCTGAGAGCTGTGAGGGAAATTTATCCTCATGACCTTTAAGTCCTACCTTTTCAATAAGATGATTAATATTCAGTGGATCTTTACCTAGATGAGAGCACACTTCTATATTTTCTCTTATGGTAAGGTTAGGGATAAGATTATAAAACTGAAAGACAAAGCCTACAAAGTTTCTTCTATAAAGACCTAACGCCTTACTGTTTAGTCCTACAATTTCGTTTTCTTGGATTTTGACACTTCCAGAGGTGGCATTTTCAAGTCCGCCTATAATATTCATCAAAGTAGATTTTCCAGAGCCGGATGGGCCTAATATGACACCTATCTCCCCACTTTGCATGCCAAAGGAAAGGTTATTAAGAGCCAGAAATTCAGTTTCACCGCTCATATACTTTTTTACAAGAGAATTAACTTCTAAAAACAACAGTTCCAGCCTCCCTGTAATTAGACTATTTTTTCTGAGATGCTTTTAATAAATAATTTCAGAACTTCATCGAAGTATGGCTTGCCAATGTCATCAGTATGAGTTAGAAGTACCTCTATAGCATGAATGGCTGTATAGACAAATTCAGGCGAAACGGATAGGGTTATTCCCGACTCCTTAATGACATCTTGTATAGAAATATTACCAGTATGGTAATGATTTTTTAATGCATCTTCCGGAAGCTTTCTTAAAAGATAGGATAATTCACTTTGCATATTACTTATAAAAGGAGCTGTTTGGATAAGCATATAGGACTCCCAAATAGCTTTTTCAATACGCTCCCGCTCGCTTAAATCTGTGCGACCCTGTAAAATGTTAAGTGCAAGTTCATAAAATTCTTGGTGAAAGTCTTCAATAATCTCAAAAAATAATAATTCCTTAGAATCATAAAATTTATAAAAAGCCCCTTTAGAAATATTAGACATCTGAGTTAACTGATCAACGGTAGTTTTCTTAATACCGTACTTTGTCATACACTCTCTGGCAGAGGCCTTAAGCTGATCTTTAATAATGTTTTTCTCGTATTCTGTAAAGGCTGATCCCATTTTTTTATCCATCCCTACTCTATGACTATTATATTATTTATAGTCATAGAGTAGAACTATCGGTCCCTTTTGTCAATAGTTAGTTAAGAATTTTTAGCAGCTTATTATTTTTGACGATATCATTATTCCAAAATAGCAGCTGACTCATATAATGTAATAGTATTTTATTCAAAGGATGGTAACCTTGAACAGTATAATAGTAACTCCCTATATGATAAAAAACTATTGCTCAAGTACCGGATGCATCTTGAGGGAAAGCTATATACTTATAGGGAATGATAATGAGGATAGTTCATATAGATGTAAACTATTTTTTAACATGGCATCTTTAAATTTATCAAGATCTATAAAGAAGGCTGTCCTTAGAATGTTTTGTAATACTAGAAAAAATCCTTCACTTACTACATTAATCTATGCCAAAATAATAGGAGGGGATTCCTGTACGTATACTCAAACTTCGGTAAATGGAGCAGGCTGGTACGAATGGGATTTGACAGAAATGATGCGTACACCTGATGGACTTGAACGGTTTACAATATGTTTATTTGCGGGATATGACGACTATTATTTTACTAAAACCTTCTGTACACAAGCATCATCGTACCCTATTTCATTAGAAATAGCCACTTACCAAGACAAAGAAACAAGTACGTATGAATATAAAGAAGATTGCCTATCTGCTTCTGATTGGAGATACTCCAAGTGGCTAAATTGTTCTGTGTACAAAAATTATGTTTATCATATTTATAATGCAGGAACAAGTGATGTAACTATTACATTAAACATAAGTCCTAATCAAGAGTACTCTGCTGAGGGCAGTCCAACTTATACTGTAAAACCAGGGGAGCTTATAGTAGTTGATCCATGGAAGTACAGTTTTTATATAAGAGTAGCTTTTAAAAATGTGACAGAATGCAATGATAATCTTATTACACTTTGGTTTCAGGCTCTTAAATAACTTTTATATTCGACATATTATTAACGTTTCATGTCCATTTGAATATATTGTATTAGCACTACAATATATTTAATAATAGGAGTGATTAAATAATGCCTGGAATGCCAGTATACCAAGATTCCCCATCAAATTTAAAAAACCAGATCTATGCATCAGATGGCAACAATGTCATTAATGTCAAAGCAGATGAAACCGGAAGGCTTAAAATTGCAACCGATACAGCGGCACCGCTAGAAGTTTCTATTAATGAAGCAAATGATAGTATTGTAGTTTATGGTAATGACGGAACAGATAATAAAGCATTAAAGACAAATGCTTCAGGACAGCTAGATATCAGACCGCTTACTGCAGCAGATACAGTAACAGTAGCAGTATCCGAGGCAGACGACAGCATTGTTGTTTATGGTAATGATGGAACGAGTAATAAGGTATTAAAGACCGACGGCAATGGTGTTTTACAAGTTAACTATACGCATACATTTACAGATCAAACACTTCTTACAGATGCAGCGACAACTAATGCTTATCAGTATGTAATACAACAAGATATTAGTGATATGTCAACTTATGCATTCTTTATTAAAAATAGTGGAGCAACTAATGGGGCGAAGCTTCAGGTGCAGCTTAGTCCTAATGGTACAGACTGGGTAAATGATTCCGATGAGATTACTCTTGCTCATAGTACTAATACGATTCTCACAGCTAATAAATTCTTGAAGTTTATTAGAATAGGCTATAAATCAGCTGTGGATGATGCTTCTACTACAGTTACTGTTATTTTCCAAGGACAAGATTAAAACTATTATTTTTTAAAGGGTATCTAGAGGGTTCATAGAACTTTCTGGATACCCTCTTTAAATAGACCTTAAAAAATGACTAATAATGTGATAGTATAAAACTAATGTAAGATAAGCCGCTATTTAGATTTAGAATAAACAAAAGATAATTTTGCTCATAGAATTGATTAGGAGTAAGGAGAATACATTAAATGGGAAAGAAAGTTTATGCAGTAAAAGAAGGATTTAATTCAGAAACGAATGAAAAGGTAGAAAATAAGATTGTTAATACGTGGGCGGAATGTTTGAAATATGTAAAAGGAGTTAAAGGAGCTAAATACAAAAGCTTTGAGGACATTAACAGTGCGAAGGCTTATTTGAGTGAAGCTAGTAAGATGCTCAAAAAGGGAGAAGACAGCTACCCAGAGGATTGCTTACATATTTACGTTGACGGAAGCTATAATACGCATACTAAAAAGTATTCCTATGGACTAGCAGCAGTCAAAAATAATGTTGTTGAATATATCGAAAGCGAATCCGAAAAAGACAGCTCTGAAAAGAATATAAGGCAGATAGCAGGGGAACTCGAAGGTGCTGTTAAAGGAGTACAGTATGCTTTAAGTAAAGGGAACAAACAAGTAGTTCTGTTCCATGATTATGAAGGGATTTCACATCATGCTACAGGCTTTTGGGAGAGAAGAGAACAGTCGTCAGAAGACTACTACAATAAGATGAATGAATTAATGAGCCGCGGTATTGAAGTCATATTTGTTAAGGTAGACAGCCATACAGGGGACTTATTTAATGAACTTGTTGATGAGAAATGCAAAGAAAAATTGTCCATTGCCTCTGATAAGTTAGTAGAAAAATGGCTTCTTAAAAATACCATAAGTGTAGCAAGTGAAGAAGTAAAAGAAGAGATTTTGAAAATAGCTCCTAGTAGGGGAGAAAACATTATTGTTGTAGGTGATCCGTATGAAAAAGACAGAGAAAAAGATACGGGTAAGCTGTTAGCCAATGGTTTTGATAAACTTATAAAAGCTTATCAAAAAGATCCGAAGGATAGCAAAAATTTGATAGATGATTTAGAGGAAGAAGAAAAAACAAACTTTATCATCTACTTACTGGAACAAATAAAAGAGTAAAGGGTAATTTATCTTTATTGTTTTCCTAGCGTTGAGATGTGACAGCCTGGTAGTGAGGGGATTTTTTTAGATCGACTCGGGTTGGCTGTGGGTAGGCGTGGAGAGCTGAAAGAATCCCCTCACTGCTAGGCGGACTATAGATAAAAGTAATAAAGTATAAATCTCAATTTCAGTAAAGGAGAACAGCGATGTATAAATGTATTATATTTGATATTGATGGTACGATTTTAGACACGGAAAAAGCAGTTCTTTCCTCACTTCAAAAGCTAGCATTTGAAGAACTCGATAAAAACTTTAGCCTTGAAGAATTAAGATTTGTTTTAGGTATTCCTGGAGAAGTCTCATTAAACAAACTTGGCATAACCAATGTTTCTGAGTGCAATGAAAAGTGGGATAGGTATTATAATGAATATTTTCACCATATAAAAATTTTTGATGGTATGAAAGAAACGATAATTAAACTGCGTGAAGTGGGTATTTCGATAGGGATTGTTACCTCAAAAACTAAAAAAGAATATTTAAATGATTTCACTCATTTTAAACTAACCGATTACTTTGATATAGTTATCTGTGCGGATGATACAAAAAAACATAAGCCTGATCCTGAGCCTATTTTAAAGTTTGTTGAACTAGCGGGAGTGGATAAAACAAAAGCTATTTATATCGGAGATACTCTATATGATTTAAAATGTGCAGCCGGAGCAGGGGTTGACTTTGCATTAGCTTTGTGGGGAGCTAAAACTGCAGATGGCATTAATGCAAATTACATTCTAGAAAACCCTAAGGAAATATTAGAACTTACAACAAGCTACTTCTCTATAAAATGAGTAAGTAGCTTTTAGTGTCTATGGAAAAGACAATTCAGATTTATCCAAAGAAATAAATGTAAAAAGTGCAGAATATCTTACAATAAAACGCAAAATATTTTACAATAATACTTGTAAATCTCTTTTATATCCTATATAATGATAAATTGTGAGTTATTAAAAAACACATAGTTTGTATACAATAGAAAATATAATATTTTAAGGGCAAACTTATCGAAAGATAGGGACGCAAAGCCAAGGGCCTAAATCATAAAATGATATGGCAGCCGGTTGCAGCTTGATTTTAACGCCCTTTTATGTCCGCATCTAGTGGAATAACAGGGCTTTTTTGTTGTGTTCATTTTAATAATATAAAAAAGAGAGGAATTTAGTAATGAAAAGTATTAAAACAAGGTTAATTATTTCTTTTTCTGTTTTAATAGTCTTAGTATCTGTCTGTCTAGGATTTTTTGCACTTCAGAGATCAAGTAGTGCAATCAGCAAAGAAGCAGAAAAAGGACTGCAGTCTTTAGCTTTTGAAGGAGCGCGTTATACAGCAAGCAGAGTGGAGGCACAAAAGCAAGCACTTAAAATGCTGGCGGGCAATGAGGCTATTCAAAGTATGGACTTGAAGCTTCAGCAGGATGAATTGCAAAGGAGAGTGGAGGGATCAGGCTTCTTAGCACTGGCTGTTGTTTATCCAGATGGAACGGCTTATTACAATGATGGGACTAGCAAAGCACTTGGAGATAGGGATTATGTAAAAAAGGCGTTTTCAGGGGAGGCAAGTACTTCAGATCTTATTATTAGTTCAGTAACCAATGAACTTGTCCTCATGTATGCAGTCCCTATAGAAAAAGACGGGCAAGTGGTAGGTGTCTTAGTGGGGCGTAGAGATGGCAATGCTTTGAGTCTTATTTCGGACGAAACAGGCTTTGGCGAAGAAGGATATGGGTATATTATTAATAGCAGCGGGACGGTAGTAGGGCATCCAGACAGAGAAAAAGTGTTTGGGCAGTTTAATCCGCTTACAGAAGTTCAAAACGATCAGACTTTACAGTCTCTTGCGGCATTATTTACTAAAATACTGGATGAAAAGACGGGTGTTAGTAGGTATACGTTTAATGGAAAGAACTTATATGCGGGTTATTCATCCATTGAGAATACCAATTGGACGCTAGTCATTACAGCTAATAAGAAAGAAGTCCTTAGAGCTATACCTAAGCTGCAGACTAATATTTTATTACTCACCCTTATTATTTTAATAATTAGTGTTATCATAACATATGGAGTAGGCCATTCAATTGCAAAGCCTATTATAAGAGTGATACAGCATTCAAAGAAAATAGAACAGTTAGATCTTACCGAGGATGTTGCTAAAGACCTTCTTAACAAAAAAGATGAAATTGGATCTTTGGCAAAGGCACTGCAGAGTATAACAGACAGCCTTAAAAGCATTATTGACGAGATTGCCAGGTCTTCAGATCAAATAGCTGCTTCTTCGGAGCAAATGGCTGCTACCGCAGAGCAATCAGCGACTGCATCAGAAGGAGTAGCAAAAACAGTAGAACAAATTGCAAAAGGCGCTTCAGACCAAGCACAAAACACAGAAGAAGGTTCTTCAAAGGCTATAGTACTAGGTGAAATTATTGAAAAAGACCTGTCCTATATGGAAGAATTAAATAAGGCATCTCAAAAAGTAAGTCAAGTTGTTGATGAAGGATTAAAAGAAATAGAGAATTTAACTCAGATTTCAGATGAAAGCAGAAAAGCAACCAACGAAGTTCATCAAGGGATTATGAGAACCAATCAAAGTGTTAATAAGATTGGAGAGGCCAGCAGCGTCATTACTTTTATAGCAGGACAGACTAACTTACTAGCCTTAAATGCAGCTATTGAGGCTGCAAGAGCCGGTGAGGCGGGAAGAGGCTTTGCTGTAGTAGCAGAAGAAATTAGAAAGTTAGCAGAGCAGTCTAATGCTTCCACTAAAACGATTGATGAAGTGGTTCGAGAACTGCAGAATCATTCCAATGCATCAGTTGAAATCATGGAAAATGTGGCATCGATTTTAAAAGAACAGCAAGAAAGTGTAGAGACAAGCAAAAAGAAGTATCTGACTATTGCAGAAGCTATGAAGGAAACAGAAAAGTCAGTAGGGCAGCTTAATGTTTCAGGAGAAGAAATGGAAAAGATGAAGCAGGACATCTTAAGTACGCTTAAAAATCTATCTGCTATTGCAGAACAAAATTCTGTTGCAACACAAGAAGTATCAGCGGCTATTGAGGAGCAGACAGCTGCTTCAGAAGAAATATCAAGTGCAAGTGAAGGTTTATCAGAGCTTGCCCAAGATTTGCAGTCTGTTATCAGGAAATTTAAAGTCTAGAGAAAAACTAAAACCCCAACGCTGTACTGTAATAATTAATATTGCAGCACAGCGTTGGGGTTTTTAATTACTGAAAAAATTACTATTCTATATTAAACTTCTTAATGCCATCTTGTAAGTTTTTAGAGAGTTTTTGCAGACTTTCAGCGTACCTCGTCAGTTCGTCCATAGTAGCATTAACCTCTTCGGAGGAGGCAGAAACCTCTTCAGTTGCTGAAGCAGTTTGCTCAGAAACAGCCGAAATATCCTGTATTTGATCTATAACATTTTCCTTACTGATATTTATCTCGCCAATTAGTGTTTTCATCTCACTTATCATAGAGGTTATGTGTTTCACGCCGCTAATAATATCATTGAATACTTCTTTAGTTTCTGACATGGTTTCATCTTGTTCTTTTACAGTGGATTCAGTATCTTTTATTGCATCAACGGCAGTCTTGGACTTATCCTGTACGGTATCGATAATGGCCTTTATTTCTTCAGTAGAGACTTTTGACTGCTCAGCAAGTTTCCTAATTTCCTCTGCTACAACGGCAAACCCTTTGCCGGCTTCTCCAGCTCTTGCAGCTTCGATGGAAGCATTTAAAGCCAATAGGTTTGTTTGATTCGTTATTTGCGATATAGCTTCAGAAATAGAAGTAATCTTTGCTATATTTGCATTTACATCTTTAACAATTAGTCCTACATGCATTGAAGACTCTTTTGTTCTTTCTGATTTGGCTGTAAGAATACTTACCATATTTAAACCTCTATCACTTAAGCTTTGAGCCTCTTCCGCAATCTGACCAGCTTTATTTGTAGATTCTGTTATATCATTAAGTCGTAATGATAAATCGCTTATCCTTATGACACTTTCTTGTGCAGTGTGAGCCTGGCTGGTTGCTCCATGAGATATCTCTTCAATCGCTTTAGACACCTCATTAATAGATGCTGTAGTTTCTTCAGACATATTTGCGATATGAGAAGAAGCATCGAGAATTGTCTCCGAGGATAAATTAACACTTTTGATAAGCTCAGATATACTTTCAAGCATCCCATTAAAGTCATTGCCTAATTGACCTAATTCATCGTGAGATTTAATAGCAACTCTTGTAGTTAAGTCTCCAAGAGAAGCACTGCCAAATGCTTTCTTTAACTTGTCTATATTATTAGCTATTCCTCTGCTTAATAAAACGGCTACAAAGGCTCCAGCTAGTGCAACAATTATTGTAGTCCATAATATAATATTTCTTATAGCACTTAAGTCCTTGTTTAATTCACTTTCATTCATAGAAGCCATAAGCTTCCAGCCAGTCATTTTATTAGTATCGTATACAGCGAATTTATTTTCTCCATTAAATGTATATTGAGTGAATCCCTTCTCTGTTCCTTTTACAGTTTCAAAGAAGCTGAGCTGTGTTGGCTGATCTGTACCAATCAGCTCTTTAGTAGGATGTGCTATGATAATGCCACTGGCATCAAAAATATAGACATATCCTGTATCCCCTACCTTAGAGTTTGAAAATAAATTCGACACCAATTCTAATGATAAATCAATGCCTATTACCCCGATAATTTTTCCGTCATTGTCTAACGTTTTTGAAATGGTAACAACATACTTGCCAGTAACAGTATCCTTATAAGGTTCAGAAACTACAATTTCCCCTTCATGATCCATAGCGGATGTGTACCATTGTCTATCCTTAAAGGTAAAGTTGCTTCCAAGATCTGCCTCAGGATAAAGCAAAAATTTATTTGATTCAGTAGCAAAGAAAGCATTAATAATATCAGGTGAGCTTTCTTTTATATCTTTTAAATATAAAGCTGCAAACTGCTGTCTGGAATCTACTAGATCTATTTCTTTAAAGTTTACATTGCTTGATGCCATTTTAATCTGAACTGAAACACTATCAAAGTAATTGTCTAAAGATCTGCTTACTTCAGATAAAGTCTGAGCGCTGGTAACTTCTAATTTTTTAGTTAGAATGGATTTTGACTGTATATAGTTTACTGTACCAATACAAACTAAAGGGATTAAGCAAAGGGCTATCATACTAGATATTAATTTAGTTTTAATAGTCTTTATTTTTTTGAGCTGCATATTAGTTAATTCCTCCAAATTATTGATTATATCGACATTTGTCGACATATTATATTTATCGGATTAAAGGACAAGATTCTTAATGGGAAATCTATCCCAATAAAGAGGGGAGGATAGGCAGTTATATGTATGAATTGCTAATGAGTAAGGGTAAAGGATTCATTCTCATCAGAATTAGAGTAAGAAATAAGAAGGAAAAATAAAATAATAGGATGTTAAATAATTGACAATGTATTATAATGTATTACATACATGGGATTAGAATACTATGATGCATAGCCGCTGCAAAAGATAAAAAACAGCGTTAAATAATAAGGAGAATGAGTTTGCGTGATAGATTATGAACGTTTTTTTACCATAAATCTTGACTTATTATGTATTGCTGATACATCAGGAAATTTTATTAGAGTTAACAAGGCGTGGGAAAGAATACTTGGATATTCAGCAAGTGAATTAGAAAACAGGAAGTTTCTTGATTTTATTCATCCGGATGATGTATCAGCTACATTAAATGCAATGTCTGACCTTAGAGCAAATAAACAGGTACTTAATTTTATAAATCGGTATAGATGCCAAGACGGCTCTTACCGATTTGTTGAGTGGCGCTCCCATCCTTACGGGGAGTTTATTTATGCTGCAGCAAGAGATATTACAAGCCAGCAGTTTGCTCTTCAAAAATTTTACAAGCTGTTTGATTGCAATCCAGCTATTATGGCAGTAGTGACACTTGATGGTGGAAAGTTCGTAGATGTTAATGCTGCATTTGTTGAAACCCTCGGATATAGCAGGGACGAAATTATTGGACATACCGTTAAAGAATTGGGATTAATTACTGACGAGCATCAGCGAAAGGAATCCAAAGATGATATTCATAGAGTAGGGAGTATACAAAATCGTGAAATTAAAGTAAGGAAAAAAGACGGAAGCATACTAGAAGGTGTTTTTTCAGGTGAAGTCATAGACGACCAAGGAGTCAAAAGTTTTTTGGTTGTTATCATTGACCGGACCCAGCAGAGACAAGCAGAAAGAGAACTTAAAGAAAGTGAAATGAGGCTGAATACTGCGATTAATAATGCAAAAATAGGCCTTTGGGAATGGCATGTAAAAACTGGTGAAACTTATTTCAATGAGCAGTGGGCAAACTTAATAGGATATACTCTTGAAGAGATTTCCCCCGTCAGCATTGATACGTGGATCCGATTTGTACATCCGGACGATTTAGCTGCTTCAAATGAAAAGCTTGCAAAGTGTTTTAAGGGTGAGACAGAATACTATGAATGTGAGGCCCGTGTTAAACATAAGAATGGGGAATGGGTTTGGGTACTTGACCGCGGAAAAGTGGTGGAGTGGGACGAAAATGGAGAACCATTACTCATGCTTGGAACCCATATTAACATTGATCATATCAAGAAGGTGGAACAGGAACTTATTTATGATATTTCAGAAAGAAAACGAATGGAAACGGAATTAAATAAAAAAGAGCGTATTCTTTCTGCTGTTGCATTATCGATTAAAGAACTATTGGATGAAAAGGATTATTATACAGCTGTTAAAAGATGTTTCTCTATGTTGGGGGAAGCAGCACAGGTAGATAGAGTTTATTTGTTTCAAAATAGTTACGATGATAAAGGAAATGGCAGAACAAGCCAAAAAATAGAATGGACATCTAGTTCAAGTACGCCACAGCTTAGTAATGCTGAGCTGCAGCAAATACCTTTCGAAGATATAGACTTTTTTATTAAACCGCTCCTAGAGGGGAATCCTTTTTATGGCATAGTAAGAGAGTTTGAAGATGACAGGGTACAGGAACTTTTAGCAGATCAAGAGATACTGTCGATCGTAGTCCTTCCAATTTACGTCAGAAACACGTTTTGGGGGTTCATGGGATTTGATGAATGCAAATATGAAAGAGTATGGACAAAAGCCGAGTTTTCAACACTCAGTGCATTTGTTAATTCTCTTGAAAAAGCAATTGAGAGAAGGCTTGTTGAAGAAGAACTTGAGCAGTCAAAAAGAGCTGCTGATGAAGCTAATGCAGCCAAAAGTCTTTTTCTTGCAAATATGTCTCATGAAATTCGGACACCCATTAATGGCGTTCTAGGTATTATCGATTTGTTATCCAAAGATACCTTGTCAAATGAGCAGAAGGTTTATATCGATGTTTTAAGGAAATCGACAGAGTCACTCGTAAATATCATTAATGATATACTTGACTTATCTAAGATTGAATCTGGAAAGATGGAGCTGTATCAGATGCCATTTGAGCTTAGGGAAAGTGTAAGAGAAGCAGTTAAGCTCATGCAGCCCCTAATTGATGAGAAAGAGCTTGAAGTTATTATTAATATATCAGAAGATCTTCCAAAATATTTACTTGGGGATTTCGAAAAGATTAAACAAATCTTACTTAATCTTCTTAGTAATGCAGTGAAGTTTACCAGTAAAGGAAATATTGAGATTGCCATTAGAGGAGAGCGGATTAAAGAAGACTATTTTAGAGTCGAATTCTTAGTTAAAGATACGGGGGTAGGTATATCCAAGGAGAAAATAAAAAGTATATTTGAGCCTTTTGTTCAGGCAGATAACACAGTTAGCAGAAGATATGGGGGGACAGGGCTTGGACTTTCTATTTGCCAGAAGCTAGTTGAAATGATGGCAGGACGGATTTGGATAAAAAGTTCGTTAGGTATTGGAACAGAAGTATATTTTTTAATTCATTTAGAAGAGGCGATGGGCAAGGTACCACAGTGCTTGGAAGTCACAAATTATAAAATAGTTAAAAGACCATTACATATTCTTATTGCTGAGGATAATGAGGTGAATCAGATGCTTATTTGTAAAGTTCTGGAAAATGAAGGCTATACTTTTAAGCTGGCTGCTAATGGAAGAGAAGCTATAGAGCTGTTTGATAAAGAGGCATTTGATGTGATATTAATGGACATTCAAATGCCAGAAATGGATGGCTATACAGCTGCAAGACATATAAGACAAAAGGAAAAAGATACACATATCCCGATAGTTGCCCTAACAGCCCATGCTATGAAAGACGATAAAGCAAAATGTATAGAAGCTGGTATGGATTACTATCTTACAAAACCCATTTATTTTAATAAGCTGTTTGCAGTATTTGATGAGATCTTTGAGGAGAGGCAGGCTGCTAATAAAAATGTAAATACAGATGCAGTTAATGCTGGAGAAATATTTGAAAAGTTAAACTCAGATGAAGCATTTTTTAAATTAATAGTTAAAAAGTTTGAGAATAGTGCCCATGATCTTATGGGGGAAATACGCCTTGCTGTTCTTACAAGAGATGGGGATAAATTAAGAACATCTGCGCATGCCTTAAAGGGAGCTATTGCAGTATTTGAAGCAAATAAGACCCTGGAACTTGCGAAAGAACTTGAAATGATGGGATATAATGAGAATTTTAAAGATGCAGATCATGCAGCGGATCAATTAGAGGCTTCTATTAGGAGCATAATAACTAGTTTTAATGATTTTATTGCAAGGGGGGATATAACTAATGATAAAAGTTCTTATTGCAGATGATCAGCAGCTTTTACTGGACCTGCTTGAACATATGCTGTCAAGTAATGATGAAATACAAGTGGTAGGTAAAGCTGTTGATGGTAATGAAGTATGTGAATATGCCAGTAAATTAAGCCCAGATGTTATTGTGATGGACCTACTAATGCCAAATTGCAATGGTATTGAAGCAACTAAATTTATTAAAAGTCAAAACAAGAATATTAAAGTATTGATATTAACAACCTCAACACTGGAAGAAGATTTTAAAGAAGCTTTAGCATGCGGTGCTGATGGGTATATTCTAAAGAGCGCAAAAAAAGAAAGTTTAATTCTTGCTATTCAAAGTGTATACTGCAATATGCAAGTCATTGATCAGAATGTAGGAGATTTCACAAGGCAAGATTCTCAGGAAAATACTAAATCCCAAGGAAAGACCCTAAATATCCATGGAAACTTAGTAAAACTATCAGAAAGAGAATTGAAGATTATCAAAATGATTGCTGAAGGCAAAACCACTTCTGAGATAGCTCATAGTTTATATGTAGCTGAAGGAAGGCTAAGAAATATCATTACTGAAATTCTTTCAAAGCTTATGTTAAAAGACCGTGCCCAGATCGTTGTTTTTGCTATAAAAAACAATTTACATTAGACTATGGTTCCTAAATAATCTACAGAGAAGCACTTCTTTTTAACAAGGGGTGTTTTTTTCACGCATCTTCCAAAGAACGTGAATTTTTCACACCGAGTGTGTGACACCTATGACTATGTTGAGAGTATTGAGAGACGTATAATTAAATAAGCGAACCTCAAAAAAAGTCGAAAGGTGGCACAAACTATGAAAGTGAAAATAGGAGCAAAAATTTTCCTTAGTTTTATATGCATTATATTTTTAATAGCTATAGTTAGTTTTATTGGACTCTCTGGAATGAGTTCTATTAAAAGTAAATATCATGAAATAATAAACACGAATATCCAAACACAGAACCTAGTAGAAAAAGTACGTTCGATAACACTAGAGCAAGTTGCGGCGGTACGTGGGTACATCATTTATAAAGATAATAAGTATCCTACACTCTTTAATGATTTAAATAAAGAAGTTGAAGCAGTTTACAATCAGGTAGAAGATAAATTGCAAACAGAGGAAGCAAAGAAGTATCTCTATCAGCTAAAAGAACAACATGCTCTCTATAATGTAGGAGTCCAAGAGATTATTGGACTAGTTGGAGAAGGCGAAGTTACAGAAGCAATAAGCAGGGGAAATGATATACGTATATATGTTACACAAATTAATGAAATAACAGATAACTGGCAAAAGTCAGTAGAGGGGGTTAATACAGAGCTCATTAACCATATAGAAAAAGATATAGAAGACAGAGAAATAGCACTTTTTATGATCGTTATTATCTCTGTAATAGGTTCGATAATCATTGCTTTATTTTTAAGAAGAACTATAGCTAGGCCCCTTGCTGCACTTACAAAAATAGCAATAAAGGTTTCAGAAGGAGACTTAACACAAATAGTTCCAAGGATTAAGTCGCGGGATGAAGTTCAGGATTTAAGTAAAGCTTTTGCGTTAATGGTCGAAAACCTTAGGGGTCTTATTGGTAGCGTTAACAATGTTTCACAAGAATTAGTAGCTTCAGGAGAGGAGCTTGCGGCATCTTCAGAAGAAGTATCAAAAGTGTCTGAACAAATAGCTGTCGCTGTATCTGAACTGGCAAAAGGAGCTTCTGAGCAAGCCATATCGTCAGAAAAAGGTGCTGTTGAAATAAACGAAATTGTTGAAGGGCTGGCTCGTATTACTAAAGATATGTCTCACGCTGATACAATGGTTGAAGAGGCCAAGAGGGCTGTAGAAGTTGGAGAACAATCTGTTAAATATCAGGAAATCAAAGTTAATGAGAATACACAGGTATCATCTCATGTTGCATCAGCAATACTAGAACTTTCGAGTAAGTCAAAAGAAATAGGACAGATTTTAGATGTAATACGCAGCATTTCAGACCAAACAAACCTTTTGGCACTGAATGCGGCAATAGAAGCTGCTAGAGCAGGGGAAGCGGGTAAAGGTTTTTCTGTTGTCGCAGATGAGATACGTAATCTTGCAGAACAATCAGGAGTTTCTGTTAAGCAAATTGAAGGAATGATTAGTGAAGTTCAGACCAGTGTTGAAGATGCTGTACTTCAGATGGATCAATCAAAAAAAGTGGCTGATGAGCAGACCAGAGCGCTAGATCAAACCATTAAAGCTTTTAATGATATTTCATCAGTCTTTGCTTCTATTATACAGAATATTAAGCTTGTTTCAAAAGCTTCAGAGGTGCTTAATAGGAATGCTGCAGATGCGGGGGATGCCATATCTGATATTGCAAGTGTTGCCGAAGAATCTGCAGCAAGTTCTGAAGAGCTCGCTGCATCAGCCGAGGAACAGACATCAACTATTCAGCATGTTGCAAGATCGGCAGAGTACTTATCAAGGCTTGCTAGCGAGCTCCAAGAAAGTGTTGGTCAATTTACACTTTCAACTAATTAAGTGAATTGAGTTTTTTCTGATAATTTGATATAATTTAACAAGTATATTTATTCGTCTAATGACTATATTTATAAATAAAGCAGTGAGGGCATACAATGGATGTTTATGTAGCAAGGCAACCTATATTTGATCGTAAAACGGATGTTTACGGGTATGAGCTGCTCTATCGCAGAAGTTTGAACAATTTTTATGAAGGCTTAGATGATAATCAAGCAACTGCAGAGATCATTAATAATGCATTTCTAGTGATGCAGTTAAGTGAATTAACGAGTGGTACCAAGGCATTTATAAATTTCTCGGAAGAATTACTTGAAAATGAAATTCCTTGCCTGCTGCCTAAAGAAGCTATTGTAGTAGAAATTTTAGAACGAGTTGAAGTCACTCCAAAAGTTATTAGCGTATGTAAAAAACTTAAGCAGCAAGGATACATATTGGCATTAGATGACTTTATTTTTAATGAAACCTATCTTCCTCTTATTGAAATAGCAGATATTATTAAAATAGAGTTTCCGGTTTTATCTTACGTAGAACAATATCAGTTAATTGAAAGATATAAAGGGAAAGTTAAATTTTTAGCTGAAAAAATAGAAACAAGAGAAGAATATGAAGCAGCTTTAAACATGGGGTATGATTATTTTCAGGGTTACTTTTTTAGTAAGCCTGTTATTATTAAAGGAAGAGCAATAGAAGGACTTAGTACCAACCTCATTAGAATTATCAATGAATTAAATCATGATGAGCCGGATTATCAAAAGATTACAGAAGTTATTGAAAAAGATTTAGGGATTTCATATAAGCTTTTGAGAGTAGCTAATTCTATCTTCTTTGGATCAGCACATAAAATATATTCTATTAAACAAGCACTCATTCGTTTGGGAACATCTGAAATTAAGAAATGGGTCTACCTAATGATGCTTAAAGAAATACAAACGATAGAAAATAAGGAATTAATAAGAACAAGCTTAGTCAGAGGGAAATTAATGGAATTATTAGCATTTGAGATAGGAATGAAACAAAGACACCTGGAATTTTTTATGACAGGCCTATTTTCAGCTACGGATGTTCTTTTGGATCGAAGCATGGAGGAAATAGTTAAGGAACTTTCACTGACTACGGAAGTAAAAGAAGCATTATTAGGCCGCAGCAATAAGCTAAGGGAGATTCTAGATAAAGTTATTCAGCATGAAATGTTTAACTGGCGGGAAGCAGAGGGAGAAGAACTTCTGCTGAATGTAACCAGAGAAAGATTTATGAGAGCATACTTAGAAGCCCTAAAGTGGGTTATGGAATTAGATTACTAGATTTAAAAATGGGCTTGCTTCTAGTGCGCTTTTATACAAATAAGGATAAAAGCATTTAAGGTGAACTAAATAATCAATCCACTGTGTTGTAAGGGCTTTATAAACTCTAGAAATATCCCCTGCGATATGTACATAATCCTCTTCGGTATAAGTCTTATTCTGCCTAAATAAAATTTCATCCCGCAGATGTATGGTACTCATAAGTAAATCAGAAAAAACTTCATGTTCTAAAATACTTTCGTTGCTTATAAGAGTGACTAATATGGAACCTTTATGAACCATAAGTTCTTTTAAAGCATCATAATCTATTTTGGTCATCTCGAGGAGATGAGAATGACTTTTGATAATCATTTTAACCGTTTTAAGGTCAGAAAAGTCCGTAATGCGTTCCTTAATGACATCATCCCCTTGAACGATAAGGTCAAGTAGATGAAATCCCAGCTCACTAAAAAATACTCCAACTAACATATTTAATTTACTGAGCCTTTCCTGCTTTGCCTGATAGGCCAGAAGATTCTCAAATACCAGTGTAACAGCAAGTACATTAACAGGGATAAAACACAGGCTCATTAAAGAATAATAGAGCGTATTTTCAAGCTGTCCAAATACAGCAAAGTGAACAGCAAATAAAATAACAGATAAGCATATTAAAATCAGTGATACAAGTAAGAAATATTTGACTTTTTTCATAAACACGCTCCTAATAAATCATGCAATTATGATACTGATAATTATCTTAATGAATTTTAACAAGAAGACGGCCAATTTCTAGAAGGGGCCGTGTTTTTCTTTTTGTAGAGTAATCATCATAATGGATTATATCATATGTCGGACTATTTAGTAGAGAAGATACTAAAAATATGGGTTTAGGCGGAAATGTAGTTTATTTAAGGTGAAAACATAATAAAATTGTATAATTTTTATATAACAAATTGTTTTTTACAATTGTGTTGACAACATAATAGATAAAATATATAATTGAATCAAGATTGAAACGTTCCAATTTGGAGGTAATGTATGGCTACGTTAAAAGATGTTGCAAAGCTGGCAGGAGTTTCTAATGGGACTGTCTCAAATGTTCTGAATGGGAATAACAATGTTAAGCTTGAAACTGTTAATAAAGTTGAACAGGCAATAAAAGAATTAGGGTATAGACCTGACATTAAGGCGAGAAGTTTAAAAACAAAAACGACAATGAGTATTGGTGTCATTATGCCGAATATTAATGATCAACACTTATCTGGGATATATCAAGGCATTGAAAAAGTATTAAGTGAAAAAGATTATACGGTTTCACTGCATTTTACTATGGATGCTAAGGCTAATGAAGAAAGAGCAATAACTAGGGTACTGCAGCAAAGAGTAGATGGCATTATCCTAATGTCTTGTATGAAGAATTACAACAAAATTATTGAGAAGATTGATTCTTCTGAAAGCGAAATTGTATTTATTGAAAGAGAACCAGAGGATTACGAAGTTAACTTTGTCGGAAGTAATAACTACGAACTTATAAGTAATTATATCGAGAGAGCAGTTGAAAGTAACATAACAAAAATAGCAATCATGACAGGTCCTAGTGAATATAGTTCTGAAAAACAATGCATAGAGGCATACAGAGATACTCTTAGTAAGCTTGCAGTGAATAGTTCAGCAAACTACATACAAGAGTCAAACCTCAATAAAGAAGGAGCTTTTAAAGCAACTGTTAGATTACTGCAATTAGGTGAAATACCTGAACTTATTATTACAAGTTCTACACAGCTTATGGAAGGTGTTATCAAAGCTTTAAGTTTTTTTGAAAATGAGTACATTCAAATGCCTAAAGTTGCAACATTATCTGAGGATTCGTGGGTTAATCACACCTATCAGAATGTTGAGCTCATCCCAATGAAATCTATATTAATCGGTAAAAGGGCAGCGATGCTGCTTATTGATAATATGAATAGTCCGAGGCTATTTGAAAAAAAACGCATCTATATTGAAAATGAAATAAAACCTTTAGAGAAAAATAAAAAGCTTGAAGGGTTATATCATCTGAAGAGTAAAACTAAATCACTTAAAGCTATCATGTTAAAGAGCTCGTCTTCGTATGCAACCGTCTCACTATTAACTGATTTCAGGCAAAAAACGGGTATTCATCTTGAAATTGACTTTTATGATTATAACGAACTATATGAAAAGATCATCGAAGATAGAGTAGTAGGTAATTATGACATCATACAATACGATATTCCATGGCTGCAAGAATTTGCAGTAAATGGACAGCTGGATTGTATTGATCATTATATTGAAAAATATCCAGAAACAATCAATGATTTAATCCCTGGAATCTTTAATTTATATTCTAAATATGACGGACACTTCTACGGAATGCCTTATATGTATGGTGTTCAGCTTTTATATTATAGAAAAGATTTGTTTGAAGATGCAAAGATTAAGAGAATGTTTTATGAGATATACGGCATTGAATTAAAGGTACCAGAAAATTGGGTTGAATATAATGCGATTGCTAAGTTTTTTACAAAGAAATATAACAAAGATTCTCCGGTAGAATATGGTACAACACTTGGAGGAAGTTATTCAAGTGGGGCATTGTGTGAGTTTTTGCCAAGACAATGGGGATTTGAAGGAGAGTCTTTTGATCATAACAATCAGGCAGCTTTGATGAGTAAAGAGAATATCAGAGCCTTAAAAAACTATTGTGAGAGCTTTAATTATGCTCCGGAGGGAGCGACAGAAGCCTGGTGGGATGAACAAGTAGAGTGCTTTGCTGCTGGGAAATCAGCTATGATGATTCTATTTAATTCTCAGGCAACAGACATTATTGATCCTTCAAAATCAAAGATTGTAGGGAAGATAGGTTATGAGTTTGTGCCAGGAAGAAGACCTCTAATAGGAGGCTGGTCTCTAGGGATTAACAAAAAAAGTTTAAATAAACAAGAAGCGTTTAAATTTATTGCATGGGCTAGTGATTGTGATCTTGCAATTCCTTATACCATATTAGGGGGAACTACGCCGTGCGTTAACTTATATAAAAGCAGTGAGTTAAGCAGGCTGTATCCATGGCTAAATAAAGCCTTAAAAAGCTTTGATAAAAGCCGAAAACGTATTATGCCAAAGGCCAAAAGCGGCAATGTTCTTTCAGAAAGAAAATATGAGGAAATCCTAGGAGAAGCTATTTACAATAGCATAACATTAAAAGTTGAACCAGAAGAAGCTTTAAGTATTGCACAAAATAAACTGCAATTTCTTATAGAAAATTCATAAAGGAGGTAGAAGTTTACTTGCTTAATAGTTTGTACTTATTAGATATTTAAATGAGAAGAAAGGAGGAGACGTCATTAAAAGTCAGATTTTTAAAGTTAAAGAGTTTTCAATTTTTATTGTACTTGTAGTAATGTGCATCGTAATCAGCTTATTAACCCCTTACTTTTTTACAGTAAGCAATATCTTCAATGTTCTTAGACAAATATCAGTGATTGCTATATTAGCAGTAGGAGAGGCCTTAATTATTATAACAGGCGGCATTGACCTATCAGTAGGAAATGTCCTTGGACTATGCGGCGTTATATTGGCAGTGCTAGCAGGTCTTGGGCTTTCGCCTATTACACTTATTATTTTAACGATAGCATTTGGTTGTTTTGTAGGACTCATTAATGGCTTTTTAGTTGCTAAAATTAAAATCAATCCATTTATCGTTACATTAGGTATGATGAGTATAGCTAGAGGAATAGCATTACTTATTACAGGAGGTATGCCAATTGCTATTAAAAATGGCATTAATTATTTAGGAGGGGGATACATTGGGCCTGTTCCATTTCCGGTAATCATCATGTTTGCTATTATTATTATGGGAATGGTATTTACTAAAAGGTTTTTAGTAGGCAGAAATATTTATGCTGTTGGAAGTAATGAAAGAGCAGCAAAGCTTTCGGGAATTCCCGTAGATTTCACAAAGATGATTGTCTATATTATTACAGGTGGTTTGTGTGCTTTAGCAGGTATTATATTATCAGGGACCTTAAATAATGCCTCCCCAGCTTCAGGTCAAGGATATGAACTTGATGTAGTTGCGGCAGTTGTTATTGGGGGAGCAAGTCTGTCTGGGGGAGAAGGTACAATAATAGGAGCTCTTCTTGGCGCAGCGATTATGGGTGTTTTAAGAAATGCATTTGTTTTAGTAGGTGTATCAGCATATTGGCAAATTGTTACCATTGGACTCGTTATTATTGCAGCAGTTGCGATTGACAGCATAAAAAATTTAAAAAATGAATAAAATTCAACTGTAAAAGGAGATAATGAAAATGAAAAAATTAATCTGTGCCATGTTATTAGTAGTAAGTTCTGTATTTGGGGTAGTAGGGTGTGCCGGTAAAGCTGAAGTACAAGAAACTAAGTCCACAGAAGCAGCTCAAACAGAAGCGCCAGCAGCAGAAGTAAAAGAAGAAGCACCTGCAGAGGCAGCAGCAGTACCAGAAGTTGCACTGCCAAAAGGCGGAAATGTTGAAGCAGTAAAACAACTTCCAGAAAAACCATTAAGAATTGCGTTTTTATCATTTCAAAATAATCCATTTTGGTTTCCTGTAAGAGATGGAGCTGAAGCAGCAAAAGAATACTTAAAGAATTTTAATACAACAGTAGATTACATAGTTATGGGAGATGACTTAACAGCAGATCGTGTTATTGCTGGAATTGAAGCTGCAGTAGCAAAACAATATGATGCCATTGCAGTTGTACCTATTTTTGACGGTACAGAGGTTGCGATTGATAAAGCAGTAGCAGCAGGGATTCCTGTATTTAACTTTATAGCAGAAGGATCAGTAAAAAGTAACAGACTTGCATTTATGGGTCAAGATGCTTATGCAGCAGGAGAATTAGCAGGAAAAACAATAGAAGAATTAACAGGCGGAGAAGGAAAAGTAGGCGTTATCACAGGTGTATTTGGCGCGACACAACACGAACAGCGTATGAATGGCGCACTTGACTACATTGCTAAAAATGTACCAGGCATTAAGATTGTAGGTAAATATGAAAACCGTGACCAAGGAGATAAAGCATACACTTTAACAACAGATATGTTAACAGCAGATCCAGACTTAAAAGTTATTTATGTAACAGCAGGTGGACCATTTGGTGCAGCAAAAGCAATTAAAGATTTAGGCTTAACAGGAAAAGTAAAAGTAGTATGCTATGATCATACACCAGACAACTTAGAGTATGTAAGAACTGGAGAAATAGCAGCAGCAATAGCTCAAGATCCATTTGGTCAAGGATTTGATTCTTGCGTATCCTTATACAATCATTTAGTTACAGGAGAAAAACCAGCGGCTGATTTTATTCCAGTAAAATTAGATGTGGTAACACCAGACAATGTTGCAGAAATGTATCCACAATAAAAAAAGCCTAAAGCAAATAGAAAAAGAGCTCTAGGCAAATAACACATCATTTTAATTATAGTACAATGACATCATTTTGGGAATAGGTTTATTTTGAACTTATTCCCGAATTGACTATTATTAAGTAAATAGTGGAGGTTAAAAAATTGGATAAAAACTTACTGCTAGATGTCAAAGGCATATCAAAGAGTTTCCCCGGAGTAAAGGCGCTAAGTGATGTGTCCTTTAGTGTAGAGACGGGAGAAGTTCATGCAATTGTAGGAGAAAATGGAGCAGGAAAATCTACACTCATGAATATCTTATCGGGTGGTTATGGACCAGATGAAGGCTCTGTTTTTTTTCAAGGAAAAGAATTAAAGCTTAAAAATACACGTGATGCGCAAGAATCGGGCATAGCTATGATCCATCAGGAATTATCTTTAGCGCCTCATCTTAGTATTATGGAAAACATATATATTGGAAGATTAGAAACAAATAAGCTAGGCTATGTTAATTATAAAAAGATGGCTGAGAAATGTAAGCTTCAACTAGAATGCATTGGAATAAGAGATATTGATCCTAGAAGAAAGGTAAAGGATCTAAGTGTTTCTCAAATGCAGATGGTCGAGATTGCAAAAGCACTTTCTCTTGAAGCAAAGCTTTTAATTATGGATGAACCAACCTCTTCTTTAACAAGCAGTGAAACAGAGATGCTTATTGCTATTATCAATAGTTTGAAGGCTTCTGGCGTATCTATTTTATTCATTTCTCATCGTATGGAAGAAGTCTTCCGAATATCAGATAAAATAACAATCCTAAGAGATGGACAATATATTAAAACGATAGAAAAGAAAGATGCGGAAGTGAAACAAGTCTTATCACTGATGGTAGGACGTGAATTTGATAAAGCCTACAATAGAGCAAAAAATGTTTTCACAGGGAAACCCATATTAGAGGTAAAGGGACTCCGTGATAAATCCAGAATCAAGGATATTTCTTTTGAAGTTCATCCGGGAGAAGTAGTGGCGATTACAGGACTGGTAGGAGCAGGAAGAACTGAAGTTATCCAGACTATTTTTGGAGTGAATAAGAAAATAGAAGGAGAAATTCTTGTTGATGGAAAAAAAGTTAATATCAAATCGCCTATAGATGCTATTAAGTTAGGCATCGGGCTTATTCCAGAGGGCAGGAAGACACAAGGTTTATGTTTAGACATGACAGTCAGAGAAAACATAAGCATGAGTAATTTGCAGATACAAGATCATAAACATATGATGGATTTAAAACAGGAAATCTCTAATGCGGAAGAATATATTCAAAAGTTATCAATAAAAACTCCGGGAATGGAACAAAAGATCAAATACCTTAGTGGAGGCAATCAACAAAAAGCTATTATTTCAAGATGGCTGCTCAATAAGCCTAAAATACTATTTTTAGATGAACCTACCCATGGTGTTGATATCGGAGCAAAGTCTGAGATTTATGAGATTATTGACGAGTTATCAAAGTCGGGTGTTGGGATAGTGCTTATTTCGTCAGAATTACCGGAAGTACTTATGCTGGCAGATCGCATTCTTGTTATGCATGAGGGTATGATTAAAGGTGAACTAGGTCATCATGAAGCGACGCAAGAAAACATTATGGAATATGCAGCCAATCAATTTTAGAGATAAAACAGACTATAAAGTATAGTAGAAAAGGAGAGCCTTATGGATTCTAAAAGCAAAGTTAGATTAGCACTTGAACATAAAAGCGGCCCAATGCCTTTTGATATGGGAGCTTTTCCTACAACAGGTATTCATGTCAGCGTACTTGAGAAATTAAGAGAGTATTATGGACTCGAAAAGAAAATAATTACAGTATCTGAACCCTATCAAATGTTAGGTCTTGTAGAGGATGATTTAAGAGAAGCAGCGGGTATAGATACAACTGATTTATGGAGCCAGTACACCATGTATGGCTTTAAAAATGAGAACTTTAGAGAATGGATGACACCATGGGGACAAAAAGTACTTGTGGCAGAGAAGTTTGTAACAACAGAGGATGACAGTGATATTTACATTTATGCTGAAGGGGATAAAAACTATCCGCCAGCTGCCAAAATGCCAAGATCAAGCTACTTTTTTGATGCCATCATCAGGCAAAAAGACATTGATGATGATAACCTAAATGTAGAAGATAACCTAGAAGAGTTTGGGGACATCTCTGAGGCAGATCTTGAGTATTATAAAAAAATGGCAGATAGATTCAGAGGCTCTAAGTACGCTGTAGGAGCTAACCTTGGTGGTACAGCTATTGGGGACATTGCCTGCGTACCTGGCCCTATGCTTAAAGATCCAAAGGGTATTAGAGATATTCAGGAGTGGTATATGTCTACAGCAATGCGTCAGGATTATCTCCACGAAATCTTTGATAAACAAGTAGAAATTGCCATAAGAAATCTAGAAAAAATTTATCAGGCGACAGGAGATGTCATTGATATAGCTTATATATGTGGCAATGATTTTGGCACTCAAAATGGACCGTTTTGCTCTATAGATACATTCAGAGATCTTTATGCGCCTTATTACAAACGCATCAATGGATGGATCCATGCCAATACCCATTGGAAAACCTTTAAGCATACTTGTGGTTCCATTATGCCGCTTATCCCAGAACTTATTGATGCGGGATTTGATATTATTAATCCTGTGCAGTGGACTGCAAAGGATATGGACCCAAGAACATTAAAGAGTCAGTTTGGGCGTGATGTTACATTCTGGGGAGCAGGCGTAAATACTCAAAGAACGCTGCCGTTTGGCACTCCAGAAGAAGTCAGAAAAGAAGTATTAGAGATATGCGAAATCTTCTCAAAAGACGGTGGATTTGTCTTTAACACGATACATAATATTGTTGCAAAAACACCAGTTGAGAATGTCGTTGCGATGATTGAAGCTGTAAAAGATTTTAACAAATAATATATAAGTAAGCAGAAGGGTATTTGGGGAGGTGCATTCTCATGATAAATTTGTATGGGAAGTCATTGAAAAGGCAAGAATTTATGAAATATGTTGGAGATGTAACTCAAATCGCGGGAGCGAAAAGACTTGAGATAGTTGAAGGAAACGGTAAAGGAGTTCAAGTTATTGAAGTTAAGACGGGAACGGGATTTAAATTTACCGTTGTTCCTGATAGGGGAATGGATATCGCCGCTGCAAGCTATAAAGGTGTACCTATCAGCTTTATGTCTAAAACAGGGATAACATCACCATTCTCTTTTGAAGAAGCAGGCTTTGGCTTCTTTAGAGGTTTCTATGCAGGACTTCTTACCACTTGCGGCTTTACTTATATGGGACCGCCGTGTGAAGATGAAGGAAAGAAATTAGGACTCCATGGCAGAGCGTCCAGCCTTATTGCAGAAAATGTTTCTATTATTCAAGGATGGCAAGGGGATGACTATGTTATTGAGATCCAAGGGGAAACAAAGCAAGCAGTTTTTTTTGGAGAAAACATTACTCTAAAAAGAAAGATAAGAACCTCTTTAGGAAGTAATACTCTTCAGGTTTATGATGTAATTGAGAATCAAGGATTTAATCCAGAACCCTTTATGCTGCTCTACCATTGCAATTTTGGTTATCCTGTTTTAAGTGAAACGGCACACATTGAAGCTGAATTTTTATCTTCAGAGCCAAGAGATGAAGAGGCGAAAAAGGGAATAGATTCTTTTAATTATTTTGAGAAACCAATTCATGGCTATAAAGAACAAGTGTTTTTCCACAAAGTACAGCCTGATCAAGAGAACATGGCTAAAGTAGCTATTAAAAATGATCAATTAGATTTTGCAGTTTTTCTGAAATACCAAACTACTAATCTGCCGCTGCTCACACAGTGGAAGCAAATGGGTGAAGCAGATTATGCTTTAGGATTAGAGCCATCATCTACGTATCCCTTTGGGCGAGATGAACTAAGAAGAACAGGGCAGTTAGAGTATATACAGCCCTTTGAAAAGAAAGAGTTTATTTTAGAGATTGGTATTGAGTAGAAGTATTTTTAATTAAAATCCCCTATAGAGCAGGCTTTATATTGATATGTACCCAGTTTTCTGGACACATCATTATCTAATTAAATAGTTAGGCACTAATGCTGGATGTCTTCCTGTAGATTACAGGAGGCATCCAGTTT